>NZ_NKWE01000007.1:0-45817 GCF_006243315.1 Aeromonas sobria
GGTAGGGGCGCATTATAGGGATCTTCGACATGCTTGCAAGGCTTTAAAGCTTTTAAATTGCTAAAAAGTGCGATTTATTAGTTATTCATATCAACGCACAGCTTTTATACAAACTTATCCACAGAATCTGGTTCTGGATTGCTAGAATGGCCGAAAACAAGGAGGCCAAGATGGACTTGCGACTGAGACCCTACAAGGGAAAACGCCCACAACTGGGCAAACGGGTATATATAGATCCCTGCGCAACACTGGTGGGTGATATCGAGCTGGCCGATGATGCCAGCATCTGGCCCATGGTAGCGGCGCGGGGCGACGTGAATCATATCCACATCGGCGCCCGCAGCAATATTCAGGACGGCACAGTGCTGCACCTGACTCGCAAGAGTGCCAGCAACCCTGATGGTTATCCGCTGCTGATCGGTGAAGATGTCACGGTCGGTCACAAGGCGATGCTGCACGGCTGCACCATCGGCAACCGGGTACTGGTCGGCATGGGGGCCATTATTCTGGACGGGGTAGTGGTCGAAGATGATGTGATGATTGGAGCAGGTTCGCTGGTACCACCGGGCAAACGACTCGAATCGGGCTTTCTATATATAGGCAATCCTGTCAAGCAGGCTCGCCCCCTCAAACCCGCCGAAATCACCTTTCTCAAAACCTCGGCCGACAACTATGTCCTGCTCAAGGATGAGTATCTGCAAGAGGCTTGATGGCAGGGGCAGAAACAGGAAGCCCGGCAGGGTGCCGGGCTTCTCTTCTTATATAGCTATATATAGCAACCGAACATGGCGGATCAGTGGGCCTGATCCCAGTTATCGCCAGAGCCCGCTTCGACCAACAGCGGCACATGCAGATCGGCCGCCGCTGACATCTTCTCCTTGATGATGGCGGTGTACTCCTCCAGCTTCTCTGCGCGGATCTCGAACACCAGTTCATCGTGTACCTGCATCAGCATACGGATCGACTCATCCTCGATGCCGCGGATCCAGCTGTCCACGTTGATCATGGCGCGCTTGATGATATCGGCGGCGGTGCCTTGCATCGGGGCATTGATGGCTGCCCGCTCGGCGCCCTTGCGCAGACCAGCATTGCGGGACTTGATATCCGGCAGATAGAGGCGGCGACCAAACAGGGTCTCGACATAACCCTGGGCTTCCGCCTGCTGGCGGGTGCGCTCCATATACTCCAGCACCCCCGGGTAGCGTTCGAAGTAGAGATCCATGTACTTCTGCGCTTCGGCGCGACCGATCCCCAACTGCTTGGCCAGACCAAAGGCACTCATGCCGTAGATAAGGCCGAAGTTGATCGCCTTGGCACTGCGACGCATGTCGGTAGTGACCGCATCGAGCGCCACGCCGAATACCTCGGCAGCCGTCGCCTTGTGGATGTCCTTGCCCTCGGCAAAGGCAGTCAGCAAGCCCTTGTCACCGGAGAGGTGCGCCATGATACGCAGCTCGATCTGGGAGTAGTCCGCCGCCACCAGCTTGTAACCAGCGCTCGGAATGAAGGCCTGCCGGATCCGGCGCCCCTGCTCGTTGCGCACCGGAATGTTCTGCAGGTTGGGATCAGACGATGACAAACGACCCGTGGCCGCCACCGCCTGATGATAGGAGGTATGCACCCGCCCGGTCTGGGGCTTGATCATCAGCGGCAGCTTGTCGGTATAGGTGGACTTGAGCTTGGCCAACCCACGATGCTCCATCAGGAGACGCGGCAGCTCATAGGTCTCCGCCAGCTCGGCCAGCACCTCTTCTGCGGTGGATGGTGCACCCTTGGGAGTCTTTTTGATGATCGGCAGCCCCAGCTTGGTGAAGAGGATCTCCCCCAGCTGCTTGGGCGAGGAGAGGTTGAACTCCTGCCCGGCCAGCTCATGGGCCTGACGCTCCAGCTCCGCCAAGCGCAGCTCGATCTCCTGACTCTGCTGGTGCAGCAGCTTGGGATCTATGGGGGTGCCGAGCAACTCCATCCGCGCCAGTACCGGCAGCAGCGGCAACTCTATTTCACTGAATACCTTGGCGAGGCCCGGCACGGCCTCCAGCTGACCCCACAGGGTCTGGTGCAGACGCAGAGTGATATCGGCATCTTCTGCCGCATAGGGAGCGGCCTGCTCCAGCTCGATCTGGTTGAAGGTGAGCTGTTTCACCCCTTTGCCCGCGATATCTTCAAAGGAGGTGGTCTCTATCCCGAGGTAACGCTTGGCCAGCGAATCCATGTCGTGACGACTGGCGGTGGAGTTGAGCACGTAGGATTCAAGCATGGTGTCGTAGGCGATACCTTGCAGGTCGATGTCGTGGTTGAGCAGCACATTGCGATCGTACTTGAGGTTCTGCCCCACCTTGAAACGGGTCGGATCTTCCAGCAGCGGCTTGAGCTTGCCCAGCACCACGGCTTCGGTCAACTGTACCGGCGCCCCGAGATAGTCGTGGCCAAACGGCACATAAGCGGCTTTGCCCGGTTCTACCGCGAAGGAGACACCGACGATGCGCGCCTCCATATAGTCAAGACTGGTGGTTTCGGTATCGAAGGCGAACAGCGGCGCGGCCTGCAGTTGGGCCAGCCAGCCGTCAAACTCGGCTTCGTCCAGAATGCAGCGGTAGTCGGTTTCGATGGCGACAACCGGAGCGGCGCTGTCATCGCCAGCCTCGTCCTGTCCGGCGCTCTCGCTGCCCTCTTCACCACCGGAATCCAGCTCCTTGATCAGGTTGCGCAGCTCATATTCGCGGTAGACCGCCAACAACGACTCCTTGTCGACCGGTTTGAGCAACAGCTGTTCCAGATCCTGCTCCAGCACCACATCAGTCTTGATGGTCGCCAGTCGGTAGGAGAGGCGAACTTGCTCTTCCTGCTCACGGAACTTGTCGGCGAACGCCTTGGAACCACGAAAGCCGAGTGCAGCCACCTTGTCGAGGTTGGCGGCAATTTCGTCGATGCTGCCAATCCCCTGCAGCAGAGCCAGTGCGGTCTTTTCGCCAACACCGGTCATGCCAGGAATGTTATCGACCTTGTCACCCATCAGGGCCAGATAGTCGATGATGAGCTCGGGCGGTACGCCGAACTTCTCGATCACCCCTTCCCGATCGGTCTTCAGATCTTTCATGGTGTCGATCAGGGTGACATGGTCGGAGACCAGCTGCGCCATGTCCTTGTCACCGGTACTGATCAGCACTGGCAGCTGCTTCTCGGTCGCCTGACAAGCAAGAGTGCCGATCACGTCGTCCGCCTCAACCCCCTCAATCATCAAAAAGGGGAAGCCCATCGCCTTGATCATTTGATGGATCGGACCGACCTGGCTGCGCAGATCTTCCGGCATGCTGGGGCGATTGGCCTTGTACTCGGGATAGATGTCGTCGCGGAAGGTCTTGCCCTTGGCATCAAATACCACAGCCACATGACAGTCAGGGTATTGCTTGCGCAGGCTGCGCATCATGTTGGCCATGACACGGACGGCGCCGCTTGGCAAACCGGTCGAGGTGCGCAGATCGGCCTGCTGGGAGGCAAAGAAAGCGCGGTACAGATAAGAGGAGCCGTCGACCAGAATAAGGGGATTGCTAGAGGCCATGAAATCGTCCTGCCAAAGATAAATAGCCGCTAGGATGCCACAGGGGCCCCTTCACACCAAGGGGCGTAATACCACCATAAACGGGTGCTTCAAACGCCCAAGACTGTGGATAACTCTGTGTTCAAAAATAGCCACTTGGATGTTCATCAGTGATCAAGCTGTGCACAAAAATATAAAAAACAATATAAAACAACAGGTTGCAATCTAATAAATAGACCACAACACCGTTAGAATGATCTCGATCAATGTGGAAAAAGATTTAAGGGAGTAGGTAAGGCAGGATCCAAAACGAAACAATCCTAGCACAGCGAGATGACTTGACCAGCGGATGGCGAGCGATAACCATACAAAAGTACAACAATCTATCTTGGCTCACATTTTCAACAACGAGGAGTTTGCCATGAAAAAAGTGGCCGTGATTTTGAGTGGCTGTGGCGTCTTTGACGGGGCCGAAATTCACGAAGCCGTCATCAGCCTGCTGGCGCTGGCCCGTCAGGGCGCTGCCGTACAGTGCTTCGCACCGAACGTGACGCAGCTCCATGTGATCAACCACCTGACCGGTGAAGTGAGCGAGGGAGAGAGCCGCAATGTGCTGGTCGAGGCGGCCCGCATCTGCCGTGGCCAGATCCGCGATGTGGCAGAGTTAGATGCACGCGATTACGACGCCCTGCTGATACCCGGTGGCTTTGGCGCCGCCAAGAACTTGTGCGACTTCGCCATCAAGGGGGCCGAGTGCCAAATCCAGCCCGATGTGCTGAAAGCGTGCCAAAGCTTTGCCAACGCCAACAAGCCAGCCGCCTATATCTGCATTGCACCGGCGATGATCCCGCTGATCTATGGTGCCGGAACGCTGGCGACCATAGGTCATGACGAGGGGACTGCCAACGCCATCGAGGCGATGGGCGGCAGCCACCTCAACTGCCCGGTCAACGAGTTCGTGGTGGATCAGGAGCGCAAGGTGATCTCCACCCCCGCCTACATGCTGGCCAACAATATTGTTGAAGCGGCAGACGGCATCGAGAAAACAGTCAGGCAGCTACTGGCCTTGTAATCCCCAACTCGCCAAAAACAGACGGGCCGCTCATAGAGCGGCCCGTTTTCAATTCTGCCTGATGGCAATGAATTAGATGGTTTCGCCCATCTGCTCCATTTTGCCCAGCAGGGCACGCAGACGCTCCTGCCATGCAACATGTTCGTTGCGCAGCTGATGGTTCTCGTCTTGCAGCTTGCCATTCTGCTCTTTCAGCTCGTCCAGCTCCATTTTCAGCAGGGAGATGTTATCGACGGCGGATTGTACTTTGGATTCGAGTTGCTCAAGGACTTCTAGTGACATATGCATACCTGTTTGTTCAATTGCGATGCCCCACAGAGGGCGATTCAAGCGCGTGAAGCCAGCATACCTCGACCGCATTGGCACAAACAAGCCAGTGCGCTGCAAAATGCGCCTTCCAAAGATGTATTGTCTAAATATGCGTCTATTTTTCTCGCATCCTGCGCCCGATCCGCTACAAGAGTCTGATAACCAGCAAACAACCCCCTGCCAACAGGCCGGCCAAGGGTGAGATCAGTATCGATTCCCCCTCATCCATACAAGGCGCTATAAGCCCCCAACAACAGGCTGGCGATAGCGTACATCATCAGCCCGTAACACAGATTCCAACGCAGGATCAGGGCAGCACTCAAGTTGTAGCGGGAGGCCAACGCGAGGTTGGAGCCCGAGAGCGGACTGGTGCCAGTGGCGAGCCCCCATCCCAGCAGGAAGCACATGCCAAGCAGACTGGGGTCTGGCGACAGCGGCCACAGCAGCGGTGCCACGGCAGAAATAGTGATCAGCGGATGAACCCCGACAATGGCCACCAGCAAAATGAATAGCAGCGTCAGGGAAGCTTCGAGCCAGCCAAAGTGGTTGAACAGCGGTAGGCCGTGACCCATATCGAACTCGACCACCGACAGCGCACTGTTAATGCCCGCCGCCAGCAAACCGGCCCCCAGAAACAGCACCAGCTGACCGCCGATAGCGGGGAAGCGCTCCACCACCTGCCGCTTGAGGGCCGCCTTGCGCCCGACCTTTGGCATAAAGATCAGCGCCAGCAACGGGGCCACCAGCGCGATCACCGCCAGAATGCCAAGCTGAGGCCAGATCTGCTTGATCAGCAGCACCAGCAACGCCAGCGTGACCGGCAACCCCAGCGTCTGCAGTCGCAGCGGATAACCGGCAAAGTCAGCCACCCCGAGGCGCTCCACCTGCCAGGCGGTCAATCCCATCGCCAGCAGCGCAGCGAGGATCCCGAACGGCAGAATATGGGAGAGCTGCAAGCCAGGGGCATAGGTGAGCGCCACCGCCATGGCGACAAAGAAGGGTGACCAGAAAGCGGCGGCACAGAAGATCCGGCTCAGCACCATCACCTGACGCCGCTCCAGCGTCCCGTTACGCTCCAGCCGATCGCCGATGATGAACAGCACCGAGAGATTGATGACCGCCCCCAGCAGATTGAGGCTGGCCATGGTGCTCCACAACCCCTTGCGTCCGGTCCAGGAGGTAGTGCCAGTGAGCAGGCCGGAGGTGGCGAGATTGAGGGTGCTCACTGCGGCAAACATGGTGAGCATATTGATGTTGGGCAGCAGCCAGTCACCGGCAGCGAGGCTAGCCCCCCGCCACCAGGAGAAGATGAGCAGCAACAGGGCCGCACCATAAAGGGCCAGTGCCTGCCGTTTGGCGGCCCCCACCAGCCAAGGCCAGGTGAGCAGTGACGCCCCCCATGCCGCGATGGCCGCTGGCCAGGGGGATAACCCCAGATAGAGATGAAGCAGGTTGAGCAGCCACATCCCCAGGATCAGGTAACCTGACCAGCGCTTGGCCATCGAATTGTCTCGGTCAGGGGATCAGAGGCACTGATCCATATCCAGTGAAGGCTTGTCGCAATCCGGCCGGCCAACGATCTTGGCCGGCACCCCGGCGACTGTGGTGTGGGGGGGCACCGGGTTGATCACCACGCTGCCAGCGCCGATCTTGGCGCCCATGCCCACTTCGATATTGCCGAGCACCTTGGCACCCGCCCCTATCATCACCCCTTCGCGGATCTTGGGGTGGCGATCGCCGCTCTCCTTGCCGGTACCGCCGAGGGTCACGCTCTGCAGGATAGAGACATCATCTTCAATCACCGCGGTTTCACCGACCACGATGCCGGTGGCATGGTCAAACATGATCCCCTTGCCGATGCGGGCGGCCGGGTGCACATCGACCCCGAACACCACCGAGATCTGGTTTTGCAAATAGAGCGCCAGCGAGCGGCGCCCCTGCCGCCACAACCAGTTGGCGACCCGATAGCCCTGCAGGGCATGGAAGCCCTTGAGATAGAGCAACGGGGTGGAGAAGAGATCGACAGCCGGGTCACGCTCCTGCACCGCACAGATGTCAGCCGCGACAGCTGCCAGCAGTTGCGGCTCACTGTGCAGGGCCAGCTCGATCACTTCGCGCAAGACGATGGCCGGCATGGTGGCACTGTCGAGCTTGTTGGCAAGCTGGAAGCTGAGGGCCGACCGCAAATTCTTGTGATTGAGAATGGTGGAGTGGAAAAAGCTGGCCAGCATGGGCTCTTCGGTCACCATGCACTGTGCTTCTTGCTGAATTTTCTGCCAGGTTTTGGCAACCAGTTCATCCATGTTGCAGCCTACTGTTGTTCGGGGTGGGGGCTCTGTTGTTCTTTTGTCAGCACCGAGATGGGGTCCATGTGGATGATGACATCCATCCGCTCGAATGCCTGGCGCACCGCCAGTTCCGCTTCATCGGCGATCTGATGGGCCTGGACCAGCGGGATCTGATCATCAAGCTCCAGATGCAACTGAGCGAAGCGAGTCGGCCCGGATTGACGGGTACGCAGATCATGCACACCATGCACACCTTCTACGGCGCAGCAGAGGGCCATTATTCTCGCTTGTTCTTCGGCTGGCAACTGACGATCGAGCAGCGCCTGCACCGACTCGTAGCCGATGTGTCCTGCTCCCCACAACAGGAACAACCCGATCAGGATGGCAAACAGGCCGTCGGCCCAGTACCACCCCTGCCCCGCCAGCACCAGCGCCAGCAAGACACCGGCATTGAGCAGCAGATCTGAGCGGTAGTGCAGCATGTCGGCCTTGATGGCCACGCTGTTGGTCTTGCGGATGACAAAACCCTGAAAACTGACCAGCAGCAGGGTCAACACGATAGACCCGCCACTGACCCACAGCCCCGCCTCCAGTCGATGGATCGGAGCCTGATTGAGCAGCGACGAGATGCCGTGCATCACCAGCAGCAGCGCCGAGCCCGAAATGAACGCAGACTGGATCAGCCCCGCCAGCGACTCCGCCTTGCCGTGACCAAAGCGGTGCTCGTCATCGGCAGGGGCCAGCGCATAGCGGATGGCAAACAGGTTGATGATGGAGGCACTGACATCCATAAAAGAGTCGGTGAGTGACGCCAACAGAGTCGATGAGTCAGTCATCAACCAGGCGATCAGTTTGCCGATAATCAGCACGGTAGCAGTGGCGACCGCAGCCACACTGGCAAAGGTCACCCAACGGGAATATTGTTGATGGCTCAAAACCGACTTTCCTATGACGGTGAAAAACTTATTATACCCTGACCCCGGCGCCAGTTTGGCGCGAAAATCTGCGGAATAACTCCAGATGAACAGAATACTCCTCGTTGATGACGACCTTGAATTGACCCAGTTGCTTACCGAAATTCTGACCCTTGAGGGATTTCAGGTCACGGTCGCAGAGGATGGTGAAGAGGGACTGCTGCGGCTGACCGAGCAGACTTTTGACCTGGTACTGCTGGATGTGATGATGCCCAGACTAAACGGTTTTGCCATGCTGACCAAGCTGCGCAAGACCCACGACACCCCGGTGTTGATGCTGACTGCGCGCGGCGACAGCCAGGACCGGGTCAACGGTCTGGAGGCGGGGGCTGACGACTATCTGGCCAAGCCTTTTGATGATCGGGAGCTGCTGGCCAGAGTACGTGCCATCCTGCGCCGCACCCAGAGCGCCCCACCCCAGCGTGGCAACGCCTCCGACGAAGTTCACTTCATGGATATAGTGCTGCAACCCGGCTTGCAACAAGCCCGCTGCGGCGAACAGCTGCTGGAGCTGACCGCCACCGAGTTCGGGCTGCTGGAGTGCCTGCTGCGCAACCCCGGCCAGATCGTCAGCAAGAGCCACCTCTCGGAGCAGGTGCTGGGCAAAAAGCTGGAGCCCTTCGATCGCGCTATCGACATGCACCTGAGTAATTTGCGCAAGAAGCTGCCCGATCGTACCGATGACCAGCCCCGCTTCAAAACCGTAA
This sequence comes from Aeromonas sobria, assembly GCF_006243315.1. GTDB lineage: Bacteria > Pseudomonadota > Gammaproteobacteria > Enterobacterales > Aeromonadaceae > Aeromonas > Aeromonas sobria_A. The sequence goes on from NZ_NKWE01000007.1 coordinate 8,889, forward strand.
GGGGGCGCGGTTACCTGTGGCTAGAACAAGAATAAAGAGCCCCCGCTCCCTCAACAGCATTTCGACCCACATCTTCCTCTGGTTCTGGTTCATGCTGCTGGCGATGCTGGCCGCCGTGATCAGCCTGCCAACCCTGGATCCCCGCAACCAGATCCCGTTGCCGACCCATGAAGCGGCGCGGATGCAGAATAACGTGCAGGCCCTGCTCAACGCCGCCGAGCCGGATCGGGATTTCGACCTGAGCAGGGTGATGGACAAAATCGCCATGCTGCCGGTGGATAACGTCTACATCCGCGATGAGAAGGGGCAGATCCAGTCCACCGCCCATCCCCGCAAGTTCGTGGTGCGCTTTATGGTGGATGCCGATGACCCGGCCAACCCCATGCTGGGCAACGAGGATCGCAAGGCGATCGCCGGCCCCTTCCTGATGGAGCATCACGGCCACAACTACCACGTCTATTTCGGCCTCAATGCCGAAAACCCTTACCTGTTCCTGTTCATTCAGGTGCTGGACCACCCGATCCGCATTTTGGGCATCTCTATGCTGGTCAGTACCCCGCTCTGCCTGCTGCTGGCCTGGCGGCTGACCCGCCCCATCCTGCAACTGCAAAAATCGGTCTCCCAGCTGGCAGCCGGTAATCTGGAGGTGCAGATCCCCAACCTGGGACGGGGGGACGAGATTGGCCAACTTGCAGATAACGTCAGCCGCATGGTGGAGACGCTCAAGAGCATGATCCAGAAGCAGAAACAGCTGCTTTCTGATATCTCCCACGAGCTGCGTAGCCCCCTCACCCGAATGCAGCTGGCGCAGGCGCTGATCCGCCGCAAGCAGGGGGACAGCGCCGAACTGGCACGGATCGAATCGGAGATAGGGCGGCTGGACAAGCTGATCGGCGATCTGCTGGATCTGTCGCGGGTGCAACAGCACGTAGAGGCGCCGGTGATCCATCCGCTGGCAGCGCTGCTGGAACCCATCCTCGAGGATGCCATGTTCGAGGCGAACCAGAGTGGCAAGCAGCTCAGATTGCAGCCGCTGCCTGCCGAGTCAATCCAGATGTGGCCCGAGCTGCTGGCGCGAGCGGTGGAGAATCCCCTGCGCAACGCCCTCAAGTATGCCCGCGAGTTCATCAAGGTAGACTGGTATCGGGAGGGGCTGGAGTGGGTAATGATCATTCGGGATGACGGGCCCGGGGTACCCGATCAACAACAAGCGCTGTTGTTTCAGCCCTTCTTCCGGGTCGATGATGCTCGCAACGCCAAGACCGGCGGCACCGGGCTCGGCTTGGCCATCGCCGCAGAGGCCATTCAGCGCCATGGCGGCACCATTGCGGCCAGCAACAATCACCCGACCGGGCTGACCATCACCATCCGCTTGCCCATCGCCTGATCCTTTTCATCTGAACGGGCGCTGGGTATGCTGGCGCCCCTTCTTGGCTTTACATCCCTTTGCAGGAGCTCGTCATGCTCGATATCGTCCTCTACCAACCTGAAATTCCGCCCAACACCGGCAATATCATCCGGCTCTGCGCCAATACCGGTTATCGGCTCCATCTGATCGAGCCGTTGGGATTTGAGTGGGATGACAAGCGGGTGAAGCGGGCGGGACTCGACTATCACGAATTTGCCGAGGTGAAGCGCTGGCCGAGCTATGAAGCTTTTCTGGCAGCAGTGGCGCCCAAACGGGTGTTCGCCTGCACCACCAAGGGCCGCACCGCGCACTCGGCGGCACAGTTTGCCCTCGGCGATGCCCTGTTGTTTGGCCCGGAGAGTCGCGGCCTGCCCATCGAGATCATCGAGAGCCTGCCGTTCGAGCAGCGGCTGCGCATCCCTATGGTGCCCCAGAGCCGCAGCATGAACCTCTCTAACGCGGTGTCGGTGTTCGTCTACGAGAGCTGGCGCCAGCTCGGTTACGACGGCGCCATGTAAGCGCCATCACGGATCAGTGGCGGGCGTCGAGCAGTTGCCCGCTGCACTCCAGCCGCCAGCAAGTGACCCCCAGCGACAAACCGCGCCCCACCATCAGCGCCGCCATCGCCGCCCACAAGGCGGCTACACCCCACGACTGACAGAGCCACCAGATCGGGAAGAAGCCGCCAAATGCGGCCAGCATCATGCTGTTACGCATCTCCCGCGCCCGGGTCGCCCCGATAAAGACCCCGTCCAGCAGGAAGCACCAGACCGCCAACAGCGGCATGGCGATCAGCCAGGGGAGTTGGCGGTTCGCCTCTGCCACTACCGCCGGAATGTCGGTGATCTGTTCCACCAGCCAGCTGCCCAGCAGGGCAAACCCCAGGGTAAATGCGGTCGCAATCAGCGCGGCCCAGCCCAGATTGAGCACTATGGCTTCCCGCAGTTTCTGCCGATCCCGCTGGCCGATCGCTCGCCCCACCATGGCCTCCACCGCATAGGCAAAGCCATCTAGCCCATAGGAGATCAGCATCAGGAAGTTGAGCAGCACCGCATTGGCAGCCACCGCCACATCCCCCAGCCGCGCCCCTTGCAGGGTCATAAAGGCAAAGCAGAGCTGCAAACAAAGGGAGCGCAGGAAGATATCGCGGTTGAGGCCAAGCAGCCGCACCATGGGGGCGAGCTGTCGCCAGCGCTGCCAGCCATCCTGCCACACCGTCGGTGCCAGTTGCCGCAGCTGACGGCGCACCAGCCAGATGCCAGCTCCCAGCGCGCAGTAATCCGCCATGACCGACGCTGCCGCCACGCCCCGCACCTGCCAGCCGAGCCCCAGCACAAACAGCGCATCGAGCGCCATATTGACCAGATTGGTGAGGATCAGCATCACCATGGGGCTGCGGGCATCCTGCATCCCCAACAGCCAACCCATGATCACCAGATTGCAGAGCGCCGCCGGCGCGCTCCAGATCCGCACCTCAACATAGTGGCTGGCATAGAGCTGCACCTCTGCCGAGCCGCCACTCAGGGCGAGCAATCGTGGCAACAGGGGAAAGAGCAACAACAGCAGCATCAGCCCCATGGCGATGGCCAGCCCCAGCGCCCGCAGCAGGGTATCGAGCTGGGCGCGGCCGTCGGCGGCGCCGTGGGCCTGCGCCGTCAGTCCGGTAGTCGACATCCGCAGGAAGCCGAGCAGCCAGAAGATGAGATTAATCAGGGTCGCGCCGACCGAGACGCCCCCCAGAAACCAGGCCTGACCGAGATGACCGATCACCCAGGTGTCCACCAGCCCCAGCAAGGGAGTGGAAATATTGGAGAAGACCATGGGCAGGGCGAGAACAAAGACCGCACGGTGACGGGAAGGATCACGCCACCATGGGGCAACCGACTGGGTCATTCTCAGTAGCCAGCCAGCTTCATCATGCGGGAAAAATCAGACAACATGGTGGCCATATGAACCCTTGGCACCTCACCCGGCGCCACCTGCGGGCGGAACACCCCCTGCAGCTTACCCTTGGGATTGATGAGCACGATGGAGGCGGAGTGATCGATCAGGTAATCCTTCTCCCCCTGATTGGCGATGGAGTAAACCAACCCCAAATTGCGCACGAACGGGAACAGCTGGTCGTGGGGGGCGGTGGCCGCCTTGAACTCGGGATTGAAGAAGGCGGTGTAGGTCTTGAGACGGGGAATGTCATCGCGCTGGGGATCTGCCGAGATAAACACCACCTGACTGTTGGGAGCCATCTTCTTCAGCTGGTCATACACGGATCGCATATCTGCCAACGTGGTAGGGCAGATATCGGGGCAGAAGGTGTAGCCGATGAACAGAAAAGTCCAGTGCCCCTTCAGGTTAGCAGGGGTGAACGGCTTGTTGTCCGCATCGGTAAAGGCGAAATCGTTGATATCCCGCCCCGCAGGATAGTAGTCAGCCTGTTGCGGCAGCTCAGGCTGGGTGGCGTAGAACGCCAGGATCAGGCAACCTGTCAGCAGCAGAAAAAGCAGGGGATAGCGGAGCTTCATCATCACAAGAGACCCTTTAAGTTCGAGGTAGATGGCCAGCAGTGACCGGACAAGAGGAGCATTGTACCCCAGCGAGCCAGTAAGGTGGGTCAACCTTGTGTCTCGCACAGTCAGGAACCGACCATTTGGCACAATTGATCGCCAGTTCAGACCATAAAAAAACCGGCCCCTCGGGTGCCGGTTAGGTGTGCGTCTGCTTGCCTCTTCTGCTCAGGGGCGAGTGTTGCGTCCCTGCTGCAACATCTTGCCGATGGCCCGCACTCCGATGGGAATGACCGGGGCCAGCACGCCCTCTTCCCTCTGACGATCGCCATGGCCCCGCTTGAACAGTAACACCAGGCGCACCACCTTCTCCTTCGGGCATCCCAGCCAGAGTGTCCAGTGTGACCCCTTGTGGTGTAGCCAGAGACCATAAAACCAGGTCATCCGGCTCCCTTTGACACAACGGGTGATAGACGATGTCGATGGTACAACTACCACCTCTGAATCCCATGGCGATCTTGATGCCATACCAGTCCTCCTTGACCGACAGGTCATATTGCTGCATCGGCCTGAGCGATCGTCAGGCCCGTCACGACTAGCTGCAACCCTGCGAGTGGTCCCCTCTGCCCGACAGGGCTCGGGATCTCCCCACTCCCCCTTCATATCCCGTGAAGGTGTACTGCGCGATTCTCGTTGTTACCGACCCTCCCATAACGGCTCATTGACGTTGTCCGCATGAGGAGCCGAGCCCCGCCTCGGCGACAGGGCACTGCTCTGAGCATATATCTGAAATAGATGATTGGTAACCGGTCGCGCAGGACAAAAATGCCGCCGCCGACGATCTGTTTGATATGACAGGGAAAGTGCGCCAGAAACAGCACGGCCTCCCGAAGGAGGCCGTGTGGCAAACGCAGTTGGAGGGAAGAATTACATCCAGTCGGCGTTGCGGATCACTCCAACCGCCAGCCCCTCGATAGTGAGCTGCTGGCAGGAGAGATCCACCTCGATGGGGGATAGCTCTTCGTTCTCCGGCAACAACCACACCTGACTGCCCTTGCGCTGGAAGCGCTTGACGGTGACATCCTCATCGAGACGGGCGACCACCACCTGACCATTACGCACATCCTGAGTCTTGTGCACCGCCAGCAGGTCACCATCCAGAATGCCGATGTTCTTCATGCTCATTCCCTGTACCCGCAGCAAGAAATCTGCCCGCGGATGGAACAGGGCGGGATCCACCTGATAATGGCTCTCGATATGCTCCTGAGCCAGAATGGGTTCACCGGCAGCCACCTTGCCGATCAGCGGCAGGCCACTCTCTGCCAGTACCTCTTCCTCTTCGAGCAACAGGCGAATGCCGCGGGACGTGCCCGGCATGATCTCGATGACCCCTTTTTTGGCCAGGGCCTTCAGATGTTCTTCGGCCGCATTGGCCGACTTGAAACCAAGCTTCTGGGCAATCTCGGCACGAGTCGGCGGCATGCCGGTCTCGCTCATGTTTACCTTGATCAGCTCCAGCACTTCGGCCTGGCGGGGGGTAAGGGGTTTCATAGCATTGGCACCTGTTTTTTTATACAGCACACTGGCAGTATATACAGTGTGCTGGCCAAGGCAAGGCACAGCTGACATTTGTCGCAACCCACCCTGCATTTATCACTGTTTTGATCTCGCGCAGCCGACTCATCGTACCTCTCGGCGACAAGGGGCTGCCGATTTGCTATGCTCACGCCGCATTTTTTTGGAGAGCAGACGCACATGTCCATAGGGCAGAAGATATCCAGAGCCATCCTGCAATGGCCGGTCAGTGGCTTGGTCAATCATAAGAGCTTGCCGGAAAATCCCATCACCGAGCTCAAGCTGGACCCGGCCAGACCCATTGTCTATGCCCTGAAAACCAGTTCGATCACCGACCTGATGACCCTGCAGCAGTGCTGTGAGGATCTCGGCCTGCCCGGCCCCTTCACGCCGCTGGAGCTCAATGGCCAGCTGCTGCCGCGCTATGTCTGTCTGGATCGTCCGCCTCCCTTGTTCGGCAAGCGCAGCAAGCCGCTGCCGTTCTTGCAAGAGTTCCATCAGCTGCTGGATCTGCACAAGCAGGATCCCGAGCTGGATATCCAGGTGGTGCCCGTCACTCTGTTCTGGGGCCGCGCCCCGGGTCGGGAAGGGGAAGAGGCCTCCGGCCTCAACATCATCAGCAGCCTGGCACCGAACCGCCTGAAGAAGGCGCTGATCGTGATCCTCAAGGGTCGCGAGAATCTTGTGCGCTTCTCGCCGCCGCTCTCTTTGCGCCACATGGCAGACAAACACGGCACCGACGAGGCCATCGCCCACAAGCTGGCGCGGGTGGCCCGCACCCACTTCAGTCGCCAGCAGCTGGCCGCCACCGGACCGAAACTGCCAAACCGCAACCTGTTGTTCAAGCAGCTGCTCGACTCCGGGGTGATCCAGCAAGCCATTGAAGAAGAAGCCCAGCGCGAGAGCATTAGCCTCGAGAAGGCGCAAAAGCGCGCCCACGGCTACATGGATGAGATTGCCTCCGATTTCTCCTACCGGCTGATCCGCCTTGGCGAGAGCTTCCTCGGCTGGCTGTGGAACAAGCTCTATCGCGGTTTGTCGGTCAATGGCGCCGAGAAGGTTCGCCAGCTGGCGCAGGAAGGGCACGAGATTGTCTACGTGCCCTGCCATCGCAGCCACATGGACTACCTGCTACTTTCCTACGTTATCTACCATCAGGGGATGGTGCCGCCCCATATAGCGGCAGGCATCAACCTCAACTTCTGGCCAGCAGGCCCTATCTTCCGCCATGGCGGCGCCTTCTTCATTCGCCGCACCTTCAAGGGCAACCCGCTCTACAGCACGGTATTCCGCGAATATCTGAACCTGCTGTTTGCCAAGGGTTACTCAGTGGAGTTCTTCACCGAAGGGGGCCGCTCCCGCACCGGCCGTCTGCTGCCACCCAAGACCGGCATGCTGGCGATGACCCTGCAGGCGATGATGCGCGGGCTGGATCGCCCGGTCACCCTGGTGCCGGTCTATCTGGGCTACGAGCACGTGATGGAGGTGAACACCTACCACAACGAACTCAAGGGCAGCCGCAAGGAGAAGGAGAGCTTCCTGCAGGTGCTCGGCATTCTGCGCAAGCTGCGTAACTACGGCCGTGGCTTCGTCAACTTCGGTGAGCCATTGACCCTCAACAGTTACCTCAGTGAACACGTCCCGGAGTGGAAATCCCATATCGGCGAAGAGGATCGCCCTGAATGGATGGCGGGCACAGTCAACAATCTGGCCGAGCTATTGATGACTCGCATCAATGCTGCTGCCGCCGTCAACGGTCTGACCCTGAGCGCGCTGGCACTGCTGGCGGCCGAGCGCCATGCCCTGACCCGCGACGAGTTGCAGGCCCAGCTCAACACCTATCTGGATCTGCTCAAGCAGGTGCCCTACAGCCCACAGAGCACAATCCCGGATGAGGATGCCAAGACCCTGCTGGATCAGGCGATGGAGCTCAACAAGTTCGAGGTGAGCGAGGACAAGCTGGGGCAGATCATCAGTCTGGACCGCTATCAGGCGATCCTGCTGACCTACTACCGCAACAACATCTTGCACCTGTTCGCCATGCCCTCCCTGGTGGCGGCGCTGATCGAGCGTTGCGAGGGGATCTCCCACAGCGAGATCGCAGCCCGCTGCATCGACATCTATCCGCTACTCAAGACCGAGCTGTTCCTGCATTATGAGGAAGAAGATCTACCTACGGTGGTAGACAGCCTGCTCGATGCCCTGCAAGCCCAGCAACTGATTGAGCTGCGCGATGGTGGTTACTGGGTTAATCCGGGCAACCAGATGCGCCTGCTGCTGCTGGCAGAAAGCATTCAGGAGACCCTGCAACGCTACGCCATCGTGCTGACCCGGGTACTGGCCCAGCCGCGTATCGAGGCGGAGCAGCTGGAAGCGGACGGCCTGATGATGGCAGAGCGCCTCGGCACCCTGCACGGCATCAACGCCCCCGAGTTCTTCGACCAGAAGCTGTTCAGCACCCTTATCCACACCCTGCGCAAAGAGGGCTACCTCACCCCCGAGTGCAAGCCGGATCTCGGCCGCTTCCAGGCGCTGGCCGACAACATAGTGCCGCTGCTGAGCAACAAGATCCGCCGTACCATTCAGGCGGGCAACCAGCTCTGATCAGCAACCAGAAACAAAGAAGGCCGCATCATGCGGCCTTCTTTTTATCCAGTTCTACTCAGCGCTCTATCACGCCAGCAGGTAGTCGAGCACCAGACCGGCAAACACCAGCGCCCCCACATAGTTGTTGTTGAGAAACGCCTGGAAGCAGGCTTCCCGCTGCCGCTCGCGAATGAGCCGCTGCTGATAGACAAACAGCACCGCCGCCCCCAGCAATCCCCAGTAATACCAGCCGCCCAGCGTCATCAGATGGCCCACCGCCAGCAACAGCAGCAACGCCGCGAGTTGCAGCGCACCGATGATCCGCTTGTCATGGCGACCAAACAGGATGGCACTGGACTTGAGCCCGAGCTTGAGGTCGTCATCCCGATCCACCATGGCGTACTGGGTGTCGTAAGCCACGGTCCACAGCAGATTGGCGAAGAAGAGCAGCCAGGCCACCAGCGGCAGGGCATTCGCCTGCGCCGCATAGGCCATCGGGATCGACCAGGAGAAGGCCATCCCGAGCACCAGCTGGGGGTTGGAGATAAAGCGCTTCATGAAGGGGTAGCTCACCGCCAGCAGCAGGCCGACAAACGACAGGCCGATGGTGAGCGGATTCATGGTCAGCACCAGCGCAAACGAGATGATCGCCAGCACGAAAAAGAGCGCCAGTACCTCCCACGGCTTGACCCTGCCCGTGGGCAAGGGCCGACCAGCAGTGCGTTTGACGTGGCCGTCAAAGTTGCGATCCGCATAGTCGTTGATGACACACCCAGCCGAGCGCATCAGAAAGACTCCGATCACAAACACGGTCAGCACCCAGAGATTGGGCAGGCCACCAGCGGCCAGCCAGAGCGCCCAGAGGGTTGGCCACAGCAGCAGCAGAGTGCCTATAGGTTTATCGACGCGGGCCAACTGCATGTAGGCAAGTCCCCGCTCCTTGGTTAACAGATTCACTCCAGCTCCTTGTCACAGACGAGAGAGGGCAGAAACAGCTCGTGCACCAGCAGTGGCCACTGCCCCAGAAACAGACGGGAACGACGCCCCCAGACGATAGCTGCCGGGCAGCGGGGATTGTCGGCGATTTCAAAACGGGCCAGTTGCAAATGATCACGACGAGCTGGCTCATGGCCAAATACCCGCTCACCCAGCGGCTGCTCGCCAAGCTCGGCAATGCCACTCCCTTGCAGCGCACCATCGGCAAACAGGGTCCAACCCAGCACCGCGGGCCCTCGATCCCCGTGCAGGATCACTTCGCGGCAGGTGCCGACCGGCGAGGCCGAATCCACCAGCCACTGCTCATCGGCAGTGAGGGCGACCGGGTGATTGCCCAGCCATGCCACCGAGAAGTGGCGATTGTGCTGGCGCAGGCGCCGGGTCATGGAGCCAGGCTCCAGCAGCCAGGGGCGCAAGCTGGCGGGCAACTCGCAACATTCAGGGGCCAGCCAGCCGCTTAATGGCGTGAGGGGAACAGTCAACTCGGAATTCACAGCTTCACCATCCAGAGATTTCCGTGTTCAGGTTAAAATCCGGTTTATTATCCGTAAATCAATAGCGAAATGTAAGAACATCCGTGCTTGACGGCCCCGATGGCAGCATCAAAAATGGGGTATCTCTTGCTGATGAACCATCTATATGAAGATCTTCAAAATTCTGCTGGTGTTGTTACTGAGTTGCGGCGCACTTCAGGTATATGCATCCGGGGGAGAGGAGCCGCCCGCAGAGGGGGAGGCCGCTGCGGCCGCCAAGCCGGGCTTCTCCTACCACGCGCTCGATCCCGACATCATCACCAACTATCTGAGCGATGGCAAAACCCTCGGCTATATCCGGGTCACGGTGGAGCTGATGGCGGAGAACGAGGCCGATCTCAAGCTGCTGGAGCAGCATGACCCGCTGATCCGCGACACCATCATCCGCCTGATGGGCAGCAAGAGCGCCGATCAGATCAAATCTCTGGTCAGCCGCGAAGAGCTGCGCAAGGAGTGCGAGACCAAGGTCAACGAGCTGCTGGTAAAAGAGACCGGCAAAAAAGCGGTGCGCGAGCTCATCTTCACCAAGTTCCTCTACCAGTAATCCCTCCCGAAACAGTCGCTTATTGGCATATCGGCCAATAGGCGAGCTTCGCCGGTTTATTCGAAATGAAAATCGATTACAATACGCCCATCGAGTCGTAGAGGTAGTCGTTATGGGCAGTAAAACCCTGTGTGAGTGGCGCCGTCACGAGATCCCCACCGATCTCAAGGCGTTGCGCAAGATAGTGCGCAAACCCAAGTTTGTCTGCGGCAAGTGTGCCCGCAGTGCCAATGACAAGGGCTATCTCTGCCAGCCGCTGCGGTTGAAAGAGGAGTAACCCCCTCTCAACCAGGGCGTTATTGATCGGTCCAGCCGTGACGCCCCTGATCGAATAATCTGCGCGCCTGGGTATCGTTGGGGCAGACACCGCGATATTCACTGCCGGAGCGGCCAGCCAGATAGAGATGCTCAGGGCGGCAATACCAGGCCAGCCCCTTCTGGCGTCCCTGCTCCCATAGCTCGGCATCCACCTTCTTGCCACACAGATCCTGATGAAACTCGAGCCGCTCACTGGTGAAGCCCAGCTTGCCATCCGCCTCCCCCACCTCGCTCCACACCTTCTCGCAGGGATCATCGTTCGAGACGCAGCCACCCAGCAGGGCAGCCAACAATATGATGGTGAGTCGCATAGTCATCCTTGAGTGTCATTTGGGCTGTTCATTCTACCCAGCAGCCCGGCACTGACCAAGGGCGAACAGTCAACCTTGTGAGCGCGGCAAAAAAATCAGGCGGGCCAAAGCCCGCCTGTTCATTTAATGCTGTGGTTCACTGGTCATCGAAAGTGTCATCATCCTGCCAGCTTTCATCTTCCCATTGATCCAGCTCTTCTTCCCAGGATTCCGGATCCCACTCGTCATCAGAGGAGTCGTAATCCGGCTTGTGTCCACCCATCTTCACTCTCCTTGGATAGTTCACCCGCACTCCAATTTTATCCGGAAATGTCGGGCTCGCCAGTCAAGGGGAGATCAAAGTTTGACCAGGGTGCGTCCGGCGATTTGACCCAGCGTGATGGCCTCGGCGGCCGCGACCACCTGCTCCAGCCCGATCTCGGTGACCGCCTGTGCGAAGAAGCTGGCAGGCAGATCCCGCGCCAATCGCTGCCACGCCAGTTGACGACGCTCAAACGGGCACAACACCGAATCGACCCCCTGTAACCGCACATTGCGCAGGATGAAGGGCATCACGCTGGTCGGCAGATCAAAGCCACCGGCCAGCCCGCAGGCGGCCACGGCGCCGCCATAGTTCATCTGGGCCAACAACTTGGCCAGCACCTGACTGCCAACGGTGTCGATGGCAGCGGCCCACAGCTGTTTCTCCAGCGGTTTGGCGGGCACCAGCAGTTCGCTGCGCGGCACGATGCGGCTGGCGCCCAGCGCAGTCAGCATGGCCCCCTGCTCTTCGGGGCGACCGGTCAGCGCTGCCACCTGATAGCCGAGCGCGGCCAGCAGAGCAACCGAGGTGGAACCCACACCGCCCGCCGCGCCGGTGACCAGCACCTCGCCGCTTTCGGGAGTAATGCCCGCCTCTTCCAGCGCCAGCACGCAAAGCATGGCGGTGAGACCGGCGGTGCCGATGCACATGGCCTGCCGCTCATCCAGCCCGGCGGGCAACGGCACCAGCCAGTCCCCCTTGACCCGTGCCTGTTCGGCCATGCCGCCCCAGTGCCCTTCACCCACGCCCCAGCCGGTCAGTACCACCTTGTCGCCGGGCTGATAACGGCTGTCGGCAGATTCCAGCACGGTACCGGCGAAGTCGATGCCGGGCACCAGCGGCCACTGACGCACTATCTTGCCCTTGCCGGTGATGGCCAGCCCATCCTTGTAGTTGATGGAGCTGTAGGCGACCGCCACCCGCACTTCACCTTCCGGCAACTGGCTTTCGGCCAGCCGGGTCAGAGTCGGAATGGTCTTGCCGTCTTGGTTTTCCAGTAACAGAGCCTTGAACATGGTTGCCTCTTTGATGACGTGTGAAATGGGAGTCAGCTGCTTTGGCGCTTTTGCAGTTGAAAGTCGAGAGCCAGAGCAGTACCGCTCACGGACTCCCCGGCCAGCTGGCGCAGGATCAGCTCGGCGGCCTCCTGCCCCATTTTGCGATAGGGGATCCTGACCGAAGTGAGGGTCGGATAACAGGCCCGCGCCACATCCAGATCATCGAATCCGGCAATGGCCAGCTTGCCGGGCACAGCGAGATGACGCCGCTGGCACTCGAACAGCACGCCCGCCGCGAGCTCGTCGTTAACGCAGATCAGCGCGTCCAGCTCGGGCCAGCGCAGCAGAAACTCTCCCAGCATGGTAGCGCCGGTGCTGAAGCTGGGCCGCTCCGAGGTGTTGATGATGGCATCGGGGGAGAGGTAATTGTCGAGCAGCGCCTTCTGCCAGCCCTGCATCCGCTGTTGCAGCATCCACTGCTCCTGACGGGCACAGAGAAAACCGATATTGCGATAACCCCGCTCGATGAGGTGACGGGTCAGCTGATAACCGGCATCGAAGTTGGAAACCCCCACATTCATGTCGATGGGGCTGCGGGCCATGGCCCCCACTTCCACCACCGGCAGACGAGAGGCTTTCAGGCGGGCCCGGATCGTCTCGCCGAGATCGCCGCCAAACAGCACCACCGCCGCCGGATTGTGCTGCAGAAAGCTGGTCAGCAGGCTCTCTTCCTGCTGCTTCAGGTGCTGGGCATCCCCCAACATGATCTGGTAGCCCTCATCGAGCAAGGTCTGCTGCAGACCGGCGATCATCTCGCCACAACCTGCTTCCGCCAGACTGGGGACGATCACCACAATGGTTTGGGAGGTGGCAGACGCCAACGCCCCGGCCGCCCGGTTGGGAATATAGCCGAGCTCTTCCACCGCGGCTTCGATACGCTCGCGCATCTTGTCGGAGACCATCTCGGGAGTGCGCAGGGCGCGGGAGACCGTCATGGCTCCCACCCCGGCCAGCTGAGCCACATCGTTGAGGGTCACCCGACCGGTGCTACGGCGCTTCTTTGCTTCTGACATCCATCCCATCCTTGACTTGCGGCTGCCCACTTTAAGGCAAAAGTGCGGCACTGACTATTTGCTCAGGGCCGATTCTACCCTCTTTCCCGGATCACGGGGGCAAGATGACTCCCGTTAATGGATGAAGTGATAGCGCTATCACAGTTTCATGTTAGCGCTATCTGATAGCGCTAACTTTCGCGATCAGCCTCACAGTTTCTCATCGGCAAGATGGTTAGATTGGCCCCATCTTAACTAGCCGGATCACCACCATGCTGACTCAACTGTTGACCGAGGATGTCATCCGCATCGAGCCTGCCGCCCGCGACTGGCGCCATGCCATCGAGCTGGCCACGGCACCCCTGCTGGCCAATGGCACCATCGAGCCCTCCTACGTGGCGGCGCTGTTTCGCTCCCACGAAGAGCTCGGCCCCTACTACGTGCTGGGCCCCGGTCTGGCGATGCCCCACGCTCGCCCCGAGGATGGGGTCAACCGGCTGGGTCTGGGTCTGACCGTCATCAAGCAGGGAGTCAACTTTGATTCCGAAGGCAACGACCCGGTCCAGCTATTGGTGACCCTGGCAGCCAGCGACAGCAACTCCCATGTGGAGACCATCGCCCAGCTGGCCGAGCTGTTTATGAATGAAGAGGACGTGGCGGCCATCATTGCGGCCGACACCAAAGACGACATCTTGCGCATTCTGGCGCGCTACTGATCTGCGCCAAGGCGCACCTGACAAAGGAAGAGACGATGAAAATTCTGGTTGTATGCGGTCACGGTCTGGGCACCAGCCTGATGATGGAAATGAGCATCAAGAGCATCCTGAAAGAGCTGGCGGTCACTGCCGAAGTGGATCACCGCGATCTGGCCTCCGCCGGTAGCGAAACCGCCGAGATCTTTGTCGCCACCCGCGACATCGCCGAGCAGCTGCAATCCATGGGCGTCAATGGCCGACTGGTGACCCTCGCCAACATGGTCGACAAGGTGGCGATGAAAGAGCAGCTCTCCACCGCCCTGCGCGAACTGGGCGCCCTCTAAGCATCCTCCATGCGGCCTGCGGGCCGCATCTTCCATTGCCAGGAGCTGACCATGGAATTTTTCAATTTTCTGATGTTTGACGTGCTGTCAGAGCCCGCCGTACTGGTTGGCCTGATTGCACTTATTGGCCTGATCGCCCAGAAAAAGCCGGTGACCGAGTGCATCAAGGGCACGGTCAAGACCATCATGGGTTTCGTCATTCTGGGGGCCGGTGCCACCCTGGTGATCAACTCGCTGGGTGACTTCGCCGTCATCTTCCAGCACGCCTTCGGCATCAAGGGCGTGGTGCCCAACAACGAGGCCATCGTCTCCATCGCCCAGACCTCATTTGGCAAAGAGATGGCGATGATCATGTTCTTCGCCATGCTGGTGAACATCCTGATCGCCCGCCTGACCCCGTGGAAATTCATCTTCCTGACCGGTCACCACACCCTGTTCATGTCGATGATGGTGGCGGTAATCCTCTCTGCCGGTGGCATGAGCGGCGTGCCGCTGATCGCGGTCGGCAGCCTGGTAGTTGGTGTCGCCATGGTCTTCTTCCCGGCGATTGCCCAGCCGTTCATGAGACAGATCACCGGCTCCGATGATGTGGCACTGGGCCACTTCTCCACCTGCTCCTACGTACTCTCCGCCCTGATCGGTGCCAAATTCGGTAACAAGGCCCACAGCTGCGAAGATGTGCAGGTGCCCAAGAGCCTGCTGTTCCTGCGCGACACCCCGGTGGCCATCTCCTTCACCATGGGCATCATCTTCCTGGTGACCGCCGCCTTCGCCGGTCCCGAGTTTGTGACCAGCGTCGCCAAGGGCAAACACTGGCTGATGTTCTCCCTGATGCAATCCATCACCTTCGCAGCGGGCGTCTACGTCATCCTGCAGGGTGTGCGGATGGTCATCGCCGAGATCGTACCGGCCTTCAAGGGGATCTCCGACAAGCTGGTACCGAACGCCAAACCGGCCCTCGACTGCCCCATCGTCTTCCCTTACGCCCCCAACGCCGTGCTGATCGGCTTCCTGTCGAGCTTTGCCGCCGGTCTGGTGGGGATGGCGCTGCTCTACGTGATGGGGCTGACCGTCATCATCCCGGGCGTGGTACCGCACTTCTTCGTCGGCGCGGCCGCCGGGGTATTCGGTAACGCCACCGGTGGTCGTCGCGGCGCCATTTTGGGCTCCTTCGCCAACGGCCTGCTGCTGCTCACCATTCTGCCGGTGTTCCTGCTGCCGGTGCTGGGCGACCTCGGCTTCGCCAACACCACCTTCAGCGACTCCGACTTCGGCGTGCTGGGCATCCTGCTGGGGCTGATTGTTCGCTAATCCCGGCCATCGCCAACAACAAAACGGAGCGCATCGCGCTCCGTTTTTTTATGGCTGACCATCGATAAGGAATGGCCGGATGTGAATGGCCGGGAGTCAGTCGTTTTCCAGCGCCGCGAGGCAGTGAGAGAGAGTGCGGGCCAGCGCCCCCTGATTGCGCAGCACCACGGCGCGGGCCTGCTCCCCCATCTCGCGACGGGCGGTCACGTCGGCAAACAGCTGGCTCACCCGCTCGCCCAGTGCGGCAGCATCGGCCACGATGACAGCGCCCCCCTGAGCCACCAGCTGGCGGGTGATGTCGCTGAAGTTGAAGTAGGCCGGGCCAGTCAGGCAGGGCTTGCCGAGCGCCGCCGGTTCCAGCAGATTGTGGCCGCCGATCTTCACCAGACTGCCACCGACAAAGGCCACATCGGCCGCCGCCAGCATCAGCGGCAGCTCCCCCATGGTATCGCCGAGATAGACCTTATCCTCCGCACTCACCGCAGCACCATCAGTGCGCCGCACACAGCCGTAAGGGGCACACAGCTCGGCCACCCGGTCGAACCGCTCGGGGTGGCGCGGCACCAGGATCAGCAGCGCATCGGGATGGCATTTGAGCAGCAGATCGAAGGCGGCCAGCACCTGCTCGTCCTCACCCTGATGGGTGCTGGCGGCGATCCAGACCGGACGTTCCGCGCCCAACTGCTGACGCAGGGCACGCCCTTTGGCCGGCACCTCGTCACCAAACTGGATATCGAACTTGATGGAGCCGGTCACCGCCAGCCGTGCGCGGCCGATACCGAGGCGGGCGAAGCGGTCGGCATCATCCTGATGCTGACAGAGCAGATGGCTCAGCGGTCGGCTCAGGGCGTCGAAGGCGCCGTGGAAGCGGGCATAACGCTGGCAGGATCGCTCCGAGAGGCGGGCGTTGATGATGGTCACCGGCAGATGGCGCGCCTCGCAGGCGGCCAGCCAGTTCGGCCACAGCTCGGTCTCCATCACCCAGAGCGCGCGCGGCTTGAAGGTGTCGAGAAAAGCCGCCACCGCCCAGGGGTAGTCGAGCGGCGCGTAGCGATGCACCACCAGATCCCCCAGCTTGGCGGCCTGCTCGGCGCCGGTGCGGGTGGTGGTGGTGAGCAAGATCGGCAGATCGGGCCGCTCGGCCTTGAGGGCACGAATGAGCGGCGTGATGGCCAGCGTCTCCCCCACGCTCACCGCATGGATCCACAGCGGCGCATCCTGTCCGGTGGCGGGCAGTCGCCCGAGATGCTCGGCCCAGCGCTCGCCAAAGCCGGGCTTGCCCTTCTTCGGCTTGTAGAGCGCCAGCAGTGCCAGCGGCAATCCCAGATGGATCAGCAGGTTATAGAGCAGACGGTAGGACATCTTACTGGCTCTGCTCCAGCTTCTTGCAGGCATCGACCACCTGCTCCGGCGGCAAGTCGATCAGGCACTTGAGATGGCCGAACTTGCAGGTGCGCTTGAAGCAGGGGCGGCACTCGATGTCGGTGTGGACGATCTCGACCCGATCTGCCAGCGGCGGGGTGTAGAGCGGCGAAGTGGAGCCATAGACGCCGACCAGCGGCCGGTTGAGGGCGGCGGCGATGTGCATCAGGCCGGAGTCGTTGGAGATGACCCGGCTGGCCAGCGCCATCAGATCGATCGCCTCGTGCAAGCTGGTCTTGCCCGCCAGCACATGGCAGTTGGGGCGGGTCAGCAGATTGACCCGATCCCGGATGGTGTTGCCGACCGGCAGATCCTTGTTGGAGCCGAAGATCCACACCTGCCACCCCTCGTCCAGATGCTGCTGGGCCACCACGGCGTAGTGCCCCTCCGGCCAGCGTTTGGCGGGGCCAAACTCGGCACCGGGGCAGAGCACCAGCACCGGGCGAGCGCGATCCAGCCCCAGTCGCTCCAGCGCCTTGCTCTGGTTGATCAGATCGACGTGGAGCGCCGGATGCGGAATGGTCGGGATATCGGCCCGGCTCTTCATCTGCTCCTTGGGATAGGCGAGCGCCAGATAGGCCTCGACCATCAGCGGGAAGGCAGACTTGTTGCTGCGCAGGTCGTTGAGCAGGCCGTAGCGGCTCTCGCCCTTCCAGCCGGTACGGACCGGAATGCAGGCAAACCAGGGGATCAGAGCCGACTTCATGGAGTTGGGCTGAACGATGGCCTGATCGTATTTCTCGGCCGCCAGCTGCTTGCCGAGACGGCGGCGCGCCACCAGCTTGAAGTCACCGTGGCCAAGGGGCATGGTGATCGCCTTGTCCACCTCCGGCATCCGCTCCAGCAGGGCGCAGCACCAGGATGGCGCCATCACGTGCAGCTCACACTCCGGGTGGTTGGCCTTGATCGCCTTGTAGAGGCTCTGGGACATCACCATATCGCCGACCCAGGAGGGGCCGATCACCAATATTTTCATCACGCGTCTTCTCTCGGGGCAGGCCCGACTGTTAATCATCACTGGGCGAGATTATGCCCCAAGAATGGTCGGATAAATAACAGAAGATCCTTGCCAATCCCCCCAGCAACCTCATTTTTCCAGCAGTGACCCTCTTCCAACCGGGCGAGACGAAACGCCAGCGAAGCAGGCAGAAACGGGCAATGGCGGCTCTCTCTTTGGCCCGTTTTTCCGTTAGAATGGCCCATCAATACCCATTCGCCCCACCAGCCGGGCAATAACCATGAGCCCAATTTTGTGAAAAAACCGACTCTGGCTGCCGTTCTGATCGTCAAGAATGAAGCCGACAACCTGCGCAAGTGCCTCGCCTCCCTCGACGGACTGGTGGACGAGATCGTCATTCTGGACTCCGGCAGTCAGGACGAGACCCCGGCCATCGCCGCCGAATTTGGCGCCCGTTTCTTCGTCAACGAAAAGTGGCCGGGCTTTGGCAAGCAGCGCCGACTGGCGCAGTCCCATGTGCAGTCCGACTGGGTGTTGTGGCTGGATGCCGACGAGCGGCTCACTCCCGAGCTGAAAACCGCCATCGCCAATGTGATGACCCATCCGGCCAGCGATACCATCTACTCGATCCCGCGCCTCTCCTGGGTGTTTGGCCGCTTTATCCGTCACAGCGGCTGGTATCCGGATCGGGTGCTGCGTCTCTATCCCAAGGCACTCACCAGCTACAACGAAGCGCTGGTGCACGAGAAGGTGGAAGTGCGGGCCAACATGAAGATCGTCAATCTCCATGGCGACCTGCTCCACTTCACCTATCGGGATCTGGAGCACTATCTGGTCAAATCCTCCGGTTATGCCCGTGCCTGGGCCGATCAGCGCACCGCTCGCGGCAAGAAGGGTTCCCTCAGTCAGGGGCTGCTCCACGCCGTCGGCTGCTTCCTCAAGATGTACCTGCTAAAAGCCGGTTTCCTCGATGGCAAACAGGGACTGCTGCTGGCGATCCTCTCCGCCCACTCCACCTTCGTCAAATACGCCGACCTCTGGGTGCGCCAGCAGCCACAGCAGCCGGAATAACTGCCATACGAAACAGGGCCCCGCGGGGCCCTGTTTGCATTGCTGGATACCTTACTTCTGCCAGAAAGGCGCCGCCCAGCGGGCCATCTCCGGTACCATGGCCTTGGGATCGAGCTGGCTCATATCCTCCGGGTGGTCGCTATCCTCCGGCGGGCTGAAAGCGAGGTGACGACCTTCGCTGTTGAGGGGCTTCCAGCGCAGCGGGGTGGCGGAGCGGCGCATCGGGAAGAAACCTATGGTCGGCACATCCAGCGCACCAGCGATGTGGAGCGGCCCGGTACTGCCTGCCACAAACAGCGCGGCGTTGGCCAGCACCTGACAGAACATCGGCAGGCCGTCGCTGGAGCGGTAGATCCAGCCGTTGCCGCCGTGGGCCAACAGCTCGGCAGCCAGCTGTTCGGCGATCTTCTCCTCACCCGGACCTGCGGTCAGCACGCACTGCAGCTCGGGGCAGGCCTGATTGAGCTTGATGATGATGCGGGCGTACTGCTCGATGGAGAGGTTGTTGGCCGAACCGCCGCTACCGGCGTGCACCATCAGCCAGGGGCGGTTAACGTCGAGCTTGAGCCTGAGCGCCAGCTGTTCGCGCACCTGCAATAGGGTTGCCGGGTCGAACTGCAGGAAGGGGGTCTTGGGCTCCACCATGGCCACCTGCTGATCGGCCAGGAAACGGCGGATCAGCTCCAGGTTGTACTCGGACTCCGGCTTTTGGGAGCGGGAGCGACGCTGCACCAGCCGCTGGTTGTAGAGCACCTGCGCCAGCTTGGTCGCCGGGGCCAACCGGTAGGGGATGTGCGCCTTCCACACCAGCATGGCGTTGCGGGAGTTGGAGAACAAGCAGATGGACGCATCGAACGCCGCTGCCTTGACTCGGGCCAGCAGGGCGCGCTGTTGCTCCTTGTCGGCACCGACGCCCGGATCGATGATCACCTCGTCAATCCAGGGGCAGAGCCGGGCCAGCGGCGCCGTGTAGGCTGGAACCAGCGCCGTCACATGACACGCCATGGATCCTTTGAGCATGGCGAAGCTCGGCCATGCCAGCATGAAGTCACCAATCTTGTCATTGCGAACGACCAGAATACGTTTCATAAAAATCCCTTTGCTCCCTGTCACCACTGCAAGGAGGCTTGATGCGCGATGGGCGTATTCTTGCCTGATGCAGGGCTATTCTCAAGCGAAGAGACCTGCTGACATGGATTAAAACCAGCAAAATTTACCTCGGACACCGCGCAGCGAATAAATTCTGAGGCGTCGGCTGTCGCGATAACAGCCAAATCCCCCCTATAATGCGACCAAATTTACAGGCTGCAGGACTGCAAACATGACTACCAGGGTAATTTATCCCGGGACCTTTGATCCCGTGACCAATGGCCACGCTGACCTGATCGGCCGCGCCGCCAAGCTGTTTGACGAGGTGGTGGTCGGCGTTGCCAACAGCCCGAGCAAGCGCCCGCTGTTCGATCTGGCAGAGCGGGTCCAGCTGCTCCAGCAAGTGACCAGCCAGTTGCCCAACGTCAAGGTGGTGGGCTTCTCCGGCCTGCTGGTCGATTTTGCCAAAGAGCATCAGGCCAACGTGCTGATCCGCGGCCTGCGCGCCGTCTCCGACTTCGAGTACGAGTTCCAGCTAGCCAACATGAACCGCCGCCTGATGCCGGAGCTGGAGAGCGTATTCCTCACCCCGGCGGAGGAGAACTCCTTTATCTCCTCCACTCTGGTGAAAGAGGTGGCGCTGCACGGCGGTGATATCCGCCAATTTGTCGACCCTGTGGTAGCCCAGGCCATCGCCACCAAGCAGAAAGGGTGATCCCCTTCCACACTGGCAATTCCCGACGGCAACAACGCACAAGGGCTACCCGCGGGTAGCCCTTGTTGTATCTGTCTCGTTATGGAGAGGTCCGCCTGCTTGCCGGTTACTGACGGGCAAACTGCTCGGCCATCTCCTGCACCAGCAGATCGAGCCACTCATAGCGGCGCCGGTACATGGCCCGCTTCTTGGAGGCGATCTCCTCCAGCGGCTTGCGCGGCTGGGCTTGCAGGGCGACAAAGTTGGCGTCCACATCCCGGGCGTCGAACTCCTGCCACAGCTCGTCATAATCGGCCTGCAGGTTGGCTTTCTGCTTGCTGCTATAGCGCTTGGCCTGAAACACATGGGCCCGCTTGCGCACCGCCCGCACCTCCGCCGCCCCCATGGTCTGCGCCAGTTGCAGCACCAGCTGCACCAGCAGGGATTTGGGCCGCAGGCCGTGCCCCTCTTTGGTCAGCTCGCGCACCCGATCCTGGGCATTGTCGACCGCGGGCTCCGGCCCCTGCATGGAGCCGATCATCAAAATCAAACGATCCTTACTGCCCGCCAGCGAAAAGGCGCAGCTGTAGAGGCGCTGCCCCTCGGGATTGACGATGGAGAGCGCCAGCTCGGCCTCGCGGCGGAAAGTGCCATCGTAACGCAGCAGGATGCGGCAGCCGCTCTGGGGATAGTGTCCCAGCCCGATCCCCTCTCCCAGATAGAGCGGGTCAATCAGCTGCGGGTAGCACTCCAGCTGCAACCGGTAGTGGTTTTCCAGCATCTCGGCCCGCTGGCGAGCACTGGCACAGGCGAAGCGATAGGGGCGCATCGGCTTGTCGAGCAGCTCGGGATACATCGCTGGCAGCGCCTTGAGCGAGTCGCACTGAAACAGACTGAAAACCCGGCTCAGCGACTTGCGATAGAGCAGACTACGCAGCACGAACTTGCCGCGATTGAAGGTTTTCCGGTCATCCCCCTCCGGGTAGAGGAAGCGGGCCATGGATTTTGCGCAATAGCGCTCCTGCCGGGATAAATATTCCCAGTCTATTGATTTAACTGTCATTTTTATATTCTCAAACCGCCTGAACGGTCGGGATACTAGTGACAGCTGTGCAAATCTTCAACAGCGTGGCAATACGCTGTTACAACTTCCCCCGGATCGGGGCAAAAAGCGCGCTCAGCGCTGGCAATGACTGCAAAAAACCGTGGTGCGCTGCCCCATTCTTATCTCGCTCAGCAGGGTGTGACAGTGGAAACAGGGCTGACCGCCACGGCCATAAACCTGCAACTGCTGCACGAAATAGCCCGGCTTGCCATCGGCGCTGGTGAAATCCTTGAGGGTGGTGCCCCCCTGACGGATGGCCTCGGCCAGTACCCGCTTGATCTCGGCCACCAGGGTTCCCAACCGCTCGCCACTGATATTGCCCGCCGCCCGTTTGGGGTGAATACCGGCGGCATAGAGCGCCTCGTTGGCGTAGATGTTGCCCACCCCGACCACCACCTGATTGTCCATCAGGAACTGCTTGATGGCGGTGCTGCGCCCCTTGGCACGCTCGCGCAGGTAATCGGCATTGAAGGCGTCGGTGAGCGGCTCGGGCCCCAGCTTGGCCAGCAGCGCGTGAGCTTCAGCCGGTTCACGGGTCCACAGCAGGGCGCCGAAGCGGCGCGGATCGTTGAGCCGCAGCAGCTTGCCATTCTCCAGCTCGATATCCACGTGGTCATGCTTCTCGGCTGGCGTGCCGATATCCAGCACCCGCAGGCTGCCGGACATCCCCAAATGGAGGATGGCGGTGCCGAAATCGGTCTCCAGCAGCAGGTATTTGGCACGGCGACGCACCCGATGGATGGTGAGGTCCACCAGCTCCTGAATTTCACCGGGGATCGGCCAACGCAGGCGGCCATCCCGCACCACCACGCGCGTCACCTTGATGCCGGTGAGCCAGGGGGAGATCCCCTGACGGCTGACTTCAACTTCTGGCAATTCAGGCATTGGAACCTCGTAAGAAAAAGGAACTCAGGGAGCGGGACGCAGCAGATCGCGATACTGCTCGGCTGTCAGAGAGAGCCAGAGACCGGATGGCAGCTGGGCGCCATATTGACCACTGTTCTGATAGAGGCCGATCTCGACCGGATCGTTCTGGCCGGCCAGCCATACCTTGATGGTCACCGGCGTACCACGCACCGCCTCGCCGGGGGGCAACAACCAGCTCTGCCAACGGGCCAGACGGGCAGCCAGCTGCTCACTGTTGAGCCCCAGCTCCGCCCCACTGCGCCAGCCCTGGCCAATCCGCTCTATCTGCCAGCTCGGCCCCTGCCAGGTGAGCACTACGGCCGCATCAGGCAGCAAGGGGCGAGCACGTTTGGCGCTGTTCTCCTGCTGGGCACTCTCCATACGATGCAGCAGAGTGATCACGATCAGCACCACCACGATGATCACGTTATTCCAGCCTTTGCGGCTCAATTTGAACATGGCAAGCCTCCTTTCGCTCCGGCAGTGTACTGAATTCCGCCCATAAAAAAACCCGGCACGAAGCCGGGTTTTTGGGAATGCAGCATCAAGTAATTACTTGATTTTGCCTTCCTTGTAGATCACATGCTGACGAATAACGGGATCAAACTTTTTGATCTCCATTTTTTCGGGCATGGTGCGCTTGTTCTTGGTAGTGGTATAGAAGTGACCAGTACCGGCGCTGGAGTTCAGACGAATCTTATCGCGAATACCTTTAGCCATGATCTAATTCCTTATACCTTAACACCGCTGGCGCGCAGTTCAGCCAGAACCACTTCAACGCCACGCTTGTCGATAATACGCATGCCTTTTGCGGATACGCGCAGGCTTACGAAGCGTTTTTCACCCTCAACCCAAAAACGGTGAGTGTGCAGGTTCGGCAGGAAACGACGCTTGGTAGCGTTGTTTGCGTGCGAACGGTTGTTACCAACGGCCGGACGCTTGCCGGTTACTTGACATACTCTAGACATGTCCGTCTCTCCAAATCTTACTTCAATTGCTCGAGCAAATGTCTGCCCCGCTGGCCTTCGATTGCGGGGCAAACAGAAGGCGGCATTTTATACAGCATCCATGATCAAAGATCAACTAATACGGAGCCGGAGCACAGTCATAACCAACCGCGCTCGGCAAACGAAACCGTGATGCCATCACCGATCACCAAGTGATCCAGCACTCTAATATCGATCAGGGCCAAGGCGGCCGTGATCCGATCCGTGATCTGGCGGTCGGCCCTGCTGGGCTCGGCGACGCCGGACGGGTGATTATGCGCCAGAATCACCGCTGCTGCATTATGTTTGAGCGCGATCTGCACGATTTCTCTGGGCCAGACGCTGGCCGAATCGATTGTGCCGTAAAAAAGCTCAACAAATTGAATGACTCTGTGCTGGTTATCGAGCAATAACAGCGCAAATACCTCTCGCGGCCGATCTCGCAGCTGAGCCTGCAGGTAATCCCGGGTTAGCTGGGGCGAGCTGAGGGCATCGCCCCGTTGCAGCTGCTCGGCCAGATGACGTCTGGCCATCTCCAGCACCGCCTGCAACTGGGCATATTTGGCAGGGCCCAAGCCGTGCGCCTCGCAGAATGCGCGCTGATCCGCCCCCAGCAAGCTGCGCAAAGAGCCGAATTGATTCAACAGGTTGCGCGAGAGATCCACCGCACTCAGGCCATTGACGCCAGTGCGCAAAAAGATCGCGAGCAACTCGGCATCGGAGAGCGCAGCGGGCCCCTGACGCAGCAGCTTCTCTCTGGGTCGCTCATCCTCCGGCCACTCCTTAATGCTCATTTGTCTCTCCCTCATCCCTGTTGAGAGAAAACATAGCAAAAAATTGCGCGCACCCGACCACACCCCTTGATGCCAACCCCTGTCGTCAT
This sequence comes from Aeromonas sobria, assembly GCF_006243315.1. Classification (GTDB taxonomy): domain Bacteria; phylum Pseudomonadota; class Gammaproteobacteria; order Enterobacterales; family Aeromonadaceae; genus Aeromonas; species Aeromonas sobria_A. The sequence continues at coordinate 33,476 of NZ_NKWE01000007.1, forward strand.
CCATTGCCTGTGGTATCTTAGCCGACCAGTCAGAATGAGCCGGATAGAGAAACAGCAGATGAGATTGGCCGATAAACGCATCCTGTTGGGTGTCAGTGGCGGGATCGCCGCCTACAAGAGTGCCGAGCTGGTACGTCGCCTGAAAGATCAGGGGGCCGAAGTTCGGGTGGTGATGACCCGCTCCGCTAAAGAGTTCATTACCCCGCTGACCCTGCAGGCGGTCTCCGGTCATCCGGTGGCCTACAGCCTGCTGGATCCCTCTGCCGAAGCAGGCATGGGCCATATCGAGCTGGCCAAGTGGGCCGATCTGATACTGATCGCCCCCGCCAGCGCCAACCTGATGGCGCGGATGGCCGCCGGCATGGCCGACGAACTGCTGACCACCCTCTGTCTGGCGACCCCGGCACCCATCGCGCTGGCACCTGCCATGAACCAGCAGATGTATCTCAACGCCGCGACCCAGGCCAACCTCAAGACCCTGGCCAGCCGCGGCATTCTGCTGTGGGGGCCGGATGCCGGCAGCCAGGCCTGTGGCGATGTCGGCCCCGGCCGGATGCTGGATCCCCTCGATCTGGTCGATCGCTGCTGTCAGCAGCTGGCCGCCGAGCCCTTGCTGGCGGGCGTCAGGCTGCTGCTGACCGCAGGTCCAACCCGCGAGGCGCTGGATCCGGTGCGCTACATCAGCAACCACAGCTCCGGCAAGATGGGCTATGCCATCGCTCGTGCCGCCCGTGAGGCGGGTGCAGACGTGACGCTGGTGAGCGGGCCGGTGGCACTGGCGACGCCTGCTGGCGTTACCCGTGTCGATGTGGAGAGCGCCGAGCAGATGCATCAGGCGGTGATGAGCCGGGTCGGCGAGTGTGACCTCTTCATCGGCTGCGCCGCGGTGGCCGACTATCGCCCCGAGCAGGTGGCCAGCCAGAAGATCAAGAAGACCGGCGACAACGACCAGATGGTGGTTAAGCTGGTGAAGAACCCCGACATCATCGCGGCCGTCGGTGCCCTGTCAGACAAACCCTTCACCGTCGGATTTGCCGCCGAAACCGTGGATGTGGAACAATACGCCCTCGACAAGTTGCAGCGTAAGCGGCTGGACATGATCGCCGCCAACGACGTGTCCCGCGAGGGGCAGGGCTTCAACGCCGATGACAACGCCCTGACCGTGTTCTGGCAAGGAGGCCAAGCGCCTCTGCCGCTGGCCGACAAGCTGACGCTGGCCCGTCACCTTATTGCCCTGATTGCGCGCCACTACCGGCGCTGAGCGTCCCGATAACGCAAGACTCATGACGCCCCGCCTTGCCATGCCAAGAGGGGGCGCCGACACAAGATCCAACTGAACAAGCGATTCATGACAACACAAATTGAACTGAAGATTCTGGATGCCCGTATCGGTACCGAGTACCCGCTGCCCGCCTACGCCACACCGGGCTCTGCCGGTATGGACCTGCGCGCACTGCTGGATGCGCCGCTGACCCTGGCCCCAGGCGATACCACGCTAGTGCCGACCGGTCTTGCCATTCATATTCAGGATCCGGCTCTGTGTGCCACCATCCTGCCCCGCTCCGGCCTCGGCCATAAGCACGGCATCGTGCTGGGCAACCTGGTCGGTCTGGTCGATTCCGACTACCAGGGCCAGCTGATGGTCTCGGTATGGAACCGTGGCAAAGATGAGTTCACCATGCAGCCTGGCGAGCGTATTGCCCAGCTGGTGATAATGCCGGTGGTTCAGGCCAGCTTCCAACTGGTCGATGAGTTCAATCAGAGCGAACGGGGTGAAGGCGGTTTTGGTTCTTCTGGTCGTCAATAACAGACCACACCAGCCCTTTGGGCGGTGTCTAATAATAGAATCAGGCCATTGTTTTTTTAGGGGAATCCATGGCAAGCAGTAATCAGAAACAGAGTCGGCGCGATCAGATCCTGCAAGCGCTCGCCCACATGCTGGAAACCAGTCCGGGGCAGCGCATCACCACGGCCCGTCTGGCGGCCGAGGTCGGCGTATCTGAAGCAGCCCTCTATCGGCATTTTCCCAGCAAGGCGCGGATGTTCGAGGGGCTGATCGACTTTATCGAGGATTCCCTGCTGTCACGGGTCAATCTGATCATGGCGGAAGAGAAGGACACCATGGCACGCTGCCATCACATCCTTCAGCTGCTGCTGGTGTTTGCCGAGCGCAATCCCGGCATCACCCGCATCCTCAACGGCGATGCCCTGCTGGGTGAACACGATCGCCTGCGGGATCGCATCAGCATCCTGTTCGACAAGCTGGAGACTCAGCTCAAGCAGGTACTGCGCGAGAAGCGGCTGCGCGAAGGTCAGGGCTTCCAGCTCGACGAGACCATGCTGGCCAATCTGCTACTGGCCTACACCGAAGGTCGTATCAGTCAGTTTGTGCGCTCCGAGTTCAAGCTCAAACCCACCGCCGGGTTTGAAGACCAGTGGCAATTTATCCGCAGCCAGTTGCTGCAGAGCTGATGGTTTTTTAGCGTCATTCAGCACAAAAGAAGGGAGGCCAAGGCCTCCCTTCTTTTTTGTGTCAGTTTTTTATGGCAGAAAAGAAGTACCAGATGCGACCCGGACTGTCGCGCTGCGGTGTTAGATTTATCCACCATGAACCTTTTAGAACCTGACAGGACATCCTATGGAACCCGAAATCATTACCGAAGCGCAGACCTGGCTGGTCAATAATCAGGGACTGCTGATCGAATACGGCGTCAATATCGCCGCCGCCCTGCTGACCCTGCTGGTCGGCTATATCGCCGCCAACCTGCTCAGCGGCGGCGTGGTCAAAGTAATGCAAACCCGCAAGCTGGACACCACCGTCACCCACTTCGTCGGCAGCATCCTCAAGTACGCCATTCTGGTATTCGTGGTGATCGCCGCACTGGGCCGGGTCGGGGTACAGACTGCCTCCTTCGTCGCCATTATCGGTGCCGCCGGTCTGGCCATCGGTCTGGCGCTGCAGGGCTCGCTCTCCAACTTTGCGGCTGGCTTCCTGCTGATCATCTTCCGCCCCATCAAGGCGGGCGAGTTTATCGAAGTAGCAGGCACCAACGGGGTCGTGCAATCCGTTCAGCTCTTTACTACCACCCTCACCTCCGGTGACAACAAGATGGTGGTAGTGCCCAACTCAGCCATTCTCAATGGCACCATAGTCAACTACTCACGGATGGATACCCGCCGCGTCGACATGACCTTCGGCATTGGCTACGGCTCTGACCTGCGCAAGGCCAAGCAGATCCTCGAGCGGCTGGTGAATGAAGAGCCGCGCATCCTGAAAGAGCCGGCCGTCACCATCGCCGTCGCCGCGCTGGCCGACTCCTCGGTCAATATCGTGGTGCGCCCCTGGGTGAACACCGCTGATTACTGGGGTGTCTGGTTCGACTTCCACGAGAAGGTGAAACTGGCCTTTGATGCCGAAGGCGTCGAGATCCCCTTCCCGCAGATGGTGATGCACATGCAAAAACCGCAAGCATGATCGCGGTTCTGCTGCGATACACAATGCCAGCCTTCGGGCTGGCATTGTCGTTTCTGGCCCGGCCCATGGCCGTTGCGATGCATAACCAAGCCAACCGGATGAAAACAATTTCAGGCCATCGGGGTGGCCCCAATCATGAGCAAGCGCAAGATCCGCCTTGCTTTCGTGACTCATAATCCCAATGTTCTGGTTGTATGCTCCCGACCGTGACCCACTGCGGTAAAAGACAATCGGTAAAAATCTGTTACACGGGCCGCCCGATCGGCTCGCTATAATGCTCGGATAATAAGGTTTGGCGGGACCTTGCCTGCAAGGTTCAAACACAACTTGGCATTTCAGGAATCCTATGAAAAATATCAATCCAACCCAAACCCAGGCCTGGCAGGCACTGGCAGCCCACTTTGCAGCAAACAAAGAGACTCGACTCAAGGATCTGTTCGCGCAGGACCCGAAGCGCTTTGACAAGTTTTCCCTCACCTTCGGCGGCGATATTCTGGTTGATTACTCAAAGAACCTGATCACCGAGGAAACCCTCAAGTTGCTGGTTAATCTGGCCAAAGAGACCGATCTTCGCAGCGCGATCGATGCCATGTTCAATGGCGAGAAGATCAACATGACCGAAGGCCGCTCGGTACTGCACGTGGCCCTGCGCAACCGCTCCGACCGCCCCGTTGAGTGCGACGGCAAGGATGTGATGCCGGAAGTGAACGCCGTGCTGGCCAAGATGAAGGGCTTCTGCGAGAAGGTAATCGGAGGCGAGTGGAAAGGCTACACCGGCAAGGCGATCCAGCACGTGGTCAACATCGGTATCGGTGGCTCTGATCTCGGCCCGGTGATGATCACCGAGGCACTGCGCCCCTACAAAAACCACCTGCAGATGCACTTCGTCTCCAACGTCGATGGCACCCACATCGCCGAAACCCTGAAGAATATCGATCCGGAAACCACCCTGTTCCTGGTGGCCTCCAAGACCTTCACCACTCAGGAGACCATGACCAACGCCCTGACCGCCCGCGACTGGTTCATCAACATCGCCGGTGACAAGGCCCACGTTGCCAAGCACTTCGCTGCGCTCTCCACCAACGGCAAGGCCGTGGCCGAGTTCGGCATCGACACCAACAACATGTTCGAGTTCTGGGACTGGGTTGGCGGCCGTTACTCCTCCTGGTCTGCCATCGGTATGCCCATCGCCCTCTCCGTCGGTTTCGAGCACTTCGAAGCCCTGCTGCAAGGCGCCTTCGAGATGGACATGCACTTCGCCACGGCCTCCTATGAACAGAACGTGCCGGTGCTGCTGGCGCTGATTGGCCTGTGGTACAACAACTTCCATGGTGCCGAGTCCGAAGCCATTCTGCCGTACGATCAGTACATGCACCGCTTCCCTGCCTACTTCCAGCAGGGCAACATGGAATCCAACGGCAAGTACGTTGATCGCAACGGCAAGCCGGTTGATTACCAGACTGGCCCCATCATCTGGGGTGAGCCGGGCACCAACGGCCAGCACGCCTTCTACCAGCTGATCCACCAAGGCACCAAGCTGATCCCCTGTGACTTCCTGGCGCCAGCCATCAGCCACAACCCGATCGGTGACCACCATCCGAAACTGCTGGCCAACTTCTTCGCCCAAACCGAGGCACTGGCCTTCGGCAAGAGCAAAGAGCAGGTCGAAGCCGAGTTCCTGGCTGCTGGCAAAACCCTGGAGCAGGTCAAGGATCTGGTGCCGTTCAAGGTGTTCGAAGGCAACCGCCCGACCAACAGCATACTGTTCAAGAGCCTGACCCCGAAAACCCTGGGTGCCCTGATCGCCATGTACGAGCACAAGATCTTCGTACAGGGCGCAATCTGGAACATCTTCTCCTTCGACCAGTGGGGCGTGGAGCTGGGCAAACAGCTGGCCAACAAGATCCTGCCGGAGCTCAACACCGCCGAGGCTGTCACCAGCCACGACTGCTCCACCAACGGTCTGATCAACACTTGGAAAGCGTGGAAAGCCTGATTTATCCAGCCTTTCTGAATGCAAAAGCCCCGCTCGATGAGCGGGGCTTTTTATTTTTCACCCTTCTCCCACTGGGAGAAGGGTTGGGGATGAGGGGACATTAACCGCCAACAGCGATACGTTTCATGTCCTTCATGTAACCACGCAGTACCTGACCGATCTTTTCGATCGGGTGGTTGCGGGTCGCCTCGTTGGCCGCCAGCAGCGCCAGGTTGTCGACGCTCTGCCCTTCCGCCTTGCTGGCACCCAGGTCGCCCGCTTTCAGGGTCGGCATGAAGTGCTCGCGCAGCAACGGCACAGCGGCGTTGGCGAACAGGTAGTTGCCGTACTCGGCGGTGTCGGAGATAACCACGTTCATCTCGTACAGACGCTTGCGAGCAACGGTGTTGGCGATCAGCGGCAGCTCGTGCAGGGATTCGTAGTAGGCAGACTCCTCGTAGATACCGGAAGCCACCATGGTCTCGAACGCCAGCTCCACCCCTGCCTTGACCATGGCCACCATCACCACGCCATTGTCGAAGTACTCCTGCTCGGCAATCTTGCCAGCGAACGCCGGGGCGTTTTCGAAGGCGGATTTGCCGGTCTCTTCGCGCCAGGTAAACAGTTTGACGTCATCCTCGGCCCAGTCGGCCATCATACCGCGGGAGAACTCACCAGCGATGATGTCATCCATGTGTTTCTCGAACAGCGGGCGCATCAGGGTGCGCAGTTGCTCGGAGAGCTCGAAGGCACGCAGTTTGGCCGGGTTGGAGAGGCGGTCCATCATCAGGCTGATACCACCCTGCTTCAGGGCTTCGGTGATGGTCTCCCAGCCAAACTGGATCAGCTTGCCGGCGTAGGCCTTGTCAGTCCCTTCGGCAACCAGCTTGTCATAACAGAGCAGAGAACCGGCCTGCAGCATGCCGCAAAGGATGGTCTGCTCGCCCATCAGGTCAGATTTCACTTCCGCCACGAAGGAGGACTCCAGCACCCCGGCACGGTCGCCGCCGGTAGCAGAAGCCCACGCCTTGGCGATGGCCATGCCTTCACCCTTGGGATCGTTCTCCGGGTGAACGGCGAGCAGGGTCGGCACACCGAAGCCGCGCTTGTACTCTTCACGCACTTCGGTACCCGGACACTTGGGCGCGACCATCACGACTGTGATGTCGGCGCGGATCTGCTGACCCTCTTCCACCACGTTGAAGCCGTGGGAGTAGCCCAGCGCCGCGCCCTGCTTCATCAGCGGCATCACGGTTTTCACTACATCGGAGTGCTGCTTGTCCGGAGTCAGGTTCAGCACCAGATCGGCGGTCGGGATCAGCTCTTCATAGGTGCCGACCGCGAAGCCGTTGTCGGTGGCCTTCTGCCAGGAGGCACGCTTCTCAGTGATGGCGGCCTTGCGCAGGGCGTAGGAGATATCCAGCCCGGAGTCACGCATGTTCAGACCCTGGTTCAGACCCTGGGCACCACAGCCCACAATCACCACCTTCTTGCCCTTCAGCACGTCGCAACCGTCGGCGAATTCCGCCCGCTGCATGAAACGACACTTGCCCAGTTGGGCCAACTGCTGACGCAGGTTCAAGGTGTTGAAATAGTTAGCCATGGTGATTGCTCCGTTCAATTGATTCCATGCCGGGTAGCGGCGTTGTCTGAACCACTATAGCGCGGGACACTTATTGCCTGAACTGATATATTCGAAACAGTACGTTGCAAGAATTGAAAGATGATTCTTGGCAATTTAACACCATGTGACTCCCCATTTCAGCAAAATTGCCGCTGAATTATCCGGGGACGCGGTTGCCCGAGCCGGACGGTTCGGCATGAATTTATGCCCTGACTGCAGCAGGAAATGATCAATGGACCTTCGCAATCTCGAGCTGTTTCTCCACCTCGCCGACTCCCTTCATTTTGGCAAGAGCGCCGATGCCATGGCGGTCAGCCCCTCCACCCTGAGCCGCGCCATCCAGCGACTGGAGCAGGAGACCGGCTGCATCTTGTTCGAGCGGGACAACCGCTCGGTACGGCTCACCCCCGCCGGCGAGAAGCTGCGTGAGTTTGGCGGCGGCCTGCTGCAGGAGTGGCGTCAGCTCAAACAGGAGCTCAAACGCAGCGATGAACCGCTGCAAGGGCGGCTGCGGGTCTTCTGCTCGGTTACTGCCAGCTACTTTCTGCTACCCGAGGTGCTGGAGCGCTTTCGCCGCCGCTACCCCCAGCTGGAGATCAAGCTGGAGACCGGCGACCCGGCGCTGGCGGTGGACAAGATCCTGGCCGATGAAGCCGATCTGGCCATCGCCGCCCGCCCCGATGCCCTGCCCGCCAAGCTGGAATTTGCCAGCTTGCAGCTGGTGCCGCTGGTGTTTATCGCGCCGCGCAACGCCCCCCAACTGAACCAGTGGTTCCGCCAGGGCGAGCCGGACTGGGAGCAGCTACCGCTGATCCTCTCCGAGCAGGGATTGGCCCGCAAACGCAGCGATCAGTGGTTTCGCAACAAGGGAATCGCCCCCAACATCTATGCCGAAGTGGCGGGTAACGAGGGGATCGTCGCCATGGTGGCGCTCGGTTGCGGCGTGGGGCTGGTGCCAGCGGCGGTGATCGACCACAGCCCGCTCGGCGACAAGGTGCGGATCATCGACCTCAAACCCGCCTTCAAGCCATTTGATGTGGGGATCGGGGTGCTCAAGAAGCGGCTGGAAGAGCCGCTGATCCGCGCCTTCTGGGACACCGCGCAGAATCAGGGGTCACTGCGCTAACCCCGGTTTATAGATAAGGGCCGGATCGGCCATCATGATGCGACTGGCCTGGGGTAGATCAGGGTTGTGCAGCTCGAGGCGCACCCGCTCATCCAGTTTCAGCCGCCGAATGGTGCTGCCAAATCCCGCTTCAAAGACCCGGTCAAAAGCGCCCGATTGCCGTGCCCGCTGCAGGCCAAGCTCGATGCGCTGCGCCAGCTCCGGATATTTGGGCGAGACGAAAAACAGCAGCGCCAGCGGATAGCGAAACACCAGTCGTGGCTCGATGGCGAGATCCGGATGCTGCTTGAGTTCATCCTCGACCTCGATGACCGAGCGCAGGAAGCAGTCAAAACGCTTCTTGCGCAGCATGTTGAAGAGCGCCTCATAGAGGTTGCCCACCGTCACCTTGAGGCCGTTGGCCTTGAGCAGCTGGGTATCGGGCCAGGATCTGTGCTGACCGATGGAGAGCCCGGCGCTATGCCAGTCCGCCAACGACCCGATCGCGGCAAAACGCCCCTCATCCCCCTGCCGAACCAGACAGACCCGCCACCCCAGCAACCCCTTGGCCAGCGGAATGTGCACCGCCAGCAGATCCCGCTCTCGCTCACCATCGGGGGCAAAGACACCGACCTGAACCAGCTCGCCGCTACGCAGCTCCTTCACCGCCCGCCCCTGCTCCATCTGCGGACTGGAAACCAGTTGGTAGGGACCATATTCGGGCACAGTCAGATCGAGGGAAAGGCGCAGCAACTGGACGACGGCGGGGTTGGGGTGATCCAGCAGCAGATTCCAGGCGCGGATAGGCTGCTCGGTTGCCGATGCGCCAACCGCCCACAGTGCCATACACCACCACCAGACTCTGATCATCCTGCGCACCATCCGTGCCTCATGCTCCTCGCCATACTATAACGCCAGCCAACGCCTCAACGGTGCCCTCTCTGAAAGATGTGTGAGCGCTCTCGTGTCAAATCTCATGTCAGAAGTGACAATAGGCAAACCCGGCAGCTCATCGCAGACTGGGCGTTCATCAACAAACGCCAAGGCGCAGGGAGGAGAGCCATGAAACAGCATCTGGTAGAGATCAAGGGTTCAACCCTGTTTGACGAGTATCTGCAAAGCATGGGGGTGCCCAGCACGGCGCTGGACCGGGAGCAGGATATCTATCTGCAGGAACGCCACCTGGGCGCCATTCGCCGGGTGCAAGGCGAACTGCGCTTTTATCTACGCGCCAATGCCCTGAACAAACGGTGATCAGGATCCGGTCACAGAACCCGCAGCAAAGGCGTATTAGACTGGTATCTTCCCCCTTTTGACGGGAGTGCCCATGAACGCAAGCGGTCTGGATCGGCTGTTTAAACCCCAATCAATCGCCGTGATCGGCGCCTCGACCGACCCGCTCAAGGCGGGTCATGTGATCGTGCGCCACCTGCTGGCGGGCCAGTTCAAAGGGCCCATCCTCCCCGTCACCCCGCGCAACAAGGCCATCGCTGGCGTGCTGGCCTATCCCGATATTGCCAGCCTGCCGCTGACTCCGGATCTCGCCATCATCTGCACCCGGCGGGAGCGGGTCTTGCCGTTACTGGAGGCGCTCGGCCAAAAGGGTACGGGCGCCGCCATCATACTGGCCGCCGACTTTTCTCCCGAAGAGCGGCTGGAGCTGAAACGGGTCTGCCAGCAATATGGCATTCGCCTGCTCGGCCCCAACAGCATGGGGATGCTGCTGCCCGGCCAGGGGATCAACGCCAGCTTTTCACCCATTGCAGCCAAGCCTGGACAGGTCGCCTTTCTGTCGCAATCCGCCGCCGTCAGCACCACCATTCTGGATTGGGCCAAGCAGCATGAGCTGGGCTTCTCCGCCTTCATCTCCCTTGGCGATCACTGCGATATCGACTTCGGCCAGCTGCTGGATCAACTCTCCCGCGACAGCGTCACCCGCGCCATCCTGATCTACATGGACAAGCTGCACGACGCCCGCCACTTTCTCTCGGCGGCGCGGGCAGCCTCGCGCAACAAGCCGATCCTCGTGCTGAAAAGCGGCCGCCACGATCCGGCCCACGGCCTCGACAATGTCTATGATGCCGCCATCCGCCGCGCCGGTATGCTGCGGGTGCGAGATACCCACGAACTGTTCGCCGCGGTCGAAACCCTCAGCCACTCCATGACCCTCAAGGGGGAGCGGCTCGCCATCATCTCCAACGGCCGCGGACTGGCCAATATGGCGGTGGATGTGCTGCTGGAGCGCGGCGGCAAGCTGGCGCGCCCGCCGCTCGATATCGGCAGCGATGCCACCATCACCACCTATCAGGAGGCGCTGGACAGCGTGTTGCAGGAAGATGGCATCGATGCCATCCTGATCATCCACGCCCCCTCGCTCACGGCCCCGAGTGCGCCGCTGGCCAGCCATCTTATCGCCCACCTGAAACAGCACCCCAGAGCGCGCCGTTTCAATATCCTCACCAACTGGGCGGGCGAATACTCGGCGCAGGAGGGGCGCAAACTCTTTACCGAAGCGGGCTTCCCGACCTACCGCACGCCAGAAAGCGCCATGGCGGCCTTCATGCACATGGTGGAATACCGCCGCAACCAGAAGCAACTTATGGAAACCCCGGCGTCACTGCACGGCAACCAGCTCAATGTCGAGCTCTGCCAGCAGCTGATCCGCCAGGCGCAGGAGCGCAAACAGCTGAGGCTGGATACCCATCTGGTGCACCCGATTTTACAGGCTGCCGGCCTCTCGACCCTGCCAACCTGGATCGTCACCGACGCCATCGAGGCGACCCTGACCGCCGAGCAGATCGGCTATCCGGTGGCGGTGAAACTGCGCTCACCCGACATCCTGCACAAGTCCGCCGTTCATGGTGTGGTGCTCAACCTGCGCACCTCGGCTGAAGTGGCGCAAGCGGCAGATGCCATTCTGGATCGGGTCAGACAGCATGATCCGGGCGCCCGCATCGAAGGTTTGCTGGTGCAGCGGATGGCCCGCCGCAGCGGCGGCCTGGAGCTGCGGGTGCGGATCCAGCAAGATGCCATCTTTGGCCCTGTCATCCTGCTGGGTGAATCGGGCGCGGAGCAGCAGGAGATGGTAGCGGCCTTGCCACCGCTCAATCAGGCGCTGGCTCGTTACCAGATCATCGGAGCCCTCAAAAGCCGCAAGATCCGCGAACAGGCCACGCCGGAGCGACTGGATATCGATGCCCTCGGTCAGGTGCTCTGCCAGCTCTCCGAGCTGCTGCTCGCCTTTCCGGAGATTCAGGAGCTGGATCTGCATCCGCTACAAGCGTGCGGTACCGAGATGGTAGTACTGGATGCCAGCCTCACGCTGGCAGACCCCGCCATCCCGACCAGCAATCGACTGGCGATCCGCCCCTATCCTACCGAGCTGGAGGAGGGTGCCTGGCTGAAAGACCAGCGCCACATCCTGCTGCGCCCGATCCGGCCGGAAGATGAACCGGCTCACAAACAGTTCGTACTGCAAGTATCCGATGAAGACAGGTACAAGCGCTTCTTCGCCGATGTCGGCGAGCTGGGCCATGAAGAGCTGGCTCGCATGACCCAGATCGATTACGACCGGGAGATGGCCTTCGTTGCTGTGGGTCAGGATGGCGAGCTGCAGGATCAGATCCTCGGCGTGGTACGCGCCATTTCGACCCCGGATCTGAGCGATGCCGAATTTGCCATTCTGGTGCGGTCGGACTTGAAAGGGGTCGGCCTTGGCAAATTGATGATGGAGAAGATCATCCGTTACGCCAAAGAGCAGGGGATTGGCCAGTTATCCGGCATGACCATGCCGAGCAATCGCGGCATGGTCAACCTCGCCAAGCGGCTTGGCTTCAAGATCGACGTGCAGATGGAGGATGGGGTGGTCAATATGGAGCTACTCTGTAGCCAGCATGCGGCAGAAACCTGATTTGACCGACAGTGGCTCCATTAAAATGGTTGTGAATTGAGCAAAAAAGGCCGAGGTATAGCTACAAAAAGGAGGGAATTGCAGGCTTTTTGGCCCTCTTTCGGCAGGAAAAAGCCAGACGCGGGCTGTATGACAAAGCCCGGTCGAGAGGCCGGGCTTGGTGTTCGCTCTGGTGTGAAAACATCGGGTTCAATGGACAAAATCCGCCCATAGCAAAAAGGCCTTCCCAATCGGGAAGGCCTTTAAAATTAGT
>NZ_NKWE01000070.1:0-31973 GCF_006243315.1 Aeromonas sobria
CAAGACGACAGCCCCTAGAAATGCTGAAAAGAATGAGAAAGCAAGAGATAGATGCCCCCTACTGACGACAGACCCCAAATATATACTGCTGCCAGAAAAACGGCTTGTAGCTGTTCTGTACAACGTGGTTTCGGATCTGGCTAAATCTTGCGGAGATACTGCATGAACTAGACTGAACGCTACCTATATTCCGAGGTGAGTCATCTAAACCTCACTAAAGGCAACTCAGCCGTCTCTAGAGAGACCTGTAGCTTTCCGGACCCGGTTCACATCGGGGGTGGCTAGGCGAACGATTTTGCAGCTGTGGACAATTTAGTCAATCCAGAAAAATACGAATAATTATCAAATCCATTGGGTTGTTTAATATATGTGCTCACCGGTGGCGACATAAACACGATTGACAACATGGGCAAAGCTGCATGGATAACGGGCGCTATCACCTTGCCACCCCGCATTCACTTTCATGTTTATATGAATACAAATCTGATGAAAATATCGCAGACACCATCGGCAAAACGACAGTTGGTGTCGCAATTGCCCCACGGGTACCTGATTCATACCACTACTGCGACAACTCATTACCACAAGAACACAAGAAGCAGTGCTCCCGGCCTGATCACCGGGAGCACAGTGGATTACGCAGCTGACGCTCGTTGGTAATGGTTAACGATCCACGCCTCAAAGTCGGCCAGCATGCGGGTTTCCGACTCGCTGTTGTCGGCGATAAGCTCGGCCCCGTGTACCACCCGGATATGGGCGTCGAGCGGGGTGCCCTCACCTACAGCGGGGCGCTGCTGGGCGGCGGCCATGCAGGCTTGCGCTTGCTGCCATGCGTCGGCGGCGCTCAGGTTGCACGCCTCGGCCAGCGGCACCGCGCTGAACCCCTCGCCAGTGAGGCTTCGCAGGGTCTCATCGTGGCTCATACCGTTGCCCGCCCCCCAGTAGTGGGCGGCCAAGTCCGGCCCGATGCGCGGGTTATCGGTGAGGTAGCCATCCCGTTTCAGGAAATAGGCGCGAGTCTGCTCCACCGCCATCAGCGCCAACAGGTAGCCATGATAAGCGCAGGCAGACTCCTGATTAAGGAGGTGCGGAATGGCCAGCAGCGGGCGCGGGCTCTCCACTCCGACGATCTTACGCTCCCACTGGCGGGCCAGCGCCAGCACTGCCTCCGGGGTGCGTTTGGCCTCATCCATGGCGTAAAGATCCCGCTCGAAGTAGGCCACCAGCGCAATCTGGCGCTCGTTGAAGGCACGAAACGGCTGGCGCGCGGCGATCAACTCCTTGATGAGGGCATCGGGGATGGGCTCTCCCGCCGCGTTTCTGGCGTAGCGTTTGAGCCAGTCGGCATCGTCCAGCAGGCTGTCGCAGAACATCGACTGGGTCTCGGCATAGGCCATGGAGGTGGGCGGAAACTCCTGTGAGAAGCAGGGGGCGTTGCCGGTGACATTGGCAAAGTGCGCCGCATGGCCCCCCTCGTGGAACAGGGTATTGAGGCCGTTCCAGCCGCTGCCAACCTGCGCCGGGTCGGCCAGGCTGGTGAAGTTGACCACCGCCGGCACCCACTCGCCCTGTTGGAAGAAGCTCGGTACCGGGCCGTGGCAGAAGCCGTTCTCGTATTTCCCCTCCCGGGTCAGCAAGTCCAGCGTCAAGGTCGCCCCGCGATACTGGATGCCGAGACGGCGGAAGCTCTCGACCCAATCCTTCAGCGCCCGCGAGAAGGGCACATAAGGATCGAGCTGGCGGGTCACGTCGCCGCTCACGCTGTAGCGCAGGTTGTGGGGCAACAGCGCCGCCGCCCCCTTGGCTGCTTTGAGCTCGGCCAGACTCTGCTGCAACCGGGCGTCAGTGCGGGCAATGAAGTCGTCGAGGATGGCGAACAGCTGCTCCGGGCTCATCTGCTCGTTCTTGCGCACCTTATAGTCGAAGTAGTCGCGATAGCCCATGGCGCGGGCAAAGCGATTGCGGATCGCCACCACCTCGAGAAAACCGTTGCCAACCACCCACTGCTCCAGGGTGTGGAACATGGCGAGCGCGCTCTGGCGCACCGCCTCGTTCGGGCTGGCGGCCAGCGAAGTGCTGGCTGCGGGCAGACTACCGGCAACCTGCTGCCCCTGCTCGTCCAGCAAGGTCAGTTTCAACCCCTTGCGGCGGGCAAACAGATCCGCCTCGGCGGCAACCAGCTCATCCATCAGGGCGGCAGCGGCGGGATCTTCAATCACGTTGCACTCGAAGAAGGCGATCCAGCCTTGCAGACCAAGTTTGAGATCATCCTGTTCGGCCTGCGCCAGCATCTCCCGCAATGCGGGCAGGCGGGCCGGATTGGCACAAAAGGCCTTGTAAGCCTTTTCGGCTGCGGTGAAACCGGGCTGATCATCGCTGGTGCCCATATAGGTGGACCAGAAGAGATCCTCCTTGCACCTGTGTACCTGCAGGTAGTCGGCGTTGAGCTGGTTGAAGTAATTCCTGGCAATGGAACTCATAAATTCCCTCTTGTTGTGGAGGCACCCGCAGCGGGGCCCACTCCTTATTTTTTGCTGAAATGCCAAACCATTCACACTCTTTGGCAAAAGTGACGCTGGGACGCGCATGAACACGCTACCAAAAAGTGAGTATCGCTGTCTGCTGGCTATACTGTTGTCAAAACACTCATTTGAAAAAGGCCGATGAACGGCTGCAACAATGAGTCGTTAATTTATGAAACTAGGCTACCGCGGTAACGAGCCACGTCACATCAATAGGGATAATGAGGGTTTCGTCATGTTCAAGCTCGGTGATATCACTGTGAGCCGCAAATTGATCTTGCTGCTCACGGTCGCATTTGTCGGTTTTATCTCGCTGCTGTTTATCTCGGCCAACGCGCTCCAGCGCAATCTGATGAGCGAGCGAGAGGCGCGGCTCAATGCGGTGCTGGGACAAACCATGAGCCAGATCCAGTTTCTGGCCAGCACCTTGCCAGCAGAGCAGGCGCAGCAGGAAGCGCGCAAGCTGCTGACCAA
The DNA here is from genome assembly GCF_006243315.1 of Aeromonas sobria. GTDB lineage: Bacteria > Pseudomonadota > Gammaproteobacteria > Enterobacterales > Aeromonadaceae > Aeromonas > Aeromonas sobria_A. Next base: position 2,997 of record NZ_NKWE01000070.1, read on the forward strand.
CACCCGCTTTGATGGCAACAACTACCTGTTTGTCATCGACGAGAACCGCACCATGCTGGTTCACCCCATCCGCCCCGAGCTGGTCGGTCAGAAAATGGGGGAAGGTGGAGCCGCCACTGCCGGGCAGTTCTGGTTCCAGATGGTGGATATCGCCAAAGGGGGAAAACAGGGCACCCTGCAATATGTCTGGACCGGCCCGTCAGGCGAGACGGCTGACAAACTCTCCATGGTCTCCGGCTATCAGCCGTGGGGCTGGATCCTCGGCTCCGGCATGTTGCTGCAGGATATCCAGCAGACCATCTGGGCCCAATACATGAAGATGGGTACCGCTACCGCCATCGCGGTCTTGCTGATGGGGCTGCTGGGCTGGCGCATCACTCACTCCATTGTCTCCCCCCTCAATCAGATCAACCACGCCATGCAGCGAGTCGCCAAGGGGGATCTGGTGGTGAGCATCCCGGTGCACGGCAAAGATGAGCTGGGTATGGTCGCCCGCTGCACCAACCAGAGTCTGGATGCCATCCGCCACGCCCTGCTGGAAGCGAGTCTGGGTGCCCGCAACGTGGCGGATGCAGCCCTGCGCATCGCCGCCTCTGCCGAGCAGACCAATCAGGCGGTCACCAGCCAGCGGGATCAACTGGCCCAGCTCGCCACCGCCATGAACGAGATGAGTGCCACTATCACCGATGTGGCGGGTCATGCTGAAAATACCGCCCGCGATACCCAGGAAGCGACCGGTGAAGCCGGGCTCGGCAACCGTGACGTTCATGCCAGCGTCAACGGTATTCAGGCGCTGGCTACCGAGGTGGAGCAGGCAACCGTGCAAGTCAATCAACTCAAGGAGGGGGTGATGCAGATAAGCGAAGTGACGGCTGTCATCAGCGCCATTTCGGATCAGACCAACCTGTTGGCCCTCAATGCCGCCATCGAAGCCGCTCGCGCTGGTGAGCAGGGCCGTGGCTTTGCTGTGGTGGCCGACGAAGTACGCCAGCTGGCCAGCCGCACCCGCCAGTCCACCGAGGAGATCCAGAGCACCATTGCCCTGCTGCAACAGCGGGCGGTTAGTGCAGCCAGCGCCATGGATGCCAGCCGCAAGCTGGCGGAGAGCAGCGTCAATCAGTCACGCCAGGCAGGTCAGGATCTCACCCAAATCGTCAACCGCATCCAGCATGTGAGCGATATGGCGACCCAGATTGCCACCGCCGCCGAACAGCAGAGCATGGTGGCCGAGGATATGAACCGCAACGTCAGCGGCATCAACGACTCGGCGCTGGAGATGTCCCAATCAGCCTCACAACTGGCCCAAGAGAGTGAGCTGCTGGCTGGCCTCTCCCGCAGTCTGGATGAACGGCTTGCGGTGTTCAAACTGGGCAAAGAGTCTGCAACAACCCCGATGATGGCTCCCACATATCACCCCTCTGGCGAGCAGCGTGCCCGTCACTGACAGCGTCACGCCGTGTCGCCTTGTAACCCGACCTGCCAGCTCAGCTGGCAGTTTTTTTCACACCAATAACACGCAATCAGCATGCATCTTATCGACATATTCAACGGCATTCGACGCCATTCACAAATAAGAGAACAATTTAAAAACAGTCAGTTAGAATGATTAACGTGCCGTTTAACGGTGCATTTAAACATTTAACTTCAAATAATTAATCAATGCAGTGCACAATGCTGATGGCCGAACATTTGGCCCATCACTAAACATCTAGTCATTTGGCAAACTGACCGAAAGGTCGGGACGCAAAGCCTCCGGTCTACAGACGTTTTGTCCAGGATAGCGGGGTTGCCACACGCAAGTGTGCGTCGGGGAACACCCCGGCCAACTGACTGCCCACATCTATCGAACAGAGGAATGTATGGCAGCAAAAATCCAACTCAATCAGATCGCCGCAGTGCTGGCGCTGCTGGCCAGCGGCAGCGCCCTGGCTCATGGCTACATCAGCCAACCCGAGAGCCGCAACTACCTGTGCAAAACCGGCGGCAACAGCCAGTGTGGCGGCGTGCAGTGGGAGCCCCAGAGCGTTGAAGGCCCCTCCGGCTTCCCGCAGTCTGGCCCGCAAGATGGTCAAATCGCCTCAGCGGGCAGCCCGCGCTGGAGCGAGCTGAACGTCCAGACCAGCGACCGCTGGAGCAAGCATGAAGTGCAGGCAGGCCCCTTCGCCGTCAGCTGGACCTTCACCGCCAACCACGTCACCCGCAACTGGCGCTACTACCTCACCAAGCAGGATTGGAACCCGAATCAACCGCTGAGCCGCGCCTCGTTCGATCTGACCCCCTTCTGCGTTATTGAAGGCAACATGGTGCAGCCGCCCAAGCAGATGACCCACAACTGTACCCTGCCGGAGCGCACCGGCTATCAGCTGATCCTCGGCGTATGGGAAGTGGGCGATACCACCAACAGCTTCTACAACATCATCGACGCCAAGTTCAAAGATGGCAGCCAGCCGCCGCTGGAGTGGAGCCAGGCAGGCACCATCTACCCCTCCATCGACCTCGTGGTGGGTGATAAGGCGATGACCCGGGTATTCGATGCCAACGGCGAGCGCCCCGAGTTGCAGACCGTGCTGACCATCGCTACTGCCGAGCAGGGCCAGAAGAACAACTGGGCCCATGCCCTCGCCAGCAAGATCAACACCGAGCAGAGCCAGATCCGCGCAGGTCAGCAAGGGGCCGATGGCCAGTTCAACCCGATCTACGGCATGAACCCGGTCTATCTGAAGCGCGACAGCAAGCTGGAGCGGGTCGAGATTGACCTGCAACAGCAACAACCGCCGGTGGTGGACAGCATCAGCGTCAGCGGTCTGGCCAGCGACTATGTGCTGGACAACGGCAAGGCAACCCTCGATTTCACCGTCACCGCACAGGGCGATCTGGCCGTCACCAACACCCTCTACGACCACGGCGGCGTCGCCAAGGGTGAAAGCAGTGCCGACATCAAGGAGAGCAGCCACACCTTCACCATGGCGCTGGAAGGGCTCAAGGCAGGTCACCACCAGCTGGTGATCAAGGCCACCCCGAAAGCGGGCGGCGAGACCATCCAGCAGACCATGGATCTGATGTTCAAGGAGGCGAGCAGTGGCGGCGACTACCAGTTCATCTTCCCGAACGACATCAAGTCCTACACCGCCGGTACCAAGGTGTTGCAACCGAAAAACGGCAAGGTCTATCAGTGCAAGCCCTTCCCTTACAGCGGCTGGTGCAGCCAGTGGGCTGCCAGCGCCACCCACTATGAGCCGGGCGTCGGCTCCCACTGGCAAGATGCCTGGATTGAACTGAAATAAATCTCGACATGAACAACAAGAAGGGGAGCCATTGGCTCCCCTTCTTGTCTTCTCTTCCCATTCAAATCTGGAAGTCGATGGCGGGCTCGCTGCCCATGGCGCGAGCCTGAATATCCGCCAGTGCCAGCTCGGGGTTGCAGAGCTGGATAAACTGCCAGGCGAAGTTGTGGTGGAACTGCCCCTGCTTGAGGCCGATCCAGGCGGTGTGGGGGGCAAACAGATGGCTGCCATCGAGCTGCACCAGCCCCTGATCGCGCTGGGCGTCAAACGCCATGTCGGCCAGAATGCCCACTCCCATCTCCAGCTCGACATAGGTTTTGATCACGTCGGAGTCCTGCGCGGTCAGCAGGATCTGCGGCTCGATGCCTGCCTCGGCAAAGGCCTCGTCCACTCGTGCCCGCCCGGTCAACCCCGCCTGATAGGTGATGATGGGCCAGTTGGCCAGCGCCGCCAGAGTCAGCTCCCGTTCGTCAGCGAGCGGATGCTGCTCGGGCACCACGATATTGTGGTGCCAGCGGTAGTAGGGAAATGCCACCACCCCTTCGCTCTTGTCGAGCCGCTCGCTGCTGATGCCGATATCCACCTCGCCGCTCTGCACCAGCCGCACTATCTCCTCCGGGCCGCCCTGACGCAGCTCCAGCTGTACCAGCGGGAACTGCTCGCGAAACGCCTTCACCACCCGTGGCAGCGCATAGCGGGCCTGGGTATGGGTGGTCGCCACCAGCAAACGGCCCGAGTCGCGGTTGGCAAAGGTGCTGGCCAGTTTGCGGATATTGTTGGCGTCACCCAGGATACGCTCGGCAATCACCAGCAGCTCCTTGCCGGGCTCGGTCATGCCGAGCAGCCGCTTGCCGTAGCGGATAAAGAGCTCAATGCCGAGCTCCTCTTCCAATTCGCGGATATGGCGGCTCACCCCGGATTGGGAAGTAAAAAGGGCGTTGGCCACTTCGGTCAGGTTGTAATCCCGCCGCGCCGCCTCCCGGATAATGCGTAACTGCTGAAAATTCACCTTGTCGCCTCCTGCGAAGGGTGGCGACACTGCTTGGTCAACACCCTCATTTTTTGTTATATGGCCGGGATCATGCCCGGCTAACAGCCTGAATCGGGCGGCCACACCGCCCGCAACACCGCATCAAATTTGGTAGTCGGGATAGAACTGCGCCTGTCTGGCCACCAGCTTCACCCCCTGACCCGGTGCAAACAGCCTAGCCGCCTCTTTGGTCAGCTCCGCCTCGTAGTGAGCCCCTTTGGTCTCGCCGTCGCCGCGCAGCTCCACCCGAATGCGCGGCCCCATGGGCAACAAGCGGGTGATGGTGGCGCGGATCCCGCCCGGCGCATCGGCTGGCAGAATATCCAGCTCGTGGGGACGGACATAGGCGATGGCGGCGCTGCCGTGGGCCAGATGGGAGGCCGACGGCCCGCCAAGCAGCTGCTCGCCGATGCCGAATCCCTGCTCCGCCACCCGACCACGGAACTGATTCACGCTGCCAAGGAAGCTGTGGACAAAGGAGCTGGCGGGCTGGTCGTAGACCTCGGCCGGGGTGCCGATCTGCTCGACCCGCCCGGCATTCATCAACACCACCCGATCCGCCACCTCCAGCGCCTCTTCCTGATCGTGAGTGACGAACAGGCTGGTGACGTGCAGCTCATCGTGCAGTTCGCGCAACCAGCGGCGCAGCTCCTTGCGCACCTGGGCATCGAGGGCGCCGAATGGCTCGTCCAGCAGCAGTACTTTGGGCTGTACCGCCAGCGCGCGAGCCAGCGCAACCCGCTGACGCTGACCGCCGGAGAGCTGGGTCGGATAGCGCTCGGCCACGTGGCTAAGCTGCACCAGATCCAGCAGCTCCTTGACCCGGGCGCGAATGGCCGCCTCCGTCGGGCGCTCGCTGCGCGGCTTGACCCGCAGGCCAAACGCCACGTTCTCGAACACTGTCATGTGACGAAACAGGGCGTAGTGCTGGAACACGAAGCCGACGTTGCGCTCGCGCACGTGCAGATCCGAGGCATCCTCGCCACGGATGATGACACTGCCACTGTCGGCCTGCTCCAGCCCGGCGATGATCCGCAACAACGTGGTCTTGCCACAGCCGGAGGGGCCGAGCAGCGCCACCAGCTCGCCATCGTGAAAGTCGAGGTTGATGTCTGCCAGCGCCGCGTACTGATTGAAATGCTTGTTAAGTTGTTGAACCTGAATGCTCATGGATGCCTCTTCTCAATAATCGTCAAATCAGTGGGACTTGGTAGGCTGACCACGCAACCGGGCCAACAGGGTTTCCCCCAGCAGGGTGAAGATCCCGAACAGAGCCAGCAGGCTGGCCACCGCGAAGGCGGCGCCGGTCTGGTACTCGTTGTAGAGGATCTCGATATGCAGCGGCAGGGTATTGGTCTGACCGCGAATATGGCCGGAGACCACCGACACGGCACCAAACTCCCCCACCGCCCGGGCGGTACAGAGCAGCAGGCCATACATCAGACTCCAGCGGATGCCGGGCAGGGTGACGCGCCAGAACATCTGCAGGCCGCTCGCCCCCAGCATGATGGCCGCCTCCTCCTCTTCCGGGCCGCGGGCCTCCATCTGGGGCAGCAGCTCGCGCACCACAAAGGGCACAGTGATAAAGGTGGTGGCCAGAATGATCCCCGGCGTCGCGAAGATAATCTTGATGTCGTGCTCGCTCAGCCAGTCACCAAACCAGCCACGACTGCCAAACAGCAGCACCAGCATCAGACCGGCAATCACCGGCGACACCGAAAATGGCAGGTCGATGATGGTGATCAGCAGCTGACGACCGGGGAAGCGGAAACGGGCGATGGCCCAGGCCGCCGCGATCCCGAACAGCAGGTTGAGAGGGACGGCGCAAAGCGTGACCAGCGCCGTCAGCCCAAGCGCACTCAGGGCATCCGGTTCGCTGATGGCGTGCCAGAAGAAGGCGAGCCCCGGCGTCAGCGCCTGAATAAAGACGGTGGCCAGCGGCAGCAACAGCAGGGCAGCAAACCAGCCCAGACCCACAGTGATCAGCAACCACTTGACCCACTGGGGCTCGCGGATCACGACCGGAGCCTTGCGGCCGGGGGCCGCCTCCACAGGGGCAACCTCAATGGCGATGGCAGATGAACTCATATCCGGCTCCCTCCGATGCGAGACCAGCTCCAGGCCTGCAACTTGTTGATTAGCAGTAACAAAATGAATGAAATTAGCAGCATCACCACGGCGATGGCGGAGGCACCGGCGTAGTCGTACTCCTCCAGATGGCTCATGATCATCAGCGGCGCGATTTCGGAAACCATCGGCAGGTTGCCGGCGATAAAGATGACGGAGCCGTACTCCCCCACCCCACGGGCAAACGCCAGCGCAAAGCCGGTGAGCAGGGCCGGGATCAGGGTCGGCCACAGCACCCGCAGAAAGGTCTGCCAGCGATCGGCGCCGAGGCTGGCGGCCGCCTCCTCCTGCTCGATCTCGGCTTCCCGCAGCACCGGCTGCAGGGTGCGTACCACAAACGGCAATCCGATAAAGGTAAGCGCAATCACTACACCAATGGGGTTGTAGGCGAGTTCGATACCAAAGGGGGCGACCCACTGACCAATCCAGCCGTTGGGGGCGAAGATGGCGCACAGGGCGATGCCGGAGACGGCGGTCGGCATGGCAAATGGCAGGTCGATCAGCGCATCCACCAGTCGGCGACCGGGGAAGGTGTAGCGCACCAGGATCCAGGCCAGGATCAGCCCGAACAGACTGTTAAGCAGTGCCGCAATAAATGCCGCGCCGAAACTCAGGCGAAAAGAGGCAAGCACTCGCGGCGAACCGATCACCTGCCAGAACTCGGCGGCGGTCAGGTTGTTGACCGCAAACAGCACCAGCGCCGAGAGCGGCAACAGCACCAGCAGGCCCAGATAGAGCAGAGTGAAGCCAAAGGTAGGGCCGAAACCCGGCAAGACAGAATAAGAACCAAATCGCATAACACATCCGTCTGTTATGAATAATTTAAGATGTGGTGATTCTGCGCACTCTTCCTGTCAGCAACAAACACCGTTTGCGACTTTGCTAATTACTTTTTTGTCTAACAACGGTGGGACAAGGCTTTTAGAGCGATCCAAATAAAAAAAGGTCTTTTATATAAATAAAAGACCTAAGAAATGGAGCAATACGGAGCGGAACATTCAAAGAACGGGGCATGGCGCAACCAGCAAACCGCGCTATCGCCAGCCCTCCAACCACTTCACAGCTAACTAGCGGAAACCGAGCACCACGGGCCGGGGCGAGGCGGCCTTGACCGGTGCCACCACCAGCTCGCCACGGCGATAGAGGGCACCCAGCAAATTCAGCCCCTGATGCCAATCCCCATGACCGGACTGGGCATTGATATGGCCCGCCTCACCGGCATCGAACAGCGGCACCTGCCACTGACGGCTCCAGTATTCGGCCCGCTCAAAGCTCATCCAGGGATCGTTGCGGCTGGCCACCAGCTGGGCCGACACCTGCAGCGGCTCGGCCAATGCCTCATCCGCAATGCCAAAACGGGCGGGATCGGCGGGGGCCACCAGAAAAATCGAGGCGACCTTCTCCGGCTGTAACCTGGCCGCCGCGATGGCGGTCAAAGCGCCGAAGGAGTGGGCCACCAGATGAACCCGGCCGCGACGACTTCTCAGCTTGCTCGCCAGCTTGGCACTCCAGACCCTGAGGTCTGGCTTGTCCCACGGCAGCCCCGTCATGCGCTGCCATTGGGGAAAGTGATCGTGCCAGCGGCTCTGCCAGTGATCCGGCCCGCTGTTGTGCAGACCGGGAACCAGGAGGATCTTGTTCATCTTGGTGCTCCTATCGGCTGGCACAGGGGCCAGTTCAGTGATGGATATGGCGGCTATCAACGACCCGGCTGGTAGATCTGGTCAAACAGACCACCCTGGGCGAAGTGCTTCTTCTGGGCTTTCTCCCAATCCCCTTCCAGATCCTTGACGGTAAAGAGGGCAAGCTGCGGGAACTGGGCTGCTGTCTCTTTCAAGATCGCCGGGTTGCTGGGGCGGTAGTGATGCTTGGCGACGATATGCTGCCCCTCGTCGGAGTAGAGGTATTCGAGGTACGCTTTCGATACCGCTTCGGTGCCGTGCTTCTTGGCAACCTTGTCCACCACGGCAACCGGCGGCTCGGCCAGAATGGAGACCGATGGCGCCACCAGCTCGAACTTGTCGCTGGCTCCCGCCTGACCGAGCACCAGCAGGGCTTCGCTCTCCCACGCCAGCAGCACGTCACCGAGACCGCGCTCGGTAAAGCTGGTAGTGGCACCGCGGGCGCCCGAGTCCAGCACCTTCACGTTCTTGTAGAGATCGCCAACAAACTGCTTGGCCCCCTCTTCACTGCCGCTCTTTTTCAGGGCGTAGCCCCAGGCGGCCAGATAGTTCCAGCGCGCCCCACCGGAGGTCTTGGGGTTGGGGGTGACGATGGCGACATCCTTACGCACCAGATCGTCCCAATCCTTGATCTGCTTGGGATTTCCCTTGCGCACCAGGAAGACGATGGTGGAGGTATAAGGAGCTGAATTGTTGCCGAGGCGGCTCTGCCAGTCGGCGGCGATCAATCCCTCCTTGGCAATGGCATTGACGTCATAGGCCAGTGCCAGCGACACCACATCCGCCTCCAGCCCATCCACCACGGCACGGGCCTGTTTGCCGGAGCCACCGTGAGACTGGCTCACCACCACGTCATCGCCGGTTTTGGCTTTCCACTCCTTGGCAAAGGCGGCGTTGTACTCCTGAAACAGTTCGCGGGTCGGATCGTAGGAGACGTTAAGCAGGCGGATCTCGGCGGCATTGGCCTGGCCAAATGCCAGCAGGGAGAGCAGGGTCAGGGCGGTCATTCGCAGTTTCATGGTGATACTCCATATCTCGTTGGGTTGAGAACAGCATGCCGTGGAGTTGTTATGCCGAGAAGAAAGAAATAGCTCTTTGCTTATCTCTTTTGTTCATATCAGCCCCTTACCCCGCACCGGGAGCCGGGAGCCGGACGCAGACTCTGTGAGCCATGCCCCTCTGCCACCTTGCCCCCTGTGCCATCATGGGAACAAGGCAGACAGATGACGAAAAGGAAGTCGTTATGTGGATCAATGCAGAACCCGTCAACGGAGCCCTGGTCTCGCTGGCCATCGGCCTTATCATCGGGCTGGAACGCGGCTGGCAGGTGCGCCAGCTGGGGGATAACCAGCGCATCGCCGGGATGCGTACCTACGGCCTCATCGGCCTGCTCGGCGGAGTGTGCGGTTTGCTGCTGCCCACTCTGGGCCCCTGGCTGCCGCTGCTCGGCCTGTTGGCGGTGGTGATCGGCTGCGGCCTCTCGGTCTGGCTGGCCCAGCGCTGGCAGGGGGAGTTTGGCCTCACCAGCTCGGTGGCCATGCTGCTCACCTACCTGCTGGGGCTGATGTCGGTGCTGCTGAGCCCGAGCGAGGCGGTAGCCTGCGCCGTGCTGGCCGCCCTGCTGATGGGGCTCAAGGGCAAGATCCAGCAGGGGATGCTGTTTCTCAGCGAAACCGAGTTCCACGCCACCCTGCGCTTTCTGCTTATCTCGCTGGTGCTGCTGCCGGTGCTGCCCAACGAAGAGATGGGGCCCCTCGATGCCTTCAACCCCTTCAAGATCTGGCTGATGGTGGTGGTGATCGCTGGCATCTCCTTCTCTGGCCACTTCGCGGTGCGGCTGCTCGGCACCCGCGCCGGGCTGGTGCTTACCAGCATATTGGCGGGGCTGGCCTCCTCCACCGCCCTCACCCTGCAGTTCGCCCGCCTCAATCGGGAGCAGGGCGGGCTGGAGCGACTGCTGGCAACCGGCATTCTACTGGCGGGGGCCACCATGTGGTTGCGACTGCTGGTGCTGGTGTTGCTTATCCACAACGAGCTGGCGATGCGCCTCGCCGCCCCCCTGTTGCTGCTGGCGGCCACCGTCTACGGCTTCGCCTTCTGGTTCTGGCGCCAGCGCGAAGAGCTGACCGACGGCCCGGTAAAACCGGAAACCAGCAACCCCCTTGACCTGCCAACCGCCATCAAGTTCGGCCTGCTGCTGGCGCTGATCGGCTTTATGGCCACCCTACTGCAAGACAAGGTGGGCAACTCCGGGGTCTATCTGCTGGCGCTGGTGTCGGGCATCACCGATGTGGATGCAATAACCCTGTCGCTCTCCCAACTCTCCCACAAGGAGCTGGCGCTGGAGGTGGCCGCTCGCGGCATTCTGCTGGCCGGGCTGGTCAACTCGCTGGTGAAGGGGTTGCTGGCACTTGGCATCGGCGGTCGCAGCCTCGGGCTGCGGGTGCTGCTCCCCTACTTCGTCTCGGCCCTGCTGATCCTGCCTCTTATCTGGCCTGCAGGTTGACAGGGGTCATCTGCCACAAGTGACAGACTGACGGCCCCCTGACTGTCACGTATACTGCCCGCTCTTGCAGCATGAGGAGGTAGCAATGGCGAGCGACTGGGACAAGGTACTGGCAGGCGGGGCACTGGATAGCCAGAGCGAGGAGATAGCCAACGACCGTATTCGCGGTCAGGCGCTGCTGGCCCAACTCAATGGGTCATCTGCGGGCGATGGCCCTCTGCGCCAGCAGATCTGCCGCGAACTGTTCGGCCACTGCCCCGACTCCTGCTGGATCAGCACGCCGTTTACCTGCGAGTTTGGCCGCAACATCCATATCGGCGAGAAGACCTTCTTCAACTTCAACGTCACCATTCTCGACGTGGGCGAAGTGCACATCGGCAGCCATGTGCTGCTGGCCCCCAACGTGCAGATCTACACCGCCACCCACACCATGAACTATCTGGAGCGCCGCAACTGGACCGCCTACAACAAGCCGGTGCGGATCGGTGACGACTGCTGGATTGGCGGCGGCGCCATCATCTGCCCCGGTGTCACCATTGGGCCACGCTCCATCATTGGCGCGGGTGCCGTGGTGACCCGTGACATCCCGGCCGATTCGGTGGCAGTGGGCAATCCGGCCAAGGTGATCCGCACCCTCAAGCAGGATGAGGAGCGCTGCTGGGAGCTGGCCCAGTGATGGCGCTGGCGCTACTGCCACTGGGATGGACCCTGTGGCTCGGCCTCGACGGCCAGCAGTGGTGGCCGCTGGCCGTGCTGCTGACCATGAGCCTGCTCACCGTGGCCGCCTACGCCTGGGACAAGCGGCAAGCGGTGCGCGGTGAGTGGCGCATTCCCGAATCCCGCCTGCATCTGCTGGAGCTGTGCGGCGGCTGGCCAGGGGCACTGGTGGCCCGCCAGTGGCTGCGCCACAAGACCCAGAAACGCAGCTACCGGCTGGTGTTCTGGTTTATCGTGCTGCTGCACCTGACCCTGTGGGGACTCTGGCTTGGCCGCCCTCTCTGGCAGCAATAGCCACCTGGGTAACAAGGTGGTGGCTTGGCCGCCCTCTCTGGCAGCAATAGCCAACTGCATCACAAAGGGGAAACGGGCCCCATTGCGGCCAATTGGCGGCTATGAGAAAACAGAGCTGACCCATCAGCGTTTTCGCCGTTTATGACGACCATATTGATAACGACAAGGAGTCGTGACATGACCATGTGGACAGGCATAGTCCTGATCGTATTTATCAGCCTATTGTTCGGATATCTCGGCAAACGGGCTCGCTACCAGCTGGGGGATGCCCGCATCACCGACCGCCTCGGCAAGCAGGATTTGGTGATCCGGGAGCTGCAGGAGCGGGTCGCCAATCTGGAGGCGATCGTCATCGAAGAGGAGAAGCGGCGCCCGTTTCGGGAGCTGTGATGCTTCACCGCCAGGTTTCAGATAACCGGATGTCAGATAAAGAGAGAGGGCTGCATGATGCAGCCCTCTTTCGTTGCAGCAGACTCAGATTGCCAGCGGCAACAGCTCGGCGTAATCCCTGATTGCCGGGAAAGCGGTGATGCTCTGCTCGGGCTTGCAGCTGTCCGGATTCTGGATCGCCAGTTGATAGCCGATGCCATAGTCGGCGGCGGCCCGCAGGATCCGCTCGCTGTCATCCACAAACAGGGTGCGAGCCGGATCGAACGCCAGCCGCTGTGCCAGCGCCTGCCAGCAGTGCTGGCTCTCCTTCGACCAGCCCAGCTCGTGGGTGCTCACCATCAGATCCAGATGGTCGGCAAGGCCGAGCTGCGCATCCTTCACCGACAGGCTGGCGGGGTGGGCGTTGGTAAAAAGCACCAACTGCTTGCCCGCGGCACGCAGCTCGGCCAGAAAGGGGATGGCGTGAGGGCGCCACTGGATCTTCGCCAGCAGCTCCTGCTTGAGGGCACGAATGTCGAGCCCCAGGGTCTCGCTCCAGTAATCCACGCAGTACCAGTTGAGGGTGCCGTTGACCGCCTGATAGTGCACCTCGATCTGCGCCTTGGCCTCAGCCAGCGGCAGCCCGAACCGCTCGGCGTAACGCTCTGGCACCAGCTGCTGCCAGAGGTGGTTGTCAAAATGGAGGTCGATCAGGGTGCCATCCATATCGAGCAAGACGGTATCAATCTGCTGCCAGGGCAAGGTGATGGAGCGGGAGTATGGCATCGGGTCTCTTGATCTCGGTGTCGCGGAAGAAATGGAGCGGCAGTATAGCGGATTTTTCCTCCCCCTTTGCCATCCCGGGCCCGTGGTGTTCGGTGTGAGAGTCGTTTACTCTTGAAGCACTATTTTTTAACGAGCAGCCAGCGTCCGATGAGCGACCCCCACAACAGCAAACCCGAGCAAATCTCTGCCGACCAACTGGATCACCCCAAGTGCAAACCTGAGATCCTCAAGGCCGAAATCGTGGCCGAGAGCCGACTGTTCAAGGTGGAGTCCCTGCACCTCAAGTTCTCCAATGGCGAAGAGCGGGTCTACGAGCGGATGCGCGGCGGTAACCGGGGCGCCGTCATGGTGGTGCCGCTGTTCGATGCCCACACCCTGCTGCTGGTGCGCGAATACGCCGCGGGCACCCACTCCTACGAGCTGGGCTTTCCCAAAGGGCTGATCGACCCGGGCGAGAATGCCTTCGAGGCGGGCAACCGGGAGCTGATGGAGGAGGCGGGCTTTGGCGCCAACAGCCTGACCCTGCTCAAACAGGTGTCGCTGGCGCCCGGTTACTTCTCCAGCCGGATGGATATCCTGCTGGCCCAGGATCTCTTCCCCGAGCTGCGGATCGGCGACGAGCCGGAGCCCCTCGAAGTGATCCCCTGGCCCCTCAACCGGATCGACGAATTGCTGGCGCGACCCGACTTCACCGAGTCGCGCAGCATCAGTGCCCTGCTCTTGGCCCACAAGTGGCTGGCAGAGCAGGCAGAGTAGCCCGCAGACGGGCAGTTAACAGACAGAGGATAACGAGATGCAGGAGTTGTTGGCCTGGGTGCCGGGGGTCAAGGAGATAGCCCGCGAAGCCGGAAGGATCCTTCACGACATCTATCACGGCGGTCAGTTCGAGCGTCAGCTGAAGGAGGATGCGACCCCGGTCACCAGTGCCGATCTTGCTGCCGATGCCTACCTCAAGCAGGCGCTGTCGGCGCTCACCCCCCATGTGCCGGTGCTGACCGAAGAGGCAGCCGATGTGCCCTTTAGCCAGCGATCCAACTGGCGGCAGTACTGGCTGGTGGATCCCCTCGACGGCACCGGTGAATTTATCGCGGGCAGCGGCGATTTCGCCACCCTGATCGCCCTGGTGCGGGACAACGTGCCGGTGCTCGGGGTCATCTACGCCCCCGAGTCTGACGTGCTCTACTGGGCGGTGCGCGGCTACGGCGCCTTCAAGGAGGTGAATGGCGAGGTACTGCCCATCAGCGCCATGCATCACGAGCATGACCAGCCCGACTCACTGGTGGTGGCCATCAGCCGTCGCCAGAAGCTGGAGAACCTCACCCGCCGCCTCAACCCGACCATCAACTACGAGCTGATCCCGCTTGGTTCCAGCTCCCTCAAATCCTGTCTGGTGGCGGAAGGGGCGGCGGATTGCTATGTGCGGCTCGGCCCCACCGGCGAGTGGGACACCGCCGCCGCCCAGTGCATCGTCGAGGCGGCCGGGGGCCGCATCCTCAGCCTGGCGTTGCAGCCACTTAGCTACAACGAGACCGAATCGCTGGAGAACCCGGACTTTATCGTGATGGGGGATCCGGATCTCGCCTGGGGCAGCATTCTGGCCCACTAGGCGAAGGGCAACGTCACCACACCAGACAATCAGGCGGCCCGATGGCCGCCTGATTTTTCAGGGGAGTTGCCCGGGGTGATGGCCGGAGTGATCCGCTGGCTAAGGCCGTTTTGAACAGCGTGATACGCTGGCAAAGCGGCGAAATGACAGTGAAACATCACAATCGGTCGCTGAGAAATGGTGCAATTTTCATGTAATCCTGAAAATGCGCCATTAGCCAAAATAAAGAAATGAGTCGAGATGAAATTTTGGTTTTATATTTTACAAAACACACTAATATCAGTTTTGTTGCATTCCGCGGTCCAGATTCCATTCCCAATCTCACTGGCTAGAGCTAGCAATGGCAGTGATATGTTTCAGTCCCGCTTTTTGAGAATTAAATCCCGATAAACCACAATAAACTCAGATTAAAACACTAACAAAAAGTGAATTAGTAATGAGTTTATCTGTAGAGGCTACTAAGGAGCTATCCGGTTCCTGCTCCACCACTGCCAGCACCACCCGCTGGCGCCGTCACGACACCCACTGGGTCATCAGCCTGTTTGGCACTGCGGTTGGCGCCGGCATCCTGTTTCTGCCCATCAATCTGGGTCTGGGCGGCATCTGGCCCCTCGCGATCGTCGCGGTACTGGCGGGTCCCATGACCTTCTTGGCCCACCGCGGGCTGGCGCGCTTCGTGCTTTCTTCATCACGCCCCCACGCCGACTTCACCGAAGTGGCGGAGGAGCATTTCGGCAAGATGGCCGGTCGCCTCATCTCGGCGCTCTACTTCCTCTCCATCTTCCCGATCCTGCTCATCTACGGGGTCGGGCTGACCAACACGGTGGAGAGCTTCATGGTCAACCAGCTCGGCATGGCGACCCCGGATCGGGTGATGCTCTCCGGCGTGCTGGTGTTCGCCATGATCGCCGTGATGCTGGCAGGGGAGAAAGCGATGCTGCGCGCCTTCGCCTTTATGGTCTATCCGCTGGCGGCCATTCTGGCGGCGCTCTCCTGCTACCTCATTCCCCAGTGGCAGTGGCCAGAAGTGACCGCGTTTGAAGGGGTCAGCTTCCTCAACACCGTCTGGCTGGCGCTGCCGGTCACCGTGTTCGCCTTCAGCCACGCCGCCGCCATCTCCGGCTTTGCCAACGTGCAGCGCCGGGAATATGGCGATCAGGCCGAAGCCAAGAGTGGCCTGATCCTGCGCAACACCACAGTAATGCTGGTGGGCTTCGTGCTGTTCTTCGTCTTCTCCTGCGTGCTGAGCCTCTCGCCAGCCCAGCTGGCTGAGGCCAAGGCCCAGAACGTCTCTGTGCTCTCCTATCTCGCTAACATCACCGACAACCCGGTGATCGTGACCCTGGGGCCGCTGATCGCCTTTATCGCCATCAGCTCCTCCTTCCTCGGCCACTTCCTCGGTGCCCGCGAAAGCCTCAAAAGCCTGATCGCCAAGCCCACCGGCCTGCCGCAGGCCAAGGCGGACAAGCTGGGCATCGCCCTGATGTTCTTCGCTATCTGGGGTGCCGCCGTGATCAACCCGGGCATTCTGGGGCTGATGGAGACCCTCTCCGGCCCGGTCATCGCCATGATCCTGTTTATCATGCCGGTGATAGCAATCTACAAGGTGGAGGCGCTGGCCCGCTTCCGCCACGGCTGGGCCAACGGCTTTATCCTGCTGACCGGTTCGCTGGCGGTATCGGCGCTGATCTTCAGCCTGCTGAAATAACCACAGCCCGGTAAACCGGGCCGTAGAAACGACAAGAGGCGACCCGTGGGTCGCCTCTTGTGCATTGCAAATCGCTTACTCTTGATCGAAATCTTCGATCTCTTTGCCCAGCGCTTCCATGATGGCGCGCGCTTCGACGGGGACACTGTCCGGATGATCCTTGCGCAAGTCTTCGTCGCAAGGGAGCGGCTGGCCGGTGAAAGCGTGCAGGAAGGCTTCACAGAGCAGCTCGCTGTTGGTCGCATGACGCAGGTTGTTCACCTGACGACGGGTGCGCTCATCGGTCAGCACTTTCAACACCTTGAGCGGGATCGAGACGGTAATCTTCTTGACCTGTTCGCTCTTCTTACCGTGTTCCGCATAAGGGCTGACGTAGTCGCCGTTCCACTCTGTTCCCATGACTCACCTGTTCTCATTTAGCCGTGAGCGCGGATTTTAACCCTTAAGGAAATTAATGGCAATCCAACAGCAAAGCCATTTAGACGTCTGGAAGTGTTGACGGCTTTTTTGTGCTGGCGTAAGGTGGTTCACCATAGGCCAGCAATGGCAGGATCGCCGTGGTTGAGGCAAAGCAGCCATCGCCCAGAGACAGTTCAAGGAGAGAGTGACATGACCCACGCGCTACGCTGCATCGAAAATCAAGCCGGATCAATCGCCAAGTCACACAGCCAAGGAGAGCAACATGAGTCATAAGGCAACTCTGGCGGTTCGCACCGGGATTGAGACAGATCAGCAGCACGGTGCCGTGGTGCCCCCCATCTACCTCTCCAGCAACTACACCTTTGCCGACTTTGGCGAGCCCCGTCAATACGATTATGCCCGATCCGGCAATCCGACCCGCAGCAATCTGGCGGACGCGCTGGCGGCGCTGGAAGGTGGCGCGGGCGCCGTGGTCACCGGCACCGGCATGGGCGCTATCCATCTGGTCACTACCGCCCTGCTCAAGGCGGGAGATCTGCTGATCGCCCCCCATGACTGCTACGGCGGCACCTGGCGGCTGTTTGAGTATCTGGCGGCCAAAGGCCACTACCGGGTGCAGTTTGTCGATCAGGGGGACGAAGCCGCGCTGGCCGCCGCACTGGCGCAAAAGCCTGCACTGGTATGGGTCGAGACCCCCTCCAACCCGCTGCTGCGGGTGGTGGATATCAGCGCCATCGCCAGCGCCGCCCATGAGGTGGGTGCCCAGGTGGTGGTGGACAACACCTTCCTCTCCCCCCTGCTGCAACAACCGCTGGCGCTCGGTGCCGACGTGGTGGTTCACTCCACCACCAAGTACATCAACGGCCACTCCGACGTGGTGGGTGGGGTGGCGATCGCCAAAGAGGCCGCACTGGCCGAGTCGCTGGTGTGGTGGGCTAACTGTCTGGGGCTCACCTCCGGGGCGTTCGACTCCTACCTGACCCTGCGCGGTCTGCGCACCCTGGCCCCCAGATTGCGCAGCCATCAGGAGAACACCGATCGCATCCTCGCCTTCCTGCAACAGCAGCCGCTGGTGAAACGCATCTATCACCCCAGCCTGCCGAGCCATCCCGGCCACGATATTGCGCGCCGTCAACAGTCCGGCTTCGGCGCCATGTTAAGTTTTGAACTCGATTGCAGCGAGGCGGGCATTCGCACCTTCCTCGCGGCCCTCACCCTCTTCTCGGTGGCCGAGTCCCTCGGCGGGGTGGAGAGTCTGGTGGCCCATCCGGCCAGCATGACCCACAGGGCCATGACCCCGGCGGCGCAGCAGGCAGCAGGCATCAGCGCCCAGCTGCTGCGCTTGTCGGTCGGTATTGAACACGGTGAAGACCTGGTGGCCGATCTGGCTCAGGCTTTTGAACAGGCGCAGCAGGCAGAACAGGTAGCGAAGTAATGGAACAGCAACAAGGAGAGATCGCGGTGACAGAGGCAGGTTTGAAGCGACGTCACGTCCACAAGTTTGGTGGCAGCAGTTTGGCGGACCCGGTCTGCTATCGTCGGGTTGCCAGCATCATTGAACAACAGACCGGAGGTGACGAGCTGATCGTGGTCTCGGCCGCTGGCAAGACCACCAACCGGCTAATCCAGCTGGGGGAACTGGCGGATACCGGTGACGAAGCAGCAGGTGAATCTATCTCGGCCCTGCAAGCCTATCAACAGAGTCTGATCGATGGCCTGCTGGAAGGGGAGTTGCAGCGCGACCTCAGCGCTCAGCTCGCCAGCGACGTGCAACAGATCGCCAAGACCCTGGAGGGGCAGTTTGATCGCTTCGCCCGCAACGGCCTGCTCGCCTTTGGCGAAGTGTGGTCGGCGCGCCTGCTGGCGGCCCTGCTCTCCAGCCGTGGCGACAAAGCCGCCTGGCTCGATGCCCGCAGCTTCCTGCGCGCCGAAGATGGCGCCCTGGTCAAGGTGGATACTGCGCTTTCTAGCGAACTGCTCAAGGCGCGACTGGCGGAACATGCCGGCCGCATCGTGGTGACCGGCTTTATCGCCGCCGATATGGAGGGGCGCTCCCTGCTGCTCGGCCGTAACGGCTCCGACTACAGCGCCAGCCTGTTGGCGCTGCTGGCGGACGGTGAATCCACCACCATCTGGAGCGACGTGGCCGGTGTCTACAGCGCCGACCCGCGCCGGGTCAAAGAGGCGCGCCTGCTGGAGCGACTCAGCCTGGCCGAGGCCAACGAGCTGGCCCGCCTTGGCTCCTCCGTGCTCCATTCCCGCACCCTGCAACCGGTCGCCGACAGCCGCCAGCGCCTCACCCTGCGTTGCAGCTACAACCCGGATGAGGGCTGTACCCATATTCTGCGCCGCGCGCCGCGCTCCGGTGGTGCCCGCATCGTCTCCTCGGTGGATCAGATCGCCCTGATCGAGCTCAAAGTGTTGCCACAGGCCAACTTTGAGCAGACGGTCGCCACCATCGAGGGCCATCTGGCCCGCCACCGCCTCAACCCGCTCACCCTGCAGCGCCAGCCGGATCGGCGGGTACTGCGTCTCGCCTATACCCTCGAAGTGGCACAGGGTGCCTTCGAGATCCTGCGGGACTTCCAGCTGCAGGGCAGCTTCACTGGCCTGATCCAGAAAGAGGGGTTCAGTCTGGTGGCGCTGGTGGGGGCCGGTGTCACCGACAACGCCGAGCAGTGTCATCGCTTCTATCAGCTGCTGGCAGATCAGCCGCTGGAGTTCGTCCAGGTGGCCAGAGATGGCTTGAGTCTGGTGGCCGTGCTGCGTCAGGTGGTATTGGAGCCGCTGCTGATCGCCCTGCACAGCGCCCTGTTCAGCCGCCCGACCCGGGTCGGTCTGGTGGTGTTCGGCAAAGGCAATATCGGCGGCCACTGGCTCACCCTCTATAGCCGCGAAAAAGCCCGGCTCGAACATGAACTCAATCTGGCGCTCACCCTCTACGGGGTGTTCAGCTCGGAAGGTGGCCTGCTGGATGAAGAGGGGCTGGATCCCCGCAAGGTACAAAACAGTGTCGACGGCAAACCGCTGATCTGGCCGGAGTTGCTCTCCCAACTGGAGCAGCACAGCTTCGATGCGCTGATCGCGCTGGACATGACTGCCAGCGAAACCGTGAGCCGCTACTACCCGGATTTTGCCCAGCTCGGTATCCACATCATCGCCGCCAACAAGTTTGCCGGTGCCGCCGACAGCGAGTTCTACCAGCGCATCAAGCAGACCTGCCGTGACCATCAGGTGCAGTGGCGCTATAACGCCACCGTGGGGGCCGGGCTGCCGATCCAGTCCAGCATCCAGATGCTGCGTCAGAGCGGCGACCGTATTCAGGGGGTCTCCGGCATCTTCTCCGGCACCCTCTCCTGGCTGTTCCAGCAGTATGATGGCACTCGTCCCTTCTCCGAGCTGGTGGACGAAGCGTGGCAGCACGGTCTGACCGAGCCGGATCCCCGCGAAGATCTCTCCGGTCAGGATGTGCGGCGCAAGCTGCTCATTCTGGCGCGGGAGGCTGGCTTTGAGCTCGACTCTGCCGATATCACCCTGGAAAATCTGGTGCCCGTCACCCTGCGCAAAGTCAGTGCGGATCAATTCATGGATCGGCTCAAGGAGCTGGATGGCCCGATTCAGACCGCCTTTGAGGGAGCCAAGCGCCTTGGCAAGGCGCTGCGTTACGTGGCCCGCTTCGAGCGTAACGGCAAGGCACGGGTTGGACTGGAGACGCTGGAACCGCACCACCCGTTTGCCAACCTGCTGCCGTGCGACAACATCTTTGCCATCGAGAGCGACAGCTACCGCAGCAACCCGCTGGTGATTCAAGGGCCGGGGGCGGGTCGGGAAGTGACCGCCGCGGCAATCCAGTACGATCTCTGGCAGATCTGCGCCAGCCTCTAAGGCAGATAATGCAAAGGGAGCAGCTCAGCTCCCGCGCACAATAAAAAAGCCCGAGTCGATGACTCGGGCTTTTTGCTGAATGCCGCTTCGATTAGGAGAAGCAGGCCTGCAGCACGTAGAAGATAGCAATGGCCAGAATGGCACCGGCAGGCAGGGTGATGATCCAGGAGACGACGATATTGCGCAGCACCCCCAGATTCAACGCCGCAATCCCGCGCGCCAGACCGACCCCCATCACAGCACCAACCAGGGTCTGGGTGGTGGAGATGGGGAGACCGGTACCAGAAGCAATCACCACGGTCGCGGCGGTCGCCAGCTGGGCGGCGAAGCCACGGCTCGGGGTCAGGTGGGTGATGCCGGTACCGACCGTCGCCATCACCTTCTCGCCCATGGTCGCCAGACCGATCACGATACCGATACCACCCAGCGGCAGGATCCACCAGGCGATAGACGCCTGACTGGAAATTTCACCGCCGGAGGCCACGATAGAAGCCACGGCAGAGAGCGGGCCAATGGCGTTGGCCACATCGTTGGAGCCGTGGGCAAACGCCATGGCACAAGCGGTGATCACCATCAGGATACCGAATACCTTCTCCACGTTGGCGAAGTGCATCTTGCTGTCATCCTGCGGGTTGTACTTCTGACCGCGGATATAGAAGAAACCGGCAATCGCCAACGCAATAGAGATAGCCACCGAGAGCAGAATGCCCTCGCTATCACTCAAGTGCAGACCAACGTGGGTCAGCCCTTTCTTGATGGTCACCAGACAGATCACCAGCGCCGTCAGGAACATATAGAACGGCACATAGCGCTTGGCGTTAGCCAGCGGATCATCGGTGTTGAAGATCAGCTTCTGCACACTGATAAACATGAAGTAGGCGATCACACCGGAAATGGCCGGGGTGATGACCCAGGAGCCAACGATGCCGCCAAACTTGCTCCACTGCACCGCTTCCGGACCAATGCTCACCACCGCAAAACCGACGATGGCGCCGATGATGGAGTGGGTGGTGGAGACCGGCCAGCCGAAGTAGGAGGCCAGGATCAACCAGGCGCCGGCCGCCAGCAGTGAGGCGATCATGCCGAGTACCAGCAGGTCCGGTGTATCGGCAAATGCATTGGTATCAATGATGCCATTACGGATGGTTGCGGTCACTTCACCGCCCGCCAGATAGGCGCCGGCAAACTCGAAGATCATGGCAATGATGATTGCCTGACGGATAGTCAGGGATTTGGTGCCGACCGATGTGCCCATGGCATTGGCAACGTCGTTTGCACCAATGCCCCAGGCCATCAAAAAGCCGAACAAGGCCGCCACGAGCACCAGAGTGGTGCCGTAATTCGCGATAATGTCCATTAGTAGTGTTTTACCCAGTCAGTCGATTACGAACGAGCCAGCATCAGTTCCAGACGGGCGCCTACACGCTCGGCCTGATCTGCCAGGTCACCTACCCATTCGAGGATCTTGTAGAGGAACATCACATCAATCGGATTGTAATTGTGCTCAACCGCTTGCAGCTGTTGGCGCAGTCCGATCTGCATGGTGTCTGTATCGTCCTCGATCAGATCCAGCTGGTGGATCATCTCGGCAACCATTTCCACTTCCCGTCCCTTGAAGCCGGTCTCGAGCAGCTCGTCGAGCTCCCCGATCGCTTTCTCGGCCTGAGCGGTCGCATCAATACAACGTTTGAGATAGGCCATGAAATCAACCCGCATTTCAGCAGGGAACTCCATGCGACGACCAAGCATGCGGCCGGAGATATCCTTGGCACGGTTGGCAATCTTGTCTTGCTGGGTCAACAGCTCCAGCAGGTCGGTACGCGCGACCGGCAGGAACAGGCCGCGAGGCAGTTTCAGACGGATTTCACGCTTGAGGATATCCGCCTCTTTTTCCAACTGGGCAATCTGCTGCCGGATCTTCTCGGCATCATCCCAACGGTCTTCCGCAACGGCGTCAAAGAAGGGAACCAACTGCTGGGAGCACTGGTGAACCTTGACGATATGCTTCTGCAACGGCTTGATGGGGGACTTGGCAAAAAGCCCCAAAATAGTATTTACTGGCATGGTCAAACCTGTGTCGGTGAAAAAACACTCGATACGATTTTATGAGGCGCGCATGGTAACCGAACTGCGCACTCAATTAAACCGCGAATTAATCTAGTCGCCTCGCGGCATTATATCCTCGCGACCCGAATCCCGCCCCTCAAAGTTACCTGCCAGCCCGGAATGACTATGCAAATCGAGATCGAGATAAAGTTTTTTGTCGCCTGCGACATTCAGGCAGGGTTATCCAACCTGCTGAATTCTCTTGAAATTAAGGAATCATCCCAACAACAGCTCGGCAACGTCTATTTTGATACGCCAACCCTCGCCTTGCGCCAGCTGGATATGGGGTTGCGGATCCGCCGCTGCGATAGCTTTGCCGAACAAACCATCAAGTGTCGCGGTCAGATAGTGGGTGGCCTGCACGCCAGACCCGAATACAACGTCCCCGTCAGCAGCGATCTGCCGACCCTCTCGGCCTTTCCCGATGAGATTTGGCCGACCCTGCCCGAGCGTGACAGCATCCAGCAACAGCTGGTCGCCCAGTTTCGCACCGACTTCCTGCGTCGCCACTGGCTGATCGCTTTCGAGGGTGCCGAGATAGAGCTGGCCTGGGATCAGGGAGAGATAGTCGGCAGCCAGGGCAGCACCACCATCAACGAGCTGGAACTGGAGCTCAAATCCGGCGACACCGCAGCACTGTTTGCGCTGGCCCAGCATCTTGCCAAGCTGGGCGGACTGCGGCTCGGCGCCCAATCCAAGGCCCAGCGCGGCTATCGACTGGCTGGCCTTGGCAAACCATTGACCCTGCAGGCGCTGATGGTGCGTGAAGATATAGATAACATGACGGGGGTAAGCGAGGGGCTGCGCCACTGGCAGCATCACGAGCAGCTCTGGCTGGAGCATCCGCAGGATGAAGGCGTTCAGCAGCAGGCTCTCTCTGCCCTATGCCAGGGGATCGATCTGGTCGCTCGCAGTGCGGCCAGGCTGCCACAACCAGCGCCCTGGTTGCCAGCACTGACCAGCCTGCAAGCACAGCTGCAAACCAGGCCGGACGGGCATGACAAGTGGCCCACCGAACTGGCGACCCTCTTCCTCTGTCCGGATTATGTCGAATTGCAGCTGGCCATCGCCGCCTGGCTGCATAGCGCCGCCTAACCGGCACGAGCGGCCTCAGTGGGACAACGCCAGAAACAAAACGGGTGAGCCTTGTGGCTCACCCGTTTTGTATTACAGCAGGTTGAGCTGCTGCATGGCGCTGCGAATGCGCTCACGGGTCGCTTCCGACAGCGGCATCACCGGTAGGCGGCACTCCTCGCTGCAAAAACCGAGCAGGGAAGCGGCATATTTGGCACCGGCGGGGCTCGGCTCGGCAAACATCGCCTGATGGAGCGGGATCAGCTGGTCTTGCAGTTCACGCGCTGCTTGCCACTTGCCCGCCAGCGTGAGGTTCTGCACCTCAGCCACCAGCTTGGGGGCCACGTTGGCGGTCACCGAGATACAACCCTGACCGCCACCAATGTTGTAGGCGACGGCGGTGGCATCTTCCCCGGAGAGCCAGGCGAAGGGCTTGTTGATCAGCTGGCGCTCGGTCCAGGGGCGGGCCAGATCGCCGGTGGCATCCTTCACCCCGGCAATGCGCGGCAGTTCGGCCAGACGGGCCAGGGTTGCAGGTTGCACATCGACGATGGCGCGCGGCGGAATGTTGTAGACGATGATCGGCTTGGCGGTGGCGTCGTGGACGGCCTTGAAGTGGTGGTAGAGCCCCTCCTGATTGGGGCGGTTGTAATATCCGGCCACATGCAAGGTGGCATCGGCACCAACCCGTTCGGCATGAAGAGTGTACTCGATGGCTTCGACCGGGTTGTTGGAACCGGCCCCGGCGATCACCGGAATGCGCCCCGCCACCTGTTTCACCACCAGTTCGACCACTTTACAGTGTTCGTCGTGGGTCAGGGTCGGGCTCTCCCCCGTAGTACCCACCGGCACTATGCCGTGGGTTCCCTGCTCGATATGCCACTCCACCAGACGCAACAGCGCCTCTTCATCCAGCTTGCCCTGTCGAAACGGGGTGATCAACGCAACAATAGAACCTTGAAACATGGGATTTCCTTCTCCTGAATGACCCGCATATGGCAATAAAAAACCCCGGTACGATGTGCGCAACCGGGGTTTGAAGTTTCTCAGAAATGAGAGGTTACGCGCGAACGTCGGCAGGCCCGAATGTCAGGCTTTTTTTGTGCTTTCGTTTCAACCCGTTGAACCGCATTTCGTCATCTCTGGTCAAAAAATGGTGTCTGGGCATATTTCGGGAACACAGCATAAATGTCAAGGCGAAAGGGGCTATGTATAATGGCCGCCCAAAATTGTGTGGAGAGACCCGATGAGCAGCCCTATCAGTGCCGTCAGCCAGATGCTGGAACGAAACCAAGCCCTCTTTGTCGGCAAGCGGCTACTTGTCTGCGGCGCGCTGGATGATGACTATCCGCGACAGCTGGCCACTCTAGCCGAGACCCTGACCGTCTTTACCACGGATTACTGCTATTACCGCAGCCAGCAGGCCGCCCTGGGGGACGCCATCCTGTTCGACCACCAGCTCGGTGGTGCCCCCCGCTTCGATGCCCTGCTGCTGCTGATGCCCAAGGCCAAGGCCGAGGCGCAATATCTGCTGGCCATGATGACTCCCCTGCTGGAGGCGGGTGCCGACCTGTTGCTAGCCGGTGACAACCGTGGCGGCATCAATGGCGCCGACAAGCTGCTGGCCCCCTACAGCGAAAAACCGATCAAGCGCGACTCGGCCCGCCGCTGCTCCCTCTATCACGGCGAGCTCTGCAAGCCGGTCGCCCCGTTCGAGCTGGATAACTGGTTTGGCCGCTACCAGTGCAAGGCCGGTGATACCGAACTGACCGTGCTGGCCCTGCCCGGCGTTTTCAGCGCGGCCGAACTGGATCTCGGTACCCAGATGCTGCTGGCGGCGGTGCCACCGATGAGGGGCGAGCTGCTCGATTTCGGCTGTGGCGCCGGGGTGATTGGATCTGTGCTGGCCAAGCGCAATCCTGAACTCAAGGTCAACATGGTGGATATCAGTGCGCTGGCGCTGGAGTCGAGCCGCCGCACCCTGGCGATCAATGGTTTAGAGGGCAAGGTCACCGCTTCCGATGTCTATTCGGATGTTTCCACCCGTTTCCAGCACATCGTCTCCAATCCGCCATTCCATGCGGGTCTCAAGACCTTCTATGCAGCGACCGAAACCTTCCTCGCCAAGGCACCGGAATTTTTGCTGCCTAATGGCTCGCTGACCATTGTTGCCAACGCCTTCTTACGCTACCTGCCTATACTGGAAACACATTTCAAACGGACGGAAGTGATCAGCAGCGATACCAAGTTCAAGGTCTATCTGAGCAAAGTGTAAATAAGTGCAAGCAGTACAAGAAAACCGCTAGAGAGCGCCATCCGGTATCTGGTAAGGTACTAAAAGGACTATAAAACCACCCCTTAAGGGGTGTTTTTATACCGAGCATTGAAAACCTTTTCATAGTGTTCATGCAGGGAGATTAATACGATGGCAGGTATCTTGACCATGATCCTAGCTGGCGGCGAAGGCACCCGTCTGCAGCCTCTCACCACCACCCGCAGCAAGCCTTCCGTCCCCTTCGGCGGCAGTTACCGGCTGATCGATTTCGTCCTCAACAACTTCGTCAACGCAGACTTTCTGCGCATCTATGTACTGACCCAATTCAAATCCCAGTCCCTCTATCTGCACATGAAGAAGGGCTGGAATATCGTCGGCATCACCGACCGCTTCATCGACCCCATTCCGGCCCAAATGCGCATGGGTAAACGCTGGTATGACGGCACCGCCGATGCCATCTACCAGAACCTCGGTTTTATCGAGCGGGCCGAACCGGATCATGTCTGCATCTTCGGTTCCGACCACATCTACAAGATGGATGTGAGCCAGATGGTCACCTTCCACAAGCAAAAGAGTGCGGCCATGACGGTCGCCGCCCTGCGCATGCCCATCGAAGAGGCGAGTTCATTCGGGGTGATCGAGGTAGATACCGAAGGGCGGATGATCGGTTTTCAGGAAAAACCCAAGCAGCCCAAGCATATCCCCGGCGATCCGACCCAGGCGCTGGTCTCCATGGGCAACTACATTTTCGAGACTGACGCCCTTTGCCGTGAATTGAAACGGGATGCTGGCGAAGATAGCTCCAGCCACGACTTTGGCAAGGATGTGATCCCGAGCCTCTACCCGCGTGCCCCCGTCTATGTTTACGACTACAGCACCAACGTTATCCCCGGTGAAAAGCCGAGTGTTTACTGGCGGGATGTGGGCACTCTGGACTCCTATTGGCTGGCTCACATGGACTTGGTGGCGGACAATCCCCCCTTCTCCCTCTATAACCGCAAGTGGCCACTGCACACCCACTATCCGGCACTGCCGCCAGCGACCTTCATCGACAGCGACGTGTGCAAGGTCAATATTGCCAACTCCCTGATCTCCGCCGGTTGCTTCATTCAGGGCAGCCAAATCCAGCGATCCATTCTCGGTTTTCGCTGCAATATCGGCGCTTGCAGCCACATCAGCGAATCCGTGTTGCTGGGGGATGTGAAGATTGGTGAAGGGTGCTCCATCCGGCGGACGATCATCGACAAAAACGTTGAAATTGCGCCCGGCACCGTTATCGGTGAAAATCTCGACCATGATAGAGAGCGATTTACCGTATCAGAAGGCGGTATCGTGGTGGTACCTAAGGGAGCAAGAGTTGGCTATTAACCCACTGAAAATCCTGTTTGTTGCCTCGGAAGTTGAGGGGCTGGTCAAGACCGGGGGCCTGGCAGATGTTGCCAAAGCCTTGCCTATGTACCTGGTCCAGAAGGGGCATGATGTCAGGATCATGCTGCCCTTCTACAAGACGATTAAGCGACGGGATGAGGCCAAACTGGTAGCGTCACGCTGGTTACCCACCCATCCGGGCCTGCCGGATATCGGCTATCGCATCTACCAGATGGAGCTGGATGGCGTCTGCGTCTATCTACTCGACTGCCCGCAATACTTTGATCGTCCCCAGCTCTATGCCGAGAACAATCAAGCCTATCCGGATAACGGCGAGCGTTTTGCCTTCTTCTCGGCGGCGGCCCTCCATGCCTGCGAACAGCTCGGCTTCGCACCGGATATCGTCCACTGCAACGACTGGCACACCGGGCTGCTGCCCTTGCTGCTGAAAACCCGCCATGCCAACAACCCCTTCTTCCAGCAAACTCGCAGCGTGATCAGCATTCACAACGCGGCGTTTCAAGGGGTGTTCGGCCGCGAACAGTTCTGGGCTATGCCCGAAATTGCCGATTACGAACGCCGCATCAACCACGACTACGGCCACGTCAACCTGCTTAAATGCGGGGTGCTCTACGCCGACAAGATCAATGCGGTCAGCCCCAACTATGCCCAGGAGCTGCTGACTCACCTTGGCGCCCACGGTATGGCGAGCATTTTTCAGCAACGCAGGGATGACCTGTGCGGCATCCTCAACGGCTGCGACTACAAAGATTGGGATCCGGAGTTTGACGCCTTCCTGCCCGCCACTTACAGCATCGACAACATGGTAGGCAAACAGGTCTGCAAACAGCACCTGCAACAGGAAGCGGGATTGCCCGTTGCGGACCTGCCTATCTACGGCATGGTGTGCCGCCTGACCGAGCAGAAGGGAGTCCCCCTGCTGCTGCCGGCGCTGGAGAAATTCCTCCACCATCAGGTGCAAGTGGTGATCGTAGGCTCTGGCGATCCTGCGCTCGCCACGCAGCTGCAGACCATGGCCCAGCAGAACCCAGGCAAGCTCGCCTTCATCAACACCTATGACGATCGCCTGGCTCATCTGGTGGAAGCCGGTGCCGACTTCTTCCTGATGCCCTCGCTGTTCGAGCCTTGTGGCCTCAACCAGATGTACAGCCTCGCCTATGGCACTCTGCCACTGGTGCGTGCCGTAGGTGGTCTGAAAGATACCGTGGTGGATTGGGATGCGGACCCGGAACATGCCACCGGCTTTTGCTTCAACGATCCGACCGCCGCTATCCTGCTCGACACCATGCGCCGCAGTCTGCTCTATTTCCTGCAAGACAAAACACAATTTGCCAAGGTGCTGCACAACGCCATGAACACCCGCTTCAACTGGCCTGACTCCATCACCCAGTACGAGCAGATGTATCATGGCGCAATGGGGCGCAGCTAATCAGCGAGTCACCAACCCGGGCTAATTGCTGAAGTTTTGTACCCTTGGCGCCACTTTGGGCGTCAACAGCGAAAAAAGTACCTTTTGCTTGTTGACGCTCCCCCAAAACTCTATAGAATCCCCCTCCGCAGTGATGCGAAGGTGGCGGAATTGGTAGACGCGCTAGCTTCAGGTGTTAGTGTCCCACGGATGTGAGGGTTCGAGTCCCTCTCTTCGCACCAATACTGCCATGCTGATTCAGCAGCATGTAAATCCAACTAGAAAACCCGAATGTGCGAAGGTGGCGGAAT
>NZ_NKWE01000071.1:0-11305 GCF_006243315.1 Aeromonas sobria
GGGGAGTTGTCCGTGGGCGGCGGGGGGATTAATGGTGCCATGATGCAAGGGCCTCCATTTCGTCGGGAAAGCGCAGCAGTGCCAGCTCATAGACCGCGTCGTGAATGTCGACGCCTTCGGCTCGGCGCTGTTGCAGAAACTCGAAGTCCTTGCCGTTGGAGCTGAACATGGCGCGAGAGAGGGGGTCGACAAACAGCCGGTGGAACGAACTGGTGTCATTGATGCGCAGCATGAAGGAGCTGAACCACTGATCTTTGGCATCGCCAAAGCGGCTGATGGCCAGGCGCTCGAGCTCGCTGAACTGATTGGGGCGGTTCTGGTTGTAGATCTTGAACTCGCTAGCATCCTGCTTGAGGACGACCTTGAACGCCGAGTTGCCCCAGGCCGCCTTGGCGGCGCTGCTGGCATCATCGGCATCAAAGTCTTTGATGTTTTGCGAGATGGTGATGAACGAGCCGGTATGACGGCGCACGGTGCGATAACCGGTTTCGATGAACGACCCCACCTTGTCGTTTTTGAAGTTAAGGAGTTTCCAGCCCTCATCGATGCAGCACACCTTTTTCAGGCTGCGGTCGGAGCGATACATCTTGTCCTCGATATAGATGATGAGCGAGAACATCACGGCGACCAGCAAGGAGGGTTTGTCCTGCAGGCCACCGAGCTCGAGCACCACCATGTTGGCATCGTCCGTCAGCGAGGGGCTGTCTGAGTTGAAGAACTCCCCGTAAATACCGGTTGAGCAATATTTGCCGAGCAGCTCGATGATCTCGTCCATGCGCGAGGTGATGGAGGCCGAATTGGCATAGTGCTCATGGTCGCGTTCGGTTTTTAAAAACGCCACCACATCATCGATACGGGCTTTTTGTTGCTTGACGTTCCAGGCGTTGAGGATCCCGCGCAGCAACAGATCTTCATGCACTTCATCGAGCTTGCCGTTAGGGCTGGCCAGTACCGACAGCTGATCACGGATCCGCTCACCGGAGGCATGAATATTGGTGATGTTGGCAAAGGGGTTGAACTTGAGGTTCTGGCCGTCGAGATAGGTCCCGCCGACGTTTTCACAAAAGCTCTTGTAGCCATCCCCCATGTCAAATACCCAGACCGAGCCGCCCGAATCGAGCACACTGCGCAAGATGGGTTGCACCAGGCCGGTTTTACCGGCCCCGGAGGTCCCGCTGACCGCCATGTTGTAGTTGGTGTTGCCAAGGCCCGTGTCGAAAATATCGAGAAAGGCCAATTGGTTACGGTAGGAGGGGGCGAGCAGGCCACTTTGGCACAGCCGGTTATCGGCGACCAGCGGCAGCAGGTTGACCGCCTGAGTGCTTTCGGCGCGGGAGGTGGCCCCGGAGGCTTTCAGATCATCCCACAATCCCTCACCGGCACAGAACGGGAACATGGCCAGGTAGTTGCGCATCTGCATGAAAACCGGGCTGTAGAGGTGCAGGCCGTTTTTCTTGAAGGTGTTGATCACCTGTTGTTCACAGATGAGGGCCGCCTCTTCATCATCGGGACAAAATGCGGTCAGGTTGAAGAAATAGCGCACCAGACAGCTGCTATTGCTGTTGAGGTTTTCCCGCAGCGCCCCCCACTCCTGGGCCTGTTTACCCACGCCGGGAAAGAGCTTGCCATAAGGGGAGTTGGCCTTTTTATCGAGGTCGAAGAATTTGCGAGTGGCTTCGTTTTGGGTGGACACCTGCTCCTCGGCTTCCAGGGTCATGGTCAGCACAAAGGGGCTGGCCACGCAGAGATCGGGGCTGAGCAGGTTGCTGATGTTATCCCCCCCTTGCCAGAGCATGAACAGGTCCGGGTTTTGCTCCAGCATGAAATTCATGATCCGGGCACGGGATTTTTGGCCATCACCTGCATCCAGGGTTAGCAGCAGATAATCCGGTTTCACTTCGAGACTGGTGCTGCGGTCAAGGCACTGAAAATTGAGCTCATCGTACTGTTGGAGGTTTTTGGGCGTGGCGATGATCTGCTCGGGCCGGTGGTTGGCCATCTGGTTGATGATGTTCACGAATGCCGTCTGGTCTACCTGCGCGGTGGCGATCTTGGCGGATTCCAGGGATGCGCGAACAATTTTGAGCAGGTGGCTCAGCTCGGTAATAGCGGTCTTGTCGAGTTTTTTGGCTTTGGCGCAATAGGAGATATAGACCCGATAATCGCGCAAGGTCAGCGGCAAATTGGTGGGGCTGCCGAACCGGCCATGGGCAGCGCTGTGGTAAAAGGCCCGCGTGATGCGGTTAAAGCGCTCGGCATGTTTGCCTTGCCAACTGAATTGGGCAATGCCGTGATCAATCTGGTCACCAATAACCTTGGTCGACACCAGATGCACCGAGATAGGCACCTTGCGTGGCAGTTTGCTTTTGACCAGATCATCGAGCACCTGGACGATGTGCTCATTCGCCCCGATGAGGGGGGTGGCTTCGAGCATAAAGCCGACCGTGCTTTTGTTCACGTATAGCCCGCTATCGGCATCGTAAAAGCGATATGGCAACATACTGGATAGCTGGGGATAGTGCAGGTCGCCCAATATCTTATTGGCTTGCACCGCACCTACCGGTTTTTTGATGGCAGCCAAAAGGCGCTCAACGGTTGCAGTAATAACATCCATAACAGACTCCTTACTTTAACTGCTGCGGTAACTGCCAGGTGCCTGGCGTGACCACAAAGGAGACCCGTCCGGGCTGGTGAAACACGTCGGAGGCATCAATCCAGGGGGCGATCCAGACCGAAGCCGTGGCATCTATCAGCCGCAGGGGCGTGGCTTCGCCCAGATTGTCGCAACGCGGCGGCGCACAGACTTCATTGCTCAACACGGGCAACATAGTGCGCAGCGGTGAGGACGACGGCGCACCGGTGGTGAGCGGGCGCGGCGTCGGGCTGATGCGCGCTGACGGGGGCATCGTGGTCGCAGATTGGGCGGGCACGGTGGTCATGACGGGGGTTTCGAGCGGCGATACAGAGGGGGCTGGCAACTCAACCAGGGCGGGCAACCCGCCCGCAGCCTGCTTTCCCCTGGTGTCCCCTTCGGTCTTTTTGCGGGCCATCTCGTTCGCCTGATCCATGGTCATGCAACGGTCACTGGTGGTGGCATTGCATTCAAACTCGCTGGCGCTACCCGCACACCCGCCCAGCAGGGCGCAGAACACGGACAGGCATAAAAATCGTTTCATGTTGGTTATCCTCATTGATGGAGTGGGGGGTCAACGAGATCGCCCACTTTCATGTCTTTGAATGAACGGGCGACACTGGGATCGGCTAATACATCGTCCTGTTGTGGCACCGGCGCTTTATTGGCTTTTTTGAGTGCGGCCTCGGCGATGGTTTCGAGCTGGAACCCGTCCTGAAACACCATCGTGACTTCATTGCCCGCACCAATCGGGATGATGGGGTGGTACTGCTCGGCGCGTTTGATGTAGTAGTCAGAGAGGGTTTTGGCCGCCTGTCCCGCGCCGCCGCCAATGCCTGCTTTGGCTATGTCGCCGCCATTCATGGTCGCGGTAGCCCCGATCCCCACTTGCGGACTGGCTGATTTTTCGATGCCCTTACCCACGCCATCAATAAAGCCTGCCCCCCAGGCCCAGCCCAGGATCTGGCCGTTACGCATAATGACCTCGCCCTTGATGCCGTTTTTTCCCATGAACGAGACGTGACCGGCGATCTTCTGGTCGATCACGTCGTTGCTCTTTTTACAGCTGATCCCGCGTGTGCGGACGATGGCCCGCTCACTGGAGACATCCCCCCACGCTTCCAGGGTGACAAAACAGCCGGTCAGGTCGTATTCGTGATCGTTTGGCATTTGCACTTTGCCAGTCAGGCGTAGTTGCATTGGGGAGGTGTTCTGCTGCCCGGTGACGGCGGCGTTGGTATCTGCCCCCTCAATGACAACCGCCTTGGCAAATGACCCGGACGGAATGTAGGGGTACCTAGGGGCCTGGCTGGGCTGGTCATCGTCATAACTGAACGTGGTGGAATCGATGGCATTGACCGGCTGCACCGGGGCCATTGGTTGAATGGTCATTTGCCCTGGCTGGACGTTACCCATGCCGGGATAAAAGGCGGTTGGCGGCGGGATGTCGCCGTTGGCCATTTGCGCCGGATTTGCCGAGCTGGGGGCGGGTTCGCCAGTGGGGGCCTGTAGCGAGGGGCCGGAGGCGGTGGTGGCTTTGAGCTCCTTGTTTTCGGCTTCCAGTGAGGCCAGACGCTCCTGATCATTTTTGCGCTCACGGGACATCATGGCCATTTCTGTGCGCATGGTGGCCAGCTGCTGGCGCACTTCCTTGTTGATGAGCTGAAACTCGGTGACAGCCGACTGCTGTACCTTGTCATCAAATTGGGCATTGACGACCCCGGTCATGTCCGGGGCTGGTTCGCTTTGGGCCGCCTTAGCGGCGTTGCGCTGATCCATGGTGGACAGATACCACCCACCCGCACCGCCAGCGACGACGATCAGCGCGACGGATGAGGCGAGCATGATCTGTTTGCGCTTGGTTATCGCATTAATGTTGGCCATCGGTGTGCTCCTGTGTGCGGATCACATAGAGCCAGGTCGATGCCCCGGCGATCAGGCGCTGATATCTGGGGTGCACCATGATGGCGCGGGTACCCGGCGTCCAGAAATCCGGTTCGCGCAATACCACCGGCACAGAGAGCGGGTTGGTCAGGCGGTAGCGCACAATGTGCACTGCGTTGCCATCCCATGCGGAATCGGGCGTGGCTTGTAACCCGGCGCGAGTGAAGGGGGCTTCGTTGTCGATGCTGGCGGGGCCGTAACCTTCAGGCAGTGCGCCGCGCAGCAGTGCGCGATTGAGCGCAACCAGCATGGATTCGTAGGGCTGGGCGGTTTCCCACACCTTGGCGACCGGGCGGGGTGTCGGGGTGGTGGGAAACAGGCGGTAACTGCGCCCCTCGGTGGCCCGCGGGGTGGCATTGATAGAAAACACCTGGCCCAGCCGGGTTTCGACATAGAGGGTGAACGGCTTGTCGCTGGCGGTGGAGAACAGTGCCGCGCCTGCCTGGGTGTTTTTCTTGTCGGTCAACAGGCCCGCTGTGCTGCTGATGTTGGTCACGCGATCACCGGGCACCACGATTAGGTTGGGATTGACATTGCTGATCGGCAAATCCAGGTGTCCACCTGGCGAAAAGGTCAGGGTAACCGCAGTGGCGGCCATGGTGGTGGGAGCAACGGCGAGCACCAGGAGAGGGAGCCATCGCCATAGATGAAACGGCTTACGGTTTGTCATTTGTCACCTCCCAGAATTTAACGATGCTGGTTACCCCGTTTTCATAGGCGATCTGGATTGAATAGTCTTTTATTTCAGACTGGGGTTTGCCATTGCCAATCCAGGTTTTAAGCACCCCCCGGACATCAATGCGATTTTGGGCAGGGAATACATTGAGTTGGGTTTGATAAAAGGCCGAGTTCACTTCGTTGCGCTTTATTTGCTGGGCGTCCTTGGCAAGGACGAGTTTAAAATCCGGTTGCGCACTGTTTTTCACGTAGCCGAGCAAAAAATCATGCTGGGCATCGACGGTGGCGGGGGAGACATTCAGCCGCAGCGCCATAAACGAGAGCGCCATCATTTGCATGTGGGAGGCGCTACTATTGGCCTCGGATATCACGAACGGGGCGTTATATGCCATCGGTGTGACAATTTTCTCCCTGTGTGTGGAGAGATATCTATTCTGGACGACCAGAAAAATGGTCGATATCAGGCTAAGCGTCAGCAGTAGCAATAGTGCGACGATGACGATAGCGACCATCTTGTTGGTTGAGTCACGAGCTGATAATTCCATTGTTATCTAATCCATTGCCGAAAACTGGAGTCAGGGATGGTTTTGAATACCACGCGAAAAAGGGTGGTCGGGAAATACCAATAGAGCATGTTGTAGAGCCACATTGACCCTCGCCCTTTTTTTGCTGTGTTAATCGAAAACCAAATCAGCGCCGCCGCACAAATACCCAGCATTTGGCTGCCCGCATAAAGTCCCCATGCGAGTGGAATAAATGTGGGGATTGCCTCGTCATACGGTAATCCAAGGAAACGACGCTGTTCACTCAAGGTTTTCGGAAAGCGGTATTTATTAATACTGTCTTCCGATTGCATAGTGCCACCCGATATTATGCGGCCAACTGGAAGCCAACAGTGGTGAATACAACCACGATAATGACACCAAACAGCAGCAGCAGGTTTTTGGTTTTGATATAGGAGGCAACCCCGATAATTACTTCAGCCAAAATGATCCACTTGGCGACGGTCGAGTTGGCCCCAAAGGTATCGTTGACGGTACCTGATTGCCCAGCCAGCATGTCGACAGCATGAGCCTGACCGAAGGTAAACAGGGTAACCAGAACCGCGACCGCCATGAGTGCCATGACCCGCAACAGGTGTTTTGGGTTGAGTTGTGTCCGTTCTTGAACAGCTACATTCATACAAAAATTCTCCATGTGAATTGTTATGTTCGGTGCATTAATCGCACCGATACAAGACTCCTGATAACCAGAGTCTTGTATCTGGACGACTAATTTTTTGACTCATTGTTGTTGATAGAGAATCTTTTTCCTTCAGCAGCAACGCGACATGTATCCGCCCGCAATTCACACCAAGTACAGTCAGCCTGGGTAACCGCGAGCCCTTGGGCAATAAGCCATAGTTCACTGGCAGGCGTGAAATTTCTGAATCGTTCCAGATGGGCCGCTTGGCTTGCAATTTTTAGATATTTATCTTTACTCACAATATCACCCTATAATTTGGTGGGTAACAGCCATGATGGCACTGATTAATTCCAAGCTACGATGAAATAAAACAATGAAAAAGCCTAGGTGCATTAATGCACCTTGACTTTTTTACATGGTTAAGATAATGGAGGTTAAAAAGAACGGATTAACAAATTAATGATAAAAAAATAGATGCTACCAGTCACCTATAGCAGTGGATGGTTACAAAGCTTATAGGCTGTAATGTAGAAGAGCGATTCCTCTGGCCAACATAAAATTTGCTACCGAGCCAAAAAATCAAGAAGGGCAAAATAGATCCGATTCTGCACAACAACGCGAATTGTTGGTACAGAGCTTAGTGCCATCTGTTTTGCGACCTCTTTCAGCATTCTTTCGATAGGTCTTCTGGAAGATAGCCCCAAAATTTCAGCGACTTCTGCTTGTGTGGCTCCAGTGGCATAGAGAAGAACCACCACTGCCAGGTCTTCATCCAACTCTGGGAATAGCTTTCGAAAACGTTTAACTTGGGTAGGATTGAGAGTGTTCATTGAACGCCTCCTTTGTGTGTCAAAATGACATTATTTTGACGGATAGCAGCCTGAATCAATATCACTCTCTGCCGAGTGCTTAGCGCATTAGATGGGCAAGCAAAGGCTAGTAAGGCATTCACATGATACGGTGCTTCAAAAAGGCGCCCCCGAAGGGTATTATCTGACATAGCTCACTCCTTGGGATATCAAGGTTTGGGTTAGCTGGTTGCAGGAGGGTGCAAGCTCTTGCAGCCAGCGGCTTGAAGTAGGCAACGGGTCTTAATTGGGGAGAAATCCCCAATTGCTGTGTTGATGTGACGTTAGCTTTTTTTAATTTTTCGTTTGGTTAACATTAATTTGATTTAAATTTTCCATTTTCAATTTTCTCCGCAATATCACGTACCGCTAACTCGACAATATTTGTTATTCTTTTTCTTTCTGAGACCATAGTTTCTTTAGATAGATAAATAAGGACTTCCTTTGTAAACTCGTTAACTTTTATAGATGATACTGTTTTCTCTCGTTCCTTGCTATCCGGATCGTGCATTTGCCAAGGATATTCAAACATTATGTTTGCTGATTGCTCTTTTGTCTTAACTCCTTCTTCATTTATTAGTTTTCGGCCTTCTTTTGCAGCCTCTTCAGACTTTCTTCTCGTATCCTCAACCCAGCTTGCGACACCTATTTTTTTTGCCATCATCAAATTACCTTCTGATTCAATACTCTAGCTAAAACCCCTTCTATTTCTGCTCTTGATTCACCTATTCTAGTTGTTTTAGCGAAATCAGAATCAAAAATTGTTTTGCTTTGATTGTGTGCATTAATAAAAACAGCTCTATTTCTTACAACACTTGCTCCATCCTTACGCATTAAAAGGATAAAATCCCGCTCATCCTTTCTTCTCATATCTCCTCTGTTGCAAATTTCTATTACATCGCAACCGTCAAGAATGTGCCTAGCTTTTATATATGCAGCATAATCCAGTCTACATGGAACGACGGGGCATACCACAACATGGCTATCTGGTTTTTCACGATAGCCAGCGGGATAGTCGATAAGTACTAAGTCTGCATTTGGTTTTTCAGAAGGTAATGATTTGACAATAGTGAAGGGAAAATCACCTTGGCCAAACACTGACATATCGTCGTCTTGGACATCCCTGCTCACCACAAGAGTTATGAGCCCTAACTTGGAGGCGGCAGCTGCTAAATTGATGGTCATTGTAGTTTTTCCTTGGCCCCCCTTAGGGTTCCAAATGGATGCTATTTTCACGTCTTCACCTTCCGAAGTTGGGCATGTTGTGGATATTCTATCGTTAACATTATCGTGTCCAAGACTTCTAGTCAACAATGGTTTGGACTAGTCTAAACTAGTCTAGATTAGACTGGCTGTGTGCTTTGATTTTGCTTTTTTTGGATCCTTAAAGTGTTATTTTGTTTTGTTTTGTGTGACTTGGATCACAAAAAACTTGGTCTGACGCCGATCATTACCGTTGATCCAAAACTTGTTATGGTCAAAGATAGCAGGGTGAAATTGATAGGCTCAAAGGATGGGCGCAGCTAGTTGACCGTGGTGCTTTTGAGCCCACTTAATTTGAAATGGCGGTTTCCAGAAATGAAGAAGGCCAGCCCTGGCAGGCTGGCCTTCTGAAAGAATTTCCCTCGATAAAGGGTAAACTCCTCAATCACAAGACAGAGTTTACTCTAGGGACTGATCTGGTTCAACCCGCCCATTATGGCGGAGATAAGCGTGTATTCGGACCATAAGTGTTACGCGAAGAACGAACTGCAGCGGGCAACGTGTATTTACCCAGTTCCTAAGCTTGGGTAAAGGGTGTTGCATTTAGATTTACAGGCATTCTATCCAAGTGGGGCGCATTCCTCTCAAGAGGACATATGCAGAGCTGCTGACACTAACTCGCCAAAAGAGACCCCATTCATGTGGGGGCGCAGTCATTATGCTCATCCTGGTAAATGGCTTGGCACCGGCAACCGCTGTGGCCATCGTCCTGATGCACCTGCCTGGCACCACTTCAATGAGCCAGAGACCAGGAAACCCTTGCCGCACTTTATCCAAACCTTGATCGACAAGGTGCGTGACTATTATGCCAAGCCCTCGCTCTTACCCACGCTGGCCAATCTGAGCGGCAAGATCAACAAGCTATCGGGCAAACCCCGCCAAAACAGATCAGAAGCTCGCGAAGCTGAAAGCCTGGTCATGCAGGCGATCCTCTCGCGCACCGATTTTGCCAGCCTGCGGGTCGGTACTCCGCTGCCTGACGGGCGCTTTATCCATCGTACCATGGTCGAGATCGCCACCATCGCGGGCATGGTAGAGGACGCGATTGATAAAGAGACCAAACAATTGGTCAACAGACCAACACAGCGCTTCTGGCGGGCTATACGGCGCTTAAAGATTGGTGGGGCGATTGACATACACAAACAGTACGAAACGCTGGAGGATGGCACGATAAGGGCAAGGCCGGGGATTAAAACGGTCAATATGCACTTTCTCGTGGCGCTGGGGCGGATCAGCTATGAGAAGCTCAAGGCGTTCCGTACCCATTGCTCCAAGGCGCTGAAACTGGACTCTGACAGCCATAAGCAGCAGTTCCCTGACAGGCACGACCCCGAGATAGCCAATCGCCGGTTGCGTGAGCAGCAGCGTGAAAAGGGCATCAAAACCAATCCCCCATCCTCTACTGACAAATCGCCGGTGATACACGACCGCGACACGCGCAAAGAGCTGCAGCGGCAATACAGCCAGGCACAGCTCGAGTTTGCGACCAATCTCTATGGCCAATACCCAGGGCGACCAGAAACCTGGTACAGCGAACAGCTCAGGCGAGCGTTCCCCAGCCTGGACGACTGGATAGCCAGGAACAACCGCTAACCCCACCGACTAACCAGCCACGCTGGTGCCCACCCCTGCCTGCCGCAGGCCTTTCCCCCCCGTCCGCCCTGCTGACAGCCCGATTTTCCACACCTGTTGTGAGTAACAGGCCATTACCTGCCCAAAACGCCCCCTGTCACTGTGGATGGTTTATGAATATGAAAATTTAAGTGATTTGATACAAAAATTAGGTCATGAGATTTTTTTTTAACTGTTCACTGTTAATATGCTTTAAGAAAATGGTTAGAGACTCTGTAATACCATCCCTCTCTACGTTCAGGATGTATAAAATGCCTGGCTATGCAGGGCGCAAGCGCCCGCCGCCAGATAAAAATTACCCATAAAATGCTTGACCTTGCAGGCCAGCAAAAAACGCTGGCCGCCGGTCAGAATATAACCCCTCTTCGTGGGGACACGTCCCCACACCCCTCCCCCAACACACCAGCTTGCCACTGTCATGCCCCATAAAGGGGCCGATCAACCTCAGTGGAACGTCAGGCTACACGGGCCTTAAAGACGGTTTTGCAGGGAGGGGGCAGGCTGGCACCTTCAATATCAGTGTAATACCTCACATATCGCGCACAGGCGAACTACAAGGCTTTAAGAATAGCTAGATAAGCTCTATGATGGAGCTCGTTTATATTGCCTCACAGAAGCGCTATTAATAGCGCTCTCGATGTTTTTTTCGTATTCATCCATGACCATAACCAGGAGTGTTGCCGGTGAATGACTTTCTGAAAGTGTTATTGAATATCCGCAGCCTTCGTGCAGCTGTCCGTGATCTGCCGTTCGAGCAGTTGCAGGAAATTAAAGAGAAGTTTGATACCGTCGTCCAGGAGCAGCTAAAAGCTGCCGAAACAGATCAAGCGGCCAAGCTGGAGCATCAGAAGAAACTTGCTGAGTTCAGAGAACTGTTGGCAATAGAAGGGCTCTCGCCGGAAGATCTGCTCAGTGGCCGGGGGCTGACCGCCGGGGCCGATGCGGGGGCGAAAGCAAAGCGTGCGCCACGTCCGGCCAAGTACCGTTACCTGGTAGAGGGTGAAGCGCGTACCTGGACCGGTCAGGGCCGCATGCCTGCCCAGATCGCTGCTGCTATCGCAAGTGGCGAGTCGCTCGACGCATTTCTGATCTGATCCCCCAGGTCAGCTGCTGGGAGAACGTG
>NZ_NKWE01000072.1:0-34279 GCF_006243315.1 Aeromonas sobria
GCAAGACCGTGCTGGCCATCATGCGGATTTTCAGTTAGAGCAGATGAATGCCGAAACGGTTATCGCGGTCTTGAAGCCCCTTGTCTCGCCAGATGCTGTGCTGTGTAGCGATGGCGCGGGCGTGTATGCCAGTTTCAGTAAAGTGCAGGGCGTGACTCATCAAGTAGTGCGCAATCGTCAGGGTGAGCGGGTGGTAGGAGCATTCCACATTCCACATTCCACATTCCACATGTAAACGGATATCACCATCGATTGAAAGAATGGATGGTGCGCTTTCATGGCGTGGCAACTCATTATCTGAGGAATTATCTGGGTTGGCGCAGGATGCTGGAGCGTTACGGGAAGGGAGTGAATATCAAAGCGTGTCTGCATGAGGCGCTGGGGCACCCCATGCAACACGTAATTGGGACATAGCCTAAAAAATGCCCCGTTCTGCGGCAATGCTGATCAGTTAAGGATCCATTGACCGATCCTTCTGTTGTAGGAAAATCCGGAACTAGTCATTGGTTCCGGATTTTTTTATGTCTATTGCAAACGACCTGAACGACGTTATTGAGGCATCTGGCGACATGCTGGCCCGGTTGGCCATTTTTGCCGACCATATTCCCGACGAATGGATCCGTGCCGCTGCCGCCTTGTCTGAAAAGGCCACTATCCGCCGACGCCGCTTGCCTTCTGATATGGTCTTGTGGCTCGTCGTGGGGATGGCTTTTTTCCGCAATGAGCCCATCTCCGAGGTCGCTCGGCGCCTCAACATCTGTGCCGAAGGGTTGGCCAATGACCTCCTGCTCGCGGACAGTGCCCTCTCTCAAGCCCGTCAGCGACTCGGCAAACAGCCGCTGGAGTGGCTGTTCAAGCAGTGTGCCGATGTGTGGGGGCGGGAACGTTATCCTGAAGACCAGTGGCACGGTTTACAGGTCTTTGCCATCGATGGTGCCCTGTTCAGAACCCAGGATATGCCTGAACTCAGAGCACACTTCGGCTCAGGTAACACCTCAACCAACCGGCAGACACCCTACCCGATGCTGCGGTTGGTCACGCTGATGAATGTCCGCTCACATGTCATTGCCAATGCAGCCATCAGCCCGTACCGCAAAGGGGAAATCCCCCTGGCCAGCGAGTTCATTCAATCATTGCCGGACAATTCGGTGACCCTGCTGGATAAAGGCTTCTTCGGTGCCGACCTGTTGCTGCGTATTCAGGCCGAAGAGACCGACCGTCACTGGCTTATCCCGGAGCGCAAGGGGCTGGTATACACGGAACTTGAGCGCTATGGCGACGGTGACCGTCTGTTGCAAATGAAGGTCTCGCCTCAGGCCCGCAAGAAAAACCCGGCGTTGCCGACGCACTGGCAAGTTCGCGCAGTGACCTATGAGGTGACTGGCAAGGAGAAAACGGTCTTTACCTCCCTGCCCGTGGCACGATTCAGCGCAGCGCAGGTGGCGACCCTGTACCACGAGCGCTGGGAAATCGAGCTGGGATACCGGGATATCAAAAGCGCGATGCAGCACAATGCCATCACGCTGAGAAGCAAGAAAGTGGACTTGGTCTATCAGGAGCTGTGGGGATTGTTGCTTGGATACAATCTGGTCAGGCGGGAGGCGAGCCAGGCAGCGGTAGCCCATCAGCGAGCGCCCAATGAGGTGAGCTTCAAGTTTGCCTGCCAGTTCATAGCGAACCAGATGGCGGTGATGGCGGGCGCGTTATCGCCAGTGCATACGCCGCGGAGGTTGGCGGAGTTGCGGGGCAGCATAGGCGTCATGTTCATAGAAAAACGCCCTAGGCCATCGAGACCCTGGGCGGTGAAGATATCAAAGACTCGCTTTCCAGTAGATCGCAATGCGGCTCCGCTTAAGTGAACAGCATTGCCGCACTGCGGGGCATTTTGCTCGTTACACAACCAGGGTGGTGGCTCTTTGTCCATCCATCATATGACTGGTCGCTTATCCCGTCGCTCTCTGAGCGCACTGCTTAACCATTTCCCGCTTTCACCATTTCAGATTTAACGGTGAGCACCCTGGCGGGCCATGCCGTTGTTCATTGCGCTGTCGCGCTGGGGCAGAAAAAACATCAGATAACGCAGCGCCACATAACCGACGATGACGGTAGCAACCCCCAGCTCGAAGTGAGCCAACAGTCTGATCTGCTCCACATAGTGGGCAGCTTGCTCGAAGCCTTCAACCAGATGGGCCACTTTGAACAGGGCGGTGGCACCAATCACCAGCGGGAAGGTAAAGGCGGCATAACCCGGTGAAAAGGGCAGACGCAGCAGCTTGATGAAGGCCAGATAGATAATACCGGTCATCAGCAGAGCGATCCCCAGCAGCACGGCCACCAGCAGCAGTGACGGCTCATGGCTGACGGTCAGGTAACCAGCCAGTGAGAGACTGGCAGGGGCCGCCAGAATGGCGATGGTCGGTTTGGCCGCATCCGGCACTTCATGGCTGAAGATCAGGCGATAGAGCATCAGCGGCAGCATCAGACCGTAACAGATGATCCCGAACCAGAGCAGGCCGTTGGCCAGCGGGGCAAACTGACCGCCCGGGAAGGCAACATCAGCCACTATGATCCCCACCGGCGGTACGAACCAGCTCGGCACCATGTGGTGGATTTCAAACTCTTTGGCGCGATGCCAGATAAAGGTGGCCAGGAACAACAGGTGAACCACCACGGCAAACAGCCAGAGGGCCTCGCCCGCTTGCGGCGCAATCATACCCAACGCTTTCGAGACCACCATGGTGCCCATGGCATAGGTCGGCACCACGCTGCCCACCACGGGGTGAGCGAGATCCTGCAACAGCAAACGCGGGTGGACCAGAAACTTGAAGGTCAGGATCACCAGCAGCACGGCAGCAATGGCAGCACCCAGCAGTTGCATCCGGCCATCGAAGTGACCGGCATTCTCCCAACACCAGCCGAGACTGGCGATGCCCAGCGCCAGACCCGCCATGGGAGTCGGGGCGGCAGCCAGAGATTTACGGGTTCTTGCGATCATGATGACACCTTTCTATTGATGACTATGGCGATAGGATAATGGCCCCTTATCGTTTACGATATCTAAATGAATTAAATCAATCATTCAGGAATACCAAACACCATGAAGCTGACCCTGCAGCAGTTAAAAGTGTTCGCCACCATCGCCCGCTACGGCAACCTAGGTCTTGCCGCCAACGAGCTATTCCTGAGTAAAGGGGCCGTCTCCCAGTCATTGCAGGAGCTGGAGCGCCAGCTCGCCACCCCGCTGTTTGACCGCATCCACCCCAGATTGCAGCTCAACAACGAAGGGCGGCTGCTACAACCGGCAGCCGAAGAGCTGCTGACCCGGATCCAGGATATCGAGAACCTGTTCAGTCCCGATGCCGAGCCGAGC
Source organism: Aeromonas sobria (assembly GCF_006243315.1). Taxonomy (GTDB): domain Bacteria; phylum Pseudomonadota; class Gammaproteobacteria; order Enterobacterales; family Aeromonadaceae; genus Aeromonas; species Aeromonas sobria_A. The sequence continues at coordinate 3,371 of NZ_NKWE01000072.1, forward strand.
GGTCAGCTACGCCTTGGCGCCAGCCAGACCATTGGCAACTATCTGCTGCCGACCCTGCTCGCCACCAGCAAACAGGAGCTGGGGCTGCCCCCCAAGGTGACCATCACCAACACCCACCTGCTTTGCCATGCGCTGGCCAACTTCGAACTGGATCTGGCACTGATCGAAGGGGAAAACCACCACCCCGACCTCATCAGCGAGCACTGGCTGCAAGATGAGATGCTGGTGGTGGCCCAGCCCGGCCATCCCCTCGCCAATCAGGTGGCGATCCCCCTCGCCCGACTGGGCGGCGAAACCTGGGTACTGCGTGAACCCCAATCGGGTAGCCGCGAGCAGTTTATCCAGCAGGTGCAGCCAGAGCTGCCCAACTGGCAGGCGGGGCTTGAGCTAAATACTCTGGAGGCGGTGATGCTGGCCGTGGAGAAGGGGCTGGGGATCTCCTTCATCTCCCGGCTGGCGGTCTCTGATCGGCTCAAGGATGGTCGGCTGGTGGCCCTGCCCCTCACCCGCAGCTTCCCGCGCCAGCTCTCCCTGATCTGGCACAAACAGAAGTATCACTCCGCCTCCCTGCGCCACTTTATCCACTTCTGCCGGGCTCAGGTGAACGATGCCGAGGTGATCAGCGCGAAGTAACCTATGGCCAGAACGCCGCTGGCAGACCAACATGCCAATGGCGGAAAAGCAAAACGCAGAGAGGGAGCCACGGCTCCCTCTCTTTGATCCGCTCGCTGACGATCACTTCGCCAGACTGCGCAACCAGCTGATCTCCTCGCCCCAGATGGACTCGTCAATGGTCTCGAGGATCAGCGGTATGCGATCAAAGCGATCATCGTTCATGATGTGGTGGAAGACTGCCTCCCCCAGATTGCCCTCCCGCAGGCTGTGGTGGCGATCGACCCGGCTGCCGAAGGTGCACTTGGCGCCGTTGATATGCATCCCCTTGAGATACTGGAAACCCACCGTGCAGTCGAACTCGGCAAACACAGCGGCGCAGCTCTCGGCAGTGCGCAGATCGTAGCCAGCGGCAAAGGCGTGGCAGGTATCGAAACAGATCCCGATCCGGCTCTTGTCCTCCACCCCCTCGATGAGGGTGGCGAGGTGCTCGAACGACCAGCCGAGGTTGGTTCCCTGCCCGGCGGTGTTCTCGATCACCGCCGTCACCCCGGTACTGCGCTCCAGCGCCCAGTTGATCGACTCGCTCACCAGTTTGAGGCTGGCCGCTTCGGGAATTTGCTTGAGATGACTGCCAGGGTGGAAATTGAGATAACAGAGCCCCAGTTGCTCGCAGCGTTTCATCTCATCGAGAAACGCATCGCGGGATTTGGCCAGACCATCAGGATCAGGATGGCCCAGATTGATCAGGTAACTGTCGTGGGGCAGGATCTGCTGTGGCAGAAAACCGGCCTTGTCACAGGCCGCCTTGAAGGCACTAATAGTGGCATCCGACAAAGGGGCCGCCTGCCACTGACGCTGATTTTTGGTAAAGAGGGCAAACGCGTTGGCCCCGATGGCCTGGGCGCGGGCGATGGCATTCTCCACCCCGCCGGCCGCACTAACGTGGGCTCCGATATATTTCATACAATCTCCTCAATACGGCAAGCCGCCATTATGCCGATCCCGCCCGCCCACGCCAAACCGGGATATCCGATAGCGGGTATCGACAAATAGCGGCGGCCTTCCCCGAGGTGCAGCGGGCCATGGCGCTATTTGCTCGCCCGGTGGCGACAGCGACCCACAAGCGTGCGGATCAATCCCGGCAACGTCAGCAAGCCCCCCAGGGCTACAAACAGAAAACCGATGGGGATCAATCCGAAAGGTTCATGCAAAGTGCCATTCTCATCGACCGTCGAGCCAATCAGCTCAAAGGCCACAAAACAGGCCAATCCCATGGCGGCCAGCACGGCCCCGATACGCATCATCATGGTCATCATTATCGCGCACACCTTTGTTTCATCTTGAACGAGTCACCCATTCTCCACCCCGATGTGAAGAGAACATGAAGTGGATAGGTTTTCCGGCAAGGTCGCCGGTATGTGATGCAAAGCAGGCCGATCAGACAGATACGAGGCACAAATAAAAACGCAGCTGCATCACCTGGGCGATAGCAACTGCGTTTTTTGTCTCTCTGCCATCCCTCTTAAGTTGGCCCGAACGGCCTGCACAAAGGGATCAAGAATGCGCGAAGAGAGGCGCCTTAGAAGGGCATCTTGAAGCCAGGTGGCAACTGCATGCCGCCGGTCAATTCACCCATCTTGGTCTTGTTCTGCTCTTCCACACGACGTACGGCATCGTTGCAAGCGGCGGCAACCAGATCTTCCAGCAGCTCCTTGTCATCTTCCATCAGCGAAGGATCGATCTCGATACGACGGACGCTGTGGCTACCGGTCATGGTGACCTTGACCATACCTGCGCCGGCTTCACCGGTCACTTCCATCTGCGCCAGTTGCTCTTGCGCCTTCTGCATGCGCTCTTGCATCTGTTGGGCCTGTTTCATCAGGTTCCCCATTCCACCTTTACCAAACATATGTCGTCTCTCGTCTTGAAATCCGGCATCCAGCGCCGGGCTGTGGGCTTGTCTGTCCTAGATGGGGACAGCCAAACTGCTTTTCAACCGGGAGCGAACTCCCAGCCACGGAATTTAGCGGTTGAGGGGCTCGATGCTCTCGTGGTGGAGCACGGCACCAAACCGCTGAACTAAAAACTGCACGTTAGGATCCTGATCCAGATCCCGCGCGACCTGCTCGCGCACCCCAATATAGAGGCGGTGTTCGATCTCAAGGGGCGTTTCCTGATCTGGCACCACGCCGAGGGTCACCTCCACCTGCACCGGTTGCCCGAGTGCCGGGCCGATGATCTCCGCCAGATCGGCGCGCGCCTTATCACTCACCAGATGGCGCTGCTCAGGTTTGAGGGTCAGCAGCACCCGATCCCCTTCCTGTTTCATCACCGAATTGATGGCAAGCTGGCGCAGTCGCCCCCCCACCTGGGTATGAGCAATCAGTTCGGACCAGGCATCACCGCAGTTGTTGAGCAGGGATGAGGGCATCAGGCGGCTCACTTCACCCTCTTGCGGTTCCTCGTCGCTCTCAATCTCATCCCAGTCGATGGTCTCCAGCACCGGTTGAGATGGGAGGCGCTCCACCACCGGGGCGCTCACCATAGCGGCTACCGGCACAGCAGCAACAGACTGCGGCGCTGAGGCGGGCGCTACAACAGGAGCCACGGCGGCGCGCTCACCGGGCCGATAGCTCGGCTGCCCCTCCAGATCCCAAGGAGGCAGATCGGTTGGCTGAGCCGGTGCCGTGACGGGGGCATGACTCATGGCCGGAGCCTGCTCCGCAAAGCCCTGATTGAGGTACTCTTCGTATTCCCCGTTGTCACCCTGCAGCTCATCACCGTCGCCATAGAGATCCAGCGGCGGCAGATCATCATAGTGACCCATCGCTGCCATCCCCTGCCCGACCGGTTGGCTGACAGGGGCAAGCGGCTGGGTGACAACCGGTGCGGCGGCGGGCGCGACAGGGCGCGCTGGCGCAACCGGTACCGCACGCGGCGCGGGCGCCGCCAGGGCATCCTGACCACGCTGGCGGCTGCGCAGCATGTTTCGCTTGCCAAGCAGGCTCTGCATGCTCGACACCGCAGACACGGCTTCAGCAGCGGCGACCGGCTCGGCTGTCGGTGCGAGCAAGGGCTCGGCTGCAGGCTCGAAGGCGGCGGTCAGCGGCTCGCCACCGGAATAGTCCGCATCGGCTGCAGCAGGCGCGCCATCATCTGCGGCTTGTGCGGCTGTGTGCGCAGGCACATCGGGCTGCGCATTTGGCAGCGCGGGCTCGGGTTGATACCCCATGCCCGCGGCTTCGCGTAGCAGCTCATCCTGCTGGCTAAACAGCTCGGCGGTTTGTACCGCCTCCTCGCTGTCGGCGGGGTTGCCGATGTCATCCATCATCGTGGATGCCATCGTAGGCAGGGCGGCATCAGCCGCTGGCGCAGCGGTGTTGGCAACCGACGTATTGGCAACGGGAGGACTGGCTAACGGTGCGGGTACGGCGCCGCTGATCGGTGCCAGTGCGGCCGATTCAGCGGCCGGGCGCTTTCCCGGCAAGGAGGCTAGCGGCGTGGCGCTGCTCGCCGCACTGCTCGTCATGGACGGGGGCAGCGCGGTGAGGCTGGCCGGATGCAGGGCATCGCGCCTTGGCGAGAAGGCGAGCATCCGCAGGCAGGTCATCTCCAGCGCGGTACGGCCATCGGGGGCCCAGGGCAGATCTTTACGACCACCCAGCACAATCTGGTAGCAGAGCTGCACCTCTTCCGGGCTCATCGCCTTGGCCAGTTGCAGCAGGGAATCGGCATCCGCCCCCTGCTCTTGCACGCTGGCAGGCAGCAGCTGAGCCATGGCGATGCGATGGAGCAAGCCTTCCAGCTCGGCGTGGAGCTGATCAAAATCAGGGCCCAGGGTGGCAATCTCGGTGATCTTGGCCATGGTCGCGGGGGCATCTTGCCGCAAAATGGCTTCCAGCAGCTGGTGCAGGTGGCGGTGATCGAGCGTCCCCAGCATCGCCAGCACGCTCTCGAGGCGCACGCTGCCGTTGCCGTGGGCCAGCGCCTGATCGGTCAGGCTCAGGGCATCGCGCATACTGCCGTCGGCGGCTTTGGCCAGTGCCAGCAGAGCGCGCGGCTCGAAGGGCTGACCCTCCTGATCCAGCACCCATTCGAGCTGCTTGGCGATCTGGGTCTGATCCAGACTCTTCAGATGAAACTGCAGGCAGCGTGAGAGGATGGTAATCGGCAGCTTCTGCGGATCCGTGGTGGCCAGCAGAAACTTCACATAGGGGGGCGGCTCTTCCAGGGTTTTCAGCAGCGCGTTGAAGCTGTGGCGCGACAACATGTGCACTTCATCGATGAGGTAGACCTTGAAGCGGCCACGGGCCGGCCGGTACTGCACGTTGTCGAGCAGCTCGCGGGTATCTTCCACCTTGGTGCGGGACGCCGCGTCAATCTCCAGCAGGTCGACAAAGTTGCCCTGATCGATCTCGCGGCAGGTATCGCAGACGCCGCACGGGTGGCTGCTGATCCCCTGCTCGCAGTTGAGGCTCTTGGCCAGAATGCGGGCGATGGTGGTTTTGCCGACCCCGCGGGTACCGCTCAGCAGATAGGCGTGATGCAGCCGTCCCTGATCCAGGGCGTTGGTCAAGGCGGTCAGCACATGGTGCTGGCCTACCACTTGTTCAAACGTATGGGGGCGCCATTTACGCGCCAGAACCTGATAGCTCATAAATCCATCATGCAGGGAAGACAGGGCATTGAGGCCGGATGCTAACACAAATGGCGAGCGGGCTGTATCGGCTATCGGTCAGGGTCGGAGGGATCGCTTGATTTTCAAACCGATGCCCGCAAGGGCACCGGTTCAACGCAGGCCCGATGCAGAGGATCGGGCCGAAGAGGCATTACTCGCCAGCCAATTCGACCAGTGAAAGCACCTTGATGCCTGCAGCGGTCAAACGAGCATCACCACCCAGAGACGGCAGGGAGATAATGAACGCAGCGTCAGCCACGTCACCACCGGCACGGCGGATCAGCTTGACGGTCGCATCGACGGTGCCGCCGGTCGCCAGCAGATCGTCAACCACCAGCACCTTGTCACCGGGCACGATGGCATCGGTGTGCAATTGCAGGGTGTCGGTACCGTACTCGAGGGCATAGGACTCCTCGATCACTGCGCGCGGCAGCTTGCCCGGTTTGCGTACCGGCACGAAGCCCAGTCCCATGGCGAAGGCAACTGGTGCACCGAAAATGAAGCCACGGGCCTCGGTGCCGACAATTTTGGTGATCCCTTGACCACGGTAATGCTCTGCCAGCAGATCGATGGTGGCTTTGAAAGCCTCTGCATTCTCGATCAGGCTGGTGATGTCGCGAAACAAAATGCCCGGCTTCGGATAGTCGGGAATGGTCTTGATGCTCGCTTCAATAAACTTCAGGGTTTCCGGATTCATGTGTTGACCGCTTATTTTTTTGACCCAGGGGTGGCCATTTTTCTCAATTCCCTTCTGCGGGAAATAAAAAAGCCTGTCACGCAAAAATGACAGGCCGACTCCATAGCATTATTGCAGCAATAGCTTAGGGACTTCACTTCTCCATTGCAACCGGCTCCAGCACCGGCAGACGCATTAACCAGGTGAGCAGGATCACCATTATGACCACCAGCAGCCCCTTGGCCCACAGCAGGGGTACCACCGCCAGCGATACCGAAAAGGTGAGCAAAATGAAGATAATGGCGCGTCGCCGGGCATGGCGCCGAATGCCGCGATATTGCTGCCAATCCACAATGGGCGGACCGAACCAGCGGTGGGTCAGCAACCAGCGATGAAAACGCGGGGATGAGCGGGCAAACAGGGCGGCAGCCAGCAACATAAAGGGGGTGGTCGGCAGTAGCGGCAACACAATACCAACGATACCGGTGGCAAATGCCAACCACCCGAGAGCCATCAAAAACCAACGCTTCACTGCCGAACCTCGCTTTATGGGTCTTCTCATAGCGTAACAGCATTTGGGTGATAGCTGACAGCGGGCATCAATCCCACTACAATCTGCGCTCTTTTTTACCCTTCTCTTCGGAAGCAGTTATGCGCGTAATTTTGGCCCCCATGCAGGGGGTGCTGGATCACCTGATGCGGGAGGTACTCACCTCCGTCAATGAGTACGATCTCTGCGTGAGCGAGTTTATTCGGGTGGTCGATCAGCTGCTGCCTGCCAAGGTGTTCTACCGCCTCTGCCCCGAGCTCAAGCAGGATGGCAAGACCCGTGCAGGCACCCCGGTACGGGTGCAACTGCTGGGGCAACACCCAGAGTGGCTGGCCGAGAACGCCGTGCGCGCCATTGAGCTGGGCTCCCCCGGCGTTGATCTCAACTTCGGCTGCCCCGCCCCCACGGTCAATAAAAGCAAGGGTGGCGCCGTGCTGCTCAAAGAGCCCGAGACCATCTATCGCATCGTCAAGGCGGTGCGCGAGGCGGTGCCCGCCCACCTGCCGGTGAGCGCCAAGATCCGCCTCGGTTACGATGACAAGGAGCTCTATCTGGAGAACGCCCAGGCGGTCTTTCAGGGGGGCGCCAACGAGCTGGCCGTCCATGCCCGCACCAAGCGTGAAGGGTACAAGGCCCCTGCTCACTGGGAGTATGTAGACGCCATCCGCCGCGCCCTGCCCATTCCCGTCACCGCCAACGGCGAGATCTGGGATCATAAAGATGCCCTCGCCTGCGCCAGCGTCTCCGGTTGCGATGCCCTGATGGTCGGGCGTGGTGCTATCTCCTTGCCCAATCTGGCCAACGTGATGAAAACCGGCTGCCCGCACATGAGCTGGGCCGAAGTGCTGCAGCTGATGGTGAGCTACACCGAGCAAGATCTCGCCAGCGAAAAAGCTGACTACTACCCCAGCCGCATCAAGCAGTGGTTCAGCTATCTCAAACGGGAATATCCCGAAGCGGATCTGTTATTTCAGGATCTGCGGGTGCTCAAAGAGACGGCTCCTATCCGGGATGCCCTGCTGCAAGCAGCCAAAAGCCATGGCTAACCACGTTTAACTTGACGCATATCATCCTGATAGAGTTATCGGATCCCTATACTGCCTCGCATCTGTGGTTTGTCTCTGGGGGATAATGTGTGTGAAATGACGCAAGCACAGTTGGCTGTCTGGCGTAATCGCCTGCTGTTCGACTGGGCACAAGTACGAGAAACGCTGATCGGTCAGCTCAAAGCCTCTCGCCGTGACGATTGGGCAGAAAAGGTGGATCACTGCGAACCCGATCAGCTGGTTGAACTCACCAGTCGGCTGGATCTGCCCAAGGTCGAGTTGAGCGTGGTACGGCTCAAGCGGATCGACGCGGCACTCTGCCAGATGGATCTCGGCCTCTATGGCCTCTGCTCCGATTGTGAAGAACAACTGGCCATCGAACAGCTGGAGCAGGATCCAACCCTGCAACGCTGCCCACGCTGCGAAACCCGCTATCGCAAGGGATTCCACGCCCACGAACTCTAAAGAGCACCATGCTCTGCGGTCAGCCTTCATCGAATCTGTTGCTCTGGCAAAAAAGCGCGTCCCCCTAACGCAGGCCATGGCCGGTCACCCCGAACACCAAGAAAAAGCCCGTGTCATCACTAACATGACACGGGCCAAATTCACGCTGCCGGACCATCAGGCCTGCACGGCAATCTCGTACTTCTTTATCTTGCGATAGAGGGTGGCAATCCCAATCCCCAGTGCCTGAGCGGCCAGTTTCTTGTTGCCAAGCCGCTGCAGGGTCTCTTCAATCATCTGTTTCTCCATGCTCTCAAGGCCGCTCTCACCCGGAACGGGTTCCGGCAGCTTCTCCGGCATGGCAGCAAGCGGGGCGGCAGCAGGCACATTGAATGCCGCATTCAGATTGGTCAGCGGGAGCGACTGGGCCATCACGGGATGGGGCTCTTGATTGCGGATGATATTAGGTGGCAGCAGACTGGCGTCGATCACCTCGCCCGCCTGACTGACGTTGACCAGATATTCGATGAGGTTGCTAAGCTCGCGCACGTTGCCCGGCCAGCGATACCCTTTGAGCAGCGCCATTACCTCGGGCGCCAAACCGGGATAGACGATGCCGATCCGGCTAGTGTGGCGGTTGAGGAAGTAGTGGGTCAGCAGCTCCACGTCCCCTTCCCGCTCCCGCAGCGGCGGCAGATTGAGAGGGATGACGTTGATGCGATAAAACAGATCTTCGCGAAACTTTCCTTCGGCGATGCACTGCTCAAGATGCTGATGGGTGGCGGCAATGATGCGAATATCCACCGGCACCGGTCGGCTGGCTCCGATGGGGGTCACCTCCCGCAGTTCCAGCACCCGCAGCAGCTTGGCCTGCATGGTGAGCGGCATGTCGCCGATCTCGTCGAGGAACAGGGTGCCCTGATGAGCCGCCTGAATAAGACCCTGCTTGCCGCCGCTGGAGGCACCGGTAAACGATCCTTTGACGTAGCCAAACAGCTCGCTCTCCAGCAGTTGTTCGGGAATGGCGGCGCAGTTGATGGCGATGAATGGCTTGTCCTGACGCGGACTCAGGCGGTGGACCGCGCGGGCCACCACCTCTTTACCGGTGCCGCTCTCACCGCAAATAAGCACGCTGGAGGGACTCTGGGCGATGCGGTGCAGCAGCCGCTTGAGAGTGCGGATCGCCTTGCTCTCGCCGATGAGCTGATCAATCCGCGTATCCGGATCCGGCTCCTGAAGCAGACCGGAGTGGGACTGGTGAAACGCCATCAGAAACAGCTGCTGGCCCTGCACATGGTGCAGTTGGCCGATGATCAGCTCCTGACGATCTTCGAAGGTGATGATGTGCTGCAGATGGCCGCTCAGTCCCTGCTGGGAGAAGGTGAGTGGGCGGATCCCCAGCTCGCGCCCCTGCAGTTGCTCCTGCTGGCAGCCCAGGTGATGGAGCGCCGCCTCGTTGGCGTAGAGCAGCTGACTCTTGTCATCGAGCAGCAGGCAACCCTGATCCATGTTGGTCATCAGGTTGAGGAACACCTTGTTGACCCCGTCCGACAGCCCGCGCGAATCGAGCAGCTTGGCCACAAAGATGGTGGAGATGTGGCGCACATAGTCGCACACATCCTGCAAATTGTTGTTGAGGCGGGCCTGCTGCTCGGCATTGAAGGCCACCAGACTGATCACCCCGATGCAGCGCTCATCCACCATGATCGGCACCCCGAGAAAGGCGCGCTCACGGCAGCTCTCCTTGCAGGTACAGCCGTCACACACAGGATCATCGCTGGTGTGGGTAACGATCTTCTCCCGCTGGTTATCAATCACATAGCGCAGCAAGCGGGAATCCCCCTCCAGCTGACGTCCGAAGAACTTGCCATAGGGCCCGGTGCCAGCCACCCGCACCATATCGGCATCCACAATCTCGACCTCAAGCTGCAGCACACTCGCCAGCATCTTGGCAAAACGCAAGATGGTCGGCTGGATCTGCATCAACAGACATTGGTTGCTCACGGAGCTCATCCATCATTCCTTCTCTTATTGAGCTCCCTCTAAGGGGAGTCATGCTGGCCAGATACTAAGGGATATCAGGAGCAACTACTTCGGGAAGGATCACGAAAAGAAGAAATGGAGTGCCGTTGATAGAAGCACTCTGGACTGGCTGAGTGGCGGGGAAGGATATGACGGGTTGAAATCGGCAATGGCCTGCAGGGAATTAGGCAAACCATTGCCGCCAATAGCAATTTTTCAACTGAGTGAGCCTGAGTCAGGATTGGATTGCCGCTCCTCGTCTCCACGCGCCTGACGCCGCTCGATTGCTTCCTTGATGAGCTCCTCCTTTTGCTTGTCGAGATCCGCCAATAACTGCTGCTTCTTTTCATCGGGCAGCTCGCTATTATGCTCAATCTCTTTCTTCTTCTGCTCGAGCTCATCGAGCTTTTCCCGGCTCAGCCCGATACGCTGTGCCAGCAGGTTATCCCAGGCGATCTGGGTCAGACTTCGATCCGGATCCTTGCGAGCTAGCGTGGGGCGTTCATAGGTCGCAGAAAAATCATCACGACTCGAATTCAACGTCACCTTGTCGTCCGCAAGCTGAATACTTTTCTGCTGCGGTTCGGCATATTCACTCGTCCGGGTCGCACCCAGCGCAGGTTGCACTAATTGATATCGGGCCGCACCAATGATCATTGTTCGCTCTCCATTCTCATCTCAACGGCGAACACAGCAATATCTGCGCCATTAATGCATTTAGGGAATAGCGAAAACACGGGAGAAGGCCCCCCGAGCCAGGGTTGTTCAGCTCGGCAAATGGAGCGCCAGCCAGACCGCCAGCGGGATCACCAGCACCGAGAGGGCATTGCCGCCGAGCACGATACTGGCCACCTTGTCCGGCTGACAGTGGTACTGCTCACAGAGCATGTAATTCAGCACGGCTGGCGGCAACGAGACCGACAACATCAACAGCGGGATCCACTCTGTCTTGAGCGGCAACAGCCAGATCGCCAGCAGCAGCGACAATCCCCCCGCCAGCAGATAGAGCAGGTTGCATTTGAGTGCAAGACCAAGGTGATCAAGCTTCCCTTCCATCAGCCGAATGCCTAATGCAAAAAGCATCAAGGGCACCGAGATCTGGCCAAGCAAGGAGGCCGTGGTCACCACATACTCCGGCAGCGCGATGTGCAGGTTGGCCACCAGCAAGCCAGCCAGCGCGGCCCACAGCACCGGACTGCGCAACCAGAGCCAGCGGGAGGTATTGGCAGAGAGGATGAACATGCCAACCGAGAAGTGGAGCAGGTTGGAGAGCACAAAGAGAATCACGATGGCCCCCAACTGCTGCTCACCAAAGGCAAGCACCATCAGGGGAATACCGAGGTTGCCGGTATTGCGGAACATGGCGGGCAGGATCAGCGCCGCCCGCGCAATCCCCTTGAACCTGAGCAGGGAAAGCAGCAGACCGGGCAACAAAATAACCAGCGCCCCCGCCGCAATCAGCGGCAGATGAGCCCCCAGCGCCAGCGGATACTTGACCAGCGCGGAGAAGACCAGCGCCGGGGTAAACAGTTCGATATTGGCCAGATTGACGTAACCGAGCGCCGCCCCCGGTCGCCATCGCCCATACAGCGCCCCGAGCATCACGACCCCGAACACCGGAATGACGATATTGAGCAGGGCGCTGAACATGACCAGACTCCGTTATAGCTCGTGGGCTGGCTTGCCCATCAGCACGACCGGGTCCAGCGTCACATCCAGTGTGCCATTGCTGACCCACAGCTGGCCTTCAGAGATGGTGCAGGTCAGGTGCATGGTACGCTCAACCATGGCGGTCAACGGCAAGGTCTGGCTATCTGACAGCTCGATGATGCTGAGGTTGTCGTGCTGGCTCAGTTTGCCCTGATTCTGCTTCCACCAGACGGCGGTACCACGGCCGCCGTAGAGATAGAGCACCACGTGACGGGCCCGGTTGCAGGCCTTTTTGAGGCGCTTCTCGTCGGGCTGCCCCAGCTCGATCCAAAGTTCAATTTCGTCGGTGTAATTCTTGTGCCAGAGCTCAGGCTCATCATCAGCACTCAGCCCTTTGGTAAACTCCAGCCGTTCGGCGGCATGCCAGGCAAAGGCAGCGAGGCGGATCATCATCCGCTCATCGGTTTCAGAAGGGTGGCGGGCCAGCGTGAGAGAAAAATCCTGATACACATTGCGGTCCATATCAGACAAGCTGATTTGGGCCTTGAATACGGTAGCCTTGAGCGCCATAGATAACCTTGAACACCTGAGTAAAAACGTGTGAATGGAAAATACGGCCGCCAGTGTAATCAAAATAGCGGTCAGGTTCGACCATCTCAGCCAAAGTTTCCCCTACGTCAGCGCAGATAAGTGCTTTAAAAGACTCAAAAAACAAATGCCAGTCCGAAGACTGGCATTTGGCGGTCATGAGAAACGACTCACTTCTCGGCGGACTGTACCCCGAACGCATTGAGCAGCACACAGCAGGTTACTGCCACCGCCACAAATCCGCTCAGAAAGATAAAGGGCATCACCCCATATCCCAGTACTGTCCAGATGGTGTGTTCAAGAAAACTCATTTTCTGTCCTTCATCCGGTGAAAGGTGTGTTCCTTTTGGCGGATAGTGGCTCCGCTCTTGATGCCACTATTTGAACTCAATAAGCGGTTGGGTCCTATGCCACCAAAGTGATAAATGCAGGGTTCATTTGCGCTGGATCAACGTTTCGCCCTCTCTTTGCACCATTCAATCCATTACCCGCCCTTGCCAAAGATGATCCGCCGTGTCCCCTTTCAGGCTAGCCGCCAGCTTCACCGTCTGGCAAAACATGCGCACCCGGGGATAGTTCGATACGCATAAAAAATCCGAAACCCATTACTGGGTTTCGGATTTTTACACATCACAAGGCTCGGCCACTGGCGCCTTACCTGCTCGGCATTAGCCGATATGGCGCCCCTTTCAGTGTTCAGGCGACTGTGATGATCAGTTGCAGCAGCGTCCTTTCACCAGATTTCCTATGGCTACCACGGTAAACACCAACAGGTAGGCAGCAAAGCTAATCACTAGCCACTGGGGCATGGAGAGCGTCAAGAATTGCCAGGTCACTTCAGCGCAATCCCCTTGTGGCATAAACAACCAGGGGATCCACTGATCAAGCGGTGCCCAACTCGGAAAGTCGGCATAAGGACTGCACACATTAAAGGGTGAGGGATTAACCTGATAATCCACATGCTGTAGCGCCAGCTGCAGGCCACGGAATGCGCTATAGCCCCACAGCAGCAGGGCACTCCAGCGAACATACCACTTCTCTGGCGCCACCATGCCGAGTAGACCGGCCGCCAGCACACCCAGTGTTGCCAGCCGCTCGTACACGCACATCACGCAAGGATGCAAGCCTAATACATGCTGGAAAAAGAGGGCGCACAACTCAAGGAACAGGGCTGAGGCAGCCAGCAGCCCCCAGGCCAGTCGATTGGCTGCTAAACGGCGGAGAAACTCGATCATCTGATTGATCTCACAGAAAAAATAGTGGCTGAATTAGAGCAGAGCATGACCGAAAAGAAAAGAGCCCCAACGCGGCGTCAGCTTGCTGACCCCCCCTGCTTTTCAAAGAGAGGGTTATTTTTGAGCTCGTGGCCATGGCTCTGGTCACCGTCTGGAAAGTCGGCATAGTTGCCATCTTCGCCACTCAACAGGCAGCAGATACCGCGCTATTGCCGTCCCTTGTAAAGCGGTCTGACCGGCTCAGTCAGCCGGTTCTGGGGGGGCTCTGAACATGGTGCAGCCCATTCGTTGACCATACAGGTATTAGATCAACCCCCTGGATCGGCGGCCAGGGGGCTGTCATCAGTAAAAAGGGCCCTGAGGGCCCTTGAGCTGTGTTGCCCGGGATTAATGGAGCACTGACTGCACCGCTGGCAGGGCACTTTCCATCACCAGCCATCCGTGCTGATAGAACCACTCGGTGGTTGGGGCGAGCAGCAATTCAACGGCGAAGAACCCGACCAGCCCCAGTACCAAGGTGTAGGGCAGCGCCATCCAGACCATGCGACCATAGGAGAGGCGCAGCAGCGGTGCCAGTGCCGAGGTGAGCATGAACAGGAACGCCGCTTGGCCATTGGGGGTGGCGACGGACGGCAAGTTGGTACCTGTATTGATGGCGACCGCCAGCAGATCGAACTGGGCACGGTCGATGGCGCCATTGAGCAGCGCTGTTTTCACTTCGTTGATATAGACGGTGCCGACGAAGACGTTGTCACTGACCATGGAGAGCAGACCGTTCGCCACATAGAAGAGCGCCAATTGTTGATCCTGCTCGGCCGACAGTACCCAGTGGATCACCGGTTTGAATAACTGCTGATCGATAATGACTGCCACTATGCTAAAAAACACCGCCAACAGTGCCGTAAAGGGGAGCGCCTCTTCAAAGGCCTTACCCAAGGCATGCTCTTCGGTAATACCGGTGAGCGAGGTCGCCAGCACTATTACGGATAAGCCAATCAGGCCCACGGCAGCAAGATGGAGCGCCAGACCGACGATCAGCCAGACCGCGATCAAGGCTTGTACCATCAACTTGGCTTTGTCTTGCGGTGTGCGTTTGGCATTCTCATGGCGGTTGTACTCCTCCATGATCTTGCGTACCGAGTCAGGCAATTTGGCGCCATAGCCGAACCACTGCATCTTCTCAAGAAGTACGCAGGTCAGCAGGCCACAGATAAAGACAGGCACAGAAACAGGCGCCATACGAATGGCAAACTCACCAAAGTGCCAGCCAGCCTGTTCGCCGATGATCAGGTTCTGCGGCTCACCGACCAGGGTGCAGACGCCACCCAGTGCGGTACCAATGGCAGCATGCATCATCAGACTGCGCAGAAACGCACGAAATTGCTCGAGGGTCTGATACTGATCCTCTGCCACCTCCTGGTCATGGCTATGGTCATGTTCATGACCAAAACCCTTGCCGGATGACACCCTGTGGTAAATGGCGTAGAAGCCGGTCGCGACGCTGATCACCACGGCAATGACCGTCAGGGCATCAAGGAAGGCTGACAGAAAGGCAGATACCAGACAAAAAGAGAGGGAGAGCAGGATTTTTGAGCGAACCCCGACCAGCAGCTTGGTAAAGACATAAAGCAGCAACTGCTTCATGAAGTAGATACCAGCCACCATGAAGACCAGCAGCAGTAGCACTTCAATGTTGGCCACCAGTTCATGTTTGACTTGCTCTGCCGAGGTCATGCCAATCAGCACGGCTTCAATAGCCAGCAGGCCACCGGGTTGCAAAGGGTAACATTTCAGGGCCATGGCCAGAGTGAAGATAAATTCAACAACCAGTAGCCAGCCGGCCATGAAAGGATCGAGGTGAAAAGCGATCGGATTGATTAGCAGAAATAGCAAAATGGCGTTTTTATACCACTGTGGTGCATTGCCCAAGAAGTTCTTGGCGAATGCCTGCCCTAGGCTTATTGGCATGATGATGGGTCTCAACTCTGTTGTTAGGATCTGCTTCTATGCAGTGAAGGATAGTGTCGCCTGTTTCGCTCGATATTGGCTTTTATCTATCTGATTCCTCGTGATTTTAATCAAAAAATGGGTTGTTTATAAATAATAGTGGATGAATATTTCTTCATATGGTTGTTTTGCGACCACTGCAGGGCGGGGTCATCTGGCTTCTGTTATGGGATAAACAGCACTGCCATCACACTATATTTGGCATATGTGAGCAGAGGACTGACCTTATACTTGCCACACTTCCTTGCTTTGATATGATTCAGCCGCCTTTTTGCGTACTACAACAGAGTTAATCCATGGTCATAAAAGCGCAGAGCCCAGCAGGGTTTGCCGAGGAATACATCATCGAGTCCATCTGGAACAATCGCTTTCCTCCCGGATCAATTCTGCCCGCCGAGCGTGAATTATCCGAGTTGATCGGGGTGACTCGTACTACGTTGCGTGAAGTGTTGCAGCGGTTGGCCCGTGATGGCTGGTTGACCATCCAGCATGGCAAACCAACCAAGGTAAACAATTTTTGGGAAACCTCAGGTCTCAATATTCTGGAGACCCTTGCCCGTCTGGATCAAGACAAGGTACCTGAGCTGGTCGCACAGTTGCTCTCTGCCCGTACCCATATCTGCACGATCTTCATTCGGGGGGCGATCCGTCATAACCCGGAGCAAGCAGCCGAGATCCTGCGTGGTGCAGGCTCGGTTGATAAAAACGCGCAAGCCTATGCCGAGTTCGATTATCGTCTGCATCACCAGCTGGCATTTGCTTCCGGTAACCCGATCTACGCCTTGATCCTCAATGGTTTCAAGGGATTGTATAGCCGGGTCGGCAGTTACTACTTCTCTGACAAGCAGACCAGAGAAACCGCAGATGCCTATTATAAGGCGCTACTGAATCTGGCAGAGACCAAAGATCACGATGCCGTGTTCATGACGGTGCGTCAGTACGGTATCGAATCTGGCAAGCTGTGGACCCGCTTGCGGCAGGATATGCCCAGTGATTTGTGTGACAACTGATCCTGTGCCCCCCCAATAGAGTAGGAGGCGGGATCACTCCCGCCGTCCTCTCACACACTTCCCCTTGCCAGGTATGTAGAGGACTAGCGCCTCCAAGTCACCGGTTGCTCACCACAACCGCAGTACAGAGTGACAAAAGCCAATAAAAACAATGCCAGTCAGGCTTAACTGACTGGCATTGTTTTTATTGGCTAACTCTTGCTATTGATAGCGGTGGTTTGGCAGGAACCGCGCCTCGAAACACGGCTCACTTGGGCCAATGCACCCCGAGCTGTTCGCCGTAGCCTGTCTGACGCTGGAATCCATCGATCCGTCCCTTGACCTTGTTCAGCTCGCCACTGCCCGCCGCCCACGCGGCATAGCGCAGCGCCTGACAATCCCCATGGCCGGGTAGCGCCGCTATGGCACCGCCCACCTGATTGGCCCCTTGCAGCACCATCTCCTTGAAGCGGGATTCGTAGTCAAACATGCTGGAGAGCAGCCGTCCCCAACGCTGACGGGCAGGATCGTTACTGTTCGCACTCTGACGCCAGCGGGGCAGCAACACAGTGGCGTTGGTGGTTACCGTCACCCGGTTGAGCTGGCAGCGTCCCGGCAACTGTTCAGTCTCCAGCTGCCAATCCACCTGATAACTCGCCTTACCGAGCACAGGCTTGCCATTCACCTTGGGGGCACTCTGGGCGATCGCACGGGCAAGCTGATCCGGGCTGGTTGCATTGACCTCATAAAAACGGACATTGATGCGGGACTCTGGCACCACTTGCGGCCGGCTCGGCTGAGCCTGACTCATCAGGGGCAGTAGCAACAATCCTGTCCCTACTACCACTCCATAGAACTTGCTGACCATGCCAGACTACCTTCCTTGATTGCACGGGCGGAGTACCAACCTTGGTGAAACCCACCGCCACACAGATGACGGCTATAGCCTATGTGTGACGACGAGGCGGCGCAATACCATGATGCACCCAGAAATCAGAGCACGCTCACAGGTTGCGTGAGCAGAGTATGGCACAAGGCCAATACTGTATTTTTATTGAGCATGGCGGCTGATGCGCTGCCAGTCGAGGTGGTAGTTTTTCACATTGATGTCATGACCATCTATCTGAATAAAATGATCATTTTTAAGACGGTTGGCAAAAAAGTCCTGATCTGCCCCCTCATTGAGCCACAGCTCGCAAAGACCCCGTTTTCCCTCTTTGGCATAGAATCGCGGGGTAGCCAGCAGCGCGACCCCATCCACCCGGATGGCGTGACGGGCCAGACAGTTCGCTTCGGTGGTTTTGGATGCCAGCGCGGCAAAACGGGGTTTGTTCCCCTCGGCGACCACCAGCACCCCGTAAGAGTGGGGCGCCATCAGACGCCGCATGGCGACCGCCTGATGGGGACCAGTTTGATGAAAACCGTCATTGGTCACCGCAAACACGCAAGTAGGTGAAAATAGCAGCATGAGTAGGAAAAGACAGCGTTTAACGCCTATAAAATCACCAATTGCCATATAAAAGCCTCAAAAGACAACCAAGGCTGGCAAGGGTAGGTAGCCAAACCCGCTGGGTAAAGTGCCTTTACCTTTCTTTAATGCTGTTCACGGGGTTAAACGTTGATTTAGCTCACACAACATCCGGTTGCCAGTCGCCAGTCTACCCCTATCGGAATAGACTCCCTCCACTCTCATCCAATCAGAAGGCAACGTATGCTGGAACTCATCGTTGGCACCCTGGTCACCCTGGTGGTGGGCCGTGCCATTTTCAAAGGATACTCCGCGACCGGGGTGCTGCTGAGCGGCGGCTTGCTGCTGCTGGTCATCACCGCCATGATGGGCAAGCCGGTACTGCCGAGCAAGGTGGTCAGCACCGGTTACATCGCGACCGATATCTTCGAATACATCCGCTTCCTGCTCAATGACCGTGGCGGTGGACTGGGGATGCTGATCATGGTGCTGTGCGGCTTCGCCGGCTACATGAGCCATATCGGCGCCAACACCATTCTGGTAAAACTGGCCAGCAAACCGCTGGGCATCATCAAGTCCCCCTACATACTGCTGGTGGCCGCTTATCTGGTTGCCTGCGCCATGTCGCTGGCGGTGAGCTCCGCCACTGGCCTCGGCGTCCTGTTGATGGCCACCCTGTTCCCGCTGATGGTCAACATGGGGATCTCCCGTGGCGCCGCGGCCGCCGTGTGCGCCTCGCCAGCCGCCATCATCCTGGCACCGACCTCCGGTGACGTGGTGATGGCTGCCCAGGCCGCCAACATGCCGCTGCTGGACTTCGCCTTCAAGCTGACCCTGCCCATCTCGCTGATTGCCATCGCCTGCATGGCGGTGACTCACTTCTTCTGGCAGCGCTATCTGGACCAGAAGTCTGGCGAGCAGAATGAGCCGGTCGCGCCGGGTGATCTGGTCACCACCGCCCCCGCCTTCTACGCCATCCTGCCGTTCACCCCCATCATCGGGGTGCTGGTGTTTGACGGCAAATGGGGCCCACAGCTGGATATCGTCACCATCATCGTCATGTGCATGGTGCTGGCCAGCCTGCTGGAACTCGTGCGTATCCGCAATGGCAAGGAGCTGCTGGACGGGCTGCAGGTCTGCTGGCGTCACATGGCGGATGCCTTCGCCGGTGTGGTCATGCTGCTGGTCGGTGCCGGTGTCTTTGCCCAGGGTCTGATGACCATCGGCTTTATCGACACCCTGCTGACCCACGCGCAGGATCTCGGCTCGGGCGGCACGATCATGATGCTGTCTCTGGTGGTGATCACCACCCTGGCCGCCTTCACCACTGGCTCGGGCAATGCCCCCTTCTACGCCTTCGTGGAGCTGATCCCTAATCTGGCCAGCAGCCTTGGCATCAACCCGGCCTATCTGGTGATCCCGATGCTGCAAGCCTCCAACCTGGGTCGTACCATTTCGCCGGTCTCCGGGGTGGTGGTCGCCTGTGCGGGGATGGGCAAGCTATCGCCGTTCGAAGTGGTCAAACGCACCAGTATGCCGGTCGCGGTCGGCCTGCTGGTGGTGATCATCGCCACCCAGATCATGGTTCCCGCCTGATCGTCTACCAGCCCGGCATCCTGCCGGGCTGGTATCCTCCCCCCCCTTTGCAGTAGACTCGGTACTCATTTTTCCCCTAAGGAGGACCGAGATGAGTATTACGGTTCAACTTGCCCATTTCAGTGATTGTCACTCCCATTTCGATGGCGCGCCGATGAGCTTCTCCCCTGTCGGTGAAACCCAGTGGCGCACCCAGTGCGGCGGTTATGCCCGGATCCTGACCCGCCTGACCCAACTGCGCGCCCAAGCGGCGGCGGCCGGCCAGAGCTTTCTGTTTCTGCACGGTGGTGACTCCTTTCAGGGCTCGCTCTATTTCAACCGCTTCAAAGGGCGTGCCAACGCCGACCTGCTCGCCATGTTGGCACCCGATGCCATGGTGCTCGGCAACCACGAGTTCGATCTGGGCAACGGCCCGCTGGTGGAGTTTTTGCGTCAGCTCGATTTTCCGGTGCTGGCTGCCAATCTGGACAACAGCCAGGAACCAGCCGACACGCCGCTGGGGCTGTGGGATATCCCCCACCTCTACGACACCCATCAGCCCTGGCATCGCCGGGTGATCGACGGGGTTCCCTTTGCGCTGCTCGGCATCACCCTCGCCCAGATGGCCGCCATCGCCAACCCGGATCCCCACACCCGTTTCCACGCAGTAGCCGACACCCTCACCCGGGTGCTGCGGGAGATAAAGAGCGAAGGGATCCAGCATATCGTGCTGCTGAGCCACCTCGGACTGGATCAGGACAAGCTGCTGGCCGAGCGTTTCCCCGAGCTCAGCCTCATCATCGGCGGCCATACCCACAGCCTGCTGGGGGATCTCACCCCCCTCGGTCTGCCAAGCGAAGGCACTTATCCCCTGATGAACAACGGGATAGCGATTCTGCACGCCGGGCACAGTGCCCTCTGCCTTGGCGTATGCGAGCTCACCTTCGATGAGGCGGGCCGCGTCGTACAAAGTCAGGGCCAGCTGGAGTGGCTCCCCTGGCAGCCCTGGCCGTTCGCTGCCACACCGCCAGCCGGGCTCAGCTTCTGCGAGCCGGATGCCGGGCTGGAGCAACATCTGGCCAAACGCTACCGGCCGGAGATCGAGACCATGAGCCAGCGCATCGTCACCCGACTGGCGGCGCCACTGCCCCATCAGCGGCTGCCGGATGCCACCCTGCCCCACGGTAGCCAACTCGCCCCGCTGGTGGCACACGCCATGTTGGCGGCCGCCCGTGAACAGGTGGGTGAGGTGGACTTTGCCCTGCACAACGCCGGTGGCGTGCGCTGCTCGCTGGAGCCGGGCCCCTTGAGCGAAGCGGATATTGCCGGTCGCCTGTTGCCGTTTGCCATTCCCCTCACCCTCTATCGGGTGCACGGTCATGAGCTGGCGGAAGCAATGGAAAATGCCATCGACAACGCCACCAACAACGGCGTGGTCGGCAACGGCAACGGCAGCTTCCCCTACACAGCGGGGGTGCGATTTACCTATCAGGCCGATCGGCCCAAGGGTCAGCGCATCACCCGGCTGGAGTGGGAGTCAGCCCCCGGTCAGTGGCAGTCTGTCGATGCACAACAAATCTATCGCGGGGTATCGAGCGCCTATACCGCCTCCGGCAAGGAGGGCTACACAGCGCTAACCCGAACCCTGACCCAGCACAATCAGGAGCTCGGCATCACCCTGGCCGACGCCTTTATCCGCTGGGCTCGCCATCTGCCCACCCTGGAAGCGCAGCCGCCCCTGATTGAGTACATTGGCTGATGTAGGAGGGGGATGGCGGTTGCCACATGCCCCTGACGGCCAATATTGCCGCAGCAAGCGCCCGGTTCCCTGCAAGAACCGGGCTTTTTCGACAATATTTGCCCCACACGGGCCCGCCCCATTGCATCGCACTCACTAGCTCGGCAAGATAGGCCCGCTTTCAAGACCAGCTGCAGGAACAGGCGACTTCATGAATCACTCCATCCGTTTCACCCCTCCTCGCGTCAATCCGGGCATCAAGCCAGCCATCGTGCTGCTGACCGCCCTGCTGGCGCTGCTCTTCTGTCTGCGCAACCCGCTCTTCCATGCCATGGCGCCGGGCTTTGATGCCTCGCTGTTCGCGGTGATGGGCAAGATGTGGAGCGAAGGGGGGGTGCTCTATCGCGACATGATCGATATCAAGGGGCCGATGATCTTCGCCCTCGATGCGCTGGGCTATAGCCTGGGGGGATTTGTCGGGATCTGGGCGCTGGAGTGGGCGCTCTGCTGGCTCGGACTGCTGGCCAGCTGGCAAGCCTTTGCCCAGCTCGGTCTCTCGTTCAAGGCGCGCCTTGGCGCCATGCTGGCGGTGCTGGCTCTCTACGGCACCCGTTACTACTACGGCAACATGACCGAGGACTGGACCTTCCACCTCGCCCTCATCGCCCAGTGGGCCTTTATCACCCTGCTGCTGGACAAGGGATTTCGCTGGTGGCCCGCGCTGGTGGCGGCCCTCACCTTCGCCATCGTCGCCTGGATGCGCGCCAACAACGGCGCCTTCTGGGGCGCCTGGTATCTGGTACTGTTCTGCCACTGGTGTCTGCACGAGAAGTGGCGTGACGCCATCTTGCTGCTTATCTCCAGCCTGCTGGGGCTGGCGCTGATTGGCGGCCCGCTTTACGCCTACTTCCAGCAGCATGATCTGCTGGCGGCCTTCAAATACTACGCCTTCGACATCTTCTTCGAGGGGAGCTACGGCAACGGCTTCTCCCCCATGGTCGGCGCCGTCGGTCTGCTGCGCACCGGCCTGGTCATGCTGCTGCCCGCCTTCATCATTCTGATGCTGAGCCGCCGTCAGGAGTGGTATCTGCCCGCCCTGCTGGCGACCCTGTTTGGGGTGCTGTTTACCCTGATCGCCAACTCGGTCTCCGGCCATGTGTTCGATCACTACGACGTGCTCTATCTGCAACTGGCGGTGCTACCGCTGGCGGTATTGCTGGATCGCAGCGAACAGCAGGCAGACGCCATCGGCCTGCTCTGCATCTCGCTGGTGGTGTTCACCGCCAGCTGGCTGCTGGCTCAACAGCTCGCCTTTGGCTGGAGCACCAAGGAGTGGTCCCTCGAGCGGGTCAACGAGGTGCTTGGCACCAGTCTGCTGTGGGCGCTGCCGGTGCTGATCCTCATCCCCCTCTGGCGCGCCTGGGATGTGCGCAGTGCCACCCCCTGGCTGGCGACGCTGGCCATGCTGCTGCTGATGATCAACAACGCCTGGGAAGGGACACTCAAGGGTCGCCCCTTCAATCCGGCGGCGCAGGTACGGGTCGATCGGATCAAGGCCGAAACCACTCCGAACGACAAGATCTGGGTCGACGGCATCCAGCCACAATATTATCTCTGGACCGATCGCCAACCGGCATCCGCCTATCTCTTCTTTGCCAACGTCAATCCGCCCTATGATGTGCGCGAGCGGGTGCTGGCCGATATCCAGCGCCAGAGCCCCAAGTTCATCATCGCCAAGCCGGATCGGGTAAGCGAGGAGCTGAAAAAACCCAGCTCTCCTTCTCATCTCGCCTTCTATCAATACCTGACCAGCCACTACCAAGAGGTAGAGCCGGGTCTCTATCGCCGACGCTGAGCAGCTCGGGGATAAAGCTGGGGAACGGGCATCCTGATCAGGCAGCGAGATCAGCCACAGGATGCCAATACCCGGGATGCTCATCGCCAATGCCCTGTCATGCTGCACTTGGTACATGGCGCATCTCGGACCATTTGGAACATAGTGCACTTGGGAAATGGCGCACCCAGTGCATGGCCACGCACCTTAACCCCCGCCCCTGTTTCAGGTTAAGATAACGACCATTGTTTCCCCCACGGCGACCCGCCGCGGCAGACCACAGGTACGCCATTGAACCGATTTACCCCATCCAGTGCGGCGAACGGCCGCGAGCAGCAGGTCTTTACCGTCACCCGCCTCAATAGCGCCGTGCGCATGATCCTGGAGCAGGATCTGGGGCTGGTGTGGCTGACCGGCGAGCTCTCCAATCTGGCGATGCCAAGCTCCGGCCACTGGTACTTTTCGCTCAAAGATCTGGGGGCGCAGGTGCGCTGCGCCATGTTCAAGGGCAACAACCGGCGGGTGGCGTTTCGCCCGCAGGATGGCATGCAGGTGCTGGTGCAGGCGCGAGTCTCCCTCTATGAGCCGCGCGGCGACTACCAGCTGATCATCGAATCGATGCAGCCAGCGGGCGATGGTGTGCTGGCGCTGCGCTTTGAAGAGCTCAAGCGCCGTCTCGGCGCCGAGGGGCTGTTTGACGAGAGTCGCAAGCGGCCGCTGCCCCGCGAACCGCGTGCGGTGGGTCTCATCACCTCCGCCACTGGCGCGGCCCTGCACGATATGCTGACGGTGCTTAAACGCCGCGCGCCGGATCTGCCGGTCTTTATCTACCCTACTCAGGTGCAGGGCAGCGCCGCCATCAGCCAGATCGTAGCGGCGATTGCCAAAGCGAACCAGCGCGCCGAGGTGGATGTGTTGATCGTCGGCCGCGGTGGCGGCTCCCTCGAAGATCTCTGGTGCTTTAACGAGGAGGCTGTGGCCCGCGCCATTGCCCACTCAGCCATCCCCGTTATCAGCGCGGTGGGCCACGAGGTGGATGTCACCATCAGCGACTTTGCCGCCGACTTGCGCGCCCCTACCCCATCGGCGGCTGCAGAACTGGTGGCGCCGGATCAGAGCGCCCGCATCCAGCGCCTCGCCCACCTCCGGCAGCGACTGCTGCAGGCGATGAGTCGCCAGCAGACCGCCGCCCGCCACGATTTCATTCTGTTGCAAAAGCGGCTCGACCATCAGGATCCGCAGCGGCGGCTGGAGCAGCAGTCCCAGCGCCTCGACGAACTCTCCACCCGTTTGCAACAACTGCTGCGCCAGCGGTTGCATCAGGGAGAGCGGCGACTGGCCAGCCTTGAGCTGCGCCTGCAGGGCAAGAGCCCGGAGCGCTTGCTGGCCGCTGGCAAGCGTCGCCACCAGCTGGCCGAGGAGCGGCTCTATGCGCTCATTGCCAAACGCCAGGATCTGGCCAGCCACCGCCTCGCCATGCTCACCGCCCGCCTTGATGGGGTGAGCCCGCTCGCCACTCTGGGGCGTGGTTACTCCATCACCCGCACCGCGCGCGGTGAGGTCATTAGCCGCGCCGATCAGGTCAACAGTGGCGATCAGCTCATCACCACCCTGGCACAAGGGTGCCTGCAGGTGCGGGTCGAGGAAATTATCAAAGACTCAGCGCAGTAGCTCGGCTGCGCCAGACCACCAGCCAACCTGCTATTTAGCCCGGCAATCGGCCAGTTAACCGACCAAAAAAAGGCCACCACCGCAAACACGGTGGTGGCCTTTTTCATCGTGGGTGCTTTCGCCCGCTCAACCCTTGGTGCGGCGGGCGACCAGGGTGAACTTGTAGTCATCGCTCTTGAAGAAGTTGCGACTGAACTCGAACACGGTGCCATCTTGCAAAAAGCCACGGGAGACCTTCTCGATAATGGGCTTGGCGGGATCGATACCGAGCGCCTCCACCACCTGCGCCGAGGGGAGCACCGGAATGATCTCCTGCTCGCTGCGGTCAATCACCAGCTTTTTCACCTCTTCGATATAGTGGTACTTGGAGCCCTGCATCACCGCATAGCTGAGATCGGGGAAGAGGGCGAGCGGCATCCAGGTCTCCTCCAGCGTTACCGCGATCTGGCGAATAAAGCGCACCCGCTTGACGTAGTAGACCAGCGCCCCTTCCACCAGATTGAGCAGCTCGGCCAGCTCGCTGCTTGCCTTGATCACCTCGAAGGCGAGAATGTCGCTGTGGGTCTCGGCCGCCGGATCGGTCACCTTCTCATAGAGGCTGGTGAGCTGATAGATGTCGTAGTTCACCTTCTCCTGCCGCACGTAGCTGCCGCTGCCCTGAATGCTCTCGATGACGTTGAGTTCGGTCAGCTGCTTGAGGGCCTGACGCACCGTCACTCGGCTCACCCCGAACTGCTCGCGCAGCTCGGCTTCGGTGGGCAGAGCATCGCCGGGGGCCAGCTCCCCTTGCGCAATCCACTGTTGGATGGTGTCGGCTATCTGGCGATACATGGGTTTTTTCGACACGAAAGGCCACCTCGTCGGCTCTGCGCCATGATAAATGGAAGAGGCGCCATTCTACCCCAGTTGCCCGGCAGACAAAATGGCTCGGCCTCATTTGACCTAACAAATCACCTTGACCAAACAATACAAAAACAATACAAATAATGAATTGTATGATACCACTCACAAAAATCAGTCGGTCGGTTTGTTAGCATCGCTGTCACTTTCACCATGACGGCTTGCTGGCAAGCCAACCTGACAGAGGATCATCATGAATCTGACCAGTCTTACCGGGCCCCATCTCATCACGTTGCAAACCCGGTTTGCCGATCGGGATGCGGCCATTCATGCCCTGGCTGATCGGCTAGATCAGGCCGGCAAGCTGCACGACAAGGCCGCCTTTCTGGCTGCGGTCATGGCCCGCGAGGCACAGGGCCCCACCGCCCTTGGCGAAGGGCTGGCGGTGCCCCACGGCAAGTGCGATGCGGTGCGCGAAGCGGCCTTTGCCGTCGCCACCTTGAGCGAGGAGCTAGGCTGGGAGGGGATCGACGGCCCCGAGCCGGTCAACCTGATCTTCATGCTGGCGATCCCGACCGATCAGGCAGGCTCCACCCATATGCAGCTGCTCACCACCCTCACCACCGCCCTGGTGGATGACGATACCCGCGAGGCGGTGCTGGCGGCCAAAAGTGCTGAGCAGCTGATGGCGCTGCTCGATGGCGAAGGGGATAGCGGCAAGCAACCGGAAAAAGAAGACAAATCAGATACAAATCAACCCACTGTGGTCTGTGTCACCGCCTGTCCGGCGGGGATCGCCCACACCTATATGGCTGCCGAGTATCTGGAAAAGGCGGGACGCAAGCTGGGCATTCGGGTAGTGGTCGAGAAGCAGGGTGCCAACGGCATCGAGGATCGCCTGCCGCAAGAAGCGCTAGATGCTGCGGTGGCCTGCATCTTCGCCGCCGAAGTGGCCATCAAGGAGCAGGAGCGTTTCGCCGGCATCCCCCGGATCGAGACGCCGGTGGCCGAGCCCATCCGCCATGCCGAGCGGATCCTGAATGACGCGCTGGAAGCGGGCAAAGCCGGTCGCACCGCCCCGACGCCCAACACCAGCCAGAGCGATGCCCCAAGCGGCAAGAAGGTGAGCCTCAAGGCCGAGCTCAAGCAGGCGCTGCTGAGCGGCATCTCCTTTGCCGTGCCACTGATCGTAGCGGGCGGTACCGTGCTCGCCGTCTCTGTGCTGCTGGCCCAGATCTTCGGCCTGCAACATCTGTTTGATACCGAGAACTCCTGGCTCTGGATGTACCGAAAACTTGGCGGTGGCATGCTGGGCACCCTGATGGTGCCGGTGCTGGCGGCCTATACCGCCTATTCGCTGGCAGACAAACCGGCGCTGGGCCCGGGCTTTGCGGCAGGTCTTGCTGCCAACATGATTGGCGCCGGTTTTCTCGGCGGGGTGGTCGGCGGCCTTATCGCCGGTTACCTGATGCGCTGGGTCAAGCAGCATGTGCGCCTCGGCCCCAACTTCAACGGTTTTCTCACCTTTTACCCCTATCCGGTGATCGGCACCCTGGTGGCGGGCAGCCTGATGCTGTTTGTCATCGGCCAACCGGTGGCCTGGCTCAACAACAGCCTCACCGAGTGGCTCAACGGCCTCTCCGGCACCAATGCGCTGGTACTGGGTGCCCTGCTCGGCTTTATGTGCTCGTTTGACTTGGGTGGCCCGGTCAACAAGGCGGCCTACGCCTTCTGCCTCGGCGCTATGGCCAACGGGGTCTACGGCCCCTACGCCATCTTCGGCGCGGTCAAGATGGTCTCGGCCTTTACCGTCACCGCCTCCACCCTGCTGGCGCCGCGACTGTTCCAGACCTTCGAGATTGAGACCGGCAAGTCGACCTGGCTGCTGGGGCTGGCGGGGATCACCGAGGGTGCCATTCCAATGGCCATCGAAGACCCAATCCGGGTGATCGGCTCCTTCCTCGCAGGCTCGGTCGTCACCGGTGCCATGGTCGGTGCAATGGGGATTGGTCTCTCCACCCCAGGGGCCGGCATCTTCTCCCTGTTCCTGCTCCACGATGGCGGCCAAGGCGCCCTGATGGCTGCCGCCGTCTGGCTCGGTGCAGCGCTGGTGGGCACCCTTATCTCCACTCTGGTGCTGATCGGCTGGCGCCGTCACGCCATGCAGCGCGGCACCTATCAGGTGGTCGCCGCAGAGTAAGGCTCATCTGCACAACCGGTTTTTCAACAGACTATTTTTCCGCACGGCAGGCAAGGGCCGCCGTGCGTCAGCAAAGGATCATTGTCATGACAGTTTCACGAGTTCACATCACGCCGCACATGCACTGGGATCGGGAGTGGTACTTCACCACCGAGGAGTCCCGCATCCTGCTGATCAACAACATGGCGGAGATCCTGGCGCGTCTTGAATCCGACCCCGACTACAAGTTCTACGTGCTGGACGGCCAGACCGCGGTGCTGGAGGATTACTTCGCCATCCAGCCCGAGAACAAGGCCCGGGTGAAGGCGCTGGTGGAAGCGGGCAAGCTCATTATCGGCCCCTGGTACACCCAGACCGACACCATGCAGGTGAGCGGCGAGTCCATCCTGCGCAACCTGCTCTACGGGATGCGCGACTGCCTTAGCCTTGGCGAGCCGATGAAGATCGGTTACCTGCCCGATTCGTTCGGCATGTCTTCCCAACTGCCCCACATCTTCAACGGCTTCGGGATCGATCGGGCCATGTTCTGGCGCGGCTGCTCAGAGCGTCACGGCACCGACAAGACCGAGTTCCTCTGGCAGAGCAACGATGGCAGCGAGGTGACCGCCCAGGCGCTGCCGCTCGGCTACGCCATCGGCAAGTACCTGCCGGAAGATGAAGCGGGCCTGCGCAAGCGGCTCGAATCCTACTTCGAGGTGCTGGAGAAGGCGTCGGTGACAAAGGATATCCTGCTGCCCAACGGCCACGACCAGATGCCGCTGCAGCAGAACATCTTCGCCATCATCGACAAACTGCGGGAGATCTACCCCCAGCGTGAATTCCACATGAGCCGCTTCGAGCAGGTCTTCGAGCGCATCGAGGCGTGCCGCGACCAGCTGGCCACCCTCAAGGGGGAGTTCAACGACGGCAAATACATGCGGGTGCACCGCACCATCTCCTCCACCCGGATGGACATCAAGCTGGCCCACGCCGCCATCGAGAACAAGATCGTCAACATCCTAGAACCGCTGGCGAGCATCGCCTGGGCGCTCGGCTTTGAGTACCACCACGGGCTGCTTGAGAAGATGTGGAAAGAGATCATGAAGAACCACGCCCATGACAGCATCGGCTGCTGCTGCAGCGACAAGGTGCATCAGGAGGTGATGACCCGCTTCATTCTGGCCGACGACATGGCCGAGAACCTGATCCGCTTCTACATGCGCAAGATTGTCGACAACATGCCGGTGGCACTGTGCGAAGACGGCGTGCAGGTGGCCGACAAGCTCTGTCTGTTCAACCTGATGCCCTTCCCCCGTCAGGAGGTGATCAACACCAGCATCCGCATTCGCGCCCAATCTTTTGCCCTGCACGATGAAGCGGGCCAGCCGGTCCCCTATTTCATCCGTGCCAAGCGCGAGATTGACCCGGGTCTGGTGGACAGACAGATCGTGCACTACGGCAACTACGACCCCTTTATGGAGTACGACATCCAGCTCTGCCATCCGCTGCCTGCCATGGGCTATTGCACTCTGCATATCGAGGGCAATCAGCCGGGACTGGAGCAATCGGTGACTGCCAACGGCGAGCTGCTGGAGAACGATTTTTACCGCATCACCCTAAACGCCAACGGCACTTTGCAGATCCTGGACAAGCTGCGCGGCACCACCTTCGATCAGGTGCTCACGCTCGAAGAGGGCTCCGATGATGGCGACGAGTATGACTACTCGCCATCGCGCGAAGAGTGGCTGCGCTACTCCACCGAGTTTGCGGTCACCCGCGAGGTCAGCCATCAGGCGTGGCAGAGCATCGCCACTCTCAAACTGCGCATGGCCTTGCCTGCCAACCTCGCCGAGCGGGCCAACCGCCAGTGCAGCGGCCACCTCGATGTCACCTGTCGCATCACGCTGGCGCACCAGAGTCC
This sequence comes from Aeromonas sobria, assembly GCF_006243315.1. GTDB lineage: Bacteria > Pseudomonadota > Gammaproteobacteria > Enterobacterales > Aeromonadaceae > Aeromonas > Aeromonas sobria_A. Next base: position 33,097 of record NZ_NKWE01000072.1, read on the forward strand.
GCGTATCGACATCGAGCTGGAGCTCGACAATCAGGCCGATGATCACAGGGTGCGGGTGCTGATCCCCACCCCCTTTCCGAGCGAAACTGTGGTTTCCGATAACCAGTTTGGCTGCATCACCCGCCCCACTCGCGACAGCGCCATGGCCGACTGGGAAGCGGAAGGGTGGAAAGAGGCCCCCATTCCGGTCTGGCAGCTGATGAACTTCGTCGCCCTGCAAGATGGCAAGCAGGGGCTGGCGGTGCTGAGCGATGGGCTGCGCGAGTTTGAAGTGATTGGCGAGCAGTGCGACACCCTGGCGCTCACCCTGCTGCGCGGGGTCGGCGTACTCGGTAAAGAGGAGCTGCTGCTGCGCCCGGGTCGCCCCTCCGGCATCAAGCTGCCCACCCCGGACTCCCAGGTGCGCGGCAAGCTCAGCTGCCGTTTCAGCCTGCTGGCGTTTGCCGGTGATCACATCAGCGCCAACGTGATGCAGGCGGCGCGCAGCTACCTCACCCCGGTGCGCTGCTACAACAAGATCCCGTTCGATGCCATGAAGCTCAACAAGGCGAGCTTCACCACCCCGCTGCACTTCAGTCTGCTCGCCATGGATCCGTCCGGTCCGGTGCTGAGCGCCCTGAAAAAGGCCGAGGATGAAGAGGCGCTGGTGATCCGGGTCTACAACCCGAGCGAACAGGCGGTACTGGAGGGTGGCAAAGTGACCAGCCAGCACACCTTGAGCGACTGGCAAGCGGTGCGGATGGACGAGCAGCCCCTGCCCCTTGAGCTGGCCGCTGGCGAGTTTGGCGAGCTGGCGCCGTGCCACTCCCGCAGCGTGCGCTTTCGGGTGGCTCGCGGCTAACGGCTGACACGTCCGCCGGTAACACGCTCAGGTAACAACAGGCGGGGAAGGGTCATCCCCTCCCCTGCCTGTTTATCCCGTAGGCAAGTTCATCGTGCTTGCGATAGACACATAAAAAAATCCCCGCCGGTTGGCTAATGCCGATCAGTTAAGGATCCATTGACCGATCCTTCTGATGTGTGAAAATCCGAAACCTGTTGATTGGTTTCGGATTTTTTATGCGTATCGAGCAAGCCCTCGACTTCCTGCACGCCAGCAAAGCCGCTCAGTTTGAGTCACTCTCCGACCTCATTCCCACCGAGCTCATCACCACTCTGCTCGGCGAAGAGGGCGTCGCTACCC
>NZ_NKWE01000073.1:0-1243 GCF_006243315.1 Aeromonas sobria
GCGGGGCAGTTTGTGCTGCCGGCACGAAGGGAACGAAGTTACCCCGGTAATCCCCCCGAAAACCTGGGGTGCTCATAAGTAGAATTTTCTCGTATCTTGAACGCAGGAGGTTCTACATGAAAACATCACGCTTTAGCGATGCCCAAATCATCGCCATCCTCAAACAGGCCGAGTCTGGCTCACCCGTCCCTGAACTCTGCCGCGAGCATGGCATCAGTTCCGCGACCTTTTACAAGTGGCGCACCAAATTCGGTGGCATGGATGCCTCTCTCATGGCTCGCCTCAAAGAGCTGGAGGAGGAAAACCGCCGCCTCAAGAAGATGTATGCCGAGGAGCGCCTCAAAGCCGAGATTATCGCCGAGGCCATAGCAAAAAAGTGGTGACGCCATCTGCCCGCAGGGAGATGGCTACCAAAGCCGTGTCACTCTTTGCCATTTCTATCCGGCTAGCCTGCAACATCTTCAAGGTCAGCGAAGGCTGTTATCGCTATCAACCCATGCTCGCCGATGAAAACCAGCTTATTGCGGATTGGTTGCTGCGTATCACCAACAGCCAGCGGAACTGGGGCTTTGGCCTCTGCTTCCTCTACCTGCGTAACGTCAAAGGGTTTGCTTGGAACCACAAGCGGGTCTACCGGATCTATCGGGAGCTTGAACTGAACTTGCGCATCAAGCCCAAGAAGCGACTGGTACGTGAAAAGCCGCAGGCTCTGGCCGTACCTGCCCAGCCTAACCACTGCTGGTCGATGGATTTTATGCACGATCAACTGAGCGATGGTCGGTCAGTGCGACTGTTTAATGTGATCGATGATTTTAACCGCGAGGCGCTGTGCATTGAGGTCGATTTTTCATTGCCCGCTTCACGGGTCAAGCGCGCACTGGAGCAGGTGATTGAGTGGCGTGGCAAACCGGCGATGATCCGGTGCGATAATGGACCAGAATATATCAGCGAAGTGCTCAAGGCGTGGGCGGCGAAACAGGAGATCACCTTGGGGTATATCCAACCAGGCAATCCTCAGCAGAACGCGTACATAGAGCGGTTTAACAGAACGGTACGTTACGATTGGTTGGCTCATCATCTGTTTGGCACACTGGAGGAGCTCCAAGAGTTTGCAACACAATGGCTATGGGTTTATAACCATGAGCGGCCCAATATGGCGCTGGATGGTTATACCCCAAAGCAGCATCTGACAAAGGCTGCATGACCTCTACTTTTGAATGCCCCTAAAAATGGGGGGATTACC
>NZ_NKWE01000074.1:0-33139 GCF_006243315.1 Aeromonas sobria
CGGGCTGCTCCACCCCGCGTCTGAGGTGGCCAATAATAGGCGCCAGCGCACAGAATGCAAGTAATTATATCAAAATAAGTTTAATCGCCGCTTAATCGGACAGACTGTGCGGTCATTATCAGCATCATGCTGTTTTTTCAGGCAATAGCGTCTGCGCGACGCATCCGGCACTACACTCAGTAAGGTGATCACTCCTTCATTCTGGGTAGGTAAAATATGCGCATCTCCGCCGGTCATTGCCGTCAGTTGGGGGCCACACCCGACAGCCACGGCGTCAACTTCGCGATCTGGGCCCGATTGGCCAGCCGGGTTGAGTTACTGCTGTTCGCCAGCGAGGATGACAGTAACCCGGAGGTGATCCTGCTATCCCCCCGCCGCAATCGGACTGCCTACTATTGGCATGTCTATATTGAGGGGCTGCCAATAGGTCAACGTTACGCCTATCGTATCCAGGGACCGTGGCGCCCCTACTGTGGCACCCGCTTTGATGCGGAGAAAGTGCTGCTTGACCCCTATGCCCGCCGCATTGAACTTGGCCCCAATTACGATCGGTGGGCTGCGGCGCGCCCAGGCAGCAATATCGGCTGCTGTGCCAAAAATCGGGTAGTCGATACCCATGATTACGATTGGGAAGAGGATAAGTTACCCGCCCACTCACTCTCCCGCTCGGTGATCTATGAGCTGCATCTGGGGGGATTTACCAATTCACCCAGCTCGGGAGTGGACCCGGCGCTGCGCGGCACCTATCTGGGGCTTATCGAGAAGATCCCCTATCTGCAGTCGCTGGGTATCACCGCCGTTGAGCTACTCCCCATCTTCCAGTTTGACCCCCAGGATGCGCCCAAGGGACTCTCCAACTATTGGGGCTATAGCCCGATGTCCTTTTTCGCCCCGCACGCACAATACGCCTGCGGCGATGATCCACTGACCGAGTTTCGCGACATGGTAAAGGCGCTGCACCGGGCCAATATCGAGGTGATCCTGGATGTGGTTTATAACCATACCGCCGAAGGAGGGGATGATGGTCCTATCTTTTCGTTTCGCGGTATCGACAACGAGGCCTACTACATCCTCGACAACAACCAGAAAGACACTAACTACTCCGGCTGCGGCAACACCTTTAACGGCGCCCACCCGGTGGTGCTGCGGATGATCATGGACAGCCTCCACTTCTGGCGTCAGGAGATGCACGTCGACGGCTTCCGTTTTGATCTGGCCGCGATCTTGTCACGGGATGAATCAGGTCAACCCCAGGCCAATGCGCCCACCTTGCGCACCATCGACACCGATCCCAATATCGCTGACATCAAACTGATTGCAGAAGCTTGGGATGCAGGGGGGCTCTATCAGGTGGGATCCCTCGCCGGCGCCCGCTGGCGTGAGTGGAATGGGCAGTTCCGCGATGATGTGCGCTGCTTTTTGCGCGGCGATGAGAACAGTGTCACCACCTTTGTCGAGCGGCTGTGCGGCAGCCCCGACATCTACCACTATCACCACGCAGACCCCGAAAAAAGCATTAACTTCGTCACCTGCCACGACGGTTTTACCCTGTGGGACTGGAGCAGCTACAACGGCAAGCACAATGAGGCGAATGGCGAGGATAACCGTGATGGTTGCGATCACAACTTCAGCTGGAATCATGGCCATGAAGGGGTGACCGAGGATCCGCAGATCAATGCCCTGCGGATGCGCCAATCCAAAAACATGATGGTGGCGACCCTGCTCTCGGTCGGCTCCCCCATGCTGCTGATGGGGGATGAGCTGTTGCGAACCCAGCACGGCAACAATAATGGCTACTGTCAGGATAACGCCACCTGCTGGATGGACTGGCAGCCCAACGCTCGCAGTCAGGAGATGTTCCGCTTTATGAAGGAGCTGATCCAGTACCGCAAGCATCTGTTCCAGCGCCCGGAACAGGAGAGCATGCCGTTATCGCTCACCGAGATCCTGCGCCATAGCGAGCTCTGCTGGCACGGGGTCAACGCAGGACAGCCCGATTTTGGCCCCCACTCCCATGCTATCGCCATGTCGGCCCTCTCGAGCGAAACCAAGCTGGCACTGTATGTGCTGTTTAACGCTTACTGGGAGCCCCTGACCTTCAATCTGCCCAGCCCACCCAAAGGTGTGGGTGGCTATTGGCGGCGGATCCTCGATACCGCCCTGCCCTCACCACAGGATATCTGCACCTTCGGCATGCCGCTTGAAGGGTTGACCCGGGAATATCTGGCCCAGCCGCGCAGCAGTTGCCTCTTTATCTGTGGTGCTGACGACTTCTATTAATAGGCTGGCGCAAAAAACGAAAAGCCCCCCGAGCCAGGCTCGGGGGGCTTTTTCATTTAAACATCTGGATCAGACCAGTTGGTGCCACACACTGGTGGCGGCGATCTGGGCGATTAACAGACCGCACAGTGCGGTCGATACCACCACCGGGGCCGTCTCCCGCTGCAGATAGAGCGGGCTGAACCAGAGCAACAGAGAGACCACCAACAAGCCAGCCTGAGTGAGTACCGCCGGGATCAGTGCATCAAGGTTGGCCGCCCCGCCTTGCCATGCCACCAACACCGCCAACCAGATCAGGCTGATAATGGCACCCGCCAACCCCGCGAGGGGCAATAAGGTGTTAAATGCGGTGAGGCGATGCCGGGCTCGCAGCAACATCAAGTGGGCAAATGCCGCCCCCAGCATGGTCATCTGCAGCAAGCCACTGATCCAGCCCTGCACCTGCAACAACCCCACACCATACAGCGCCAGCGGCATGCCCGGTAACCAGAGCAGGGCCGAAGGGATGGATCGCTTGCCTTCCAACCGCGACTGAAGCAGCGACAATGCCACCCCGAGCACCAGACTGGCGCCGCCACTCCAGATAAGCCAGCTGGCCGCCTTTGCTTCAATCGCTAACATCAGCGACAGGGCAGTAATGACCCAAACAGAGAAGAGTTGCTGGTTGACTCTGGCCCGTTGTCCCGGGCAAATATCACCGCGCCACAACACGATACCGAGAGCGATCAGGGCGCCAAGCGCCATCAACCCGGTAAGAGGAAAGAGCCAAAAAGGGAGTTGGACGAACATGACGCCTCCAGCAGAGTGTTTCGAAATGCGCCAACGCGGCGCCAAAGAGAGGCGGAGTATACCCAACCCCGCAGCTATCCCCAATCTCTGCCAGCAATACTGGAACCACTCACCCTCTCACCCTCTCACCGCAACCTGGCGCGACAACAAGGCAGCACGGACTAACCGTCCGCTTAGCCCTGGCCTCGCGCCAGCGCAACCACCTTGGCAAACATCTGACGGATCACCGGTGGAATATGCTCGCCACCGAGACGCTCGGCTTCTTCAACGACGGCCAGCGCCATACCCGGTTTGCTGCGTTTATGGATTGCCTTGTTAATGATGTGACGGGCACTCCACATAGTGCGCCCCCCCACCCCCGCCTCACGGCGAAATACCGCCTCGAAACCGTTGTGATAAAGGTAATGTTCGATGTCTGCCGCCGGTAGCTGGGTCAGTCTGTCGCGCTCCCGATCACCTTTTAACAAGGAACGGGCCGACGCCGCATACTTGAGCCCGGCTTCATCACCATCAGTCAGCAGATGCCATTCGATACCAAAATCCCGCGCAACCTTGATCAGTGGCGACTGGCCACACTGGGCAAACTCGATGACCCGCACCCCCTCGGCCCGCAAGCTGTAACCACAGATCTGGGCCAACTCCGAGAGCAACCAGATCTCGGTCTCGCCCTCCACTAGCAGCCAGCAGCGGGCAAACAGCGACATAGGGCGATTGATCCGCACATGGAAGGCGATTTTGCGCAAGTCATCGCTGCTATAGCGCTCTCCCCCCAGTTGCTGGCAGAGAATATCTTGCTGGCGCCGCACCAGGCGGCGTACCTGATTAAGCGGCAACGAGGAGAGCAGATCCCCCGAGTTGGTGGTGAGCAGCTTCTGGCCCGGCAATTGATCCAGCAAGCCCCACGCCAATGCCAGCATGGTCGGATGCAGCCGACTTTCGGGATCTTCCAGGATCAGGATCGGCCGGGCCCCCTCCTCCAGCTCGCGGTTGCCCCGTGCCTGCAGCAAGGTCGCCGCCATCCCGGCCATGGCCAGTTGCAAAGCACGATTATCTGCATGGCGCAGCAGGGTGTGCAGGTTACCCGGATTGCGCAGGGTCATAGGACGATTGACAATATCGCGCTGACTTCGGGGCTTATTTTTCATCGGCGCCAGCGCATTAAAGTAGTGATCCATAAGCTGACGCACCGCCTGCAGTGCTTCCTTCAGCTCGGGTTCGCCGATCCGCTGGGGCTCGTCAATCAGCTTGTCGGCCAACTCGCTTAACCGTTGCTCCGACAGATCTCCCCACGCCACCGTCTCCACTCCGTTGCGCGTACTGCGCGCGTCGCGCAGACGAAAGACCGGGTTCATGGTGATCAGCAGAGTGACCAGCTCATCCGCATTGGCAATGGGCAGGATTTTACCTGTTCCGTCGAGAAAATCATGGAGCGTCAGAATGGAACCATCGGCTTGCAACTCCGCGCTGGCACGATAGTGAATACGGTGGAATTTATCTTTATGCAGCACCCAGGAGGGGCGAAGGCGGGCCAAACGATGGGAGTGCTGACACACCTGGGGTCTGTGCTCACTGAAGGTGAGCACCAGTTGCAAGTGGCGTGTCGGCGCAAGCTCAGGATCTTCCGGCTGATGGAAATCCTCGGCGGTAAATTGGTAGGGCTCGGCATTTTGCCCCAGCAGGCACCAGAGGGCGCGCAACAGGCTTGATTTGCCCCAGGTATTTTCACCAATCAGCACCGTTGTCTGATCGAGCCCGAGCGACAGGCGATTAATCCCGCGAAAACCTTTTACTTCAATACGTTCCAGAAACATCCAGCCATGTCCACATCATTGTGATGGGGCAATAGTGGCAAAGTTACCGGAAAAATCCTATCGGATGCTGGGCTTTTTCAACGTGAACTGTGAGGCACTGCAGGTTCGGGCGGGGTGACAACAGCGGTGCGATCTTGGGGGGCATTCCAGTGGCTGAACCAGAGATGGCGGGTACGAGTCTGACGTTTGCGATAATTCAATGGGCATTCCTTTCAAAATATAAGTGGTCAAGAGTACACCTCTTTTGCTCAAAGTCTCAGGGTTATCTGTGACAGAAAGATGACAATGGTGCACAGCACTGCCTAGGCGTGATAGCAACGGCTGCGCGAAAACGGTTGCTAACAAAACAAGAGGTGGGATGACGCACGCCGGTCGCTCATCATAGGCCTGCGCTTTAATGCGCCATCGGTCTGACAAGCCACTTGGTGGGTCTGGTGATCAGCACTCTCGGTCACTTGATGATCTTGGCGTCGCCCCTCAAGCGGTGGCGAGTTCAGCCGCCCAAAGCAGCAAACGGCACTTGCTCCTGAGGCAGGCAGCCCCTAAGGTAGCGCACATTCAATAAGTAACGATGGCAAGGGGACTCTATGTTACTGGAAGGACTGGAGACGCTCAGCTTGCTGGCGAGCGAAGGGACCATGGCCAAGGTGGCCAGCCGTCTCTATATCAGCCAGTCGGCGGTGAGCAAGCGCATTGCCCAGCTGGAGCAGCGCCTTGGCAAAAAACTGATCGAACCGGATGGGCGCCAGATCCGGCTCACCCCGCAGGCACAGGTGCTGCTGGAACGGATCGCGCCCAGCCTTGCCGAGATGAAGGGGGTGCTGGCGGACAGCCAGACCCTGTTCGATCAGACCCCACTTCCCATCGCCTGCTCCGAAACCCTGCTGGCAGGCTACCTTGCCCGCTTTATGCACGACTATCTAGGTCAGGATCCCCATCTGGCCCTCTCCACCCACCACACGCCGGTGATCCTGACCAGGGTGCGCAGTGGCGAGGCACTGCTCGGTATCTGCGCCGGTCGCCTGCCACCGGGCCACGGACTCGATGCCGAACTGCTGCTGGAGGAGCCATTCTATCTGGTGGGTAACGAACCGAATCCAACGCGGCCAACCACTGCGGGGGCAATGAGCAAGATCCTCACCATGGATCTGGATAACCCCGCCAACCGCTACCTGCGCGAGCCACTCGCGGCACTCGGGTTTGAACCTGCCATGGAGCTCGACTCCTACTTGGCGTTGATCGAGCTTGCCAAGGCGGGGATGGGGCCCGTGTTGTTACCCGCGGGCCTGCTGGGGTTGGTGGGAGAACAGGGAGAGATGGCATGCCCGCTGCCCGGATTAGGGCGCCCGCTCTATCTGGTTTATCGACAGAGCAGTCTCAAGCGCGAGCGGATCGCCCGGCTGGTCAGCGCCCTGCACCAACACTTTCGCCACTACAGCGATACGCCGCGCTAGCTGTGTAAACCCACCAGATGTGACAACGGGGCTCAAGAGCCCCGTAAAGGTCAGATTTGTCGCGCATACACGGCGGCTCAGAGCCAGGCAAACAGCTCGGGGTACTGACTCCAAACCAGCTTGGCAGACATCAGCAAGGAGACGGTCACCAGCAGTGGCTTGATCAGCTTCACCCCTTGCTTGAGTACCATCTTCGAGCCGAAACGGGCACCGATAAACTGCCCCAGCGCCATGCAGAAACCGACACTCCACACCACCTTGCCACCCAGTGCGAAAAACAGCAGCGAGGCGATGTTGGAGGTGAAGTTGAGCAACTTGGTGTGGGCGGTGGCCCGCGCCATGCCAAAGCCCGCCAGCGCCACAAACCCGATGGCAAAGAATGAACCGGTGCCCGGCCCGAAAAAGCCATCATAAAAGCCGACCCCGCCCCCCACCAGCAGCGCAAACAGCATAGGCGTGAGACGGCGGGAGCTCTCGGCATCGCTCACCCGCGGCGAGAAGTAGAAGTAGCAGGCAAAGGCCATCAGCAGGAAGGGGAGCAAGCGCTCCAGAATAGCGGCGTCGATAGTCTGCACCGCCAGGGTGCCGATAGCCGCACCGATAAAGGTGCAGATCACCGCAGGCCAGATCATCGCCCACTCCAGCAACCCTTTGCGGGCGTAAAACCAGGTGGCGGAGAAGGAGCCGAAACTGCTCTGCAGCTTGTTGGTGCCGAGTACCAGCGCTGGCGGCATGCCGGTGGCGAGCAGCGCAGGCACCGTCAACAGGCCACCGCCGCCGGCGATCGCATCAATAAAACCGGCGATCAGTGCCACACCAAACAGGGAAAACAGGGTAACCAGTTCCAATTCCATCCATAGACCTCACGGGATTGAGTTGCCCGACAGGGTCAGGCAACCGGGAGCATAAAAACAGCGTTTACAAGGTGCTGCAGCTGATAACCGCTATCCTACTGAGCGGCCGTTGATGAGACTAACGAAACAATGGCAGCCAATTGATTCCACATTCTCATCAATTAACCCTGTGACGTTCTGGCCAGCACGATTAATCAGCGCTATCCGGCAGCTGGTCCTGACCACCCTGGTTGATAAAGGCCAGCGCCTGCTGCAAGTGGTGTTCATCGTCACCTGGGCTACGACTGACCCGACCCGCCATATAACGGCGACTAAAAAGATTGAACCAGAGCTGCAACGCCTGTCCGGCCTGCAACTCCCCCGCCACTTCCAGCACGCAGGCAGCCACTTCGGCAGTGCAGAGGTGCTCGTCACAGTTGGCCACCCGCATGCCGTAGGTAGAGAGCGCATCAGGCTTGATGGCAAGCACCGGGAAGCCATCCAGATAGGGGCTCATGTTGAACATCTTGCGCGCCTCGGGCCAGGTGCCGTCGAGCAGGATAAAGAGCGGTTTTTTGCCCGGCGCCAACGTCACCTCCCCGGTCAGGCGGGCAGGCTCCTTCTCGCAGGCGGGAAACACCACATAGGGCTGCCAGACCGGGTCCGCCAACAAGGCCAGCAACTCGGGGTGGGGCTGGGTGCGCGACCAGAGAAAGGCCCAGGTGGTATCCGGCAACACATCGGCAATCAGACGACCGGTGTTGGAGGGTTTCATCGGCTCGCTGTCATACATCAGCAGGCAGAAACCGGCCTCGGCTTTGAGCTCGGGGCGCCACTCGCAGGCGCACCAATCCTCCCGCAGCTGACAAGCCGGACAGCGGGCCAGGGTGCCGCCACGGGCGAGGAACGGTCGGGTAGAGATACTCTTGCGCCAGGCCCGCAGGCGGTTGACGGCGTGATCAGGAACAGGCTTCATCTAGGTTCACAACTGGAGTCAAAACAGGGGCCAAAACGGCAATAATGCCAACTGCCATGGCTCCAAGGAGCCCAATAACAGGGGTGCCGCCAGAAAAGCGCAAGATTGTACCCAGTTACACGCTGGCGGAACAGCAATCCCTGCCCCTTTCGCCAGACACAGGGCTACATACCCTTGCCTTACGACTCCTGACAGCCGCGCAGCAGCTCCAGCAACAGGCTGCCATCGCGCAGCGCCTTGTGCACCTGCACCGAGGTGGGCTTGGTGGGGTCTTCGTAGAAGTGAGTGGATTCGATCTGCAGCCGCACCAGATATTCAGCGGGCAACTGGCTGGCCAGCGACTGGTGCAGCATGGGAAAGAGCAAGCGATCGGCGCGGGTGATCTCGCCACCGAGCAGCAGCTTGCCCGGATTGAGCAGGCAGATGAGGTTGGAGAGCACCTTGGAGAGCCGCCCCGCCGCCTGATGGAGAATATCCTGACAGAGGCTGTTACCCGCCAGCGCCAGCTCGCACAGCTCGCGGATGGTGACGCTGGGTGGCAGATCATGCTCCTGCATCCGCTCACGCATATCGCGGTATTGCGCCTCCAGCGCCTGATTGGTCACCAGGGTGCAAGCACAACCAAAGCCGCCGCAGTAGCAACGCTGACCATAAGGCTCGAGCTGCAGATGGCTAAGATCCCCTAGCAGTGAATTCTCACTCTCAATCAGCTGGCCATTGACCACCATGCCTACCCCGATGTCGTTGTGAACGAACACCAGCACCGCATCGGCGCAATTTTTGGCCGCCCCCCATTCACGCTCGGCCTGGATCCAGGTTCGCACGTCACCACTGACCAGCACAGGTACCGAGAACGCCTGTTGCAGAGTGGGGCCAAGGGGCCAGTTGCGCAGATCGTAGAAGGGGAAGTGCTTGACCATGCCGGAGTGGCGTTCCACCTGGCCGGGCAGACAGAGGGCAATACAAGCCAGACTGAGGGCCTTTTTCGGCAGAAACACTTGGATGGCATGCACCAGACTGCCCAGCAGATCGGCGCGCTCTTCCTCGGTGAATAGATGGCGCTGGCGGGCCAGCGAGCGGCCGGAGAAGTCAAACAGTGCCATATCCACATAACCGCGACCAAGGCGCATCGAAAGAAACTGGAAGCGGCGCTCGTTGATACGTAACAGGGTCTGGCGACGACCGCGCCCCACCGAGCTTTCACCACAGGTCACCACCAGACCGCCATCGAGCAGTTCACGGGTGATCTTGGTGATGCTGGCAGGCGAGAGGCCGGTCAAGCGGGAGAGATCGGTGCGCGACAGCTCCTTGTGCTCTTCCAGGCTGGCATAGACCAGGCCGTAGTTGAGCTGCCGGATCAAATCGATACTACCTTTCACGATCTCATTCATAGGGTATGGGGCAAAGGCTGAAAAAAAGAGGCCGCCAATTTTCACACATTATTGGTCAATACCCAAATAAAGAGCGGTCTGAACCGGGATTCAGACCGCATCTTGTGGCTAGTGTCACGAACCATCACAGGATCAGTAACGGAATTGCGACACCAGTTTGCGCAACTTGTCACCGGTATTGGCCAGATCGCGGGTGGTGCTGTTGGACTCCAGCGCAGCATCGGTCAGCTCGCTGACAATCTGCTGAATCGCCACCAGGTTCTTGTTGATCTCCTCCGACACCGCATGTTGCTCCTCGGCAGCCGTTGCAATCTGGATATTCATGTCGTTGATGGTACTGACCGCCATCACCATGCTGTCGAGGGAGCTGGCGATGTGACTCGCCTCCTGCACCGTCTCCTGGCTGCGTTCCTCGCTCGCCTGCATCACATCCACCGCCTGTTTGACGCCCCCTTGCAGGCGCTGCAGCATCTCGTTGATCTCCTTGGTGCTCTGCTGGGTACGACCGGCGAGCGAGCGCACTTCGTCTGCCACCACCGCAAAGCCCCGTCCCTGCTCACCGGCCCGCGCCGCTTCGATGGCCGCGTTCAATGCCAGCAGGTTGGTCTGATCGGCAATGCCACGAATAACCTCGACCACCGAACCAATCTTGGCGGTCTCTTGTGCCAGTTGTTCGATGACACCGGAGGCGGTATGCACCTCCCCCACCAGCCGGTTGATACTGTTGATGGCCCCGCTGACTACACCACGGGCGGCGTCAGATTCACGGGCGGCATCGCTGGTTGCCGTCGCCGCATTGGAGGCACTGGCCGCCACCTCCTGCGCGGTAGAGCTCATCTCGGTCACCGCGGTGACCACCTGATCGGTCTCACGACTGTGACCCTGCATCTGATGATCGTAGTGTTCGCTCAGATGGTGCAGCTTGTCGACAGCGCCAAGCAGGTGGTTACTGGTCTCTCCCACCTGACTCACCACCGACTGGATCCGCTCGACAAAGCGGTTGAAGGCACTGGCCAGCTGGCCAATTTCATCCTTGCTATGCACCTTGAGGCGCTGGGTCAGATCCCCCTCACCGTTAGCAATATCGTTCAACGCCAACACCGCATCCGCCAGTGGTTTGGTGACCCGGTTGCCCACGATCACTGTCACCGAGAGGGTGATGCCGAGGATCAACAGGATCACCAGCACACTACTCTGCAGCGACGCATGCATGTTGCTTTCTCGCTGTTCGCGCAGGGCCGCTAGCTCGTTGTCGATATCATCGATATAAAAACCGGTTCCAATCACCCACTGGTATTTATCCAGCACCATGTTGAACGCCAGCTTGGGGGCATCACGGCCGATGGAGGGCTTGGCCGTCCAGTATTCGGCAAAGCCATCACCCTGACGGGCCACTTTGAGAATGTCCTGGATCAGCAACTTGCCCTTGGCATCCTTGTCGTTCCAGCGGTTTTTCCCTTCCAGTTCGGCACGCACCGGCAGCAGTATGGTGTTGCCTTGGAAGTCATAGACAAAAAAGTAGCCGTCGCTGCTGTAACGCAGCGGCCTGAGCAACTCTTTGACCTTTTGACGATTTTCCGGTGAGTCCGGCAGCGCATAAGCGGTATCGATGGCCGTTTTGGCCATCATGATGTAACTGCTGAGCAGCGCTTTACGCTCCTTGATGGCACTCTCCCTCGCGACCACCAGATCAGACTCCAGATCGCTTTTGGAGACCATATAATTGCTGAGGTTGACCACCAGGGCCATCAACAGCACGGGCACCGCACCCAGTAACAGGATTTTTTGCTTGAGCATCATCTTCCACATCCTTGCAGCTGTTTTTATTGGAATACCTAGCCTATTCATCAGTATATAGGCTGGCAGGGCGAGGCCAGCGTTCGTTACAATTCCCCTAAATAAATCGGCCATTTAGTGAAAATCATGAATCTTTGTCCTTGCGGCTCACCCCTTTCTCTCGAATTGTGCTGTGGCTCACGTCACAGTGGTGCGGTAGCTGACACCCCGGAGCAGCTGATGCGCTCGCGCTACAGCGCCTTCGTACTCGGTTTGGGGGAGTATCTGGTCCATAGCTGGCACCCGGCCCACCTCGGCGGCCTCACGGCGGCAGACCTGTCCCAACGCGATACCAGTTGGGATGGTCTCGAGATCATCGCCAGCCAGGGCGGGCCGGATGATGAAATAGGTATGGTGGAGTTCAAAGCCTGGTTTCTGGAAGGGGATGAGCGCCACTGCCTGCACGAGCGCTCCCGCTTCGTACGATATCAGGGGCGCTGGGTCTACACCGAGGGGGAGCAGGATCCCGCCCCCCTCAAGGCAGGGCGCAACGATCCCTGCCCCTGTGGCAGCGGCAAAAAGCACAAGAAGTGCTGCGGCTGACGCGCCACACACCGACCTGACTCGTCAAACAGTGACAAGGGGCATCCGATGCCCCTTTTTTGTGCCTGCCATCCACCACCAGCCAGGTCACCGACGCGATAGCAGCGTGACAAATGTCACAGAATGCTCATTAACGCGCGAACAAATGCGCGTTTGCGAACGCAAATTTGGCCCATATCAAACATTTCCACTCAGAAGTAGGCCACACTGGCCTCATCTGGAAGAGATGAGACGGGCAACAATGAAAAGAATAACCACACAAGTCGTCATCATAGGCGGCGGGGCCACCGGGGCCGGCATCATGCGCGATTGCGCACTGCGCGGCATCGACTGCATCCTGCTCGAGCGCGATGATATCGCCGCAGGCACCACCGGCCGCAACCACGGCCTGCTCCACTCCGGTGCCCGCTACGCGGTGACGGATCAAGAGTCCGCCCGCGAATGCATCCAGGAAAACCGCATCCTCAAGCGGATTGCCAGCCACTGTGTCGAAGACACTGGCGGCCTCTTCCTCACCCTGCCGGAAGATGACATCAATTTCCAACGCACCTTTATGGATGCCTGCGCCCTGGCCGGTATCGACACCCGCCAGCTCGATCCCCGCGAAGCGCTGCTGCTCGAACCTAACGCCAACCCGGCGATGATCGGTGCCATCCATGTACCGGATGGCACGGTCGATCCGTTCCGCCTCGCCGCCGCCAACGTACTGGATGCAAAAGAACATGGCGCCCGCATCTTTACCCACAGCAAGGTGCTGGGGCTGCTGCGCAGTCAGGATCGGGTACACGGAGTCAAGGCCATCAATACCCGCAC
Source organism: Aeromonas sobria (assembly GCF_006243315.1). Lineage (GTDB taxonomy): Bacteria > Pseudomonadota > Gammaproteobacteria > Enterobacterales > Aeromonadaceae > Aeromonas > Aeromonas sobria_A. Next base: position 12,727 of record NZ_NKWE01000074.1, read on the forward strand.
CGGCGAAGCGTTCGAGGTGGAGTGCCAGGAGGTGATCAACGCCGCCGGCATCTGGGGCCAGCAAATTTGCGAATACGCCGATCTCGGTATCCGCATGTTCCCGGCCAAGGGCTCCCTGCTCATCATGGATTACCGCATCAACCAGCTGGTGCTCAACCGCGCCCGCAAACCGGCAGATGCCGATATTCTGGTGCCGGGCGATACCATCTCCCTCATCGGTACCACCTCCAGCCGGATTGATTACAACAAGATTGACCAGCTCACCGTCGATCCAGAAGAGGTGGAGGTGCTGCTGCGCGAGGGGATCAAGCTCGCCCCCATCATGGCCCGCACCCGTCTGCTGCGCGCCTACGCCGGGGTACGCCCGCTGGTGGCGGTAGACGGTGATGAAACCGGCCGCAACATCAGCCGCGGTATCGTGCTGCTGGATCACGCCGAACGCGACGGCCTCAAGGGCTTCAACACCATTACCGGCGGCAAGCTGATGACCTACCGCCTGATGGCCGAGTGGGCCACCGATCTGCTGGCCAAGAAGCTCGACAACAGCAAACCCTGCCAGACCGCCGAACTGAACCTGCCCGGCTCGCGGGACCCGGAGAAAGTCTCGGCCCCCGGGCTCTCGGCCCCCGCAGAAGGTTCGGCCCAATACCGCCATGGCGAGCGGGTCATCGCCTTCTTCCGCGATAACCCCAAGGCCAACGCCCTCATCTGCGAATGCGAAATGGTCACCGCAGGCGAAATCGAATATGCCCTGCGCGAGCTGGATGTGGACAACCTCATCGACCTGCGCCGCCGCACCCGTCTGGGCATGGGCCCCTGTCAGGGCGAGCTGTGCGCCTATCGCGCCGCCGGTCTGATGCAGGAGTATGGCAAGGCTGACGGTCGTCAGGCCTGCGTCATGCTCCGCCAGTTCCTCGAGGAGCGTTACAAGGGGACCCGCCCGGTACTGTGGGGCGATGCCCTGCGCGAGGCCGAGTTTACCTACTGGATCTACGAAGGGCTGTTTGGCCTGGGGGAATGGACGGCGCCACAACTGGTCACCGAACCCCCTCGCGCCGCTGCAAGCCGAGACCACTCACAAGGAGAGCCGTCATGAAGTTCGACAATATCGTTATCGGCGGCGGCATGGCCGGGCTCTCGGCCGCCCTGCGGCTGGTGGAGGCAGGCCAGAAGACCCTGCTGATGGCCTCCGGCCAGAGCGCCCTGCACTTCTCCTCCGGCTCGGTCGATCTGCTCGAAAGCGAGGGAGATCCCCGCACCACGCTGCCCGCCTTTATGGCAGCCCATCCGGATCACCCCTATAGCAAAGTAGGGATGGACAATATCGAGGCGAGCCTTGCCGATCTGCAGCGCCACTGTGCCGAGCAGGGATTGCCGCTGGTGCACAACGAGACCAACCACCAGCGCCTGACCCCCATCGGCACCCTCAAGCGCACCTGGCTCTCCCCCGATACCTGCGCCTGCGTCACCGACGCCCCGATCCCGGATGCCCTGCTGCTCGCCACCATGGAAGGCTTTCGCGACTTCCATCCGGCGCTGGCCGCGGCCAATCTGGCCACCCATCCCCGCTTCGCCCACTGCCGCGTCCTGACTGGCGAAATACGCCTGCCACAACTGGCGGAGTTCAGCCGCAATCCCCACGAATTTCGTTCCGCCGATATCGCCCGTTTGTTTGATAAACAGACCGGAGGCAAATACCCGCTGGTGGCCGAACTGGCCCGCGAGATCAGCCGCATGGTGCAAGAGAGCGGCGTGCCCGATTGCCGCCATATCGTGCTGCCCGCCTGCCTGTCGTTGGGGCTGGTCGGCCCCCGTCTGGCGGAGCTGGAGCAACGCACCGGCTGCACCATCAAAGAGGTGGCGACCATGCCGCCGTCACTTATCGGGATGCGGATGCAGGAGGCACTCAAGCGCCGTTTCATGGCCCTTGGCGGCACCTTCCTCACCAGCGAACGGGTGCTGGGCGCCCGCTATGAGGGGGATAAAGTCATCGGCGTACACAGCCAGAATGGCGACGATCAACTGTTTGAGGCGGACAACTTCGTGCTCGCCTCCGGCAGTTTCTTTAGTCGCGGGCTGGAATCCCGTCTGCGTGGCATTCGCGAACCTATCTTCAATGCCGATGTGCTGAGTCTGGAGGAGCGTGACGCCTGGGCCGGTCGCCGACTGTTCGACCACCACCCCTTCATGGGTTTCGGGGTCAAGACTGACGACAAGCTACGGGTACTGCGCGGTGGCAAACCGCTGGTCAACCTCTATGGTGCTGGCAGTGTATTGGCCCACTACGACCCCATTAAAGAGGGCTCCGGCTCCGGTGTTGCCGTTGCCACTGGCTGGCAGGCCGCCGGTCATATTCTGGCTGGAGTCTGAGATGCCAACCCTCTGTTTTCTGACTGCGGGCAGAGCGCTGCCCGCTCGACAATCCCATTGCCGCATCCCTGTTGCTTTCAATCCGGCCCGGGAGGAGTAAATCATGCTACTGGATCACGCCAACCAAACTTTCGATCAGTGCATCAAATGCACCGTCTGTACCGCCTACTGCCCGGTGGCCAAGGCCAACCCCGCCTACCCCGGCCCCAAACAGGCGGGCCCGGATGGGGAGCGGCTGCGGATCAAGAGCCCGGAGCTGTTCGACAGCGCCCTCAAGCACTGCACCAACTGCAAACGCTGTGAAGTGGCCTGCCCGAGCGGGGTGCGCATCGGCGACATCATCGCCAAGGCCAAAGACAAATACAGCGGCTTCAAACCGGGGATCCGCGAATTCGTGCTCTCCCACACCGATCTGATGGGCAGCATGTCTACCCTGATGGCCCCGGTGGTCAACTTCACCACCGGCCTCAAGCCAATGAAAATGGTGTTGGACAAGGCGTTGGGGGTCTCCTCCCACCGCGATCTGCCCAAATATTCGCAGGGCACCTTTCGAGGCTGGTACAAAAAGCAGAAGGCTACCCAGGCCAGTTATGCGCGCCAGATCGCCTACTTCCACGGCTGCTACGTCAACTACAACCACCCGCAGCTTGGCAAGGAGCTGGTGCAGGTGCTCAACGCCATGAACATCGGCGTGCAGTTGCTGGAACGGGAAAAGTGCTGCGGCGTGCCGCTGATTGCCAACGGCTTTATGGACAAAGCCAAGCAGCAGGCAGCGTTCAACATCAAGCAACTGGAGAACACCCTGCTGGGCAACGAGATGCCGCTGCTGGCCACCTCCTCCACCTGCGGCTTTACCCTACGGGACGAATACCCCCACCTGCTGGAGCAAGACAACCACAAGGTGCGGGATCGCATCTCGCTGGTGACCCGCTTCCTGTGGAACGAGTTCTACAAAGGCAACAAACCGGCGATGAAGCCGCTCAATCTGCACATCGCCTACCACACCCCTTGCCACATGGAGAAGATGGGCGGCGTCATCTATACCCTCGAATTGCTGCGCGCCATTCCCGGAGTCAAGGTGACGGTATTGGAGTCCCAGTGCTGCGGCATCGCCGGCACCTACGGCTTTAAGTCGGAGAACTACGAAACCAGCCAGACCATCGGCGAAGGGCTATTTGATCAGATCAACCGCCTCTCCCCCGATCTGGTGATCACCGATTGCGAGACCTGCAAATGGCAGATCGAGATGAGCACGGCATTTCGCTGCGAACATCCCATCCACCTTCTGGCCCAAGCGCTCGCGTGAGATGTGAGTACCTTCACCGTCATAACAGCGTGCAGGCCTATGGCCTGCCCAGATAATAAAAGAGCCCCTCTTTGCACAAGAGGGGCTCTTTTATTGGGGTCGACATCAACGCGCGAAAGGGCGTTATCGTGCAGATGTGGGCCGTGAACCAGACATGATGAACCCGGCATGGTGAACCAAGCATGATGGTGACACAGCATCCTGGCACTGGCCTTTTTGCGGTAAAAGAAAAAGCCCCATGAAGTTCATGGGGCTTTCGCTTTCAATATGGCGGTGAGGGAGGGATTCGAACCCTCGATACGTTGCCGTATACACACTTTCCAGGCGTGCTCCTTCAGCCACTCGGACACCTCACCAAATTTTTGTCTGTGGTTTAACGTGCTCAGCCAACACGTTGTTCGCTGCGCTGTTGCGCCGGAACGGGGCGTAATGTAAGGGATACGATGGCTTTTGGTCAATGCAATTTTTTACTTTTTGCGTTAGTTTGCTCAATATCCGAACCAAGTGACCAAAAATATGCCGTTTCGTATCCCTTTCAATCAATTTACTGCCGCTTCGTGCAAATGTTCACCTTTGAGTGCTTCTTCCAGCGAGCCGTAAAACTCCAGCTTGCCGGGCTGCGGTCGCACCTTGGCGCGGGCTAGGGTCTTGAGCGGCTGGAACTGCAATTCGGCCACCCGCAGCTCGACACCAGCTTTGGCCATCTGCTTGCCAAACTGAAGGAAGGCAGAGAGACCGCCTGCATCGAGGATGGAGACCGCCTCCATCTGCAGTACCAGCACCTGGTGCCCTTTCACTTGCGCTTCCAGCTCGGCAAAGACCCGTTCGGCCGCAGCAAAGAAGAGCGGGCCGTTGATCTTGTAGAGCAGGCCGTTGTCCGGCACCTCATGGGCATAGCGCTTGTGCTCGGCCAAATCGTGCAGTTTGGTCATCTTGGCGATTTCGCGCATAAAGAGCAGCGACGCCAGGATCACCCCGAAGGTGATGGCGATAACCATGTCGAAGATGACGGTCAGTGACAGGCAGACCAGCAGCACCAGCACGTCGGATTTGGGGGCACGACGGATCAGCTCCACCACCTTGTGCGCCTCGCTCATGTTCCAAGCAACGATCAGCAACAACGCAGCCATGGCCGAGAGCGGCAGCCAAGAGAGCCAGGGGGCCAGCACCAGAATGGCGGCCAGCACCACCAGCGCATGGACGATCCCCGAGATGGGGGACGTAGCCCCGGCACGCACGTTGGCAGCAGAGCGGGCGATGGCGGCGGTGGCGGTAATGCCGCCAAAGAAGGGGGCGAAGATGTTGCCAAGCCCCTGCCCCACCAGCTCGGCGTTGGAGCTGTGTTTGCGACCAGTCATGCCGTCCAGCACCACGGCGCAGAGCAGCGATTCGATCGCCCCCAGCATCGCCATGGAGAAGGCGGCAGGCAGCAGCCGCTCAAGGGCAGCCAGATCCCACACCACAGGGGCGCCATCCGGCCCGGGCAAGGCCCAGGGCATGACCAGGGTCGGCGCAATGGGCGGGATCCCCATCCCCTGGGTGCCATCGGCCAGGGTATAGCTGAACTTGCTGCCGATGGTGGCCACATCCACACCGAAGTAATGCAGACCAAAACCCAGGCCCACCCCGACCAGCACCGCGGGCAAGTGGCCGGGCACCGGCAGACGCAGGCGCGGCCAGAGCAGCAGCACGGCTAGCGTCGCCACCCCCACCAAGGTATCGCCCCACTGCCAGCTGGGCAGGGCAGCGGCCAGCGCCTCGACCTTGCCCAGATAATTTTCCGGCATCTCGGGCACGCTCAGGCCAAAGAAGTCCTTGATCTGCAAGGTGGCGATCACGATGGCGATACCACCGGTAAAGCCCAGCGTCACTGACGGCGGAATGTACTCGATCAGGCGACCAAGGCGGGCCAACCCCATCGCCACCAAAAAGAAGCCGGAGATGAGGGTCGCCATCAACAGACCACCCACGCCAAATTGCTGGGCAACCGGATAGAGGATCACCACAAAGGCGGCGGTTGGGCCGGAGATGGAGTAACGGGAGCCACCGGTCACGGCGATCACGATACCGGCGATGATGGCGGTATAGAGACCATGTTGCGGCGGCACACCACTGGCGATAGCCAGCGCCATGGCGAGCGGGATGGCGATGATACCCACCGTGACACCGGCGATGAGATCACGGCCGAAGCGGGCCATGCTGTAGGGTTCATCAATACAGGACTGGCGTAAGGCTATGGCGAGCTTCACGCTATTTAAAGAGGCTTGCTTGTGCATGTATATCGTAATACCAGAAGAGGGAGATAAAGGCCGGAGAGATCCGGCGCCCGATCATCATCAAGGGCCGGCAAGGCTGTCGACACGGCGATGGTATCCTGCGTAACCTTACTCCACACCGGCCATTTTTTCGATGGGCAGGATCAATGAAACGCACGCTCACCCATTATTTGGCCTATTTGCCGCCAAATCGGCGATCTTTCCCGCTACGACGGCCCTTTTAACTGCAAAGATAACCATTTGAGGCTTCATTTATCACTGGCACGTTCGCAGCAGCAAGTCGCATTTTCAGGCAAACGCCAATATGGCACAGCGGCGTGCCACCGGTTCCCCTGAGGGATGACAAGAGACTGATTGTGCTGAAAATAAACCGTAAAGCGCAAGTTTTGGGCAAACAGTCTGAAAATAGGGTTTTCAACGAGATCGCAGGTTGACACCTGCCCCCGGGGTCATTAATATTCGCCCCGTCTCAACGAGACAGGCAATTCCTCCTTAGTTCAGTCGGTAGAACGGCGGACTGTTAATCCGTATGTCACTGGTTCAAGTCCAGTAGGAGGAGCCACTTTTCCCTCGTAGTTCAGTTGGTAGAACGGCGGACTGTTAATCCGTATGTCACAGGTTCAAGTCCTGTCGAGGGAGCCAAATTATAAAGCCCAGCCTTTTGGCTGGGCTTTTTCACATCTGTCGTTTGCTCGTTACCAGCCGATTAAGCCCTTGCCAACACGGTTCGCTCACTCCTGACACAATGAGGGGGACTCCCGGCGCAACAGGGCTTCCCACTGGTCAATGATGCCTTGATAGGTATCAGCGGCGTTGTAATGGGTTGTCGCATGTGCCTGCGCATTGCGTCCCAGTGTGATGATCCGCTCGGGCATGGCATTTAACGTCCCCAATACCCGGGCAAGATCGTCCGGATCATTGGGCTGATATTTACAACACTCCACCCCATCGTGCAGGCGTTGATCCCACCAGGCGCCATCGGCGGGGATCACCACACACAATCCCGCTGCCATCGCCTCCAGAATCGAGAGTCCAAAAGGCTCTTGCTGACTGGTCGATACAAAAATGCCGCACTCAGACCTGATCTCATCAAGGTTCACCGGATTTGCATGCCAGCGGGTGCCCGGAAGCTCGGGCGCAATGGGGCTGCAGGGTTGCAAACTGTTTTTCGGCTGCAGATAGCACACCACCAGCTCGGGGCGCTCGCCGCGCATCTGTTGATGAGCCGCCAGCATGGTCTCTAATCCCTTCCAGCGCAGCAGTGAGGCTGCCCACAAGATATCGGTGCCACCAGAGGTAGCGGTCGGCCAAGAGTGGTCGCTCAAGCCATTGGTAAATGAGTGCCAATGGGGCGGGAAATGGGATTGACCGAGCCGGGTCAGGATCGCCGTCAACGAAGGACGGCAACTGTCGAGGTAAAACACCGCGCGCGCGCGCCACAAGGCGCGAGCAGATAACCCCGAGCAGCCGACAGGGCCGTGAATAAATTGCACCACCGGGATCCCCAGTAACTGGCCAGCCCAGTAACAACAGAGATCGACCCCGGGGCCAGACGCTGCGACGAGGCAGCTGACCCCCCCCAAGCGCCACACTTGCCACAGGATCAGCAAGGTCTGCCACCCTTGCTTGAGCAGATAGCGCCAACCAGACTCCCGCCCTCGCACGATGGCGGGGATCCACAGCCGATGATGTGGGCAATGGGGCCAGGAGTCGCGATCTTCGGTCATCACATGACACGCCATCGCAGGCATCCGCTTGCTCAGCTCAGCAAGCACCACCTCGGTAGCCACCTTGGATCCCCCCCGAAACGCGATAGGGTCCACAATCAGCACCTTGTCCGTGCCCATCTGGCTGCTCATCGCTGTTTATCTCCCATTAGCTTGCCCCTACGCCCTGCTATGAGGGTCGATAACCTGGCCAGCATGGCCTGCCCTTGCGCCGCAACTCGCTGCCACAGCCAACCGGCGATAACCTGGTAAGGTTGGCGTCCCTCCCCCGCCCATCGCCCCGCCAGCGCATCAGACCACACCTCGGTCACCTTGTTGACATAACGGGCCACGGTGAAATGCTGCGCCGCCCGTTGCTGTCCTGCTCGCCCCATCGCCCGCCTTATTTGCGGGTTGCTCAAACGCTGCCAATGGCAAGCCATCTGACGCCAGTCTCCCGGCTCGGCCAGCAGCCCGCTCACCCCGTCGTCGACCACCTCAGGGATACCGCCCACCCGATAGGCACTGACCGCAAGCCCCAGCATCCCAGCTTCCGCCAGAGTCAGACCAAACACCTCCTCGCGGGCACCGGATACCAGAACATCAACGCCACCGCGCAAGATGGCCGCGCTATCAGCCCGCTCCCCCAAGAAGTGCACCCGCGCGGCGACCCCCAGTTCGCTGGCCAAGCTGGCTAATGCCTGCTGCTCGGGGCCACTGCCGATCACCAGCAGTTGTGCCTCCTCGCCCAACCGGGTCAGTTCTGCAAGGGAATGGAGCAACAGATCCACCCCCTTGCGTTTGATCAGTGAACCGACGGTCGCGATGATCAACTGCCCCGCTGGCAAACCCAGCATACCCATGACAGGCCACTGGGGGCCCTCGTTCAGCCTGGCGCCATCGACACCGTTGGGTATCCTGATCAGCCGTTCTGTACCACAACCATCTTGCTGCCAAGCGGTTAACACAGGTTCGCTCACCCCGATCAGCACACTGGCCTGGTGCACCCTTAGGGTGAATCTGTCTCTGGGTTGATAACGGGCATGCAGATGGCACACCAGCGGAACCTGCACATCGCGACATACACCCGCCAGCCACTGGCAAGGGGCCGCGCTATTGGCATGCACCAGTGCAATCCAGTGTTGCTGGATCAAGCTGGCGGCACGCCGTTGCAACTGGCGATATGCCGCTACATCAAAGCGGGGGGCCTGCCAGCCGAGCAACAGAGAGAAGGGCTCGACCAGCGCCTTTACTCCCAGCAGCGCGGCCTCATCTGCCAGCCGCTGGCTATTGCACCAGAGCAAGGGGGTAAAGCGGGCGCGATCAAGATGGGCCAGCAGATCCAGCAAGCAACGTTCGCTACCGCGGATCCAGTTCTCACCGTAGTGCACTAACAGAACCGGAATTGCGCTCATCATTGTGCTCCTGCATTGCGGGTTCTGACCGATCTGCCGCCTCATCAGTGGCAACGCGGGCTTGCTGCACATACTTGATGGCCGCGACCGCCAGTGCCAACTCCAGATAGATGGGCCAGGTAAAACCCTGGGTTAAAAATGAGCCCGAGATGACAAACCCGACCATGCTGGCCATCACCCCTTGCATTGCGGTGATCACTGCAGGGGGCATGCCAACTAGCTGACACTGCCAGCAACGGCGCAACGTCAACGCCACCATGCCGATAAACAGTGCCAAGCCCACGAACCCTGTCTCTGCCAGCACCCCGAACCAGGTCGAATGGACGGCGTGATTAAGCCCATCCCAATGGGGGCTGTAGAAGAAGTAGTTGTAGTAAAAATTGGATAGCCCCACCCCCACCAGCGGATGTGCCAGCGCCATGCCCCAGGCTGCTTGCCAGGCGTAGATGCGGCCCATGGCCGAGGCATCGACTCCGCTCTCGGCGGCGCCGCCAGATGCCCGGTCGCTGATCCCGGCAGCCACAAACAACACGCTAAGCGCCAGCCCACCCACCATCATCAGCAAGGCTTTTGACTTCACCCGCTGCCAGGCGAACAGGCCACAGACCGCGCAAATACCCAGCAAGCCCCCGCGACTCTGGGTGGCAATAATGGCGGCGGCGGTCAAGGCAAAGCCAAGCCCCCCCAACAAGCGCCCCCCTAGCCCATTGCCCTGATTGAGCAACAAGCTCAGCGAAAAACCGGCAGGAAAGAGCAGCACCAGCGCCAGATCATTGGGGTCCCCCAGCACTGAGCCCAGCTCACGCCCAATGGTCACCCGGGTTTCCTCCACCAGCCCGATCCCGCTCACCTTGTTGTAGAGGGCCACCAGCGCCACCATGCAGCCGGCCAAGACAAATACCCGCACCGCCAGGGCAAAATCCCCCGGAGTGCGCACCAGCCAGGCGGTGGCCAGGGTCATCAGATAGATCTTGCTGTAGCTGCCGGTCCAGGTGGCGATCGCCTCGCCCCGGTTGCTGGCAAACAGCACGCCGATGGAGACCATCAGGAAAAAGGCGCTCAACCAGCTCAGGGCCGGGTGCCAGTAAGGCTTGATCCGGCCAGTCAGCAGGATGTGCCAGGCCAGGGCGCCAATGGCCGCCAGTGAGAACAGCAACGGGATTTTGAGGGGATAGAGCTGGGGAAACACCTCGTGCAAGCGGAAAAACGAGAAGGTGACAAAGCCCAATACCATCAAAAATGGCCAGCGCAGGGCAAACCAGATGGCGGGGATCGCCAGCCCAATCACCGGCAGCAGTAACGGATGGGGTAATCGCCACCACAGCAGGGCCACGACGAGACAAATCGCCAATGCCCACAGGGCATGACTCAGGCGACCCATTGCCCACCCCACACCATGGCCAAGGCACAACCTGAACTGGCCCAAAGGGGGGCCAGCCGATAGGGCAACGGCAATAACCGCTGGCTCACCAGATAAAACGCCAGAGCCCGTACCAGATAGACCAGCAGCAGGGTCCAGATCACCCCATCCACCCCAAAGCGGGGGATGGCAAGCAAAAAGCCAACGACCCCGAGCAAACTGCATCCCAGATTGATAACCATCTGTGCCTTGCTCTCTTCGCCGCTAAAACAGCCGACATTGAGCAGATCGGAGACGTTGCGTACCGCCATCCCCAGTACCAGCAACGGGATATAGGCAATCGCCCCGTGATAGCTCTCCGGCGTGAGCAGCCGGATCAACAAGGGAGCGGTGAGCCCGACCACCCCGGCAGTGGCAAAGCCCAGCACCGAACCCAGCACGCTGTAGTGGGCATTGAGGCGCAGGCCATCGGGCTCTTTGAGCAGCATAAAACGGCGGGGATACCACCACAGGGCAAAAGGTTGCAGCAACAGCCCCACCGCCAGCGCCAGCTTGCCCGCCACCGCGTAATAGGCCAGCAGCGCCTCGCCCACCACATCGGCCAGCAGCAGACGATCGAGGCCACTTAAGGAGAAACCCGCCAGCCCGCTCACCACCAGTGGCAAACCATAGCGCAGCACCGGCCGATAGTGCTGCCAATCAAAGCGGATCCCGCTATCACGCCATTGCCACAGGCTCAGCAGCAGTGCCAGGGCGATGCAGGTCAGGGTACCGGAAGCCAGCACCCCGCTCACCCCCCAGCCAAGCCAGAGCCACCAGCCGGTCAGCAGCGACTGGATCAGCGCCTTGCCTGCGGTCGCCACGAAAAAGAGCTTGGCCTGATTGCGCATTCGCAGCCACGCCAGCGGCACCCCGATCACCCCTTCAAATGGCAGGGCGCAGAGTACCCAGCGCACATCCGCAAGACGGGTTTCAACCGGCAGCCAGGCTTGCACCACAGGCGCCAGCACCCAGAGCAGCAGCAAACTGGCCAGCGCAATGATCCAGACCAGGCCGAACATCCGGGCGACCACCTGCTGGCGGGCCTGCTCATCGGTGGCCAGTCCGGCAAAGCGATAGAGCGCATCCACCAGCCCGAACCCGAGGATCAATGAGCCCAGATTAATCAAGGTCAGTAACACCTCCAGCTGACCATATTCACGAGGAACCAGCAGATGAGTCAGCACCGGCAGCATCAACAAAGAGATCCCCTTCATCAACAGCAAGCCCGCGGCATAATAGACAATGGCAATTTGGTTCACACCCAGTCTCATAAGGCCTCCCAGCCACCCTGGTGGCTTAGCCGCCGGGCATTATTGCTTATCTCACTGCTGCAATAATGCAAAGGGCACGCCAGTTAACCCGAATGAGACAGATCCCCGCCCCCCTGCCTCTGCGCCTCATTACGCCTCAGTGCGCTGCGAACAGCCAGCGCAGCAAGCCCAAAATGAGACTGCATATTGGATGAACGATTGCGTTTTGCACAACCACTGACGCAAATTGCACCCCGCGGCGGGATCATTCCCGTTTCACTGCGCCACCCGGCCCGATAAAGAGCTCCCTACGCGGTTGGCCCGATCCCTGCTAGTACCTCGCAGCACCAGATAAACAGGGAGAGATCATCATGAACACCCTCAGTCTGTACCGGGTCAAAGCGTGGGCCAAACAAGGGGAAACCCCGCTGGCCCGCAGAGTATGGCGACTCGCCAAAGGGGCTCGCAGCTGGTCTTTGCCACTGATCCCGCCACTTCATCGCCTGCTCTATCGCCTCTATCTGGTGAGCAGCCATGGCATCGCTACCCTGATGCGCACCCTCTGGTGGACTCCGCTGTTTCAATCTCGCCTGACCGCCCCTGCCCCCCGCCTCTATCTCTATGGCGGCATCCCCTATATCAGCGGGCCCGTCACCATAGACATTGGGGCCGATTGCCGCCTGAGCGCCGCCATGACCATTAGCGGCCGCGCGGCGAGCCAGGCACCGAGCTTGGTGATCGGCAATAATGTCGGGATTGGCTGGCAGACCACCCTGGCCGTTGGCAGCAAAATAGTGCTGGGAGATAACGTCAGGATTGCCGGACGCGCCTTTCTGGCTGGCTATCCCGGCCATCCGCTGGATGCCCACGCCCGAGCCCGTGGGCTACCGGATGCTGATGATCAGGTCGGCGAGATAGTGCTCGAACGGGATGTCTGGCTGGGCACCGGCGCCATGGTGATGGCCGGTGTCACCATAGGTGCGGGCACTGTGGTTGCCGCAGGCAGCATAGTCACCCGCAGTCTGCCTGCCGGGGTGCTGGCAGGTGGCGTGCCTGCCCGGGTGATCCGGCAGTTGGGGAGTCAGGATGACAGGGAAACCCTGGGCAACAATAGCGAGGAGAGCCCGCAATGACGCAGCATCATAGCAAACCGCAATTGGTGGTATTAGGGGAAGACTGGGGCCAACACCCCTCCAGTACCCAACATCTGATCAAACGCCTGCTGCCCGATTATCAGGTGCTGTGGGTCAACTCCATCGGGCTGCGCCGTCCCCGCTTTAACTTGCGCGACATCACCCGCATCGTGCGCAAGCTGGGCGCCGTGGTGCAGCGCGCCGCCCCCGCTGGTCACCTCGCCCAGAGCCAAGGCCAGAGCCAGAGCCAGAGCCAGAGCCAGAGCCAGAGCCAGCATCAGGCCCAAGCTCAACAGACGCCCGAGATACTGCCGCCGCTGGCGCTGCCACTGCCCGGCAGTCGGCTTGCAGGCAAGATCAATGGCCACTGGCTGGCCGCCCAGATCCGTCGGCGCTTACCCCAGCTGGATCGTCCGCTGCTGTGGATCTCCTTGCCAAGCGCGGTGGATCTGATTGGCAAACTGGGGGAGCGGGCGGTGATCTACTACTGCGGTGATGATTTCTCTGCGCTGGCGGGGGTCGATCATCAAGCCATTGCCCGCTGTGAAGCCAGACTGGTGGCCCAAGCCGATTTGATCCTGGTGGCCAGCCCGGCACTGGCCAGTCGCTTCCCCCCCCACAAAACCCGCCTGCTGAGCCACGGGGTGGATCTGGATCTGTTTATGCCGCCACAGCCTCGTCCGGCAGATCTCCCCAGCGGTCGGCCGATTGCCGGATTTTATGGCAGCCTGAGCGAATGGATCGATGTGCCGCTGCTGGCTGACACGGCCCGCGCCCTGCCCCACTGGGATCTGGTATTGATTGGCCCCAAGCAGACTGACCTCAGCGCGCTGGAGGGGATCCCCAACATCCATCTGCTGGGGCCCAGACCACACCATACCTTGGCGGCCTATGCCCAGCACTGGCAGGTCAGCCTGCTGCCCTTTGTCGACAATGCGCAAATTCGTGCCTGTAACCCGCTGAAATTGCGCGAGTATCTGGCGGTCGGCCGGCCTATCGTCAGCACTGATTTCCCGGCACTGGCAGGTTACCGTGAACTGGTGCATCTGCCGCGAGCCGGTGACAATCTGGCCCACGCCATCAATCAGGCCGCCTGCGATGGCCCTCGCCAGAATTGGTTTCAAGCCAACGAATGGGAAGCCCTGACGGAGCAGGGCGGGCGCCTGGGTCGGCAACAGCGGGTCGCGGGCCAGAGCTGGGATGACAAGGCCGCTGATCTTAAATCCTGGTTGGCAGCGATCTGCTGATGGGCCGCGCCACATTCGGGAAACCACATGGGCACAGGGGAGGCTTGGCCACCCTGCTCTGCGGCTGTTCGCTGCTCTACTGCGCGTCCTTGTTCAGCGCCACGCAGTTGCCTGCCCCCATCATGCTGCCCCTCACTGGCACCCAGACCCCCCAGCGCCTCAATCTGACCAAGGTGCCCTGGCCTGTGGGCAGCGACGATGAGCTGGTGATCGAGGGTAATAATCCAAGCACACAACCGCAAACGCTGATTTTACGGGTCGATGACAAGGCCTCGGTCAACTACCGCAGCCGGGTCAATCAGGAGCGGATGGTCGCCCCGGGCCCCTTCACCCTGCGCTTTGCCTTAAGTGATTGGCGCACCAGCCAACCACGGCCACTGGCCCTTAATGAGATAACCAAGATCTACCTGTTTATGGCCGATGACGCCCCCCCACTGACCATTAAACGCTGGTTCTGGGAACACGGTTTGACCCTGCCAGAGGGCACCATTGCGCTGGATCTGGGGGCGGCCAGCGCCCCGCGCTTTACCGGTTTTGAGGCCCTGAGCCCGGGGGATCCCCGACTGCTCGGCCACCCCACTCCGGTGTTGCGCCCCTCCGGCGATGCCCTGGTGCGCGATGGCCTGCGCAATCTCGACGGGGTACGCCTTGAGGTGGCCAAGGGGCGCTACCAGCTCACCCTGTGGCTCGATGATCCCGGCGAGTGGGAGTATCTGCCCCACCCCTTCGAGCGCAGTGTGCTGGTCAATGGCGAGCCCATTTGGGCCGAGCAGTGGCAGCCGCAAACATGGCTAAAACAGCGCTATCTGGCCGGGCAGTCCCGCGAGGCGCTGCCAAACCCCGATCCCTGGCAACTGTTTGGGGCCCGTCAGGGGGGCCCTGTTCATGTCACCCTGAACCACCCCGGTGGCCCGCTCACCATTACCCTTGTTGGCCACACGCCGGATGCCAAATACCTGGCCGGGCTGCTGCTGGCCCCCTATCCGGCCCCCGCCAGCCAGGCCGCTACCCCGAGTGGTGATAAAGGCCACGCCATGCACTCCGATACTCCAGCCAGGGGGCTGGCGGATGCCACCGACCGGGTGCTGACCAAGCAGCGCCAGCTGTTTTTGGAAAAATGGACCCTTGCCCCCTATCCGCAGCTGGCCCCTGCCAAGCAGCTCAGCCTCACCCCGATCAGGGATGCGGCCGCCACGCTTTCGGTGATCCCTGCCGCACCGGAGCAAGCGCTCAAGCTCGCCGCGCAGCCGCAACTGGCGACCCGCGGCGGCCAACTGCTGCTGGAGTTTGCCATCCACGCCGCAACCGACGATCCGGCCCCCTTGCTGGTGATCCAGCCCCCCGAGCAGGCAGGATCGCCGCTGACACTGACCCCCTATTACGGTCAGTGGCATCTGGTTCGCCCACAGGCGAGCGGCACCCTGCTGGCCCCCTCGGATCAGGAGCTGGTCGAAGGCGTGGCCGGGCTCACCCTGCGGGCGGGAGTGCCCCGCCGTCTGGTACTGCAAGTAACCATCCCCCGCGACGCCCCGGCGGGTCGCTATCAGGGCAATATTCAGCTGCTCAGCCAGCAGCAACTGGTGCAGCTGCCGCTGACTATCGAGGTGCTGCCGCTGACCCTGCCTGTGGCCAGCAAGCCAGTCGGCATCTACGTCGAAGCGCCCCCTTATCTGAATTGGCTCAGCCCCAACCCCGAGGCGCTGCAACAGCAGCTTGCCGCAGCCAGTCGCTGCGATCTGCAGCGGCTCGCCAAGCTCGGGATAAACGGCCTATCCCCCGCCCTGCCACAAGATGAGGCGGGGATGCGGGATATCATGGGAGAAGCGGCTGGGCTCGGGTTTGTGCCACCGCTGCTGGCCTATACCCCGCTCAAACGCTGGGGGGGCGACCCTGCCAGCCAGCTGGAGCAGTGGCAGGCGCGGCAACAGGCGCTGACTGCCAGCGGCTTGCCACCGCTGGCATGGAGCCTGTTTGATGAGCCGGATCTCGCTACCCTGCCCGCCATCACCACGCTGGCGCGGGAGATGAAACGGCGCGACCCTGCGGTGATCCGCGCGGGCCATTTCAATCACCCGGGTCAGGTTGGTCTGCTAGAAGAGGTGGAGATCGCCCTGATCAACGCAGGCTTTGGTGCCGATAAGGCCGATGTGGAGCGGGTACGCCAGCACAAGGTCACCCCCTGGTTTTACAATCTGGGCACCCCGCGAGCCGCCGGTTTTTACCTGTGGCAGAGCGGCGCCGAGGGCTATTTACAGTGGCATGGTCGCATGCCCACTGCCCTGCCCTACGACCCCACCGATGGGCGGGAGAGCGACTTTATGCTGCTCGGCCCGCAAGCCTGCGAGGCGCATCGCCTCTCCCACGACCTGTTGCTGCTGCAGCAAGCCATCGAGGATCTGCGCTGGCTCGCCTGGCTGGAGCAGGAGGCCCGCTATCAGGTAGAGGCGGCCCTGCTGCTGCAACGTCTGCGCGAACAGGTGCCGACCCGCTGGCAACTGGCGGAGCAGCTACCGATCAGCGAGTGGTACCGCTGGCGAAAAGAGATCGAACAACTGGCCAAGCACTTGAAAACATTGCAAACTGGTGCCAACTCATCGCCCTGAAGTGACACCTGCATGGCCCATTGTTCACAGTTTGCAACTCCTCTTGCTGCGCCCTTATCTGGCAATTTGCCTGGCACTTTATCCAAGACAAGGGCTGGGCTGCTGCCCGTGCTGTTGTTCTCGCTCTTACTGACTGGCTGTGCCCGTCAGGAGCCGGTCAATGAGACCCTGCCTATCTTGAACCAGTTACGTGAGCAGCAGCTGGCCGAGCAACCCCAGCTGCAACTGACCTATCAGCAAGAGGAGGCAACACTTCAGAGCAATCAGGAGCAACAGCTGCACCAGTTTTTGGCCTATAAGGACCCCGACAAGATAGCGCTGATCAGCGGCCCCGGCCCGCAAACGGATATGCTGGCCAGTGCCCGTCTGGCCAGCCAGCGGCTCACGACGCTGACCCGCCTGCTCGGGTCTCGAGCCATTGAACTGGAACCCCGTTATGACCCCATGCTGGCACCCAATACCTTGCTGATCCGCATTCTGCCAAGGGGTGAACAGGCCCCTGTCACTCCATCGGCGGCGCAATAAGGCCAAGACAAGCAGGCGGCAAGGCCACCCGATAGAGGGGATAGGGGGCCAACCCCCACAATTTGCGCCAACCCTGGGTGAAGCGGTATAACAGCAGCGGCGGGCGCTGGTGCAGCTCGCCCAAGAACATCACTCCCTGAGCCATCCCCGCCCCTGCCAGCGTCACTGACATCGCCTCGCTATCAGGGGCCACCAGCATCGCCTGCAGCATGCCGTCACAACGGGGGTGGGCCAGCTGATAGCTGACATAGGTGCCACCCAATATCGGGGTGGCACCTCGCACACGCCAGCCCAGCTTGACCAGCTCCAGCAACATGGGTTTGGCCCCTTCATTGACCACCCGGTTTTGATAGCGCCATCCCATGGCGGCAGCACTGGCCAGCGCCACCAGCAATAGCAGCAGGTATCCCCTAGACAGTCGCACCATGACTCCCCCTCATAAACAGCACAGATAGCACCAGCAGTAGATATCCCCTAGACAATCGCAACATGGCGCCCCCTCATAAACAGCATGGTGAGTACCAACAGCATGATGAGCCACTGATAAAGCTGGGCCCAGGGGCCGATATGCAACCAGTCATACCAGCGCAGATCCAGGCTCATCAGCACCAGTCGTAACTGATTGGCACCGATATAGAAAAGCGACACCAGCAGTAATAACGGCAATTGCGACAGCCAATGGCGTCCGGCCAGCAGCCAGCTAGAGGAGATCAACCAGGCAAGGGCCACCAGATAGAGCTGGGCGAAAGAGGAGCAGCCCTTGAGCACAATCAGCGCATGGCCCCCCAACCGTTCGATCCGGTTGCCATCAAGGCGGGTCTCCCACCCCAGCAGGTGCAACCACTGGCCCACCCCCCAGGCATCGAGTGCCAGCACAGGGCCGGAGAACAGCGCAAACACCTGCTGCCCCCACAACACCGCGATGGTGAACGCCAGCACAATCTGCAGCACCGCCCGCTCATCGGCGCTCTGGCGACGGCGCCACAGCGTGGCCACCAGCAGCAAACAGGCCAGCGCCTTGCAACTGGCGCTGGGGATCAGCAGCAACAGACTAAACAGCGCGATCTGCAGGCGGCTCAACTGCCAATCCACTGCAACCCGCAATGCAATTTGCCACCAGATAGCAATCAGCAACACCACCAGCAGGTTGAAGTGCGCCGTATTCATCCACACCATGCCCCATTGATTGGCCAGCCCCAGTAACAACCAGTTGGGAGCCCACTGCCAAGGACGCATCGCCATCATGTCACCCTGCCCGGATCGGTTTATCATCCCTTGCCATCGCAAGTTCCATGCCTTTTTATGAGATAGCGTGGCGCACGGGAAAGCTGGCACGGTTTATTCATTCACGCTGTTGGCACTACAGCCAAGGAAAGGAGTGAGCGATGAAACTCAAACCGTTGGCAGGGCTGCTGGGGATGCTGTTGGTAACCTCCCCCGCATACGCCTTGACCGAAGTCGATACCGAACTGCAATTGCTGATGGATGTGTCGGGCAGCGTCAGTTCATCGGAATTCAATCTGCAGTTACAGGGCTATGTGGACGCCTTTTATAACCAGGATGTACAAAGCGCCATCCTCAATACCAGCGGCGGCAAGCTGGGCTCTATCGCCGTACAGATGATCATGTGGAGCGGCTCGACCCAGCAGAGCGTGATGACCGACTGGTTCCACCTCTATGACATGACCTCCATCAACAACTTCGCCGCGACGCTCGACAACCTGGTGCGCCCCTTTGCCGGGATGACGGCCCCAGGCTCGGCCATGGCCTTTGGTGGCTTGCAGTTTGATACCAACAACTTCACCGCAGAGCGGCAGGTGATGGATGTATCGGGGGACGGCATCCAGAACAACGGGCTGGATACCTCCACTGTGCGGGATCAACTGCTCGCCTCCGGCATCGATACCATCAACGGCATCACCATAGGACAGGACTATCCCGACGGTGTGCTGCAAGAGTGGTATGTGGACAATATCGCCGGTGGTCAGGATGCGTTTGTTATCAACGCCACCACCTTCGCCGACTTTGGCAATGCGCTGGAGCTCAAACTGGCTGCCGAAATTGAGGGGGGGATAATTCCGGAAGGGGCACTGGCCG
Source organism: Aeromonas sobria (assembly GCF_006243315.1). Lineage (GTDB taxonomy): Bacteria > Pseudomonadota > Gammaproteobacteria > Enterobacterales > Aeromonadaceae > Aeromonas > Aeromonas sobria_A. The sequence goes on from NZ_NKWE01000074.1 coordinate 32,057, forward strand.
CCCCCATCGAGGAGATCCCGTTGGCCGCCCAACTGTTGCTCGGTATGCCGCTACTGCTGGCCTGGCGCTATCAACGCCGCAATAAAGCGAGCCCGCAGCCCGCCAACTGGCAACAGACCCCCGCCTTCGGCTAGTTTATCGCCTTGTGTGCAGCGATTAGGGAGCTATGGCTCCCTGATTTTTTGCTGTAACTACGGGGAACGGTAACATCTACGACTACGTTGCTCGGCTTACGTGTTCTGACGCTAGGCGGCGTTGTTTCCCAAATCGATGTAGCTTGAATGGAACTAACTGAGGACTTGGTGATCTGATCACCACCATCCCCTTCAAGTCTGCATCATGGGCAAGTCGCTTCACCCCATCACCAACTGGCCTCAATACAACAGGTCTCTGATTAACCGTGGTTCACTCACCTTCTGGGTTGATGCCGAAGCCATGAGCAACTGGTTTCACCACGACCATCATGGGCGGCGGGGCCGTAGCCAACTCTACACCGACCAGACCATCTCAACCTTTCTGATGCTCAAGGGGATTTTCAACCTCACTCTGCGGGCCACTCAGGGACTACTCGACTCCCTGTTCGAGTTGATGAATGTGCCGCTGTGCGCACCGGACTACAGTTGTGTCAGCAAACGAGCCCGTACGGTGAAAGTGGCCTATCGGCAGCCCTGTAAGGGGCGTATCACCGACCTGGTTATCGACTCGACTGGCCTCAAGGTATTTGGGGAAGGCGAGTGGAAGGTCAGAAAACACGGCGCCGAGAAGCGGCGAGTCTGGCGCAAGTTGCATCTGGCGGTAGACCCGGTGAGCCACGATATCGTGGCGGCGGAAGTCTCGCTGGAAAATGTCCATGATGCCGAGGTGTTGCCGACCTTGCTCAACCCACTGCGGCGCAAGCTGGGACGTGTTTATGCGGATGGCGCCTATGACAGCAAAGCCAGCCATCAGCTAATCTCGCGCAAAGGGGCGACAGCCTGTATCCCGCCTCGCAAGAACGCTGGGTTATGGAAAAAGGGACACCCAAGAAATGAGGCTGTGCTGGTGATGCGCAAGGAGGGGCTAGCGCACTGGAAGAAGATGTCG
>NZ_NKWE01000075.1:0-850 GCF_006243315.1 Aeromonas sobria
TAGGGACTGTCGTCATAAGATCGAGGCCCACAAGTATGTGCAGCGGATCTGCACCGCTGCCACAAACGAGCCAGTGTTTTTGGCGTATCTTGTCGCAATTCCTCGCCATTGTTTCAGATGGAGGAAGGCGTTTTCCACCAGATACCTTGCCTTGTATAGCACCCGGTCATGCTCTCGCTGCTCCTTGCGATTACGTTTAGAAGGGATGACTGGCTCCATTCCCTTGGCGCGGGCAACCTCCATCAACGCATTGGTATCATATCCCCTGTCTGCCAATAGGTACGCAGCCTCCAAGCCGTCAATCAAGGGGATTGCTTGCGTACAATCGGCGGTCGTTCCGGATGTAATAATGCATTTTATTGGCATTCCATGTCCGTCAACGGCCAAATGGATCTTGCTGTTTAGCCCCCCTTGGTGACCCCCATATCCTGATTACCACCTTGAGCGCCACTGGCATGGGGATGGACCTTGATATGGCTGGCGTCGATCATCAGCCATTCGTAATCAGGTTCTTTTATCAGACGTTCTTGAAGGCGAGCCCAAATGCCCTTGTCGCGCCAACGACAAAAGCGACGATGGGTGTTTTTCCAGTCCCCGTAATCAGATGGCAAGTCTCGCCAGGGAGCGCCTGTGCGCAAAATCCAGAAAACAGCATTGATAAACAATCGGTTATCGCGAGCCACGCGTCCCCAATGACCTTTTTGTCCCAGTAGATGAGGTGCAATTAAGGACCATACGCGGTCTGAAATATCGTGGCGGCGGTGAGCGGGTGTTGACATGAGGCGATGATTTTTACGTTAACAGGGCTGGCATTGTACTGGATTTAATCAGTTCAAGACGACAGCCCCTA
>NZ_NKWE01000076.1:0-7320 GCF_006243315.1 Aeromonas sobria
GGCGTTATCTCCCATCCTGCGTCGCATTATCCCTTGCCTCGGAATCTCCCCCTCATGGAAACCATTACCCATCCCACCCTGGTACAACTGGTGGCCGCCGGTGCCGTCCGTGTCGTGGTCGCCGTTGGCCAGCCTAGCGGCTGGACCCTGCTGGTGCGCTACGGCCTCGCCGAACGCGCCTTGGCCGCCCAACGTAGCAAGCAGCTCAGAGTGTTTCGTAAGCTCGATACCTTGCAGGCCTATTTGCAGCAGATCGGGGTGATCCGCTTCGAGGTCGATGCTGCCGGTTTCATGGTTGCCCCGAGACCATTGCAGGGCGTTTTAACCTATCGCTAACTCACCCATTCGGGTGTAGTATTGTGTCAATAAAAACCAAAACAGTTAGGTTGTTTGATGCCAACGGTGTTGATCATTGGGGGCTGGCGAGTGGTGATTTATCCCAACGACCATCGTCCGGCGCATGTGCACGTGATTGGGGGCGGCTGCGAGGCGGTGTTTAACCTCTCTGGGGAGCAAGATGGACCAGAGCTGCGGGAAAACCACGGGTTTGATAGTAAAGCGCTTAGGCGCATTTGGGCTGAGTTGCAACGCAATCAAGCCCACCTGATAAGCCAATGGGAGGTGATTCATGGAACTAACCGATGAAATGATTGCTCTTGCAATTCAGCGGGGGGCTGAGGCTCGCAACCGTAATCCGGTTGCTACGAGCGTGCGTTATGACCGGAGAATTGGACGGGTTGTGATCGCCTTATCTTCTGGTTTGGAACTGGCCTTTTCGCCTCATCTGGCGCAGGGGTTGGAGGCAGCGAAGCCTAGCGACTTACAGGAAATCGAGATCTCGCCGTCAGGGTTGGGAGTGCACTTTCCGAAGTTGGATGCAGATCTCTACTTGCCTGCTTTGCTGGAAGGGCTGTTGGGTTCGGCGAACTGGGCTGCATCCAAGATGGGAGCGAAGGGCGGCAAGGCCAAAACCCCCGCTAAAGTCGCAGCGGCGAGGGCAAACGGTGCAAAGGGTGGGCGCCCAAGAAAAAACGTGCCAGCGGCGGCCTGACTGCGGTAACGTACTGTCCAGAAAAGACAAACCCCGAATCTCTGCTTTCAACTTGGCGGAAGAGACAGAGAGTTCGGGGCCGTGACTTAATCACAGGAAGAAGAATACCACATGGATCACACCAAACAACCCAGCACCGCCAATAAGCGCGGTGTTCGATGGTAAAACCAGCTCTTCACGCCGCTGCATTCATCGAACGTCTCCCTCGTCGCCCTTACTGCACTGATGATAAATCGTCAGGGCTGCTCATTCGTCCGCAGGCTACCGCTCTGGGCTATCTCCACATCCAGTACAACCCGCCTCCGCATGTATCCTCCTTGGTGTTCGACTTGGACAAGCCGGACAGTTACCACGCGTGTAAGGATGCAGGCTTGCCAGCCCCGCACTGGATCAGCGTTAACCGCACGAACGGCCATGCCCATATCGGGTATATGCTGGAGGCCCCTGTAGCCCGAACCAGTTCAGCACGGCAAAAGCCGTTGCGCTATCTGGCGGCCATAGAACATGTTCTAGCGAAGCGGCTGGGGGCCGACATGGGGTATGCAGGGCTGATCACCAAAAACCCTACTCATAGCGATTGGCTCACCGTCTGGCACCAAATAGGGGTCGCTTCAGAAAACGGANNATGTGCTCCCAGCCCAGCGGCGATAGGTATTGCAATAACGCATCATCGACGGCATGTCCCTTGGCTCGTAATCCATGTGCCACTCTTTCCAGATAGACTGTGTTCCTGGATTTGACCCCATAGATCCAGACACTTTTTCCCGCTTAGGGTTGTGATACCCGACTGCGCAGAAATTCCCGAGGTGAACGGTATCCCAAGGCGCTGTGCGGGTGGTGCTCGTTATAATGCTCAAACGCGATGGCCAAATTGCCTACCGCTGTTCGGCTATCCGGTTTTGGCATCATCTCGATATAGTCTCGCTTCATCGTCTTCACGAAGCTCTCCGCTATACCGTTGCCCTGTGGGCTCCTCACCGCAGTTGTTCTGGGCTCCAACCCGATTTCTCGTGCAAACGCGCGGGTCTCATGGGCTCGATACGCCGAGCCATTCCACCGGTGATGCCGGCAATGTATACCGCGTTTACCGAAGCGCACAAGGAAATACCGTGGCGCAGCATGCGGAATATGCGGAACCGCATGGCTCATGGCTATTTTGACATTAACCTCGATATTGTCTGGGACACGGTTCAGGAATTGCTGCCAGAACTGCTCAAACAGTTGCCCGTAGTGCTCCAACATTCAGATCAAGCGAGAGATGAATCATGTTGATCGGCTACGCCCGTGTCTCGACGCAAGATCAGAACCTGGAGCTTCAGCTAGAAGCACTGACTAAAGCTGGATGCCAAAAGGTTTTCGAAGACACGATCAGTGGTACTCGTACTGATCGGCCCGGTTTGGGTAAGGCACTCGAAATGCTGCGTGAGGGGGACACTCTGGTTGTTTGGAAGCTGGATAGATTGGGCCGGTCAGTGAAACAACTGGTTGCGCTGGTTAGCGATCTGCACAAACAGGGTATCCAGTTCAGGAGCCTCACCGATTCTATCGATACTGGCACGCCATCAGGCCGATTCTTTTTCCATGTCATGGCAAGCCTCGCAGAGATGGAACGAGACCTGACAGTAGAACGAACCCGAGCAGGGTTAGAAGTTGCCAAGCAACTCGGCCGCAAAGGTGGCCGTAAGCCGAAAATGACCGACAGCAAGATCGAGTCAGCCAAGAAGCTATTGGCCAGCGGAGTGCCCCCCAAGGATGTGGCCAAGAACCTTGGTGTGTCCGTTCCTACGCTATACCGCTGGATCCCTGCCTCTGCACACGCTTAGCGTGCTTTATTTTCCGTTTTCTGAGGCGACCCCTTATTGGCTTGTAATTTGCTAGTTCTTGTCACCGATTTGCCATGTAGTTATTGATATGTACATCAAAAGCCATAACCTCCCCCATGCTCTCTTGATGGCTCGAGCCAGAATGAAGGTCATGGACCAACAAAAAATGAAGTCTGACACCAGTAACGAGAATGGCCATATTACTCAGGCGTTGCTTGAGAACGCTTTGTCTCGGAGTCGCCAACCTCTTACTTATGATTATCTCATCAGAGGGCCATCCAAGGGTAATTATGTGTATAATCAGGGCATTACAACCAAGGTGGCGTCACAAAATTTAGTGGACAAATATCTGAGCTTTGACCGTAGTCGATACAACGATCTTGCCAAGAAAATAGACGCGATGGAAAGCAAGTCAAAGTCGCTCACAACTGATGATTCAATTAAGTTGAAGGATTATAAACAACAGCGAGAGTCTGTGATCAGGAAGGCTATTGATAATTTAATCGGGTAATTTCTGCCGGACTCAGTGTCATTTTTTGCCACTGGTACTACATACTGAATCTCCCCCAGTTCCCTAGACACCTCACAGCCTTAAAATGAGGCAACTATTGGAGGTGTTATGACCCGTCAGCGTTATCCAGAAACATTCACAATCGAAGCGGTTAAACAAGTCACCGAGCGCGGGCGGCCGGTGGCAACTCAGGTTGTGGGTCTTCAGAAAGTCCTGCCATTCACCGCCGGTAAACTGGCTGCCCTGATCCGAATGCACCAGTAGCGGCTGCTTGGGCTTGCGCCGCCAGACGGCCATCAATAACGCATAAACCGCCAAGTCTGCCGTCATGCGTGACTTCATCGCCCAGCCGACGATCTGGCGAGAGAACAGGTCGAGCACCACCGCCAGGTACAGCCACCCTTCTTGAGAGCGGATGTAGGTAATGTCAGTCACCCAGGAGATGAGGTGTCCTGACAAGATCGGACAGTCCCGGATCAAGCAGCCTGAGCTGTTCTCCAATACCTCTTGTTAAACTCCGCCGGGCTGACATTGCCAAGTCGTGAATGCCGACGTTGGCGGTTGTAAAAAATCTCTATGTATTCCTGAATCGCTGCCTTGGCCTCCGATCTCGTCTTGAATCTATGGTGGTGAACCAGTTCATTTTTAAGAGACCCCCAGAAGCTTTCTATCGGGGCATTGTCAAAGCAGTTCCCCTTGCGTGACATGGAGCTCTGCATGCCAAATTGTACCTGGAGAGCTCGGTAAGCCTTAGCACAGTACTGACTGCCCCGGTCTGTGTGATGGATAAGCCCAACGGGCGGCCTCTTCTGCAGCACAGCCCGAAACAGCGCCTGACTGACCAACCCGGTGGTCATTCGCTCTCCCATCGCATAACCCACTATCTCACAGGTAAACACATCCTTGAGACCAGCCAGATAAAGCCAGCCTTCGTCGGTGGCGATATAGGTGATATCACCGGTCCAGACTTCGTTGGGCTTCGTCGGCGCAAAGACCTGACCAAGGAGATTTTCCGCCACCGGCAGGGAATGAGAAGAATGGGTTGTCGCCTTGAATTTGCGCTTTTGTTTGCAAGACAACCCCATTTCACGGCGCAATAGCCCAATCCGGTCCCGCCCGGCGTAAAATCCTTCGGCGGCCGACTCAGCTTGTAAACGCGCTGCGCCATAGGTCTGGCGCGTCTTGCTGTGAGCAGCCCGAATGGCGACCTTGAGTCGTTCATCTTCTTGTTGGCGCTGTGACGGTGGACGCTGGCGCCAGTGGTAGAAGCCCGCACGAGAGACCTCCAGCATACGACAGATAACGGAAACGGGATAGAAGTCCTGCTGGTTGGCTATCCACGCGTACTTGCCAGTGACTCCTGAGCAAAGTACGCGGCTGTAGATTCAACCTGTCAACGCAACACCCTTTTCAATAACTTCTTTAGGTGTTTTAAATTTCAGGGTCTTCCTCGGCCTGCTGTTTAGTTGGGCTGCAACCTTATCCAGCTCCTGCTGGGAATATTGGGCAAGGCATGTCTTTTTTGGGAAAAACTGTCGTATGAGACCATTGGTGTTCTCGTTCGTGCCTCGTTGCCAGGGACTTTGAGGGTCGCAGAAGTAAACCTTTACTCCTGTACTGGCAGTAAGCATCCAGATGCTTGGCCAGTTCCATGCCGCGATCCCACGTCAGGGATAACCTAAGTTTGGGTGGCAGTTCCTGGAATTTATTTATAAGTGCTTGATTTACAGACCCGGCATCCTTTCCATTTAGCTTGAGAATAACTGTATAGCGCGATTTTCTATCTACAAGTGTGGCTATGTGAGAGTTATTCGTACCGGACACCAAATCGCCTTCCCAGTGACCGAAAGATCGTCGGTTGTCGATGTGCTTGGAGCGCTCGTGGATTGATATGCCGTTCACCATATTGATGGTGCCTCTTTCTCCCTTGCGTGTATGGCGTTTTCCATGACGCAGGCTATGAGAACGGCGCAGATGTTTGACAAGCAGGTGGTGCAGCGCACTCCGACTACGAAAATACAGCGTTTTATAAATCGTCTCGGCGGATATCTGCATTATGTTCTGGCAGGGGAACGTTCTCCTGAGCCAGCCAGAGATTTGCTCCGGAGACCATTTTAACTCGAGTTGTTCCAGCACAAGATTTCGTAGTTGCGAGTTCCGCTCCAGAAGGTATTTCTTGGGTCTCTTGGCCATTCGATTTGCACGATTATTGGCATCAACAGCTTTGTAGCCAAGTCGGCCACGATTGCGCTGAATTTCCCGAGATATTGTTGAAGGAGAGCGGTTAAGAGAGCGTGCGATGGCACGAATACTCATTTTTGCCGATAGACCTGCTCGAATCTCCTCACGCTCAGATAACGTGAGGTGAGCCACTGCTCGACAGCGTTCGCTCGGTTTGATGCCTCCCGTGTCCCTCAACATGGTGAAAATGGTGCCGGGTTTCGAATCCAGGATTCTCGCTATCTCACTGAAGCCGGTTCCGCGCTTCCACAGATCAAAAACAAACGCTTTTTCCTTTGCTGTAAATGTTCGTTTCATTCAACAATCCTCCGCAACAGCATGCTTTCACATGGTTGTTGCGTTGATCAATTGAATCTACAAAAACATAATATCCCATAAATTCAAAAACCTTACTTCTTATGATTCAATATCTTAATATTTAAGTGCTAGTGAGTTCAATTCTGAAGTGCAACGCTAAGTTGTTTCTCTTGATTTACTTGTATTGCCCGTCCCCTCGCTCAATAGGGGCGTAGCTTGCGCAAAGCCGCGCCGTTGCTGGGAATAAAATCCCTTAACGTGCTTTAATTTCCTAATGCTGAAGTAATCCCTACAACGCCGCCAGCCTTGGAAAGTAAATTACACTTTATCAAAATAAAATCATATTTTTTTGATAAAATGATAAAATGATAAAATGATAAAATGATAAAATGTCAATCTAGACTATTCCGCCGTTCCAGATACTGCTCTAAAGCCTCACGTATGACAGCACTTGTATTTTTCGGACCAGACCCACAGAGTTTATTTTCTGCTGATACCCTGGTAATTGCCTGATCGAGAGATTGGGGCAGAGCAAGACTCCGCTGTACGGTTTTTTCAGTTTTGACAATGAGCGATGGCCCACCATATTGCTTATCAGCCAATTTGTCGGCGAGAGCAGCAACCTGAGCATCTGATGGTTTTTTTATAGACCGTGGTTTTAAAGCCATTTGGAATACACCTCTTCGATAAGTTGCTCAACCTCTTCGATTGCGGTTCTATTGGTTGCCTCTAAAACAGACTTCCCGAGAGGGACTACGTCTCGATAAATTTTTCGTTCACAGTTAATAGCATTAAGAGGAGGTAAGGTCGGGAAGGACTTCAGATATTCGAGAAACTCTGCTCGTTCTTTACCACGCAATACAGGATTAGTAGTAGCTCGCGTCTGGTACATATAGAGGTTTAAATCAGGATTTAGATCCTGCCAAGCCTCCAACTGGCCTTCAAGCTCTTCCAAAGTGTCCAGATCGAACTGTGAGCATAAATGCGGAGCAATCATTACATCAGCCACAGCCCCCGCATTAGCCAGTTCACGGCTATTGCGACCAGCCACATCTACAATCACATGATCAAACTTTTCATCGAGCTGGCGCAAAGTTTGACTGATGTTGCCATATTTCTGAATAAGGGTAATACGAGGTAGCAGATCGGCTTCCTCACGAGAAGCATGCCACTTTGCCGCAGATGACTGAAGATCCGCATCTAAAAGACAAACATCCTTCCCGCGCAATGCCAAAGCAATTGCAATGTTTGTAGCAGTTGTGCTCTTTGACGCACCACCTTTGTTTGAACCTATAACAGTAATCATAGGGGCCTCTAGTGCAAATGGACATTACGAGGCCACTATATCATAAAAAAATATTTTGATAATATAATTTTTTATCACTTTATCACTTTAT
>NZ_NKWE01000077.1:0-22377 GCF_006243315.1 Aeromonas sobria
CGCAATCGTCAGGGTGAGCGGGTGGTAAGAGCATTCCACATTCCACATGTAAACGGATATCACCATCGATTGAAAGAATGGATGGTGCGCTTTCATGGCGTGGCAACTCATTATCTGAGGAATTATCTGGGTTGGCGCAGGATGCTGGAGCGTTACGGGAAGGGAGTGAATATCAAAGCGTGTTTACATGAGGCGCTGGGGCACCCCATGCAACACGTAATTGGGACATAGCCCAAAAAAAGAGCCGGCGCAGGGCCGGCTCTGTTTATTCGGGTGGCTGAAATCAGCGGGTCAGATCGTCGAAGAAGCGTTTCACCCCTTCGAAGAAACCTTCTGATTTCGGCTTGTGGGTCTTGGCAGCGGCACCGCTGAACGACTCGTCCAGCTGGCGCAGCAGCTCTTTTTGGGATTCGTTGAGCTTGACCGGCGTCTCGATCACCACCTTGCACATCAGATCGCCAACCTGGCCAGAGCGCACAGATTTAACGCCCTTGCCGCGCATGCGGAACATCTTGCCGGTCTGGGTCTCAGGGGTCACCTTGAGCTTGACGCGACCATCCAGGGTCGGCACTTCGATCTCGCCACCGAGGGCGGCTGCGGTGAAGCTGATGGGCACTTCGCAGTAGAGGTTGTTGCCGTCACGCACGAAGATCTCGTGCTCTTTGACGTGCACCTGTACGTACAGATCCCCAGCCCCTGCGCCCGCTTCGCCTGCTTCCCCTTCGCCGGAGAGACGGATGCGATCGCCGGTATCAACGCCCGCCGGAATTTTCACCGACAGGGTCTTGGTCTTCTGGTAGCGACCTTCGCCGTGGCACTTGCGGCACGGATCCTTGATGATCTTGCCGCGACCGTGACAGTGGGGGCAGGCCTGCTGCACCGCGAAGAAGCCCTGACGCATCTGCACCTGACCGGCGCCGTGGCAAGTCGGGCAAGTCTGGGCACTGCTACCGGTGTGGGCACCGGAGCCGTTACAGACTTCACAGTGAACCAGGGTCGGCACCTTGATCTCCTTGGAGACCCCGCGCACCGCCTCTTCAAGCGTCAGCTCCATGGTGTAACGCAGATCGGAGCCCCGAGCCGGGCCACGACGGCCGCCGCCACGTTGACCACCACCAAAGATATCGCCAAAAATATCGCTGAACGCATCACCAAAATCAGCACCGCCACCAAAACCACCGTGGCCACCGCCACCCTGGCTCGGATCGACACCGGCATGGCCATACTGATCGTAACGGGCACGCAGGTTGCCATCGGTCAGGACCTCGTAAGCTTCCTTGACCTCTTTGAACTTCTCTTCAGATGCCGCATCACCCTGATTGCGATCCGGGTGATACTTCATTGCCAGACGTTTGTACGCCTTCTTGATCTCGCGCTCGTCGGCATCTTTTGCCACACCCAGCACTTCGTAGAAATCGCGCTTCGACATACTCATCCTGTTGCTTCGTAGCAGTTACGCAGACGGGCGTTGGTTACCCAACGCCCGTGAATTCATTGACTAAGCCGATGGGTGAAGCGAACTTCCCCCATCTGGGTAGGGCTTACTTCTTGTCGTCTTTCACTTCTTCGAACTCGGCGTCGACCACGTCGTCGTTAGCCTTGGAAGAAGAGGAGGACTGACCGGCATCAGCACCGGCGGCGCCTTGTTGAGCCTGAGCTTGCTGTTGAGCAATCTCCATCAGCTTCTGGGACGCTTCCAGCAGAGCCTGCTGTTTGGCTTCGATGGCAGCCTTGTCGTCACCCTTGAGGGTGGCTTCCAGCTCGCTCACCGCGGCTTCGATCTTGCTCTTGTCGTCAGCAGGCAGGGCTTCACCGGCTTCGGTGATCTGCTTGCGTACCGAGTGGACCAGACCATCCGCCTGGTTGCGAGTCTGCACCAGCTCTTCGAACTTCTTGTCCTCGGCCGCGTTGGCTTCGGCTTCGCGGACCATGCGCTCGATCTCTTCATCAGACAGACCGGAAGAGGCCTGGATGGTGATCTTCTGCTCTTTGTTGGTCTCTTTGTCTTTGGCAGAGACGTGCAGGATACCGTTGGCATCGATGTCGAAGGTCACTTCGATTTGCGGCAGGCCGCGCTGTGCCGGACGGATACCTTCCAGGTTGAACTGACCCAGTGACTTGTTGTCGCTGGCACGCTTGCGCTCACCCTGCAGCACGTGAATGGTCACGGCAGACTGGTTGTCTTCGGCAGTAGAGAACACCTGGGACTTCTTGGTCGGGATAGTGGTGTTCTTCTCGATCAGCGCAGTCATCACGCTACCCATGGTTTCGATACCCAGGGAGAGCGGAGTCACGTCCAGCAGCAGTACGTCGGTCTTCTCACCAGACAGTACCGCACCCTGGATGGCAGCACCCATGGCCACGGCTTCGTCCGGGTTAACGTCTTTACGCGGCTCTTTACCAAAGAATTCAGATACGGTCTTCTGCACCATTGGCATACGGGTCTGACCGCCTACCAGGATGATGTCGTCGATCTCACCAATCGCCAGACCGGAATCTTTCAGCGCCATGCGCACTGGCTCCAGAGAGTCTTTCACCATGTCTTCCACCAGGGATTCCAGCTTGGCGCGGGTCACCTTGATGTTCATGTGCTTGGGACCGGTGGCATCAGCGGTGATGTACGGCAGGTTGACATCAGTCTGCTGGGCAGAGGAGAGCTCAATCTTGGCTTTCTCGGCGGAGTCTTTCAGACGCTGCAGGGCCAGCTGATCGTTGCGCAGGTCGATGCCCTGCTCACGCTTGAACTCGTCAACCAGGTAGTTGATGACGCGGTTGTCGAAGTCTTCACCACCCAGGTGGGTGTTACCGTTGGTCGCCAGTACTTCGAAGGTGGTCTCGCCTTCAACTTCGTCGATCTCGATGATGGAGATATCGAAAGTACCGCCGCCCAGGTCATATACGGCAACCTTGCGCTCGCCCTTGACCTTGTTCACGCCGTAGGCAAATGCTGCGGCAGTCGGCTCGTTGATGATGCGTTTTACATCCAGACCCGCGATGCGACCGGCATCCTTGGTAGCCTGACGCTGAGCATCGTTGAAGTAAGCTGGCACAGTGATAACGGCTTCAGTGACCGGCTCACCCAGATAATCTTCAGCGGTCTTCTTCATCTTCTTCAGCACTTCAGCAGAGATCTGCGGCGGTGCCATTTTCTTGCCCTTCACTTCAACCCAGGCATCGCCGTTGTCAGCCTTGGCGATGGCATACGGCATGATTTTCAGGTCACGCTGCACTTCTTCATCTTCAAAACGACGACCGATCAGACGCTTGATAGCGAACAGGGTGTTCTTCGGATTAGTGATGGCCTGACGCTTGGCCGGTTGACCAACCAGGATCTCGCCATCATCGGCATAGGCAATGATGGACGGAGTAGTACGATCGCCTTCTGCGTTCTCGATCACGCGAGCAGTGTCGCCATCCAGAATAGCGACGCAGGAGTTGGTAGTACCCAGGTCAATACCGATGATTTTACCCATTTGACGAATCTCCAAAAACTTTGAATAAACTGGCGAGGAACTCGCCTTAATGCGTTAACGGCTAGGTGGGGGCAGCCAATCTGGCTTTCAAGCTCCCGGCATCAAATTTTCTGGTGCCGCCGCGCCTTGCTTCCTATATGGGGTCGCCAGCCGCAGCTTCAAGCCCTAACCCTAAAAAACCACACCCTTTATCATGATTGAGCGACGGTTTTTAACCGTAAAGCCGGACAAGATGACGGGATGCAGCACAGACAAACAAAAAGCCCGCCACGGGGCGGGCTTGGGTACCCACGGCCAATCAGTCGATCGCTTTGGCGATCATCACCATGGCAGGACGGATCACCCGACCATTCAGCTCATAGCCTTTTTGCATCACGGCGATGACGGTATTGGGTGCCACATCGGCACTCGGGATCATGCTCATCGCCTGATGGGCATTGGGGTCAAACGGCTGATTGGTGGGGTCCAGTGCCACCAGACCGAACTTGGCCACACCGCTCTGCATGGATTTCAGGGTCAGTTCGACACCTTCGATCATCGGCTTGAGGGCTTCGTTCTCTTTGTCGGCCAGTTCGATGGCACGCTCCAGGTTGTCCAGCACCGGCAGCAGCTCGCCTGCGAACTTCTCCAGCGCGAACTTATGGGCCTTCTCCACGTCCTGTGCAGCACGGCGACGATGGTTTTCCATCTCGGCGACGGCGCGAATGGCACGCTCCCGCTCCTCGAGAGAAGACTGTTGGGCAGCTTCCAGTTGCGCTTCGAGTTCAGCAATGCGGGCCTGTTCAGCTGTCACTTCACTGTCTACATCGGTCGGCTCGACTGGTTGGGCTTCCACTTGCTCCATCGCTTCAACCTTTTGCTCTTCGTGGTTCATGACATCTCCAATTCAGGGTTACTTCAATCATTGCCGCTATTATGGGGATGCAGCCCCGGCTTTCAAGGGGTAAAAGGCCAATCAGGGCTTCTGAACCGCTGCAAGCGGCTATTTGCCGGTGTTACTGAGCACTCTTTCGCCAGCTGGCGGCAGGGGCACAGCACTATCCGAAGCGCCACAAGCACGGCAAAGCACTGTATACTGGCCCGCAATACCCATCCCAGACCTGACAGACTATGGATTCTCCGTTCAAAACCATCGCCCTGATTGGCAAACCCCATCATGAAGGGGCCAACCAGACGCTGACCGGCCTGCATCAATACCTGACCACTCGCGGTTTTCGGGTACTGGTGGAGAGCCGGGTCGCCCAGACCCTGAGCATCCTCGATGAAAACGTGATGGATCTGGTGCAACTGGGCCAGCAGGCCGATCTCGCCATCGTGGTCGGCGGCGACGGCAACATGCTGGGGGCAGCGCGGGTGCTGTCGCGCTTCGATGTGGCGGTGATCGGGGTCAACCGGGGCAATCTCGGCTTTCTGACCGACCTCTCGCCGCAGGATTATCTGCTGCCGCTGGAGCAGGTACTCTCCGGCCACTACAAGAGCGAACATCGCTTCCTGCTGGAGGCCTCGGTCTATCGCCACGGCGAGCGTAAGTCGAGCAATCTGGCGGTCAACGAGGCGGTACTGCACCCGGGCAAGATCGCCCACATGATCGAGTTCGAGGTCTATATCGATGGCAGCTTTATGTATAGCCAGCGCTCGGACGGCATCATAGTGGCCACCCCCACCGGCTCCACAGCTTACTCGCTGTCAGCGGGCGGCCCCATCCTCACCCCCAAGCTCAACGCCATCACCCTGGTGCCGATGTTCCCGCACACCCTGAGCAGCCGCCCCATCGTACTCGATGCCGACAGCGAAGTGCGCCTGCTGGTCTCGCCAGACAATCAGGACGACGCCATGCAGGTGAGCTGTGACGGTCAGGTGACGCTGGCGGTCCACCCGGGGGACGAGATCCTGATCAAGAAGAGCCACCACCAGCTTTATCTGGTGCATCCGCTCGACTACAGCTACTTCCATGTGCTGCGCAACAAACTCGGCTGGGGCAGCAAGCTGTTTTAAAGGGCAGGATCACTGCCAGGCTGGCTGAGCGCCACCTCGCTGCGCAGCCAGTCGCTAAAGGCGCGAAAACGTGGCCGCTCGCGGTTCTCCCGCGGCGAAATCAGCTCGTAATTACGCCCGGCTGCCACCGCCGGGCCACCTACCGCCACCAACACCCCTTGCTCCAGCAAGCTGCGCACCAGCACCTCCCGCCCCATCGCAACCCCCATGCCACCTTGCGCCGCTTGCAGGGCCATCTGATAGTGATTGAAGCCGTAGTGACGCTGTTCATAGGGCAATGTCATGCCAGCGCCATCACACCAAAGGCGCCACTCAGAGAAGAGCTGCTGTACATCGGTCGATTCCGAGGCATGAATAAAACAGGCCTCCGCCAGTCGGCTCGGCTCCTGCAGCAATCCCAGCCGCTCGGCATAGGCGGGGGAGCAGACCGGCAGCAGACGCTCCTCCATCAACAGCTCCCGGTGCAGATCACTGCAGCGGGTCGCGCCGTAATAGATCGCCAGATCCACCCGCTCCTCGTTGAAATCCACCGCCCCTGCCCGTACCCGCATCATCACGTTCAGCCCGGGCCAGCGTTGCTGGAAGCGGGGTAACCTTGGCATCAGCCAGTTGAGCCCGAGCGTCGGCGCAACCCCCACATGGAGCGTGCCACGCAGATCCTGAGCCCGGATATCTTCAATCTCCTCGTTGATTTGGCGCAGAGAGTGGCTGAGGGTTGCCAGCAGTCGCATCCCCTCCTCCGTCAATTCGAGCTTTCGGGTCAGGCGAATAAACAGGCGAAAACCCAACAGCCCTTCCAAATGACGAATGCGGTGGCTGATGGCCCCCTGAGTGAGGTTCATCTCCTCGGCAGCGCGAGTGAAGCTGAGGTGACGGGCCGTGCTCTCGAAGGTGTGCAGCAGAGCCAGGGTATTCTGTTGTACCAGCATGGATAACCTCGTTATGACGCGCGTTGCGATGCGGGTTATCAGTATGCCATTTCCCCTCATGCATTAAACAGGCTAATCCATACCGCCCCTTTTTTCGTTTGTCTGCCCGCCACAGCCCCCCTTTAATAGGATCAAACCCTATCCCTGTTCATGAGGTGGACAATGAAAAACGGACTCAAGATTGTGGTCATCGGCGCAGGCTCCAGTTACACCCCGGAGCTCATTGAGGGGCTGATCCAGCGTCAGCACGAGTTGCCACTGCGCGAACTCTGGCTGGTCGACATCGACGATGGCCGCGAGAAGATGGAGATCATCGCCGCCCTCACCCGCCGCATGCTGGCTAAAGCCGGGCTGGCGGTGCAGGTGGAAACCCGGCTGGAACGGGAAGAGGCACTGCGCGGCGCCGACTACGTCTGCTCCCAGTTTCGCGCCGGTTGTCTGGAGGCCCGCATCAGCGATGAGCGGATCTCGCTGAAATATGGCCTGATCGGTCAGGAGACCAACGGACTGGGCGGCTTTGCCAACGCCTGCCGGACCATCCCTATCGCCTTGCAGATCGCCGCCGACATGGAACGCCTCTGCCCCGATGCCTGGCTGCTCAACTTCACCAATCCGTCGGGCATGGTGACCGAAGCCGTGTTACGCCACAGCAAGATCAAGGCGGTGGGGCTGTGCAACGTACCGGTGATCATGCAAAAAGGGGTCGCCACCCTGCTGGAGAGCCGCGATGAGCAGGAGTTCATCATGCAGGTGGCGGGACTCAACCACTTTATCTTCGTGCGCCAGATCCAGCATCAGGGCAAAGATAAACTCGGCGAGGTGATCGCCCTGCTCGCACAAGGGCCCGATCCGCTGGTGCCGCGCAATATTCCCCCCTTTGCCTGGCCAAAAGATCTGCTGGCCAATCTGGGCATGATCCCCTGTGCTTATCTGCGCTACTACTACATGAGCGACGATATCCTCAAGCAGGAGCTCGGTGAGGCCAGTGGCGAAGGAACCCGGGGCGAAGTGGTCAAGGCCATCGAACAGCAGCTGTTCGATCTCTATCGCCACCCGGATCTCGCCGAGAAACCGAAGGCGCTGGAAGGACGCGGCGGCCAGTACTATTCGGAAGCGGCGTGCGAACTGATGAGCGCCATCCACAACGACAAGCGCATCATCATGCACGTCAACACCCGCAACAACGGCGCTATCAACGGTCTGCCGGACGAGTGCGCCGTGGAGGTAAGTGCCCTCATCACCAAATCAGGCCCGCTGCCACTCAACGTGGCCCCCTTCCCGCAAGACACACTGCGGCTACTGCAGTTAATGAAGGAGTTCGAACAGCTCACCATCGAAGCCGCCATCACCGGCAACCGTCATACCGCCTGGCGCGCCCTGGTGCTCAACCCGCTCATCACCAGCGGTAGTCGGCTGGAGCAGGCGCTGGACGAGGCAATCGCCGCCCATCCGGATCTGATGTCGGCCTTCCACTGACCCCTGCGCCTCTCTTCTCTAATCTCTCCTCACTATCCCGTGCGGGCCACCACTCTGGTGGCCCGTTATCGTTAAAAATGGCGGCTATCCCTCTTTACTGTATATAAGACCAGTATATACTGTATACATACACAGTAAAGTTGACCTATACAGGATGAGACCATGCTGACCCAGCTGACCGTCAACAACTTCGCCATCGTCAAGTTTCTCGAACTCGATCTGCAACCGGGCATGACCTGCATCACCGGTGAGACCGGCGCCGGTAAATCCATCGCCATCGACGCCCTCGGTCTCTGTCTCGGGGAACGAGCCGAAGCGGGCATGGTGCGACCCGATAGCGACAAAAGCGAGGTCAGCGCCCGCTTCCTGCTCGACAACAACCCGGCCGCCCGCGCCTGGCTTGCCACCAACGAGCTGGAAAACGAAGGTGAGTGTATCGTGCGGCGAGTCATCTCCGCCGAGGGTCGCTCCCGCAGCTACATCAATGGCGTGCCAGTCCCCCTCACCCAGCTCAAGCATCTGGGCCAACAACTGGTCAACGTCCATGGCCAGCATGCTCATCAGATGCTGCTCAAGCCTGATTACCAGCTCGCCCTGCTCGACGGTTATGCCGGTCACCATCTGCTGCTCAATGAAGTGCGCCAGCATTATCAACTGTGGCGCCAGCTGCAAAACGAGTTGAACCGGCTCAAGGCCGAGCAGCAACAACGGGAATCCCGCCGTCAGCTCATCGAATATCAGGTGCAGGAGCTCGATGAATTTGCCCTGCAACTAGGGGAGTTCGAGCAGATAGAAGAGGAGCACCAGCGTCTCGCCAACGGCACTGATCTGATGCAAGAGTGCGGCAGCTGTCTCGATCTGCTCTATGACAACGAAGAGACCACCATCGCCGGTCTGCTGCAAGTGGCAGTAGACAGAGCCGAAGGACTGGTCGCCATGGACAGCCGCCTCACGCCGGTACTGGAGATGCTGAACGAGGCACTGATCGGCGTGCAGGAGAGCCACAGCGAACTGCGCAGCTACCTCGATCAGCTGGAGCTGGATCCCGAACGTTTCAACGAGCTGGAAGCGCGCCTCTCCAAGGCGATCAATCTGGCCCGCAAGCACCACGTCAAACCGGCAGATCTGGCCCTGCATCATCAGGAGCTGGCCTCCGATCTCGCCCGCCTCAACTCCGACGAGGAGCGGTTAGAGGGGATGGAAGATGAGCTGGCCGAGGCCCGTCAGGCTTTTGTCCAGGCTGCCGAAGCCCTGAGTCAGAGCCGTCAGCGTTACGCCCAGGAGCTGGGCGCCAAGGTGACCAGCAGCATGCACGAGTTGGCAATGCCCGATGGCCGCTTTGCTATCGAGGTGCGCCCCGATGCCCAGAGCAGCCTCTCGCCCCTTGGCATAGATCGGGTGGAATTCATGGTCACCACCAACCCGGGCCAACCCATTCAGCCGCTTGGCAAGGTGGCCTCAGGGGGTGAACTGTCGCGTATCAGCCTCGCCATCGTAGTCATCAGCGCCCGCAAGATCTCCACCCCCACCCTGATTTTCGATGAGGTAGATGTGGGGATCAGCGGCCCGACTGCCGCCGTGGTAGGTCGCCTGCTGCGCCAGCTCGGGGAGTCAACTCAGGTGATGGTGGTCACTCACTTGCCTCAGGTGGCAGGCAACGGCCACCAGCATATGGTGGTGAGCAAGCATACCGATGGCAAAACCACCGAAACCCAAATGAGCGCTCTTGATGAGAGTGCCCGCCTCAATGAGCTGGCGCGTCTGCTCGGTGGCGACCAGATCACCGACAACACCCTGGCCAATGCCCGCGAGCTGCTGCGTCGCTGAATCAAGCGATAAAGCCGATTTGCAGCGATGGGGCTGACCAAACATGCTGACTGCGCTGGCACAGGCGAGCGCCATTGCCCTCGCAGCCAGCAATAGCCAATAGCCAATAGCCAATAGCCAATAGCCAATAGCCAATAGCCAATTGTGAGAACCGAAGACGCGTCAGGATTACCGACCCAGATCAATAAAATGGCGAGTTAGGCGAAGCTGGCAGCAACATGGGCGCGGATCCGGTTGCCTTCATGCAGCGGATTTCGCATAGTGTTGCCCCCCTTTATGGGTATCCAATTGTGAGGCTTTGTCTATGATCCACGTTTTTGGTCACAAGAATCCTGATAGCGACAGTATCTGCAGTGCGCTGGTTATCACCGACTGGCTCAATGGCCAGGGCCGTCAGGCCACCCCATGGCGTCTGGGTGACCTGCGCACCGAAACCCGTTTTATTCTGGAGCAGGCTGGTGTCAGCGAACCCGAATTGCTGACCAAAGATCTGACCGGTGAAGATGTCTGGCTGGTGGATTTCAGTGATCTGGAACAGGGTCCTGCCACACTGGCACAAGCCAATGTACTGGGTCTGGTGGATCACCACCGTCTCGGCACCCTGGTCACCCAGTCTCCGCTGGATGCCTGGATCCGTGCCGTCGGCTGCACCTGCACCATCGCCTTCGATCTGCTGAGCCAGCAAGGTACCGTGACCCGCAGCCAGGCTCGCCTGATGCTGGGTGCCATCATGAGCGACACCCTTTGTCTCACCTCGCCCACCACCACCGAACAGGACAAGATCGCCTGTGAGCGTCTGGCACCGCTGGCAGAGGTCTCACTGGCCGAGTTCGGCCAACAGCTGCTGATGGCAAAAACCGACCTGAGCGGCCTGACCCCGGCTCAACTGCTGCAGCAGGACGAGAAAGCGTTTCAGGCGGAAGGTTGCAACTTCATCATGAGCCAGATCGAAGTGGGCAGCGAGCAGCAGCTGGCCGAGCAACTGCCGGCCCTGCTGCAGGAGATGGTCCAGCGCGTGGCGAGCGAAGGGCTCGACTTCTTCGTACTGATGGTGACTGACCTGACGGCTGCCGCCAGCCGCATCTACTTTACCGCGCACCCGAAAGTACCGGCAGAGTCCAGCTACCACCCGGGCTTTGTCAGCCGCAAGAAGCAGGGTCTGCCCTGGGTGATGGATCTGCTGGCCAAGGCATGATCTCCGCGAGCAACACATGGCTCGCCCCATAACCCATTCCAAAGCCCTGCCTCTGCGCAGGGCTTTTTTCATCGCCTCCGCCCGCTGCACTCCCCCATCCTCTTGCTGACCATCTCGCTCATCCCTCCTGCCTCTCGCGTATTCCTTTCACGGCTTATTGACAGTTAACCCCATAACTTTGCTTACATATTTGCGGCTGTTATTTATCAGGTCTTTGCTGCAGGATAATCGCCGCGCACAACCCTTTTCCGTTTCCATTCAGGTGATCGATGAACATAACCCCCAAGCAGAGAACCCTGGCCATCACCATGCTGATCGCCGTGGTGCTCCTCGGCTGGCTGCTCTGGCCCAGTCAACCACCCAAGGCGATGCTGACCGCTCAGGTGACCCGCGAGGATATTGCCCAGACCGTGCTAGCCAGTGGCGTGCTACAGGCCATTGAGCAGGTGGATGTGGGGGCCCAGGTCTCCGGTCAGGTTACCAAACTGGCGGTTGAGGCCGGTGATCAGGTCAAACAGGGAGACCTGCTGGCCGAGATCGATCCCCTGATTGCCCAGAACAACCTCAAGACGGCCGAGGCGGAGCTTGCCAGCAACCGCGCCCAGCTCAAGATCAAGCAGGCGCAACTGAAACAGAACGAGCTCGCCTGGCGGCGCCAGCAGCAGATGTTCAAGCAGGAGGCGAGTTCCCGGGCCGATCTTGAGAGTGCCGAGGCACTGCTGGCGGTCACCCGCGCCGAACTGCAAAACAGTCAGGCCAATATCGACAACGCCCTGATCAAGGTTGATCGGGCCAAGACCGAGCTGGGCTACACCAAGATCCTGGCGCCGATGGATGGCACCGTCATCAGCATTGTGACCCGTCAGGGCCAGACCCTGGCTGCCAGCCAGACGGTGCCGACCGTGCTCAAGCTGGCCAACCTCGAGACCATGACGGTCAAGGCGCAGATCTCCGAAGCCGATGTCACCAAAGTCAAAGCCGGCATGCCGGTCTACTTCACCCTGATTGGCGATCCGGATACCCGCTATCAGGGCACGCTTCGCGCCGTGGAGTTAGCGCCTACCAACATCAACGATCAGGCCGCTACCGGCACCACCACCAACAATGCGGCCGTCTACTACTACGCCCTGTTCGATGTGCCCAATCCCGGCCATACCCTACGAGTGGCGATGACCACCCAGGTGACCATAGTGCTCGGCGAGCGCAAGCAGGTACTCACTGTGCCGCAAACCGCCCTTGGCAAGCAGCTGGCCGACAACGAGTATGAAGTCACCGTGATCAAGGAAGATGAAACGACCGAACCCCGCCATATCAAGACCGGCATGAAGGACGAGATCCGCATTGAAGTGATCAGCGGTCTGACCGAGAAGGAGAAGGTACAGCTCAATCACGGCGCCCCCGCCGCCAATGATGAGATGGCGGTGATGCTATGAGTGAGCCCCTGAGCCAGCTGCCGTTGATCCAGCTGAAAGGGGTCGAGCGACGCTACCAGAGCGGCGACAGCGAGGTCACCGTGCTCCACCCTCTCGACCTCACTATCGCGGCAGGAGAGATGATCGCCATTGTCGGCGCGTCCGGCTCCGGCAAGTCGACTCTGATGAACCTGCTCGGTTGTCTCGATAGCCCGAGCAGCGGCCAGTATCTGTTTCGCGGTCAAGACACCGCCACCATGGATGCGTTGGCGCTGGCCCGGCTGCGCTGCCATCACTTCGGCTTTATCTTTCAGCGCTACCACCTGCTGCCCCATCTCGATGCCGCCGCCAACGTGGAGATCCCCGCCGTCTATGCCGGCACCAGCCGCCCGGATCGCCAGGCGCGCGCGCGCCAGCTGCTGGACAGACTGGGACTGCGCGATCGCAGCCACCATACCCCGGGTCAGCTCTCCGGCGGTCAGCAGCAGCGGGTCAGTATCGCCCGGGCGCTGGCCAACGGCGGCGAGGTGATCCTCGCCGATGAACCGACCGGCGCACTGGATAGCCAGAGCGGCAAGGAGGTGATGGCGATCCTCAAGGAGCTGCACGCTCAGGGCCACACCATCATTCTGGTCACCCACGATATGGATGTGGCCAGCCATGCCGACCGGATCATCACCCTCAAGGATGGTCGGGTAGAGCAAGATAGCGGCCCGCGCCAAACGGCCGCATTGCCCCCACCCACCGCTGAAGACCCTCCCAATAAAGGTGCTATTGGCCACGACTGGGATCGCTATCGGGAAGCGGGACGGATGGCGATCCATGCCATGCTCGCCCACCGGATGCGTACCTTCCTCACCATGCTCGGCATCATCATCGGCATTGCCGCCGTGGTGAGTGTGGTGGCGCTGGGGCAAGGGGCGCGTGCCAAGGTGATCGACCAGATCAATGCGATGGGCACCAACACCATCGAGATCTTCCCGGGCAAGGGGTGGGGTGACGAGAAGATGGCCAGCATCCAGACCCTCAATAAGGGGGATCTCGATGCCCTGCTGGGGCAACCCTATCTTGCGGGCGCCAGCCCCGAGATTGGCAGCTCCGGCCAGCTGCGTTATCGCAACAAGACCAACAGCGGTAGCGTAAGCGGTGTTGGCAACGACTATTTCAAAGTGAAGGGGATGACGTTGGTCAGTGGTCGCTTACTGGAGTGGCAAGATATCCAGCAGCGGGCCGCCGTCGCCGTGGTGGACAAGAAGAGCATCACCAGCCTGCTTGGCAAGGAGGATCCGGTCGGCAAGGTGGTACTGGTCGGCACCTTGCCGATGCGTATTGTCGGGGTGGTCTCGCAGGAGACTGGCTTTGGCCCCAGCAGCCAGTCGGTCAATATCTGGCTGCCCTACAGCGCGGTGATGAGTCGCCTCATCTCGCAGCACCACTTCAGCCAGATCACCATTCGGGTCAAGGACGGGGTACAACCGGCACTCGCCGAGCAGGCGGTAATCGAGCTGATCACCAAGCGCCACGGGGTGAAGGACTTCTTCACCTTCAGCAGCGACAGCATCATCAAATCGGTGGAGAAAACCACGGCCACCATGACCCTGATGGTCTCGGCCATCGCGGTGATCTCGCTGATCGTCGGCGGTGTGGGGGTGATGAACATCATGCTGGTATCGGTGGTGGAGCGTACCCGCGAGATCGGCATTCGCATGGCCGTGGGCGCCCGCCAGTCGGATATTCTGCAGCAATTCCTGATTGAAGCCGTGATGGTCAGCCTGCTGGGGGG
Source organism: Aeromonas sobria (assembly GCF_006243315.1). Taxonomy (GTDB): domain Bacteria; phylum Pseudomonadota; class Gammaproteobacteria; order Enterobacterales; family Aeromonadaceae; genus Aeromonas; species Aeromonas sobria_A. The sequence continues at coordinate 14,091 of NZ_NKWE01000077.1, forward strand.
GATCTTCGGCGTCGGCCTCTCGCTAGGCATCGGCGCACTCTTTTCACTGCTGGTGGACTCCATCAAGATGCAGTTCTCGCTCTTCTCCATCCTGATGGCCTTTGGTTGCTCGTCACTCATCGGGATCCTGTTTGGTTACCTGCCGGCACGCAATGCGGCGCGGCTCGACCCTGTTGTCGCACTGGCGAGGGAATAACAATGCACAAACTCTCCTGGCTAGCTCTCTGCATGGCCCTCAGCGGTTGCAGTCAGCACAGCACCTATCAAAGACCCGAGCTGGCGCTCGCCCCTGCATGGCAACAGCCAGACGGCGCCCGACTGGCTGCGCAGACTGGCCCCTGGTGGCGGGAATTTCATGATCCCCGGCTCGACAAACTGGTCGACGCGGTACTGGCCGCCAACCCGGACATGCGTGTGGCGGCCCTCAAGCTTAAAAGCGCCCGACTGGGCGCCGAGCAGGCCGATACCAACCTCACCCCTTCGGTCAATGGCTCTATCGGCGCCAGTGGCAACAAGGATCTGAAGACCGGCAAAGGCACTAACAGTCTGGGTCCCTCGCTGAGCCTCAGTTACGAAGTGGATTTGTGGGGCAAGCTCGCCTCGGTGCGGGATCAGGCGAGCTGGGAGGCGGCGGCAAGCGAGCAGGATCTCGCCAGCACCCGACTGCTGCTGATCGGCAATACCCTGGAGCAGTATTGGCAGCTCGGCTATCTCGGCTCCGCCATCACCTTAGGCGAGCAACAGCTGGCCAACCTGGCGCGAACCGAGCAGCTGACCCAGACCAAATACCAGGCTGGCGCCATCACCCGGCTCGATCTGGCGCAGGCACGCCAGCAACTGGCAGGCAAACAGGCCGATCTGGCCTCCCTCAAGGCGCAGCAGGAGCAGGCTCGCAACGCCCTGCGTCTGCTGCTGGGCCGCAACAGCGGGCAGCTGGAGTATGCACCCGCTTACCTTGCAAACCAGACCATTCCTGAACTCGCCGTGGGTATCCCGGCCGATGTGCTGGCTCACCGCCCTGATGTCAAAGCGGCCGAGTTGCGGCTGCGCAAGACGCTGGCTAAAGGGGACGAGATCCGCACCGGCTTCTACCCCAGCCTGACCCTGACCGGCAGTGCCAGCACTGCATCCGATAGACTGGCGCAGGTGCTGCAAAATCCGGTCGGTACGCTGGGGGCCAGCCTTGCCCTCCCCTTCCTCGAATACAACCGTACCCAGCTCGCCATCGAAAGTTCCGAGCTGGATTACCAGATAGCCGAAACCGAGTTTCGCAAGCAGCTCTACACCGCACTGGTGGAGGTGGAGGACAATCTGGCCGCCCGCCACTATGGCCAACAGCGACTCGAATATCTGCAGGAACAGCGGAGTTATGCCCAAGAGGCCGAACGGCTGGCAAAGGCCCGCTTCCAGGCGGGAGCAACCGGCGTGCAGGCCTGGCTTGATGAGCAAAACCGGCTGTGGGATGCCCAGCAGAGCCTGTTGGCCCAGCAAAAAGAGCAGCTCAGCACCACCGCCAAAATCTATCGCGCCCTGGGTGGTAGCGATAACGTGACACCCCGATAACAGGTACCCGACTACTCCTTACCCAGCAATGCCCCACTCTGCCAGCAGAGTGGGGCTTCCATCGCCATACACCATGCAGACCCTCGATCTCACACTGCAGCCGATATCCATCGCCCATCATCAAGGGGCTGTAATGGCAATGCTGCCAATTCCGTACAGCGACCTCGCTGAATATCTCGGCCATATCTTGTGGCTGCCTCTGTGCAGAAAGCGCCCAGCAGAGATAACGGTTACCGGATATTCAATCAGCAGGCGGCATTCTGTTGCTGGACGACGCCCATGAAGCGCGAGAAACATATCCAGAGATCGTATCTGTACTGCGTGTACAAATAGCGTTATCGCACCGGTGCTCCGTACGGATGAATTAATCTCAAATAGTGAGGGATATTGAGAAAAGGAACAGTTAGGCTAAACAACAGTAAAAAGGATACAAGCGAGGATGTAGATAACAGCGGAGGGGATTGGATAACACGAGCAAAACGGCAAAAAATAATGCCGCCCTTGGGCGGCATTATTCGATTTCTAAACCTGACGAATTAGATCAGGAAATCGTTCAGGTCTTTACCCAGCGCTACTTGAGCAGCAATGGCTTTCGGCATACGGCCTTGACCGGTCCAAGTTTTCATTTGACCGTCTTCTTCATACTGATATTTGGCCGGACGCGGAGCACGCTTGCTCTTGGCAGCACCGGTAGAAGCCGCGGGGGCAGCAGCGCTAGCCAGCAGCTCGCGAGGATCAATACCCGCCTGCTGCAGCATTTCGGTAAATTCATTCAGCTTGCGCTGACGCTCTTCCTGTTCAGCTCGGTCCTGTTCAACAGAAGCAGCGCGCTCTTGATAAACCAGGTCAAACTTCTCTTTAGCTTCCAGCAGTTGCTCAAACGGCAGCTCACGAATAGCGGCGCGCAGACTGCGGATGTTCAGCAGAACTTTCAGAAACTCGTTCATTATTTCCTCACAAAAAAGTCGGTTACAGGGATAACTGTTTCAGAATAGCATGGACAATTCTCGACAACATACAGTTTTTCTATATTAACGTTCTTTTTTTCTTAATTTTCACCATCGAGATCGAATCTGCGTCACTATCAATAACAATCAAGCTGAAAGGCAGAATCTTTTAAGTGGTGAAGTGATTACCATGTTGTGCACAAAAAGAGTCGGTATTTCAAGACTCATTAATTTCCAGTTCAGTATCCAATAGACTAACGCGGATACCCGCGATATAAGCCTTGAGCGCACATTTCTACCATATGCTCAGCATCATTTGGCCAGTCTGCGACTCTCCGTTTAGCCATGAGCAAGCCAGGATCCCACACCGTTCGCCCGATGACGAGGGGTATGTCCAAATTGACCATCAACGTATGAGGCGCTAGCGACCACCAGTAGTGTACCGGCACCAGCAGGGCGATGGCATAGACCCAGTTGTGCAACTTCTGCCACACGGCGCCCATTCTGCGCTGCAACGCCTCAACAAAAAATAAATCACCAAAAATCAGAAGCTTGCAATTGCACACAACATTTTAATGTATGTATTTCATAATCAGTTTTGTAGATGTATGTACCAGAAAACAGACTGTGTAGATGCCGGTAATCCAGAAGGTAAGCAATAAAAAAGCCAGCTTTTGTTAAGGGCTGGCTTTCTACGTAGTCAAATAGCACTATTTATTTTTAGTTATATTCTTGCCTGATTGATCAACACCGGTAATCACTGCCGTTGCAGCCGACCCAGTCAAAAGGGGCTCGGATGGATAGAGCTTAAGTGCTTCTGATCGCATCGTATTGGCTTCCTCCGTACGACCCAATGCATTAAGCGCTATCACCATATTGGCGTAGATGTTGGCACGTGGTGTATGGCGTACGAATGCCTGCCCCCACTCCAGATAAGCTTCCAGTTCAGCCTTGTTACTTGTCTGCAAACCCACCATCAGACGAACCGAGTTCACATCAAACTCGACTCGGGTCAACCAAGCCATGGGATTGACGATATCAAGTAGCAAGGTCGGCTCTTTATACCCACCTCTTTCATACTTGGTAACTACCCATGCGGTATGAATTGCAGTGAGCATAAAGGGAACAACCAACAGCGGGATAGCGATCGCCATAAATCGCAGCAACAACCAGGGGCTGCACTCCATATCCCACCATGATGAAAAACCACGGCTAGCCAAGCTGGTCTCTTCAATTTCGGTATCGATGATATAAATCAGCGTCAGCAACAACCACCACAACACAATTGCATGGTAGAGAGGGTATTCTGTCTGAGTATGGAGCAATATCGGTGTAACCAGAGCAAGCAGGCCCATGGCATTGACCCAACGCACACTCGCCAGACGCCATAATAATGCGCCTCCCATGATCACCATGCCGATCATAGGTGCAATGCCCCCCTCAACAGCCCAATAAAGAAACTCGTTGTGGGGGTGGTCAAGATTGTAAATTTCTATGCCTATATCAGGATTTAGGCTTCTAAACTCCATATTACGATGTAAAAAAGTAGACTCAAATCCACCATAACCAATCCCAAACAACCAATTCTGCGTAACTAAATGGTAGGTAAATGACCAGATATCTGCGCGTACACCACCAGACTGATAGATATCCAACCCGCGCTTGGCTCCAGCCATCCAATATTGTGATAACAGGCCGATGGCCACAGCCAAGATAACCAGACCCAACACACGGGATAACAAATACTGGCGATGAAGTAGAGGCATTAGTAAGAACAGGGCTAGCAGGCCGCCTAATTGCCCTACCCGTGATTGCAAAACAACCAGCAACAGTGATGCAGATAGAATGACGCCATAGCGCAATGCCATCAGCAAACGACCACTCTCTCGACGTAATTCTAACCAGACAGCAAGGGCAATACCGGTTGCCATAAACGTCGCCATCACATTTGGCTGTTGAAAGATCCCGTAAGGGCGATTGGCTTTGGTGTCATAACCAATCCAGTTACCTGGCGTCAACAGATAGAACTGCACCAGACCAAGAGCAGCTTCGATTGCGATCGCAATCAGGATGAGATAGAGCAAGCGATCACGCTGCTGCCGATTAAAGCGCCATTGATAGAGCCCAAACAAAAACAGCAAACCAGCAAAAAGCCCCAGTAATCGGGGAATAGCATAATCCTGGAGTGCAAACCCGGGATAGAGCATCGGGAGCAACAGCAATAGCGACCCCATACATAAGCCAGCTTGCAATGGAGACAAGACCAGACGCTGGCGTAACGTCACCTGCCACAATCCCAATCCTATAGCTAGCGAGGCAAAAATCCATCCCCACGCGTTAAAGGGCAGATATAGCCCTGCGCCTCCCGGGTTGTGCATAAAAAAGTGCATGCCCAACAACCAATAGAGCACGCTTAAAGTCATCATGATTTTCGTTAACGTCACAGCCCTGCTCCTTAGGCCAGCCCCACGTTGTAAAAAGGGCGCTGAAGACACTGATAAAAAGAAGGGGCAAATAGCCCCTTTTAGAGATTCAGTCACAATTAGGACTGCTCTGGCCGGCGAAAAGCATGGCGTACAAGAACAATCGCTACACCCAACATTCCACCCAGCAAGGTTACCAAAACCACGATAAGCGGGCGCTTTGGTTTGTCACGGGTAAAGGGTTTTTCTGGTGAGTTGATCATGTTAAATGAGTTAAATTTGACATCCTGAATATTCAATGACTTTAAGCTACTTAATTGCAGACGAATTTTACCTAAATCAGGATTAAGTAACTCGGGGTCTGTGATCTCTTCCAAAATATTTAATTTCTCGGCCAAGCCTTTCGAACCTAACTGGATGTTAAAAATCTCCTGGCTATCCATGCGCTCAAGAGGAGCATCCACCCCTGCAGCCTTACTGATCCTTAAGCTATACCTGACCCGCTGAAGTTCTTCCTGCCTTTTCAGCAAAGTATCAGCCTTCATTCCTTCATATTTGGTTGTTAACGTTTTTATTTTATTCTCCCATATAGATAACAACTCTGCATTTTTAATTTTTAGTTGCTTTTGCTGAACGAAGGCTATGTACTTTACCAATCGCTGCTGAGCAAGTTCAGGTGTTTCAGCAGAGAAGCTTAATGTCATATCTTGGCTTGTTTTATCCTGAGCCTTAGCTGATATGAACTCAGCTAGCTTACTCATTAACGCACGTTCACTACGCTTATCGGAGACTCCTGATTTCTCCATCTCTACTGCGTAGATACCCTCTTGTGTTAGAAATGCTCGCTTATTATTCATGCTATTAAAGGCTGAAATAAAGCTTTGGTAAATGGCGGGTTGCTCAAGCGAGGAAAAAGCAGCAGTCGATAGAAGGGCTCCGTTGCTGTTGCTGTTGCTGTTGCTGGACATGATTGCTTGTATTTTATCCACAACCAATTGTAATTCCGCTACTTGAGAAGCTGACGGCTCCGAGATAAGGGCCTGACTGGTCCATACCTGACGTGCAGTCATCGCATAGCCAATACCAGCGATAGCAAACAGCAGGGTCAGCAATAGTATCAATACTTTTTGGCGCCACAGTACCAACACCAGCTCTCGTAAATCTATCTCATCTGATGCGGGTGCTTGTACCCATTGGTTAGGAATAACTGGCGTTTTTTCGCTCATCTCTTCTCTCTTCATTATCAATGTTAAAAATCTTACAACAGGGACACAATTAAGGGGCACTAACAAAACAGGGGGCCTGGCGATCTTTATCTGACAGCAATAAAGGCCACCGTTCAGATAATGGCCATTTTATCGCCAGATTAGGGCTATCCCATCGAATAGCAGCTTCATCACCGAGATGATAATAATCGCTGCATCTGTAAAAAACATCAGCGCTGTCACTTAGCACATAAAAACCGTGCGCAAAACCGGGCGGGATCCATATAAGTTCGCCGAGTTCTGCATTTAATCGACAACCCAACCATTGTCCGTACGTGGGCGACGCTGGCCGGATATCAACCGCCACATCAAAAATAGTCCCGCTGATAACCTGTACAAGTTTACCCTGTGGTCGATTGCGTTGGTAATGCAAACCGCGCAACGTGCCCCCAACCGAACGACTCAGATTGTCTTGCATCAGCGGGTAATGGCCACAGTGCTGTTCAAACTCATCTTGACGAAAACACTCACGAAATTGACCGCGATGATCCGAAAAAGTCGTGGGCGTAAGGATCATCATCCCCGCCAGCGATGTTGTACGATATTGCATTGATAAATCCATGTGAAAAAAGAACCAAGTGATCACTTGCTGACTTTTTGATTGCTAGGGTAGTAGCCTGAAAGATTCCACTTATGCTCGCAAATCTCCCTCAGGTCACACATCAGGCTGCATAACAAGCAATCGAGACAGGTATTGACCATATTCATTTTTTGCCAACGGTATAGCAAGTGCGCGCAACTGATCGGCATCGATAAACCCCTTGCGAAAAGCGATCTCTTCTGGACACGCAATCTTTAATCCCTGACGCTTTTCGATGGTCTGAATAAAGTTGCTCGCTTCAATCAGACTTTCATGGGTACCGGTATCGAGCCAAGCATAACCTCGTCCCATCATGGTGACGGTCAATTGCCCTGTTGCAAGGTAGTGATTGCTGAGATCCGTTATTTCCAGTTCACCGCGTGGCGACGGCTTCAGACTCTTGGCGATCTCCACCACGCTGTTGTCATAGAAATAGAGGCCGGTGACCGCATAGTTGCTCTTTGGCTCCAGTGGCTTCTCTTCCAGAGAGATCGCGGTTCCTTCTTTATCAAATTCCACCACCCCATAACGTTCCGGGTCGTGCACGTGGTAGGCAAAGACGGTGGCGCCACTCTCTTTGGCCGCTGCCGCCTCCAGCTGCTTCTGCAGGTCGTGGCCGTAGAAGATGTTATCGCCCAGCACCAGTGCACAGGGATCTGAACCGATGAACTCTTCACCCAGAATAAAGGCTTGTGCCAACCCGTCCGGACTTGGCTGCACCTTGTATTGCAAATTCAGGCCCCACTGGCTGCCATCACCCAACAGTTGCTCAAAGCGGGGTGTATCTTGCGGTGTGCTGATGATCAAAATATCCCGAATACCGGCCAACATCAGGGTGCTGAGCGGGTAGTAGATCATCGGCTTGTCATAGATGGGCAGCAGCTGCTTGCTCACCGCCATTGTGACTGGATAGAGACGGGTGCCTGAGCCACCGGCCAGAATAATGCCTTTACGTTTGGTCATGATGCTTGTTTCTTATTTTTAAATTGCAAAAGAAAAGGGTGGCTTGCGGCCATAATGCCAGTCAGTTAAGACTGACTGGCATTGTTTTTATTGGCTTTTTTTACACTATATTTCTGTGGCCTTGGCTTCACGCAGCGGGGGGGGGAATCCCCCCATTTTTAGGGGCATTCAAAAGTAGAGGTCATGCAGCCTTTGTCAGATGCTGCTTTGGGGTATAACCGGCGTTGTTGCCCAAATCAGCCATCAGGTCACAACGTCCCCAGCCCCAGGTGACCGCTACACTCGGGGCTTTCTGACAGGCAGACCAAGGGTATTTAGCTTGTTTATAGCGCTTACATACGCCATCACTTCTCCCACTTGGCCGTTGTAGTTACGCAGACTGATTTTCCCCGCCAGCAACTGCTTGAACCGATACATCGCCGTCCCTGCCAGCGAGCGACGGTGATACTCCGATATCTTCTTCCAGTGCGCCAGCCCTTCCTTGCGCATCACCAGCACCGCCTCATTTCTTGGATGTCCCTTTTCCCATAGCCCAGCGTTCTTGCG
>NZ_NKWE01000078.1:0-82474 GCF_006243315.1 Aeromonas sobria
AAAAGTAGCAAGCTACTTTCCCGCTGCCGCTCGACTTGCATGTGTTAGGCCTGCCGCCAGCGTTCAATCTGAGCCATGATCAAACTCTTCAATTTAAGTTTGGTTTGCTTCGTGTTATTACCGAAGTAACAACATTCAGCGGCTCAATGAATTGCTGAAATAAACTGTTCGACTTCTTATTGCTAAGAAATCGTCTTGGTCACTTCACCAGACATTGAAAATCAAAAATTAATTTTGATGCTCGATGCTGTGAGTGCCCACACAGATTGCTTGATTCAAATTGTTAAAGAGCGACGCAACAGTGTGTTGCTGCGGGAGTGGAATTCTACTCAACCGCCTTCTCGAGTCAAGCCTTATTTTCAAAGGCTTTTCGAGGTTACCGACTAGACTGTTTGCGTTGCCGCTTGCCCTGTCGATGTGGCGTATTATAGAGATCCAGCTCACATTGGCAAGGCTTTACCGCAATTTAATTGCAAAAAAGTGCGATTTATTAGTTATTCATATCAACACACAGCCTTTGTACAGACTTATCCACAGATGTGGGTGAAGTGCGGGGTTTTGTCTCCGGATAAGCGCCTCACCACAGTACAGGCACTCATACATCATCGCCGTATCGGCGCGTCTGACGCGCAGCGCCAACGGCCGCTTCTATATAAAGAGGCATATATAGCGAGGCTTACCCCAATCCCGCCTCTTTGACCCAGCACGCCATCAGCTCGCTGGCGGGGAGATCCCGACAACCCGATACATTCTGCCCAGCCCAGAGCGGAGAGAAGCCGCCGTCCCCTGCCTTTTCGGCGGCGCGTAGCGGCGCCAGTGCACCACTGGCATAAGGGAAGTGAGGGGCAAACTCCGAGAGCGGGCCAAGCTCCCGCATCAGACGGTTGACGATACCTCGCGCAGGGCGGCCACTGAACAGATTGGTCAGTGCCGTCTGCTGGCCTTGTGGCGAGTGGAGGACGGCGCGATGCAGCACCGAGGTGGTTGCTTCATGGCAGCAGAGAAAAGCAGTGCCCATCTGCACGGCACTGGCCCCCAGCGCCAGCGCGTTGGCTATCCCCTTGCCATCGACGATACCGCCAGCGGCAATCACCGGCAGATCGGTCACCGCGAGGATCTGCGCCAGCAAGGTCAAGGTGCCTTGCTGCAAGGCGAGATCATCAGAGAGGAAATGGCCGCGATGACCACCCGCCTCCAACCCTTGGGCGATGATGGCATCGGCGCCGTGGTGAGCGAGCCATACGGCCTCCGCCACCGTGGTGGCGCTGGCAAAGACCCTGGCCCCCGCCGCTTTCACCCGGGCAAGCCGCTCGGGAGCGGGCAAGCCGAAGTGAAAGCTGACCACCGCCGGTCTGAACTCGGCCACCATGGCGGCATGCTCTTCATTGAAGGGGGCGCGGCTTGGCGCCGTCGTAACGGCTGGGGGCTCTACGCCAAACTCGGCATAGTAGGGAGCAAGGTGCTGCTGCCAACTGGCCAGCGCAACGGGATCTGGCTCCCGTTGCTGATGGCAGAAGAAGTTGATGTTAAATGGCCCAAGGCCACTTTGGGCAAGACGCGCCAGTTCGCTACGCAACTCAGCTGGTGCGAGCATGGCGGCGGGCAAGGAGCCCAAGCCGCCCGCACGGGTCACGGCCAGCGCCAGCTCGCTGCCCTGCACACCGGCCATCGGCGCCTGAATAATGGGATAACGCATCCCCAGCTCGGTAAACAGGCTCATTCGTTCACTCCGAGCAGCAGTGCCCGCTCGGTCGGGCCAAACCGGTTGTTGCCATCCATCTGTCAGACTCCTTTCCGATAGTTGTGGTTGCACATCAGGCCCGCAAGGGGCCTGATGAAGAGAGTGAAGCCTTAACGCACGCTGCGCAGCAGGAAGTCCGGCTGGCCACAGGAGCGGCGCTCGCGCTTTTGCATCTCGGCGGAGCAGGTGACCGCATCCGTCCCCTCTTTATTGACGCAGATGTAGATCTCCCGCAGGAAGCGGCCACCATCCGCGCAGGCCACAGTGATGTTGTCGGGGGCCAACCACTGGTTGGCGCTCGCCAGATCGGCCTTGAGCTGGAAACTGCTTTTGCGCAGCGGCTCTTCCGGGGATTGATAGGCCGCCGGGATCTTCACCTTCTGGCGCAGATCGCTCGCCAGCTTATGGAAGGCCTGCTGGCTCAGCCCGGAGCAGGTGCCGTGCTTCTCCCACTCATGACGATAGAGAAAGCGGCTGGGGTAGAGGTCAGAAAACTCGCTCTCCATATCGGGATCGAGCCGTTCGTGGGTGCAGTTACTGGGGTAACCGCGATCGTACTGGGGCCAGAGACCGTGCAGCACAAACCCCAGCTTGCGGGAACACTGGTCCCGATCTGCTGGTTTGACGGCGCAATGCTCGGGCGACCAGGAGAGCGCCATGGCGTAATAGTCAAACTCACCCGCCTCCCCTTTCGCCTGCACCGCAGAGGAGAGCAACAAACCACCTGCCAACAGGGCCATCATCTTCTTCATCTTTATATGTCCACCTAACGCGACGCTTGGATGACCGCCATGCTCCCATATTCTGGCGGCGGGAAACAGCCATGCCGAGACGGCGCGCGACAAGGGTCAGACCAGTCAGGGGTTTAACCAGAGGGCGAGCAGGGGTAAGCTGGCCGACCGGTAGACTCCTCGTCCACCACCCGATAATCCCTCTTGGCAACCACAGGATGTAACATGATCCGCAAGAATCCCTCCGGCCATCTGCCTGTCATCGACGAATCAGCCTATATCGACAAGACCGCCATCATCTGCGGCAAGGTGATCATCAAAGAGAATGTCTTCGTCGGCCCCTATGCAGTGATCCGCGCCGACGAAGTGGATGCCAACGGCGAGATGGAACCCATCGTCATCGGCGCCAACTCCAATATTCAGGATGGGGTGGTGATCCACTCTAAATCCGGCGCCGCCGTCACCATCGGCGAGTACACCTCCATCGCCCACCGCTCCATCGTCCACGGGCCGTGCGAAGTGGGGAACCGGGTCTTTATCGGCTTCAACAGCGTGCTGTTCAACTGCCATATCGGCGATGGCGCCGTGGTGCGTCACAACTCGGTGATCGATGGCTGCGATCTGCCGCCGGAGTTCTACGTTCCCTCCACCACCCGCATCAACCAGCAGAGCGATCTGACCCATATCCCGCGGGTTTCGGTCGACGCCGCCGAGTTCTCCGAAGACGTGGCCCACACCAATATCGATCTGGTCAAAGGGTACAAGGCGCTCTCCAACGAGTTCTGATCCCTTTCTTTAATTACCAGAGAACAAAACGGGCGCCGAGGCGCCCGTTTTTTATCTGACTATCTATGAAAGCTAGATGGCCCTGACGCAGGTGGCGGCATGGGCCTCATCCGCCAGATCCCATAGCGCGTCACCAGTGCTCAGATCGAGCATCGGCAGCTCACCAGTCTCGTTGGCAGTCGCATCGCTGCTCCAGTAGCGGTTGTAGAGCGGCCACCCCTGCTGCTGGAGCAACTGATCCGTCGCTCCATCTTTGTTGTAGGCGGCAAACAGCGCCTCCAACTCGGCCCGGGTCGGCAGACGCCAGTCATCGTGACCGCGCGCCACCAGCTGCTGGCAGTAATCCCGCGCCCGCGCCTGACTCATGGTCACATACTCCAGCGGGAAGGGATTGTAGTCGCCATCGCTGTCACTGCTCACACCGTCATAGGAGATGGACAGACGCTCCGCCTCGTCCTTGGTCAGCTGGCAGACAAAGGCAAGCTTGCCCGCCACCAGCTCGGGTTGACGACAGCCCCGGGCAAAATCGGGCTGGGCATCCACCACCTGCACCGTCACGGTCAACGTGTGACGAGCCGTGGTCGCCACCAATCGTGCCGTACCGACCGCCACACCGCGTACCTCGCCCTGCGGACTCACGGTAGCGAACTCCGGCTGTTCGCTGCGCCAATCAACAGGCGCATCGAGCGGACCGAGAGAGCCATCGCTCAGTTGCCACTGCAGTTGCAGAGGAAGCGTCCGTCCCACCTCCAGCTGAGGTTGGGCAGGTAGCACCGCCAACCCGGTGATCACCGCCCCCACCAGGGTCGGGTCATCCGCCTCACTCACCCCCAGCTCAGCGAGCGTGGCCGGGGTGCGACGTGGCTCGGCCGAGGCGCTGCGCAGAAACTCGCCGATGGCATCCAGTTCGTCATTGCTGAGGCCAAGGGCATGCAGGTGATCGGAGGCTTTGGGGAAGAAGGGATCGTATTGATCCGCGCCGGTCGGGAAGCCGACCCCGCTGCTCCACTTGGTCACGCCAAAGTTGTACATGGCCACTACGCCCTGCACCGAACCACCGATACGCTGGGCCAGGATCGGGAAGATGCCGTTGTGCATATAGGGGCCGGTGTAGGCGACGTCCCGCAAGCTGGGGGTCTTGAAGCGACCGATGTCCGCCTTGTTGCGGGTCTGCAGGAAGCGACCGCGATCTTCCAACTTGCCACGACCGTAATAGGTGAGCCCTACACTCTCGAACCCGTGCTGACTCAGCAGCGGGCCGGAGTGGCAGTTCATGCAGCGGCCATCGGTGCGGTAGAGGTGCATCCCCCACAGCGCCTTGTCACTGAGCGCCTGACTATCCCCTTTGACGAAGCGCTCAAAATCGCTGTCGCGGCTGATGATGGTGCGCTCGAAGGTGGCGATCGCCTTGGCGATCCGCTCCAGCGTGATCCCCTGATCGCCAAAGGCGGTGGCAAAGGCTGCCTGATAGTCGGGGCTGGCCTGCAAGCGGGCCAGCAACTCGTCATGGCTCAGCGCCATTTCGATGGGATTCTGGATCGGGTGAAGCGACTGCTCCTCCAGCGTGGCGACCCGCCCGTCCCAGAACTGAGTCGAGCTGAAGGCGCTGTTAAGGATGGAGGGGGCGTTGCGATTACCCTTCTGACCCAGATGACCGACCGATACGCTCAGGCCATCGCTCCACCCCTTTTGCGGATCGTGGCAACTGGCACAGCTGATATCCCGCCCCTTGGAGAGCTGCTTGTCGAAAAAGAGCTGCTGACCCAGCACCACCTTGGCCCGGCTATAGGGGTTGTCGGCCGGGAAGGGAACGGCAGGCAGCGGCCCCAGCTCCTGCCATTCCACCCCTTCATCCACCCGGGCGGCAGGCCATTGGGCCGATGAACCGCTGTATTGGGCGCGCAGGGCCGCCATGTCCGGCTTGCTGCTGTCGCGCACCACGGAGGGACGCACTGGATAGGGTGCCAGCGCATACCAGAGCAGGTTGCCCTCCCCCTCATCCAGCCAGGTTCGGGTCGCCAGCTGATAGAGACGGGGTTGACCCGCACCATCCAGCAGCCAGAGCTGGGCGGGCAGGGCGACAGCAAAGGTATTGGGGTAGCGCCATGCCGACTTGTCACTGCTCAGCAGTCGCTCGAATTCGGTGAGGGTCGGCAGGCGCCAGTCGCTGCGGCCGCAACCGCTCGGCCCCACAGCCAGTTGTGGCAGGGTGGCAACAGGCAGGGCTGTAGTACCACTGCCATAAAGCCAGTACTGGCTGCCCTTGACCCCGCTGACCGCGCGCACATCGTGCAGGCACTGCCAGGGGCCCCGCACCACCAGCTGCCCCTGCTCATCGAGGCGCAGCAGATCCGCCGTCTCCGGCTCATCCGGCTGGCTGAGGTTGGCGGGATAGAGCTGGGTGCGGGCGGACTGGATCTGGGCACTGTTGCTGCGCTGATACCAGCTGCGCGCCTGCTTGTCATCGCGCAGGGCCAGCAGCATCTGCCAACTGTCGGCATAGTCGAGCACGGCGCCCGGCTGGCGCTGGGCCAGCAGGAAAGCGGCGTAATCCTCAATGGCTGCCTGTTGCTGCACGCGGATCTCCTCTGCTCTGCCCCACTCGGCCTGACTGAGGGAGCCATCCCCGCTCTGATCCGCCAGCAGGAAGAGCGCTGTCTCCTCCTCGTTCAACCCCAGCCGCGGTACGCTGTTGCGGCGCGCCAGAGTGATCCCGGCCGAGAGATCCGCCACCCGCACCGATACCGCGCGCAGCAGATAGCCCTCGTCACTACCGAGCAGCTCCAGCGGCTGATCCAGTTGCAGACCCGCTGGCAAGGTGATGCTGACAGGCTGGCCCGGTTCGATAGCCTGTTGCACGCGGATCCCGGTTGCGACCTGTTTCACCTCAAGCAGTGCCCCCGCCCCCAGTCGATCGGCCACATTGACCTCTATGGTCAGGGGCACCCGGGTATGGGTTTCCGGCGGTACTATTGGCGGCGTGATGGGTGGTTCGGTCGGCTTGACGACCGGCGGGGTCACCTCGGGTGAGGGGGTCACCGACGTATTGCTGTGATTGTCATTGCATGCGGTCAGAGCCAGTAGGCTGAGCAGTAAAAGGCTGGTTTTCATTCGGTATGGTTAGGTGGTCAGACAAGTGCGCGATTATCCAACCAAATGCCAATCATTATCAATTGCATTCAATTAATATGCTTTTTGACAACAACGCCTTATCAGACAATGAGAGAGGGCAGCCTCTTTGGCTGCCCTCTCTTGCTTCAAACCCGCTTGTCGAAAGCCTGACAATCTTCAGGAGCACTTCTTCAGGCTGATATGCCAGTTGGCGCCGGATTGCACCTGATGTTTGGCGGCGAAGCTGTCCATATTCAGCGCCACCGACACCTGTAGCAGACTGTTGAGGTAGACCAGCGGCTGCCCTTCCGGCACATCACCGAAACTGCTGACGTAAGGCGCCTTGCCGTCATATTTGACCACATCCCCTTCGCTGATCTTGATACAGGCGCTGTCACCCTTGTTGACCCCCGCCTTGGTCAGCAGCGCATCGTCGATATTGGTCCAGACGTTGCCGTACTGCACATCGAGGATCGGGATGGTGCCCTTGAGGGTACCATCCTTGTCAGCTACTGCCGGTTGATAAGGGATCTTCACCACCTCGGCGGGCAGTTTCGGGCCCACCTGCTCGTAGCTGATGGCGCCGGAGGCGAGCCGTGCACCGGTGTAAGCGTACACATCGCGGCCGTGGAAGGTGTATGACTTCTCGGAGCCCTTGAGGCGGTTGAGCTTCTCGTCGATCTGGCGCACGGTGTCGATGCCGAAATGCTCGGCCACCAGGGTCAGGGTGCCGTTATCCGGAGTGACTATGTAGTGGCCGCTCTTGGTCTTGAGCACCACCGAGTGGCGATCGGTGCCCACGCCGGGATCAACCACGCTGACGAACACTGTGCCCTTGGGCCAATACTGCAGGGTCTGGTAGAGGCGGTAGGAGGCTTCCCAGATGTTGTAGGCCGGGATCTCGTGGGTCAGGTCATAGAGCGGCAAGCTGCGATCTACGCCAAACGCGACCCCTTTCATGGCCGACACGGCGCCATCTTTGAGGCCGAAATCGGTCTGGATCACCAGCGCTTCGTTGGCGGCGGCGATGCCGCTGGCCAGCATGAGGGCGAGCGCGATAGCGCGGGGAGCGGTGCGAATATCCATATCTGAACTCCTGAATCATCTGAGGATAACGAAACGGCAACAGCCATTTGGACATCCAGACTGCCACTTGTAGGTTTTTTTGCAAGGGGTTTGCCTCAAAGTGAGGAACGACTCGCAGAAATTGTGCTCGCCAAACGGCGACGGCGGGGGTATCAAAGGCAGAATGGGAAAACGTTTACAATACAGGAGCTCAGCACCATGACACAACCCGTACCGGAGATGATGACCCTGCTGCTGGAGATTGGTGAACAGAGCAGTCAGGTCTGGCTGAGCCAGCCAGATGGGGCACCGTCACACTACCCGCTGGCCTTTGGCACCCACGCCATCCAGCCCGGGCCATTTCGCAACGCACCACCCACCCCCCTTGAGCTGGAGCGGGCCATCATGGTGGTGGAAGATGAGCTGATGCGCATCGCCCCGCAGATCCCGCCCGGCTTGCAACTGACTCTGCGCAGTCGGCCTTCGCTGGCCGAAGTGCTGGGGGACAATGAACTGAGCCGGGCTCTGGTGGAGCAGGCCTTTGGCCAGCTGGCCGCCATGGCGGAAGGGGATCCCCTCGCCGCCAGCCAGCTGCCCCGCGACGAGCACTTTGCCGTCGTGCTGCTGATCGTCAGGGAGTGGCTGCACCATCTGGCCAGCGAGAGCGTGCTGATCGTCGAATAGCTGACTGCGCCGCCGCTCACCAGACCATGACCCTACGGAACAGCTATCCGCCTATTGCCGGTGGCCCCTCGAGTGTCGGCGGTGAGCGGCGCCAGCGGATTCTCCCCGGTTTGCTTTGACGTATACTCCAGCTAATCTGGCGACCTGCCAGTAATATCACACCACTTTCACTCTGGAGACGCACCTCGCTATGGCGTGGCATAAGGCTAGAATCGCCCCCCCCAAACTGACGCTGCTGGGGACAATCCTGCTAATACTGACCGGATTGGGCTGCGTGTTCTATTACACCTATCAGAGCCTGCGGCACGACATGGACCTCATCACCGCCAAGCAGGAGAACGTGTTCGACGTTTTCTACCAGCGGGCCAAGATCCTCGAGGTGGAGAACATCACCAGCTATCTCGCCTACCAGCGGTCGCTGGAGACCCCCAACCACCTGGTTCGCAACAAGCCGAACACCAACTACCTCTATGGCTACGACCTGAGAAGCAAATACCGCGTTGCCGATATTCCGCTGCAATACCCGGCCGCCAATATCCTCAACACCTTCCGCTATGCCCTCTCCTACCCGGAGGTGATCAACATCTACACCATCTGGAACGACTACCGGCTGATCGGCATGGTGGCCGACAACAATGTGCTGCCCGCCCGGCTGGCGCCAATCAAGGTGGATCTGATGAACCTGCCCGCCTGGTATCACTACTTCGGTTGCGCCAGCTTTGCGCCCGGCCGCCCCTTCTGCAGCGCCGATGAGGCCTTTGTCTCCGATATCGAGATCGACAGCTTCAGCATGCGCAAAACCATCGTGATGTACTTCCCCTTCATCCATCAGTCGGGGCGCAGCGACTACAAATACGGGCTGCTCGGGATCGATATCGCCGTCGATGAGGCGTTTCGCGATGTGCTGCGCCCCTTCGACACCGTCAACCCGACCCGCACCAACATCTCGTTTGAAGCTGCCGAGCCCTGCCATCGCTGGCACCTATGCCTGAGCAAACCCTTTATGCGCACCAAGGCGGGGGAAGATCTCTATCTGAAGTGGTCCTACAGCTGGCTCGATTTCGTCAAGCTGACCCTGCACGGTGCCGCCTTCAAGATCTATCTCATCATCATTTTGCTGGTGATGGTGGCCTGGAAGCAGATCTACCAGCGGCTGCGCACCCTCGCCCACACCGACCACCTGACCCGGCTGCCGCGAAGAGACATTCTCAGCCAGAGGCTGCTGCACGAGCACGACTACCTGATGATCCTCGATATCGACAACTTCAAGTCGATCAACGACCGCTATGGCCACGCCATCGGCGATCTGGCGCTGATAGCCTTCTCCCGTCATATCAAAGGCAGCATCCGCAAGGTCGATACCGCCATCCGCTGGGGCGGCGAGGAGTTTGTCTTGTTGTTCAAGGGGATGGAGGATGACGAGATGATGGTCCACTCCGCTGGCCGCCTGCTGGATCGGCCATTGTTGATCCCCGAGCTGCCTACTCCCATCACCTTCTCCGCCGGGGTGATCCGCATTCGCGACTACCTCACCGTCACCGAGGCGGTGCATCTGGCCGATGAGCTGCTCTACCACGTCAAACAGCAGGGCAAGCACAACATCGCCTGCTACGAGGGCAACACGATCCGGCTGATCCGCCCGTTGCCGGACGCAGCAGGGGCATAGCCGCCTTCTGCCGATCCCCCTGCTTCTGTTACCATCGCGGCCACGATGATTGTGTCGTTGTGGCCGCTGGCCGCGATAACCCCATACTGGTGCCCTCTATGTCCATTGCCTCCTTTGCCGAACTGGCCCTCTCCCCCCGTCTGCAGCAGACCCTGACCGAACTGGGCTATGCCGCCCCCACCCCCATTCAGGCTCGCGCCATCCCCACCATTTTGGCGGGGCGGGATCTGATGGCAGGCGCCCAGACCGGCACCGGCAAAACCGCCGCCTTTGTGCTGCCGCTGCTGGAGCAACTGATGCAACACCCGGCAAGCGACACCACCCGCCCGATCCGCGCGCTGGTGCTGGTGCCGACCCGCGAGCTGGCAGTGCAGGTCGCCGACAGTGTGGCGCGCTACGGTCAGGGCACCGGTCTCACCAGCACGCAAGTGTACGGCGGGGTGAGTATCGCGGCGCAGGTTGACGCACTGAAAAACGGGGTGGATCTGCTGATCGCCACCCCGGGTCGGTTGCTCGACCATCTGCGTCAGGGGGCCCTGAGCCTTGAGCACCTCAGCCATCTGGTGTTTGACGAGGCGGATCGGATGCTCGACATGGGCTTTATGGACGAGATCAAAGCCCTGCTCAAACAGATCCCGACGGATCGCCAGACCCTGCTCTTTTCTGCCACCTGCGACGACAACCTGTTTGCCTTGAGCAAGGTGCTGCTACGCGACCCCGAACTGATTGAAGTGGCACCGCGCAACACCACGGCGGCCGAGGTGGAGCAGCGGGTCTATACGGTGGATGGCGAGCGCAAGGTGGCCTTGGTGGAGCACCTGATCAAGGTGAAGGGGTGGGCGCCGGTGCTGATCTTTAGCCGCACCCGTCAGGGGGCCGACAAGCTGGCCCAGCAGCTCGGCAAGGCGGGCATCAATGCGCTGGCCTTCCACGGCGATCTGTCGCAAAGCGCGCGGGAGAAGGTACTGCTGGAGTTTCGCGCCGGCACCCTGCAGGCGCTGGTCGCCACCGACGTGGCGGCGCGCGGCCTCGATATCACGGATCTCAACTACGTGATTAACCTCGAGTTCCCGTTTGTGGCGGAGGATTACGTCCACCGCATCGGTCGCACTGGCCGCGCTGGCAACAAGGGACTCGCAGTTACCCTGTTCAGCCCGGAAGATGCGCCGCTGCTGGAGAAGGTGGAAGCTGTGCTCGACACCCGCTTGCCCCAGCAGTGGTTCCCGGGCTTTGAGCCGGATCTGACCCGCTTCGAGCCCGAGCCACGCCGCAACAGCAAGGCGGCCCAGAAGCAGCGCGCCAGAAAGCAGGCGCTCTCTGGCAACAAGGGTGGCAAGGGCAAGCGTTAAGCCGCCCCTGCACCGCCAACAAAAACGCCCGCACGGGCGTTTTTTGTTATCCGATACAAGCCAGCGCCCGCCAGCTAGCGGGTCGCCAGTACCAGTGGCAGGGAACGCAAAATCTGCCGCTCCGCCAGGGTCGAGAGAATAAACATCACCAGATAACCAAGCCCCTGCGCCACGATAATCGCCACCACGTTGGCGGTGAACTCGGCCACCAGATAGTAAGCGGCGACCAGTGCCACTATACCCGCCAGCCGGATCAGCAGGCTCTGGGTAAAGTGGCCGTGAGCCTTGATATAGGCGAGCTGATAGCCGTTGAGCATCATAAAAATAAAGAAGATCGAGAAGTGGAACAGCACCGGCACCGCCCCCACGTAGTCGGCGGGGAACAACAGCAGCACCAGCGGCTTGCCCGCCAGCAGCATCAAACCAAAGAAGGCCAGACTGACGATGGCGGAGAGACGGAAGATCCAGCGGCGGATCATCCTGATCTGGCGGTGATCGCCATTGCGCAGATTGACCGCCAGCTCCGGCAGCACAAAACGGTAGATGGGGAAGACGAACAGCAGCGTCATGTAGGTGAAGATGGGGCGCACCACCACCTGAAAATCCCCCAGCTCGTCGATGCTGAAGTGGCGGATGGTGAGCAGCACTGTGATGTAGATCATCAGGATGCTGGCCCCCGCCTCCAGCGAGGCGGTAAAGCTCTTCTTCACATAACTCACCATCTCGGGGCCGAGCGCTACTTTGGCGAGTGGCTTGGTGGCAATGGCCCGGCGCCGCGAAACATACATATAACCGGCGATGGCCAGCGACGAGAAGGTCAGCCCGTAGAAGAGCGAAGGGAGCGCATCCATCCCCAGCCCGAAGTAGCAAGCCATAAACAGCAGGCCGTTGGCCAGCGGCTCCAGCCAGGTGACCCGGTTGGAGAGCTCATACATCCGGTACATGGCCACCAGATTGGTGAAATAGACCTTGAGCCCCAGCCCGAAGATAACCCCCACCAGTTGCAGATACTCCACCCGGATATGGAGCCCGTGCTTGATATAGGGGATCACCGCCCCCCAGGTGAGCAACACGATGCCGATGAGGAAATAGCGAAAGATATTGATGATGTCCCGATCGTTCCTGGTCTGGGAGTAGCTCACCACCATTGAGGAGCGAAAACCTGTCATCAGGATAAAGGAGAGGGAGATCAAATCCACCACGCTGTTGAACAGCGCCAGCTCCCCCTTGGCGACCCACTGCGCCAGCCACACCTTGAAGGCGAAGCCGATAACGATGCTGACCAGCGAGGCCCACATCCCGGTGATAAAAGCCTGCTTGAGGCGCGCGAGAGAGGCGTATTGCATAACGAAAATTGATGGCTTTCAGGGAAAAGAGAGAAGGCCATCTTATGAAAGCCGCCCTCCCTTGAACAGCGTTAATGCCGCACACTCACAGCCACCAAAAAAGCCGCAACAGAAAAAAGCCCGCTCATTTCCTGAAAGCGGGCGTTTTGTGGTGTGCCGTTATGGCCGCTGATTGCAGCAATGGCAAGGCTTGCAGGCTGTCTGTCGCGCAGCCGCTAGGACTGCGGCGCCGCCTTGATCAGCTCTTCATAGTGATCAATCAGCTCGGGGCCGTGCAGCGGTGAGTCATGCCCGCCGATCACCATCTTGATCGGCAGCTTCATCGCTTTGAGCCGCTCAATGGTCTGCGGATAGGCCTTCACATTGGCAAAGCTCAGGTTGCCCAGCTTCTCCTTGAGGATGCAGTTGCCATAGAGCACCTGCTCGTCGGGGAAGTAGACAAAGATACCGTCCGGCGTGTGGGCCGGGCCCGCGTAGAAGGCGCGCACCTTGCCCTCTTGCAGGGTGAAGTCACCATCATGCACCACGTTTGGCAGCACCAGCGGCAAGTCCGGGTACTCCGGCAGCCCCTTGCGGGTAAAGGCGACAATCTCGGCCCAGTCGCTCTTCATCAGATCCCGGGTCTGGCGCGTCGCCACCACCTTGGCCCCGATGGACTTCCAGTAGGCGTTACCGCCTGCCCGGTCGGTGTGGTAGTTGGTGTTGATCACATCCAGTACCGGCTTGCTGCTGACCCGTTTGATCAGCTTGTGCAGCTCGCGGGCGGTATCCGGCGTCCAGGTCGCCCCCACCACAGTCACCCCCTTGGCCCCGAAATAGACCATGGAGTTCTCTTTGACGTAGTAGTTGTCCTCCACCACATAGACAGGGCCACTCACCTGCTTGAGCTCGATCCCCGCCGCCCGCACGCTGCCACCCCAGAAACTCGCCATCAGCACCACGGCACCGGCCAATCCGCACTTTATCCAACCTTTCATCATCTTGCTCCCTCGAACCAACCGCCCCCTCGCCACCCCTGTGGCAAGCCGGGCCTTTTAAGCAGTGGGCAGAAGATACGGGGGATTTGTGAGGGGAAAATGAGGTTGTGTGAAGAGAAAGTGAAGTCTGGGGAAAGTCCGGAGAAATCAGCAGCGACCTCCTATTCGCGATCGTCCGAATACGCTGCGCTATTCGAACCTACAACACAGATAGCGACCCCTCACCCTAGCCCTCTCCCGAGGGAGAGGGGATGGCCCGTGCCAATTCCAAGCCACACATATTCACCCGCACCACACAGCCAACCTTCAATCAGCGGAGCATATCTGCTCCCTTCTCCCACTCTTGATCACAAACAAGGGGAGAAGGGCCGGGGATGAGGGGAGGTAACAATAAGCCCCATCATGTAGGGTCGATTAGCGCAGCGTAATCGTCCGTTTACCGCCGCGCACCGAGTCATGGCAAGACCAGCAGAAAACTCCGGATGTCCTCAGCTTCTCAGCCACGACCTGTTCGCGATCGTCCGAATACGCTTCGCTATTCGAACCTACGGCCCTACAACACAGATAGCGACCCCCCTCACCCTAGCCCTCTCCCGAGGGAGAGGGGATGGCCCGTGCCAATTCCAAGCCACTCATATTCACCCGAATCACCGAAGCCAACGCACAATCAGCGGAATCCATTCCGCCCCCTTCTCCCCTTGCGGGAGAAGGGCTGGGGATGAGGGGGAGGTAACAATAAGCCCCATAATGTAGGGTCGATTAGCGCAGCGTAATCGTCCGTTTACCGCGAATATCCTGATGGCATGAGAAGGCGAAAACTCCGAACATCTGCGGTCTATCGGCAACCCCTTACCGCAATCGTCCGAATACGCGTCGCTATTCGAACCTAAGGCACTTGATCAAAACCACAAGTTTCTATTAAATAACACGATTATCACTCTACCTTCAGGCATGGGAACCGCATGAATTCAGGAAATGATATTTTCGCTCAATTTAAAGACCAGAAGGCGAAAATAAAGAATGTGGATAATTATTTCACTCCATCAAAACCCATCGAAGCCTACACTCACTTGAAGGGACGAGATAAGGAAGTCCAGCATATTTTAGGTACATTAACAACTGCAGGCCAGCATTGCATGATTTATGGAGAGCGAGGCATTGGCAAAAGCTCGCTTGCGCTCTCGACCCTGGAAGGTGGAAAGAGAACAAAAATATTTACTCAACCATTCTTCATTAAACGCTGCGATAATAAAACAAAGTTCAAAGACATCATCCAACAACCAGTGATTCATCTCGATGAAGATTATGTATCTCAAAAAAAAGAAATCACTACAAAGGCAGGGATAGGATTAAATTTATTAAAGCTATTTCGAGCTGATGTCGCAGTTGAAGAGAAAATAACAATTGAAAAAGAAGATTTAACTGCAAGTAAAGTTTGCCAAGCATTTGATGAACTAGAAGGCATATTGTTAATTGACGAATTTGATGTTGTTAGTGATGGAGTAAAACATGAGATTGCTGAATTAATAAAACAATTGAGTGATAGCGATAGTAAATTAAAAATATTGTTAATAGGAATCGCCAGTGATGGTGCATCTCTTATTGCAGGGCACCAGTCAGTCAATAGATGCCTTCATGAAATAAAGTTGCCCCGTATAGAAGATGCATATCTTCATGAGATTATTACTACTGGAGAAAATGGATTAGGTATCAATTTTGATGATGATGTAAAAAATAAAATAGTTGAAATTAGTAATGGATTCCCCTATTTTACACATCTTATTTGTAAAGAGTCTGCTGAGGTTGCTCTTTCTGAATCAAAAAATAAAATTGATCAAGCGATCTTGGTTAGATCGCTAGAAAAAGCTGTAATTAACACTGAAGGTCAACTAAAGCGGGCTTATGACGATGCAGTTACATCTTCAAGAACCTCTGTTCTCCCTTCAATCTTGTATGCTGCAGCAAAATTATCTGATAATCGATTCACAATCCAAGAGTGGATAGCTCAAATTAAAGAGGATACTGGCACACAATATACAAGTAATGCCATGAGCAACTATATTGGCCGTTTCACCCGTGAAGATAAAGGAAAAATAATAACCAAAGCAGCCCGCGGCGTTTATAAAATAACAGACCCTCGCATGCCAAGTTATATTAGGATGATTAACAGCTAGCAATAATCACTAAAAATTATATGCTGTAAATTATTTTATTGCACTATAAGATGAATTACAGGCAATTATTAATGTCGTAATTTAATTTGATATAAAAATAAAACCACCCGCATAACGGGTGGTTTTTTCATTTTTTTCGGACTACCCAGATAGATTTAACTCCCGAAACCAATCACCCCAACGGTGGCGTCCGTGGCGGCACCCTGCGCTTGCTGCCGGTGGATTCGAAGGCGGAGGCGAAGCGCAACAGGTTGTTGTCGTCATAGGCGCGACCGGCGAAGGTCAGGCCCACCGGCATACCGATATCGGCCATCACGCCCATGGGGACGGTGACGGTCGGCACGCCGAGATGGCGAATGGCGAGGTTGCCGTTGGCAACCCAGATGCCGTTGCTCCAGGCGATATCGGCGGAGGCCGGATTCACATCCGCATCAGCCGGGGCGACGTCAGCGACGGTAGGGAACAGCACGGCGTCAAGCTTGAGCCCGTCCATCCAGTCTTCCAAGTCCAGCTTGCGAGTCTGCTCCAGAGCGCGCAGGCCGTCCGGCACTGTGGGGATCTCGTCAAAGCGCTTGATACCGCGCTTGGCCATCTTGACGTACTCGTCCATGCCCGCCGCCAGATCGCCCTCGCGGTTTGGCAAGGTGCCCGGATCATGGGGGAAGATCTGGGGGCCATCGACATCGGCCAATTGCTTAAGCTTGGGATCGCCGTTGGCGCGCAGGAAGTCGTCGAACGCCCAGCCGGAGAGCTCCCACAGCTCGTCGTTGAGAAACTCCGGGCTCACGATGCCGCGATTAAACACGGTCGGCGCGCCGAGTCTGTCCCCTTCGCAGTTGGAGACCAGCGGGAAGTCCACTTCGATGACTTCCGCGCCAGCGGCTTCCAGCGCCTGACGGGCCTGTTCCCACAGCGCGATCACGGCCTCGCGGGTATGAATGCGCTGACCGGTCGGGCCGCCGATGCCGGGGTTTTCGCTGGTGCCGGCCAGTTCATCCTTGTTGATAAACATGCGCGGTACGCCGAGGCGCTTGCCCTTGAGGGCATCGGGCTTGGCAGCCAGCTCCAGATAGGAAGCCGGACGCACCTCGGAGGCCTTGGGCAGTTGCACCCAGGGCTGCATGCGCCACAGATCGCCACGGGTGTCGGCATCGTCGGCCACCACAACGTCGAGCACTTCCAGCAGATCGGCCATGGTGCGGGCATAGGGCACCACCACATCCATGGTCGGGGTCAGCGGCCAGTTGCCACGCACCGAGATGACGCCACGGGACGGGGTGTAGGCACACAGGCCGTTGTTCGAGGCAGGGCCACGGCCGCTCGACCAGGTCTCTTCGGCCAGACCAAAGGCGGAGAAGCTGGCGGCGGTGGCAGTACCGGCGCCGTTGGAGGAGCCGGAGGCAAACGGTGCGGTCAGGTAGTCGGCGTTGTAGGGGCTCTCGGCACGGCCATAGACGCCGCGCTGCATGCCACCATTGGCCATCGGCGGCATATTGGTTTTGCCAAGGCAGATGGCACCGGCGGCGCGCAGGCGCTCCACGGTAAAGGCATCGCGCTGGGCCACCAGATCCTTGAAGGCCGGGCTGCCGGAGGCGGCGGTCAGCCCCTTGACCAGATAGCTGTCTTTG
Organism: Aeromonas sobria; assembly: GCF_006243315.1. Taxonomy (GTDB): domain Bacteria; phylum Pseudomonadota; class Gammaproteobacteria; order Enterobacterales; family Aeromonadaceae; genus Aeromonas; species Aeromonas sobria_A. The sequence continues at coordinate 17,259 of NZ_NKWE01000078.1, forward strand.
GCGGTGTAGGGGATGCCGTCGAGCGGGCTCAGGGTCTCGCCACGAGCGCGGCGGGCATCGGAAGCTTGCGCCTCTTTCAGCGCATCGGGATTGGCTACCACCACGGCGTTGAGGCGGGTTTGTGTCTCGGGGCCGTTGTAAGCCTCGATCCGGGCCAGATAGGCCTTGACCAGTTCGACCGCTGTGGTGCGGCCAGATTCGAGCGCGGCACGCAGCTCGGCAATGGAAACCTCTGTCACTTCGATCATTTGGATCTCCTGTAAAAGGGTGACTGTTTGTCATGATGATCGCCGCATCAGCGCCTGCGACCATCACACCATCAAGAGATAAAACCCCACGGAGTGGGGTTTTGAATACCAGCTGGAACCGGTTCTTACTGACCGGAAGGGATCTGCTGAGTAATGCAGTGAATATTGCCACCGCCCAGCAGGATCTCGCGAGCCGGTACGCCGATCACGGTATGCTCGGGGAAGATCTCTTCCAGAATGCGCTGGGCTTCGCCATCGGTGGCGGCATCCAGCAGCGGGTAGACGATGCGATCGTTGGTGATGAGGAAGTTCACATAGGAACCGGCCAGACGCCCTTCTGCCTCGCGCGGCACACCGCTGCCGCTCTCGACACCGGCAGACTCCTCTTCGGTGCAGAACAGCGGGCCCGGCTGGGGCAGCTTCCACACTTTCAGCTTGCGCCCCTTGGCATCGACCGCCGCTTCCAGCACCTTGAGGGCGGCCACGGAGCGGGCGTACTGGGGATCGTTCTGGTCGTCAGTCCAGTGCAGGGCCACTTCACCCGGACGCACGAAGCAGCACATGTTGTCGATGTGGCCGTCGGTTTCGTCCATATAGACGCCTTCGTCCAGCCAGATAAAGCTGGTGACGCCCAGATAGTCGCGCAGGTGAGCTTCGATCTGCGCTTTGCTCAGGTGCGGGTTGCGGTTCTCGTTGAGCAGGCACTCGGCGCTGGTCAGGCAGGTGCCTTCGCCATCGACGTGGATGGAGCCACCTTCCAGAATGAGCGGCGCGTCGTAACGAGCCATGCCGTGCTGGGCCAGCATCTGGGCCGCCACTTCCTCATCCTGATTCCACGGGGAGTAGAGACCGCCCTTGTGGCCGCCCCAGGCGTTGAAGCCCCAATCCACCCCACGGCACTCGCCGGCTGCGTTGGTGACTATGGTTGGGCCGGTATCGCGGGCCCAGCAGTCATCGCTGTCCATTTCGACCAGGGTGACGTGGGCGGGCATGATGGCGCGGGCCTGCTCCATAAACCGGGCTGGCACCCCCATAAAGACCGGGGTGGCACCGCCGATGGCATCCGCTACCTTGGCAAAAGTGGGCTGGGCGAAGCGACCGGCTTCACGCCAGTTGTCAGGGCGAAACGGCCAGATCATCCAGACGGCCTGCTGGTGCGCCCACTCGGCGGGCATGGTGAAGCCGTCAGCGGCCGGTGTGGTGTTCATGGTCTTGATGCTCATCGCAAGGCTCCTTGCATGGATTGCGGCCCCCATTTACGCCCAAAATGGCGCGGGAACCCTGAAAAATAACAGTGGGTCGCAGTGTAAGAAGTTGCGCCCCTATCCATCAAATGAATAGGATGGATTGTCCCATAAACACGGCGAATAATCCCCCCCATGAAACTGCACCAGCTCGACCTCAATCTGCTGCTCGCCTTTGACGCCCTGATGACACAAGGGAGCGTCACCCGCGCCGCCGAAGCGCTCTTTATCAGCCAGCCCGCCATGAGCCACTCCCTCAACCGGCTGCGCACTTTTATCGGCGACCCGCTTTTGGTGCGTACCCCGCAGGGGATGCTGCCGACCCCGCGCGCCCAGCGGCTGCATCTCGGGGTACAGCAGGCGCTACGGCTGCTGGAGCAGCAGCTCTGGGAGGAGGAGGAGTTTGAGCCGATCCATTCCAGGCGCCGTTTCGTGCTCTGCACCACAGATTACGTGGAGTGCGTGCTGATCCCGCCGCTTATTCAGCGGCTCAGACGGCTGGCGCCGGGGGTCACCATCGAGATCCGCATCCTGCGCGACACCCTGCCCGAAGCCGAGCTGGCAAGTGGCGAGATCGATCTGGTGCTGGGCTTTGACGAGTACATGCAGGTGCCGGGGTATCTGGGCAAAGAGACCTGGCTCACCGAGCCGCTGGCCGGACTGGTGCGCGCCGATCTGCCCATTGCCAAATCGGCCCCTGCCGGCGCCGAGGATGACCCCTCCCGATGGCAGGAGCGCATCACCTTGCCGCAGCTCATCGCTATGCCCCATGTGTTCCACTCGCCGCTCGGCACCTCGGAGGCGAGCCTCGACCGCTATCTGAAGAGTCAGGGCTTTAGCCGCACCATCTCGGTCAACAGCCAGAGCTATATGTCCGCCGCCGCCATCGTCAGCCAGAGCGATCACCTGCTGGTGCTGCCCAGCATGGTGGCCGAGCTGCTTGCCACCCACTGGCCGCTGAAAAGCCTGCCGCTACCCGCAGACGTGCCGGATTATCACCTCAACTGCGTCTGGCACCCCGTTCACGCGCAGCAACCCGCGCTGGTATGGCTGAAAGATTTGATGAAGGAGCTGGTGGGGCCGAGGTAAGACCGCTGCGTCTGGCATGCCCAACAAGCCGCTGTGGAACGTGCTTGCTGGCGGAGCATGTGGCCCAAACCGAACCTCGATCAATTTCCTCTCCCTTTGGGAGAGGGTTAGGGTGAGGACTGCTCCCTCCCCCTCATCCCCAGCCCTTCTCCCGCAAGGGGAGAAGTGAGCCGTTACGCCACAACTTGCAACATTGCGGACAGCCAATCTGCTTGGCTAATTACCCATACGTTCAAAAACTTATCGCCATCTGCTTATCAACCAATCCAGCTGACCACGCTCGAATCCGGCAATGAACGCTGGGTGACCAACCAAATCCCGACTGCACCTCGATCTGTCCCCTCTCCCTTTGGGAGAGGGCTAGGGTGAGGGAGTTCCCTCCCCCTCATCCCCAACCCTTCTCCCGCAAGGGGAGAAGGGAGCCTTTACGCCACAATTTGCTGCATCGCGGACAGCCAATCTGCTTGGCTGATTACCCATACGTTCAAAAACTTATCGCCATCTGCTTATCAACCAATCCAGCTGACCACGCTCGAATCCAGCAACGAACACACTAGTGATCAGCCAAATCCCGACTGCACCTCGATCTGTCCCCTCTCCCTTTGGGAGAGGGTTAGGGTGAGGGGAAACGACGCTCAACCGGAAAACACAAGGGAAGCTGGCTATATCTATAGGGCCAAACAGAACTGGAGCCCTTTATGGAAAGCAACCACTTTGCCAAGCGACTGAGACGGGATGCCACGCTGGCAGAACAGAAACTGTGGCAACAGTTGCGCAATCGCCGTCTGGCGGGCGTGAAATTTCGCCGCCAAATGCCAATTGGCCCCTATGTGGTGGATTTCATCTGCCTTGAACAGGGATTGGTCATCGAAGTGGATGGCTCGCAACATGGCGAGCAAGTGAACCAAATACATGACGAGGCTCGAACGGCCTATCTCAACCAGCAGGGATTTCAGGTGATAAGAGTGTGGAATAACGATGTGCTAGGCAGGCTCAATGCAGTGCTGGATTTTATCCGGCTCTCATTACGTCAGGCTGATTGACCCTTCTCCCCTCAATTCACAAAGTGAAAACGGGAGAAGGGGAAACACAATCCAGTGCCTACTTACGCCCGCAGGGCCCGCATCAGCTGGGCGACTACGTCGTCGAGCAGGGGACGGTCGGGGCGGCACTGGGCGAAGGTGACCAGCCCTTGCAGGTTGATCAGCAGCAAGGCGGTGAGGGTGCGGATATTACTATCCGGGGCCAGTTCGCCCTTTGCCTGCGCTTGCGTCAGCAACTCGGCCAGATCCTGCTCCAGCTCGCCATAGATGACCTTGACCCGCAGGGTCAGCTCTTCATCTTGCTCGCTCAACTCCATCATGGTGCGGGTCACCAGACAGGAGCCGCAGAGCGCCTCCCCCACAATCCGGTCTAGATAGGCAGCAAGGCCCGCCAGCGGGCTCGGGTTGTCGAGCAGGGAACGGCGCAGGGTGCGTTTGCCCTCGACATAGTGATCCACCGCAGCCAGCAGCAGGCCGCGCTTGTTGCCGAAGGCGCCGTAAATGCTGCCCGGATGCAGGCCGGTGGCGGCCACCAGCTCCTGCATGGTGGTCTTGGCGTATCCCTTGGCGCGAAACGCTTCCATGGCATTTCGCAGCACCTCGTCCCGATCAAACTCGGCTATGCGCATGGTTCCTCCCGTGGGAAATGGTTCACCGGCAAGTGGCAACAAGGCCCGCCGATAAAGAGTGGCTGGAAAGGGCGGCAAGTTTACCCCAGCCGCCTGCTCGGGCCAACCTTCTTGAACGCACATTCAAAAAAAGCTTGCGCCCGACGCAAAAAACGTCTTGAATGCACGTTCAAGAATAACCCGTTCAGGACAACCTATCATGAATACCCTGTTTCAGCCGTATCGCCTTAATGACACTCTGACCCTGGCCAACCGCTTCATGATGGCCCCGCTCACCCGCTGCATGGCAGGCCCCGGTCTGGTGCCGACCGAGCAGATGGCTGCCTATTACGGCCGCCGCGCCGACATCGGCCTGATTGTCTCCGAGGCCGTCATCATTCGCCCCGATGCGCAGGGCTATCCCAATACCCCGGGTCTGTTCACCCAGGCACAGATCGATGGCTGGAAGAAGGTAACCAGCGCGGTGCACGCCAAGGGCGGCAAGATCTTCGCCCAGCTGTGGCACGTCGGTCGCCTCTCCCACCCCTTCTTCCATCAGGGCGAAGTGCTGGCCCCCTCTGCCGTGGCCCATGAGGGCACCATGCCACGCATGCGCGAGCTGACCTATCTGGTGCCGCGCGCCCTGACCGAAGCCGACATCGCCCAGCTGGTAGAGGATTACGCGACTGCCGGTGCCAACGCCATCGAGGCGGGTTTTGACGGAGTGGAGATCCATGGGGCCAACGGCTACCTGATCGACCAGTTCCTGCACCACTCCACCAACCTGCGCAGCGACAACTACGGCGGCAGCCCGGAAAAGATGAGCCGTTTCGCGCTGGAAGTGGTCGATGCCATCAGCGCCCGCATCGGCGGTGATCGGGTTGGCATTCGCCTCTCCCCCGGTGCCTATGTCCATCTGGCGGGCAGCCCGGAAGATCGCGCCGTGTTCGACTACCTGCTGGCCAAGCTCAACGATCGCCCGCTGGCCTACATCCACCTCGGCATCTTCGATGACAACCTCACCTTCGATTATCTGGGTGGCCGCGCTTCCGATTATCTGCGCGCCAACTACAAGGGCAATCTGGTCGGGGTGGGCAACTACGACGCCGAGCGCGCCGCCGTGGCCATCGAGGCCAACCGCTTCGATCTGATAGCCATCGGTCGCCCGCTCATCGCCAACCCGGACTACCTCACCAAGGTGAAGAAGGGCGAAGCGCTGGTGCCCTACGCCGACACCATGCTGGCTGAGCTGGTATAACCGCTCCGCCATCGCCAGACGACAGGCAATAAAAAACGAGGGGAGCTGTTGCTCCCCTCGTGCTATCTACTTGTGCTACCGTTCAGCCAGCTTTTGCCATCACGGCAACCTGCTCAGGTGCGAAATCAGGTGCGAAACAAGGCCTCAATGGAGAGCCCCTGGCTAAGCAGGATCTCCCGCAGACGGCGCAGCCCCTCGACCTGGATCTGGCGCACCCGCTCGCGGGTCAGGCCAATCTCGGCACCGACATCCTCCAAAGTGGCAGGCTCATAGCCCAGCAGGCCGAAACGGCGGGCCAGCACTTCACGCTGCTTGGGATTCAGCTCTTCCAGCCAGTGCACTATGCTGGCGCGCATGTCGTCATCCTGGGATTCCAGTTCAGGCCCCATGCCACGCTCGTCGGAGATAACATCCAGCAGCGCCTTGTCGCGATCGCCGCCGATGGGAGTATCCACCGAGGTGATCTTCTCGTTGAGTTTGAGCATGCGGTTCACGTCGGCAACCGAACGATCCAATGCAAAGGCAATATCCTCGGCAGTGGGTTCGTGATCGAGACGATGGGAGAGCTCGCGCGCGGTGCGCAGGTAAACGTTTAACTCCTTGACCACATGAATGGGCAGGCGAATGGTGCGGGTCTGGTTCATGATGGCCCGCTCTATGGTCTGGCGGATCCACCAGGTGGCATAGGTGGAGAAACGGAAGCCGCGCTCAGGGTCGAACTTTTCGACCGCACGGATAAGACCGAGGTTGCCCTCTTCGATAAGATCCAGCAGCACCAGGCCGCGGTTGTTGTAGCGACGGGCGATTTTCACCACCAGACGCAGGTTGGACTCGATCATGCGCTTGCGGGCTGCTTTGTCACCCCGCAAGGCACGACGGGCGTAGTAGACTTCCTCTTCGGCAGTAAGCAGCGGGGAGAAACCTATCTCCCCCAGATAGAGTTGCGTGGCATCCATCACCTTGTTCAGTTCCGGTGCCAGCAACTCATCGGAGATAGTCTCTTCTGCCTCGGCAGTGACCTCCTGCAACCCTTCTGCTTCTACCTCATCGTCATCCTCATGGGAATGAGACTCAGCGTCAAACTCTAACTCTGCATCCTGCATTACCAGTTGTTCTTGGCTCATGGTGTGTCTCCCTGACGTTACCAGAGTAAGACTCGATCTCTGGGGTTAACGCTTTGGCAAATAGCTCATCGGATTGATCGACTTGCCCCGGTACCGGATCTCGAAATGCAATCGCACATCCGGCGCGTCCGTGCTACCCATATTGGCAATCACCGAGCCCCCCTTGACGCTATCCCCTTCTTTCACCCGCAACTCATCGTTGTGAGCGTAGGCGGAGAGATAGTCATCATCATGCTTGAGGATGATCAGCTTGCCGTACCCCCTTAAAGCGCTACCGGCGTATACCACCTTGCCGCTGCTGGCCGCGTAGACGGGTTGCCCCTTCTGGCCTGCTATGTCGATCCCCTTGTTACCCTGTTCTGCAACAGAGAAACCCTCGACGATCCGGCCTTTTGCGGGCCAGTGCCAAACAAGTTTCGACTGGGAGTTGCTTGTTTTTTGTTCTTTGACCTGAGCGTATTCTTTCGGTGCTGCCGGAGCAACGGATTTCTGCGAAATGAATGGCGTGGTCTGACCTGACCCACTTGGCTCAGCCAGCGGACGTGGCCCACTGCTCTGCTGGCTCACGGCTACCGGCGTCACAGTGACCGGACGAGTCGCCGCGACCATCTGGGTCGAACCACCACCAGCAGACTGGACGTTAAGCACCTGACCCGGCTGCAACGCATAGGGGGCACTCAAATTGTTGCTCTGTGCCAGTGTTTGCGGCGCCATACCAAACTGGCGGCCGATACTGCTCAGGGTATCGCCCCGACGCACCTCATAGGTGCTGGCACTTCTGCTGGCGGTGGTCACAGAGCTGGATGAATCAAACCGCAGCCGCTGACCCGGATAGATGTTATAGGGGGGGCTGATGTTGTTGAGACTGGCCAGCGAGGGGACATCGCTACCGGAATTGAATGCGATGGAGTAGAGGGTATCCCCTTTCTTGACTACATAGCCACCACCCTGAATGGGGGCTCCCCCTTGAACTCCACCCTGGCGAGCCGGGATGGTCGAGACGAACTGATCATCACCGACACCGTCCACTGGAGCTGCCGTTTTACTGGAAGCACAGGCAAGCAACAGCCATGACAACACCACAACACAGCTTCCTTGCCAAATAGGCGAACGCATAATGGATCCTTAACGACTAAACCAGAAATAGGCCACAACGGCCAGACCAATACAGAGCCAACCGAGCACATCTACATAGTGCATCAGTTTGCGTTCCATCTTTTCACCGCCCCAACGCATCAGGCCCGCAACCAGGAAGAAACGCATGCCACGACCGATAAGGGAGGTGATGATGAAGGGCAGCAGAGCCATTTGCAACAACCCTGCTGTCACGGTAAACACCTTGTAGGGGATAGGGGTGAAGCTGGCAATGAAGATGACCCAGATACCCCACTGTTCAAACCAGTGGCGGGCGATCTCGATCTTGCCCTGATAGCCAACAGACTCCACCAGTGGCAGCACCACCGGATCCCACAGGGCATAGCCAAGGGCGTAACCAAACAGGGCGCCCAGCACCGAAAAGGTCGTTGCCAACCCGGCGTAATGCCACGCTTTCTGGGGCTTGGCGAGCGCCATGGGCGCCAGCATCACATCCACCGGGATCGGCCAGAACACTGACTCGATGAAGGCGATAATAGAGAGATACCAGGGGGCATACTTGTGGCGCGCCCACTGCATTACCAATACATACAAACGGGAAAACAACTTCACTCAACATCTCCGTCGATCAGGGGAACAAAACGGACCGGCTCCAGAATACGACTGGTCAACTGGGAGCCGGACCGTTCAATCAATTGCAAGGTTTGCTGGCTGTCGCCCACCGGCAACACCAGTCGGCCACCTTCAGCCAGCTGGTCGGTCAGCGCGGTCGGAATTTCACTCGCCGCAGCCGTCACCAAAATGGCGTCATAAGGCCCCTTGTTGGCCCACCCCAGCCAGCCGTTGCCGTGCTTGGCCGAGACATTGTGCAGATCGAGCTGGCGCAATCGGCGTCTGGCCAAAAATTGCAACGACTTGATCCGCTCCACGGTATAAACATGCTCCACCAGATGGGCGAGAATGGCCGTCTGGTAACCGGAGCCAGTGCCGATTTCCAGCACATGGGCCGGATTATTTTGCATCAGCAATTCAGTCATTCGCGCCACCATATAGGGCTGCGAAATGGTCTGACCGTGGCCAATGGGCAGCGCCGTGTTGTCCCACGCCTTGTGCGCCATGGCTTCGTCCACAAACAGCTGGCGCGGCACTTTCGCAATCGTCGCCAGCACGCGAAAATCACGAATATCCTGCGCAATAAGCTGATTTAACAGGCGCTGTACTATCACACCCTCATCCCTGCAGATCTAACCAGGCTCCCAGACCGGCGAGACTGTCATAGGCAGTCATATCGATGGTCAGGGGAGTAATCGAGACATAACCCTGCTCGATGGCAGCAAAGTCGGTACCTTCTCCAGCATCCTGCTGGCTGCCTGGCGGGCCAATCCAGTAGATCGGCTGGCCACGGGGATCCTCGGTGCGGATCACCGACTCCGCCCGGTGGCGATTGCCAAGGCGGGTGGTCTTGATCCCCTTGATCTGCGCGAGGGGCAAGTCCGGCACGTTGACGTTGAGGATCTGATCGGCAGGCAGCGGGTGCTTCATCAGCCCCTTCACCAGCAGGGCCGCATAGTGGGCCGCCGTGGCGAAGTGGGTCTTGCCCACCAGCGAAATGGCGATGGAGGGGTAGCCAAGATGGCGCCCCTCGGTGGCCGCCGCAACAGTCCCCGAGTAGATGACATCATCCCCCAGATTGGCGCCGTGATTGATGCCAGCCACCACCATGTCCGGTTCCGGGCGCACCAGCTCGTTGACCGCCAGATGCACGCAGTCGGTCGGCGTGCCCTTCACCGCATAGTAACCGCTTTCGTTGAGGCGGGTGACCCGCAGCGGTACTTCCAGCGTCAGGGAGTGACTCGCGCCACTGCGGTTGCGATCCGGCGCCACCACAATGACCTCACCACAGGCGCGCAGCGCCTCGCTGAGGGCAGCAATGCCCTCGGCATGTACACCATCATCATTACTGACCAGAATTCGCATCGGTCTGATTCCTGAAACCATGATCGGCCTCTTCGGCCAGCATTAACTCGCGCACCACGCTGGTGGCAAACGCGCCTGCCGGCAGGAAGAAGGATAGGGTCAGCGCCTCGCCATCCAGCTGCCAGCTCATCTGCTCCGGCTTGAGCAGCAACGGGCGGCGATCCTGATCCAGCCCGGCTTTCTCCAGCCCATCACACCATTCGGCATACGGGGCCAACACAGCCTGTTCAAACTCGGCAGCGGCGCCCTGGCTGGCCAGACGGCCACGGCCCCACTGGGGTGCGGTGAGCTGTACGTCGCCGGAGGCGAGGCGGGCCGCCAGCTCAGGGGTGACGCTCTCTTCGCTGAAGATGGAGTGGCTGCCCTTGAGCATCACGCAATCACCGGCCAGCAGCTGATGGGCCAGCCCCTGCTCGATGCGGGCGCTGACAATGGCGTTGAACAGCATGCTGCGGGCGGCAGAGAGGTAGAGGGAGCGCTTGTTGCGATCCTTGATCCGCTTGCCAGCGAACATCGCCTTGGCCGCTTCCAGGTTGTTGCCATCGCGGCCAAACCGCTGCTCACCATAATAATTGGGGACGCCCTCAGTGGCGATGGCCTGCAGGCGATCTTCCAGCGCCTCGGCCTGGCTGACACCGGTCAAGCGCAGGGTGAAGTGGTTGCCCTTGAGGTAACCCACCCGCAGCTTCTTGTTGTGGCGCTTGGCTTGCAGGATCTTGATACTGGCACTCTCGATGACCGACAAGTCCGGTTCAGCCTTGCCCGGCAGGTGAATGCCGAACCACTGCTCGGTGACCGCGTGGCGATCCTTGAGGCCCGCCCAGCTCACCGCATTGCGGTTGACCCCGGCCGCATCGGCCAGCAGACCTGCCACCCAGGCAGTGTTCTCGCCGGTTTTGCGCACCCGGACGAAGATATGCTCCCCTTCCCCGCAGGGCTCGAAACCAAGATCTTCATTCACTACGAAATCGGCTGCCTCAGCCTTGAGGATACCGCGGGCAGTGGGTGCCCCGTGCAGATAGGCAAGTTGTTCCAGCATTATTGTTTCACCAGTAGGACGACGGCTTCGGTGGCGATCCCTTCCTTGCGCCCCGTAAACCCAAGCTGTTCGGTGGTGGTCGCCTTGACGTTCACCCGGTTCAAATCACATTGCAGATCGGCGGCCAGCACGGCGCACATGGCGTCGATATGGGGAGCCATTTTGGGAGCCTGAGCAATGATGGTGACATCCAGATTGCCGATGGCATAACCCGCTTGCTGTACCCGGGCAAACACGTCCCGCAGCAGGATACGACTGTCGATCCCCTTGAACTCGGCAGCGGTATCGGGGAAGTGACGGCCGATGTCACCGGCACCGATGGCCCCCAGCAGGGCATCGCTTACCGCGTGCAGCACCACGTCGCCGTCGGAGTGGGCTATCAGCCCCTGCTCGTAGGGAACCGGCACCCCGCCCAGCATGCAGGGGCCTTCCCCACCAAACTTGTGGACATCAAAACCATGACCGATACGCATCATACCTGGCATCCTCCACACATGCAGGGAAGGCCCCCGTCACACTGGTGCACCTCAATACCCTGTCCAATCCGGACCATGTCAGCTCCTTTAGTCACTGCTCTTGCAAAAATGGCTTATGCCTGCTGGCTTAGAAACAACCCCGCCAAAGAGAGATCCTCCGGCCGGGTCACTTTGATATTGTCGGCGCGCCCTTCCACCATCCGCACGGTGAATCCGGCCCGCTCCATGGCGGACGCCTCATCGGTGATGGTGGCCCCCAGCAGCAAGCCCTCTTCCAGCGCCCGTTGCAGGGTGCGGGTCGGGAACATCTGCGGCGTCAGGGCATGCCAGAGCTGCTCGCGCTCGACGGTGGCGATGATATTGCCCTCGCTATCGCTGCGCTTCATGGTATCGCGCACCCGACTGCCAAGAATGGCGCCACCGCAGCCCATGGCTGCGGCAATCAGCGCATCGAGATCACCGTGGGTCAGGCAGGGGCGAGCCGCATCGTGCACCAGCACCCACTCCCCTTGCGCCACATGAAGACCATTGAGGACAGAAAAGGCGCGCTCGGCGCCTCCCTCTACCCGCACAATGCGCGGGTCAGCCGCCACGGGCAGGGCCTCGAACCAGCGATCATGGGGCGCCAGTGCCACTATCACCTGTGTGATGGCGGGGTGAGAGAGCAGCCGCGCCAGGGTATGTTCGAGAATGGTTTTACCCGCCAGTTGCAGGTACTGCTTGGGGCAATCGGCCCCCATTCGGCTACCGATGCCGGCGGCAGGGACGATCGCCGTCAGGCCGAATACCCGGCTGGCATCAGTCATCGTAGGGCTCATCGTCCGGCGTCGTCTCTTTGTCTTTCTCTTTGGGGATGATCCGGTAGAAGGTCTCCCCCTGCTTGATGTAACCCAGATCGTTGCGCGACAGCTCCTCGATGGCCGCAAGGCCAGAGGTGAGATCATCTATCTCGCGGTAGATGAGGTCGTTACGATCCTTGAGAGTCTGGTTGTCCCGCTGTTGCTGCGAGATGGCCTCCGACAGGTTCTGATAATCGGATAGCCCGTTCTTCCCCAGCCAGAGGTCATATTGCAGTCCCCCCAGCAGGAGGATCAGGATCAGGGTGAATAGCCGCATGCACTAGGTCTCCTTCAGGCGGCCTAGTGTCCCATATTCGGTGGCAAGACAAAAGAAAGCCAGCACCCCTGAGCCACCGGCCGAACAGAAAAAAGTGCCCAAGAGTGAATCAGATAGCGCAAAGCCCCGCCAAACCGGTACAAGGATGGCCAACCAGGGCGCTCCTTGTCCGGGGGCGGGGCTCTCAATCAGAAAGCGGTAAAGGGGATCAGTTCACCGCGACCGGCTCTCCCACGCTCTCGGCAGGGGTATTAAACTCCTCCTCTGCCTCGCGGAAACGCTCCAGCATCGCCTTCGAAGGGGCCTCGCTCAGCAGACTGCCCACCACGATAGCCAGCAGCGCGAACAGGAAGCCCGGGATGATTTCATACAGCCCCAGCCAGCCGAACTGCTTCCAGACGATGACGGTGATGGCACCGACCAGCATACCTGCCAGTGCGCCGTTGCGGGTCATGCGCGGCCACAGCACCGAGAGCAGCACCACGGGGCCGAAGGCGGCACCGAAACCGGCCCAGGCGTAGCTCACCAGCCCCAGTACCCGGTTCTCCGGATTCATGGCGACGGCGATGGCAATCACCGAGATCAGCAGCACCATCAGCCGCCCCACCCACACCAGCTCACGCTGGGAGGCATTCTTGCGCAGGAACGGCTTGTAGAGATCCTCGGTGATGGCGCTGGAGCAGACCAGCAACTGGCAGCTCAGGGTACTCATCACCGCCGCCAGAATGGCGGAGAGCAGCACACCGGCGATCCAGGGGTTGAACAGGATCTTGGAGAGCTCGATAAAGACCCGCTCCGGGTTGCCGGTCACCCCAGCCGCCACTTCCGGGAAGCGGGCAAAGTAGGCCAGCCCGAAGAAGCCGATGGCCACCGCGCCAGCGAGGCAGAACACCATCCAGGTCATGCTGATGCGACGGGCATTGGCCATGGAGTGGTGGGAATCTGCCGCCATGAAGCGGGCCAGAATGTGGGGCTGACCGAAGTAGCCAAGGCCCCAAGCCATCAGCGAGACAATGGCGATCAGATCCAGATTCTTGAACATGTCGAGGTTGGTGGCGCTCTTGGCGGCCACTTCGATCATGGCGCTATCCACCCCACCGACGGCGATGATGACGAACACCGGGGTCAGGATCAGGGCGAAGATCATCAGGGTCGCCTGCACCGTATCGGTCCAGCTCACCGCGAGGAAGCCGCCGAAGAAGGTGTAGGTGATGGTAGCGGCGGCACCGACCCAGAGGGCGGTGTTGTAATCCATGCCGAAGGTGCTCTCGAACAAACGGGCACCGGCCACCACGCCGGAGGCGCAATAGATGGTGAAGAACAGCAGGATCACCAGCGCTGAGAGAATGCGCAGCACCTTGCTGTGATCTTCAAAGCGATAGGTGAAGTAGTCCGGCAGGGTCAGGGCGTTGCGGTTCTTCTCGGTATGTACCCGCAGGCGGCCCGCCACCCAGCGCCAGTTGAGGTAGGCGCCGATAACGAGGCCGATGGCGATCCAGCTCTCGGAGATGCCGCTGACGAAGACGGCGCCGGGCAGCCCCATCAGCAGCCAACCGCTCATGTCAGAGGCACCGGCAGAGAGGGCGGTGACCCAGCTCCCCATCCGGCGGCCGCCAAGAATGTAGTCATCAAAGTTGCGGGTGGCGCGATAGGCGACGAAGCCGATCAGCACCATTCCGAGGATATACACCAGGAAGGTGATTAACATGGGTGTGCTAGCTGTCATGCAAAACTCCGTTTTGTGTCATTTTCTGCCCGCTCTGGTGACGGGCTCATCCCTAAAAAACCGGCCTAGCTTAATCAGCCGTTCGCGCCAGCTCAACCATTTTTAACAAACACAAAACACAATAAAAACCTTTGCGCATCAAATCATCTGCCGCATCAAGAGGATGGCGCCAGATTTTCTGCCGTGGCAGTGGTGGCCATATCGCCGCGTCAGCGGCTATTGAGCGTTATGTTTTCACATTTTGTTACTCTCCATTTTTTACAAGCCTGCGCCACGCTCCTACACTCCCTGCCCTGTCTCATTACACCAGCCAGAGGTCGGCGCCATGTCATCCCATCTATCACACCTGCGAACCCTCGCCCGCCGCCTTCATCCGGTGGAAGAATCAGGTCACCTCATCCGACGGGCCAAGTATGTGGGGCGTCTCTGGCTCAATTCCGGCGCCCGCGCCCTTTATCGCCAGCAACAGGAGCAGCCGCTGCTGGCGCAGGCGATCAGCCGTTTCCCCGATATTCTGGAAAAGCCGATCCACCCCTATCGCCACAAGGGGCTGGGCAAGAGGCTGCGAGCCGGGCTTATAAGCGGTCACTACCAGCAACTGGCCCGCCAGTTGCCCAAAGCGCAACAACTGGCGATCTACAGCGGGCGCGGCCTGCTGCTGGCCCAGTGGCAGAGCGACAAGCTGACAGCACCGCTGACCCTGCAACTGGATTACCAAACCCACATGGGCAAAGAGGGGGAGATGAGCCTGACCCTCAAGCTGGGTGACGCGGCGCTCTATTACATGGCCCTCAATCTGCGCCCCGCACCGACCCCGACTCTCGAGATCTGCTCGTTGCAAGGCGGCAAGGGGCTGGGCGAGGAGATCAAGCAGGTCACCAAGGCCTGCGGCGGGCTGCGCCCCATGTCCCTGCTGGTCTATATGGCCGCCGAGCTGGCCCGGGGGCTAGGGTGCAAGAGTCTGCTCGGGATCCGCACCCAGAGCCACATCTACCAGAGCAGCAAGCGCACCGCCGATCGGGTCAAGTTTGATCTCGACGGCTTGTGGCAGGAGCATCAGGGCAGCGTGCTGGATGAACTCTGGCTGAGCCTGCCGCTGGAGGTGCCCCGCAAGACGCTGGAGGAGATCCCCTCCCGCAAGCGGGCCAGCTACAAGGGGCGCTATCAGCTGCTCGATCAGCTCGGCAGCGAGCTACAGGCAAATCTGCTGCCAAGCTGAGTCAGGCCAGCAGAAACAAAAAGGGCGAACAGCATGCTGTTCGCCCTTTGTCATGACGGGGATCGGCCTTAGCGGTTGATCGCCATCGGCATGCCATTGCGCTGCTCCAGCGCCTGCTTCACCAGCTGGGAGTCGCTGTCGGCGTGAGCGATGAAGCGAGTCACCGCCGGGGTCATCGGCAGCGGCGCCGGCAGCTTGGAGTTGAACTCCTCCTCGCTGCGCGAAAGCGGCTGGTGCACTTCCAGATAACGGTGACCATCCTGTTCCACAGAGGCCTTGATCGGCTGGTTGACGAACTGAACGCGCGTGCCGACCGGTACCTGCTGGAACAGGTAGGCGATGTCGTCGTTACGCAGACGCACGCAACCGTGGCTCACCCGCAGGCCGATGCCGAAGTTGGCATTGGTGCCGTGGATGGCGTACATCTTGCCGATATAGAGGGCGAACAGCCCCATGGGATTGTCCGGACCCGCCGGCCAGACCGCGGGCAGACTCTTGCCATTGGCGGCATATTCGGCATGCATCTTGGCGGTCGGGGTCCAGGTCGGGCCCGCTTTCTTGCGCTGCACGCTGGTCACCCAGTTCTCCGGGGTGTCGGTGCCGAGCTGGCCGATGCCGATGGGCAGCACTTCCACCACTTTTTTACCCTTGGGGTAGTAGTAGAGGCGCATTTCGGCCACGTTGAGCACCAACCCTTCCCGGGGGGCATCCGGCAGGATCAGCTGCTGGGGGATCACCAGCTTCTGACCAGCCTGTACCAGCAGCGGATCCGCATCGGGGTTGGCTTCGGTCATGTTGGTGAGCCCCAACTGGAATTTGGCCGCAATGGCCTCCAGCGGCTGGCCGTTCTCTTCAGCCGTCACCACGTATTGCAGATTTTCACCCACCAGACGGCTGTTGGCCGCCGGCAGAACATATTCAACAGCGAAAACCGGCGCAGCGGTCAGCAGCAGGCTGTAGCAGAGTGTTGCCACACTATTGCGAAGGATCTTCATAACTTTCCCATGATGGTGACTTGAAGTGACATCTCAGGGCTAACGGCTGATCAGCGGGGGATCAGGGGCGCGAAGAGAAGGCCGCCATTTTTCTCCTCTGCACGGCAAATTTCAACCGACAAGTAGCGATGGGTCGATGATTAATATACGGATTTTTCCGCATCCTCGACCCACCCGGTTTCCTTGCTTATCCCCGTTGCCAGCCACGCATGTCGTAACCTGTAGGAGATTGATGCAACCGCAGATGAAATTGCTCAATGACGGCAAAGATATGGTCGAAAATATCGGCCTGGATCCCTTCGTAATCGGCCCATGCAGTGGTCGCGGTGAAGCAGTAAATCTCCAGCGGCAGGCCGTCGGAAGTGGGCGCCAGCTGGCGCACCATCAGGGTCATCTCCTTGCGAATGCCGGTGTGGGCACGCAGGTAGGCATCCAGATAGGCGCGCAGGGTACCGAGGTTGGTGAGGTGGCGGCCATTGATGGGGCAGCTCAAGGCATCGCTCAGCTGCTGGTTGTAGGCACTCAGCTCTTGCTCCTTGCGGCTGAGATAGGGTGCCAACAGTTGCGCCTGCTTGAGCTGCAACTGCTCATCGGCAGTCAGAAAGCGCACGCTGGTCATGTCGATATTGACGCTGCGCTTGATACGGCGGCCGCCCGATTCGGTCATCCCCTGCCAGTTCTTGAAAGAATCCGAGATCAGCGCATAGGTGGGAATGGTGGTGATGGTCTTGTCCCAGTTCGACACCTTGACGGTGGTGAGGCCGATGTCGGTCACCTCGCCATCGGCGCCGTACTTGTCCATCTGCAGCCAGTTGCCGACACTCAGCATCCGGTTGGCGGAGAGCTGGATCCCCGCCACCAGCCCGAGAATGGGATCCTTGAACACCAACATCAACACCGCGGTCATGGCACCCAGACCGCTGAACAGGAATAGCGGCGACTTGCCGAGCAGCAGGGCGATCATCAGGATGCCCACCAGAATGCTGCCTACCAGCTTGGCCCCCTGGAAGATACCGCGCAGGGGCAAATCCCGCCCAAGCCGGGTATAGCGGCTCACCGACAACACACAGTCGAGCAGGGCGAAGAAGGCCAGCAGCAGGAACAGCAGGATCCAGAACTGGGCCACCATCTCGATCAGCTTGAGGCTATCTGAGCTGCGCGGCAGCCAGATCTCCGCCTGACCAAGCAGCACGGCCCCCTGTAGCACGAAGGCGAGCCGGTTGAAGAGGCGCTGTTGCAGCTCGGGCGGCAGCCACACCTGCTTGGCCTTACCGAGGAGCCCCACCAGCCGCACCAGCAACACCCGGTGCAGCACCATGTGCAGCAGCAACGAGGTGATGACGATAAAACCCAGCGCGATCACCAGCGCCATCAGGTTGGTCACTTCCACCCCGAGGCCCGACAACCAGTTAAAAAACGCCTCTTTCATTGCTCTCTCCCGAACCTGGCAGCCGCTGGCTGCAAAAACAGTGGGGTCAGGGTACCGCTCCCCTCCCCCATGTCAAATCGGCGCACGCCAGAAACGACAACGCCCGGCACAGGCCGGGCGTTGTTTCAAAGCGAGGCTGACTTAGCAGACCAGGCTCAGGGCATCACGAGCGATGACCAGCTCTTCGTTGGTCGGGATCACCAGGGCGCAACGGCTGTCGGCGGTGGTAATGCGACCTTCGCCACCCAGTACCGCGGCGTTGTTGGCCTCTTGGTCCACCTTGAAACCGAACAGGGCCAGACGAGCCAGCACCATCTCGCGCACCATGGCGGCGTTCTCACCGATACCACCGGTGAACACCAGGGCATCCAGACGACCATCCATGGCGGCCGCATAGGCACCGACATACTTGGCAACACGGTAGGTGAACACATCCAGCGCACGCTTGGCACCGGCATCGGTGGCGTAGTTGCTGGTGACATAGCGGCAATCGCTGCTCGCTTCAGTCAGACCCAACAGACCGGATTCGCGGGTCAGGACATGGTTAATCTCGTCCACGCTGTAACCGAGCTGGTCGTGCATGAAGAACACCACAGCAGGATCGATATCGCCACTGCGGGTACCCATCGCCAGCCCTTCCAGCGGAGTCAGACCCATGGAGGTGTCAACAGACTCGCCGTTCTTGATGGCGCAAACAGAGGCACCGTTGCCCAGGTGGCAGTTAATGATGTTCAGTTCATGCAACGGCTTGCCCAGCTCCTTGGCCACTTCTTCCGCGATATAGCGGTGGGAAGTGCCGTGGGCGCCGTAACGACGAATGCCGTGTTCACGATAAAGCTTGTGCGGCAACGCATAGAGGTAAGCCTCTTGCGGCAGGGTCTGGTGGAAGGCGGTGTCGAAGACGGCCACGTTCTTCTCGGCCAACTGCGGGAACACCGTCAGGGCGGCACGGATGCCGATGAGGTGGGCCGGGTTGTGCAGCGGGGCGAACGGAATGGCCGCTTCGATACCGGCGATCACGCCGTCATCAATACGTACGGAGCGGGAGAACTGCTCGCCACCGTGCACGATGCGGTGACCGATGGCCACCAGTTGCTCGGTAAGAGTCGGATCCTGCGGCAGGATGTGACCCACGATATGGTCGAGGGCGGCCTGGTGAGCGGCACCCGCTCCCAGCATGGCTTCGCCCTTGACCCCGTGGAGTTTCCATTTGATACGTGCATCATCCAGATTGAAGCATTCGGCCAGGCCGGACAGCATGTCCTCACCTGTTTCGGCGTCCATTACGGCAAATTTCAGGGAAGAGCTACCGCAGTTAAGGATCAATACCAACTTGCTCATGTTCTACATCTTCCTGTGCTTCGGCTTTATGCCGACAGTGTCGTGTCATCCAAAAGAGGATGGGATTCCCCTGCCGGGGGCTTATGGTCGCAGGAGGGTGTGCGCCCAATTTTTAAATTCTTGCTGTTGAAAGAGTCGTAACGCATCAAGAGTGCATAGCGCTCGTTTCAATTCGCGACAGGCCAGCGCTGATCTCAAGCGACCCTGTCGTGGTCGGGTGTCTGACACCCAAGAATAGCGATCAACCGGTGATCAGCAGATCTTTATGCACCTTGACCACCAGCTTCTTGACGCGGGCGGGCTGATTGAAGGTGCAGAGCGGACGATGCAGCTCCCCTGGCCAGAAGATGGCGAAATCACCGGGCTGCAGCGCCAGATAGCTGGTCTGCTCGTCATCGACAAACCAGAGATCGGGATGGGGATGGTCGGCGCCGTCGCTCACGTAATCGTGGGGGCCCACACCAATCCACTCTTCACCGCGCAGCAGCAGCTGGATATCGAGATAGTGCTGATGGAATTCACCACGGCGATCTGCCGCTGGCTCGGTCAGATCATCGCTCACCAGACAGAACAGCTTCAGGCCATCGATCTCGGTCTTGCCGAGCGGTGCGTCACCCCAGTGAGCCACGCTCTTCACCACCTCGGCCATGATACGGGCCAGCGGGGCGGGCAGCGGCGTACGCTGCAAGGTGTTCAGGCTACCGGTGATCATGGCGTCTGTTTCCTGTTAGGTATATCTGCGTGGCATCTTTGCCAGCCAATGAAAAAGGACCTGTGACAGGTCCCTCAATAATGCCCTCTGCAATCCGTGCAAAGGGGTTTAAATCTTGTGCTGATGTTCAGCGCTCAAGCACTGTTACACACTCATCAGGTAACTGCCAAGAGGCATAGTCCCATTTTCACGGTGATCGTACCAGCTGAAACCATATTATTCACCACCCTTTCACTGTCGACTTTGACCAGACGCAAAAACGGGCGCATCAGCGCCCGTTTTTTTCGCACAACCGCATAAGAAGCGGTGTCATTCAAACCTTATTGGCGTTTTCCACCGGTTTGGCATACATGGCACGCCAGATATCTTTGTGCTCTTGGGGCACTTCCGACTGACGGGTCAGGAAGGCTGCCTGCTCGATAGTGTTGGCCTTGCCAGAGACATCGGCTGCCAGATAGTTGCTCGGGAAGAGGCGGTAGCTGCTCCAGATTGCCTTGTCGATCAGCGCGGCCAGCTCGTCCGGATCGCTAAACCCATCGCTGATGGGGGCACCAAAGGAGACGTGTACCCGCCCCTTCATGCCGACGATACCGGCGACTATGCTCTCGATATCCTCAAACTCGCCCTTCTCATAGCAGCCGTTGACCGACTTTTCATAGAGCTCGCGGGCCTTGGCCTTGTCGGTCGGATCCAGCTCATAGCTGATGCTGACCGGCACTATGTTGAGGCTGCGCATGTAATCAACGAAGTCGATCTTCTGCTTCTTGCCGTCAACGTAGAACATCTTGAGGATGGCCGGATCTGTCTTGTCATCGCCATTCTTGGCGCGCCCCTCTTTCTGGGCGATCCAGATGGAGTGACCCTCGTGCACCGAGTTGCCGATATAGGCCGACAGTTCCCCGAGCATCTTCATCATCTCGCGCGGCCCTTTGGCAGATCGCTTGACGATAAAACTCTTGTTGAGCTTCATCAGCTCGGTGGCGCAGGGCTTGCGCAGCAGGTTGTCACCGATGGCGATGCGCACGGTATCGAAACCATGGCTATGCAGCCCCCAGTTGACGAACGCCGGATCCATGGCGATGTCTCTGTGGTTGGAGACAAACAGGTAGCCCTGCTCTTTTTTCAGATGCTCGATCCCGGAGAAGGTGATCCCCTTGGTGGAGGTGGCAATCATCCGCGACATATAACGGGTCACGCCGAGCTGCACCTGACGCACAGTAGTGACCTTGGACCACTTGCGGCGCAGGAACAGGCGGATCAGCGGGCGAATGGCCCAACCCAACCAGCTCATCAGAGAACCGAAACGATATCTGGCAATGGCCCCGATAAACTCATCATCCTGGATCAGTCGTTCGATGGCGGCCGGTACTTCTTCATCGCGGTAAGGGCGAATATCCGCGAATCTATCTACGTCAGTCACAATGTCAGCCTTGCATGCTAGGGAGTCGCGGCCAACCTGCGTTGGCCGGGAGAATTCAGGGCGCGATTTTACACGCTTTTATGGCAAGGGGTATGCGGCAAGCAACAATAGTGCGATCTGATCAGTTAATTAATCAAGGCTCAACGCCAGTGCTACGGCTGCCTCGGCATGAATGGCGGTGGTGTCGTAGAGCGGCACCGCTGCTCTGGCATCGCCCACCAGCAGGGCAATCTCGGTACAGCCGAGGATCACCGCCTCGGCACCTGCGGCCGCCAGCCCCTCGATAATGGCCAGATACTCGGCGCGGGATGACTCGCGGATCTCGCCAAGGCAGAGCTCATCATAGATGATCCGGTGCACCCGCTCCCGCCCTGCTTCATCGGGCACCAGCACCGCCAACCCGAAGCACTCCTGCAAGCGCCCCTTGTAGAAATCCTGCTCCATGGTGAAGCGGGTGCCGAGCAAGCCGACTCGCGTTACCCCGTCGGCCCGCAATTTGGCAGCGGTCGCATCGGCGATATGGAGCAGCGGAATATCGATGGCCGCCTCAATCTCGGGGGCGACCTTGTGCATGGTGTTGGTGCCGATCAGCAAGAAATCGGCGCCGCCAGCCTGCAACTTGCGCGCCTCCGCCGCCAACAGGCGAGCGGTGGCGGGCCAGTCACCGGCATGCTGCAACCGCTCTATCTCGGCAAAGTCGACACTGTTGAGCAGCACTCGCGCCGAGTGCAAGCCGCCCAGCTGTGCCCGCACCCCGCGGTTGAGCGCCTGATAGTAACTGACGGTGGACTCCCAACTCATGCCACCCAGCAGACCGATACATTTCATATCAACTCCTTTCATCCCAAGGGATGGGTAGAGCCACGCCACCTTGCAGGCAAGGCAACGCGGGCGAGATAAAAAAAGGCCCCGCAGGGCCAACAAGACAGCCGGTAACGGCCCGAGTCAGCCCCGGGCTAAAGCCAGATCATCCCGACACAGGCGGCCGTCGCCAGCCCCATGCCAAGATTGAAACGTCGCCAACCTCGGGCGGTGCGAATGATTTGCCGCACCTGGGCACCAAAAAGCACCCAGAAAGCCCCGGTGTAGAGGCCGGTAATAAAGAAGATCAGCAGCACCCAGAGCGCAGAGGGCCAGTAGGCCTCTCCCGCCAGGGTGAAACCGCTGATGGCGGAGAGCGCCATCATCCACGCCTTGGGGTTGAGCAGTTGCAGCATGGCACCCTGATGGGCGGGGATCAGCGGTCGGTTGCCCTCGGCCGGGCCGCTGGCGGTCGCCACCTTCCACGCCAGCCAGAGCAGATACGCCGAGCCGATAAGCTTGAGGCCATCGTGCAGCAGCGGCACTTTCTCAAACACCACCCCGAGCCCCAGCGCGGTGGCGAGGATCATCAAGTTGATCCCCCCCACCACCCCCACCAGCAGGGGAATTGTGCGGCGAAAACCCTGCGCCGCGCCGGCGCTGGTGAGCAGCATGTTGTTGGGCCCCGGTGTGCCGCAGGTAACCAAGGCAAACCCCGCCAGGGGCAGTAACCAGTTCAGATCCATCTCAACCTCTTGTTGATGCAAAGCGCCCGTTATGGGGAAAGCCTTCTAATATGCAGAGCCAACCCCGTGGCGACAAGTCAGAAATGGCTCTTTCTTGGCCACCTCGTCCATCAACGCAGCGCGGTTCAATACCAGAGCATCACCACACAGAGCGCCGTCAGCAGGCCAAGGGAGCCATTGAGCCGCCGCCAGCCACGATCCGAGCTGATCCAGTTGCTCAGCTGATGGCCGAACAGCACCCAGACAAAACAGACCGGCAGCGCCACCAGCACAAACATGGTCATCACCGCCAGCTGGCTCGGCCAGTAACTGGCACCGGAGAGGCTGAACAGACTGATGGCGGAGATCCCCATCATCCACGCCTTGGGATTGAGAAACTGAAAACCGAGTCCTTCCAGCATGGTCAGCGGACGAGCGCGCCGGGCCGGATCTCCCGGTGCACCGGCCACCGCGATGCGCCAGGCCAGCAACAGCAAGTAGAGGCTGCCGAAGATCTGCAAACCGAGCCGCAGCAAGGGCCAGCGCTCGAACAGGGGATAGAGCCCCAAGGCCAGTACCAGCTGCAACACTGGCTGACCCACCCCCACCCCGAGCAGATGCGGCAGGGTGCGCCGCACCCCGAAGTTGGCACCGGAGGCGGTCAGCATCAGGTTGTTGGGCCCCGGCGTACCGCAGGTGAGCAGGGCAAAACCGAACAGGGTGACATACCACTCCATCGTCATATTGTGACTCCTTCCTCGCCACATTGTATCGATACAATGTGTGCTACTTGGTTGTGATTGGGATGAAATCCACGCTATATTGGCAGCAACGTTGGATCAATGGATTTATTGTCACCATGACAATCTGGACCCCGGACCTGGCGGCCTTCGATGGCCCCCTCTACCTCAAGCTGGTCAAGGCGATCGAACAGGGGATCGCGAGCGGCGAGCTGCCCGCCCAGACCCGCCTGCCCACCCACAGATCCCTGGCGGATCGGTTGGGCGTCACGGTCGGCACCATCACCCGCGCCTATGGCGAAGCGGAGCGACGCGGCTTGCTGGCGGCCAGAGTGGGCCACGGCACTTGGGTTAAAGGAAACGGGGTTAAGGGCGCCGGTACCGATCCCGCCAATGAGTGGGTGATCCGCAAAGAGGAGGGGCATCGCATCGAGTTGTGGCAGAACCTGCCGGTGCAGCTGGATCGAGCGG
This sequence comes from Aeromonas sobria, assembly GCF_006243315.1. Lineage (GTDB taxonomy): Bacteria > Pseudomonadota > Gammaproteobacteria > Enterobacterales > Aeromonadaceae > Aeromonas > Aeromonas sobria_A. The sequence goes on from NZ_NKWE01000078.1 coordinate 41,155, forward strand.
CCATCATTCGCCCCCTGTTGGGTGAAGTGGCGGACGGGGATCTCAACGCCCTGCTCGGCTACGACCAGGAGGCGGGACGGCCGGATCAGCGCCAGCAGTTCGTCGACTGGCTGGCAGATCAGGGGGTGACCAGCTGCGAGGAGCGCCTGCTATTCAGCCACGGCGCCCAACACGGCATCATGCTGGCTCTGCTGGCCACTGGTTGCGTGGGGGAGACCATTCTGTGCGAAGGATTAAGCTACCCCGGCATGCTGGGCAACGCCCGCCAGCTGAAGAATCAGGTGGTGGGTCTGGCGATGGACGAGGAAGGATTACTGCCCGATGCACTGGAGGCTGCCTGCCGCACCCGCCGGGCCAAGCTGCTCTACCTCACCCCGACCCTGCAAAACCCCACCACCGCCATCATGAGTCTGGCGCGGCGAGAGGCCATCGTCGCCATCGCCCGTCGCCACGATCTGCTGATCATCGAGGATGACGTCAACGGCCTGCTGCCGGAGCCACACCCAGAGCCGCTGGTCAATCTGGCACCGGAGCGGGTCATCTATCTGGGCAGTCTGGCCAAGATCGCCTGCGGCGGCCTGCGGGTTGGCTTCGTGCTGACGCCCCCCGCCCTGCGCAGCGCCTTCGCCCAGACCATGCGGCTGTCGAGCTGGATGGTAAGCCCGTTGCTGGTTGAGCTGGCCTGCAAGATGGTGAGTCAGCGCCAGATCATGCCGCTGATCCAACAACAGAGAGAGATACTGAAACGCCGTGGCGAACTGCTGCGCCACTTGCTGCCAGCCGCCCGTTGGCAGCCGGGCAGCATGCATGCCTGGCTGCCGCTGCCGGAGCCCTGGCGCAGCCAGCAGTTTGTCGCCGCCGCCGATGCCCTTGACGTCGGGGTGGCTAGCGGAGAACACTTCGCCGCCGGCCAGTTCGCCGCCCCGCAAGGGGTGCGCCTGAGCCTGAGCCAACCTGCCACCGATGCCCGGGTCGGCGAAGGGCTGGCCCGTCTGGCGCAACTGCTGCAGGGGACGCCCCCCAGCAACCCCCTGCTATAGTCAGGGCCACCCGAATTGCCCCTCATTCGCCAAGGAGATGCCATGCCCCCCATCAGAGCCGTCCTGCTGCTTGCCACCCTGCTGCTGGGCGGCTGTGCCTCATCATCGACCCACCAGCAGCTGGGGGCCGCGCTCAATGGGCTGGAGGGGGAGTTGCAACGGCTGGAAGAGGAGTTGGCGGCGATGAACGGCCTGCACTATCAAAAGGCGATCGATGCCCCCCTGAGCCTGCGCCGGGCACTCAGCACACCGCAACCCACCCCCGAGGGGCTGGTGCCGGTAGCCAGCAAGCTGGAAGATGGGCCGCTGCTCAGCTATCGCTACCTGCTGCCAGCGGGCATGGCGACCCTGCCACAGAGCAACCTCTGCCAACGCTACGAGTTCGAGCTGCGCCACCTCGGTCGCCTCGGCAAGCTGGAATTAAGCTGGCAGGGGGAACATGGCCAGGGCTCGCGGTTGATCCGCCAGGCCGACTGCCTCTTTGCGGCGCAGGCCCGCCTGCCGCAATCACAGATGGCAGCCATGACAGATGGCAATAACCGATTGAAATAGCAGCTTATAGTGCCCCCTCCCCCCCCTGCCAGCTACTGTTAACTTTTCACTCATCAAGTACTGGGACTATGTTCCCATTGGGTCTACCATAATCAACTTAATGGTTTGCTCACAGGAAGTGCGCGCATGACGATACTGCTGCTTGAAGAGGCTCCCCTGCTCCGCAGCGCCATCACCCGGCAACTGACCGAACAGGGAGTACCCGCCGACCGGATCCACTACCACAGCCATCCTGGCCACTCCCACAGCGGCCTGCTTGCCCTGCTGCAACAACAGGCGTTCAACGCCATCATCTGCCAGCAGGACAAACAGCAGGGACTGGAGGGGGCGCGCCTGCTGCACGAGGCTCACTACCTCGGCCTGCTGCAACCCGGCTGCGTACTGCTGTTGCTCGATGCCGATCAGAGTGAGCCCGATTTTCTCCCCTCGGATCTCTACTTCTCTCTCTATCTGCCGCTCCCCTTCATCACCCAACAGCTCACCGTCGTGCTCGAGCAACTGGTGAAATTAAGCAGCCTGACTCGTTCCCTGGCCGCCCCCATCCTGCTGCGAGAGTGGCAACTGGCCACCGCCCTGTGCGAAGACCTGCTGTTTCAGCGGGAGCATCGCTCGCTGGCCCCCTGGCTGGATCGGCTCAAGGGCTACCTGCTGCTGCAATCGGCCGAGGGGGTCGCCGCCGCCCAGCACTACGCTCTCTGTGCCAACGAGTATCTGGCGAGCTGGCCACGCGCCGGGTTCTTCTACGCCATGCTGGGGCTGGGCAAATTGCAGAACGCCCAGACCGACTTGCAGCGCCATCAGGCCAAATTGCCTGCCGCCACTCGTCTGGAGCTGCAACTCGCCAGTCAGCTGCACCAGCATCAGTGGCAGACAGCATGGGAAACCATGGGGGAACTGCAGCAGATCCGCCCCCATCAGCCGCGCTGGCATCAACTGGCCATGTTGCTCGGGCTGGTGCAGAAAAATGAGGAGAAAGCGCTGGAGCAGGCCAGCAGCCTGACCCTGCGTCACTTCACCGAACAGCACATCCGGCTCACCATCGACGGCTTTATGCTCAATGCCAGTCTGGCGGTGCTGTGGGGAACCCCGTCCGGCAACCGGCTGCGATCCCTGCAACAGCAGTGGGATCACCTCAAACGGACGACCACGCTGGAACCCCATGAATATGGGCTGCTGCATGCGCTGATGCTGGGGCTGGAGTACCGCTTTGACGAGGCGCTGATCCTGATTGCCCATCACCAGCCGGACGATGCGAGCGACAGCCATCTCGCCTTGCTGCTGGGTTTTGCGGTCAGCCAGTTCTGTGGCCTGCCCCACCACGCCCAGCGCTACCTGACCCAGCTGACTCACTACCGCACCAGAGTGGCGCCCCACCCGCTGACCCGCCAGCTGTTTCATCATCTGGTGACCGAGCTGGGCCAGCGCCTGACGGCGCGAGAACAACGGCTGAGTCAACTGCGCCAGCTGCGCCACAAGGCGATGCAGGCCCGCCAGTATCAGACCGCCCTGCAGGCGGGTTTGCAGCTGCTGGAGGAGTTCCCCGCCCTGCCCGGCGATGCCTGGCACCTGCTGGAGTTGTTGCAACACGGCTGGCCGGCGGGCATGGCCGCACCCAGGGTGGCGCTGCTGGTCGACACCCTGGAGCGACGCCTCAAACACAGCCCCGCGTTTCTCGATCAACATGCCCAGCAGTACCAGCGCACCCTGCATGAAGTCCGCACCCATTTGCAGCCGCACCTCTCCGGCAGCGGCCCCTCATCTCTTATCGAGGGGCGACCCGAGTCGTGATGACGCGGACAGCACCCAGACCGGCTGCGTCAGTGGCGATCTATCAGTTGCGCTCAAATAGAGAGAGGGGAGCCTTGGCTCCCCTCTCTCTATAGTTGGTTCTGTGTCAGCTCGCCGGGCTCAATCCAGCGCGTCACTCGCCAGCGCCACCTTGAGAAAATCCTTCCAGCTGATGATGCCGACCAGCTCGCCGTTCTCCAGCACTGGCAGGCAGGAGACCCCCTTTTCCAGCATCAGCTTGACGCCCTCACGCACCGTAAGATGGGGGCCGATGGTAATGAGCTGACGGCTCATGACCTGGTGAGCCCGCCGGTTGAGGGTCTCGGTATCGCGGCTCATTTCGGCCTCGGAGTCGAGGTAGGGGCTGATGGCGCGGAACAGATCCCGGTCCGAGATGACCCCCACCAATTTATCCTCCTCCAGCACCAGCAGATGACGGAAGTGAGCCTGCTCGAAGATACCTTTGATGACATTGAGTCGATCATCCATAGAAACGGTGGCGACTCGAGTCGTCATAATATCCCTGATATGCATGCTAACCTCCGTGAACTGAACTGGTTTCTCTGTTATGGCATGTTTTTGCAGCGCCAGCCAGTGGCCAGCCCTTTGCTCAAGTGCAAATCATCGCCATTTCACGTAAGAATCAGTAATGGTTACCGGATGGTAGAACCCTGAGTTTACCATGGTGCTTCCGTGGTGTCGTGGCTCTAAGTTATGACCCTATCAGTAGCGCCAGCTATGCCAGCAACAACGCCATGAGCGCCTGTAGGTGTCCCGCAATGGCTTCCCCATGGGTCACCCCTAGCGTGGTCAGCAGGATAGACAGCAGGGCGTACAAAGGCTTTGCTCTGAGAAGGGCCTTAATGACCTCTTTGGTTTTATCTTTGGTGGTGGACATTGGGTTACCTCCTTTGTGTTTACATGAATTAAGGTGATGTTATTACATAACACTTAAAAGAGCCGCCTCTTGCGAAGCGGCAACGTTAAGGGCTATCAATCAGGACTCTACGGTAAATGCCTGAATCAACGGCAAGTTAACCTCAATGGTCTCGCCGCCTTCCTTCTGTGCTTTAACAAAGCCAGCAACCAGCATGTCAGCACAAGCGACCATCTCAAGGGTGGTGCTCTGGGTTGCAGCTTGGCGGGATACGGTGAAGTCAAATACCTTGCCATCTGAGGCTTCGCGAAAGGACACCGCTACATGACGCTTAGGGGCCACCACAATCAGCAGGTCATCAGCATTAGTGGGGTCACCTGCATAGGTGTAGACAGCAGTTCCCAAGAAATCTGACACTGAGCCAGCACCTGAGCGGCGAGCGATACGGTCAACATCACGGTAAGACTGGGCATTCAAGCCAATGATGAAATCACCGATGTGGTTACCAAACTGACGACCCCGAACAAGGGCTTTATCAATCGTATCCTCAATGGCCTCTACCCGCTGGGCGGCAGTCATTGAAGCAGTGATAGCCACCTTATCCTTGACCATGTACTTGGTAGAGTTAGGATTATCTGCAAGGGCCTTCAAGATAGACATGGTGGTGACTTCATCAAGCTGTTCAGCAATAGCCATGATTTCCTGATTCAGGGTCAGCTCAGTAATGACTCCATCAACCTCGGTATCAAAGCGCTCCAACGCCATGCTAATCATCAATGTTTCATCAGCAGGTTTAGACACTACGGTTTCACCTTGGCGGATGGTCAGCTTGCTTGGCATGGTGTTATTGCTGTAGGGGTCTTTCATGTTCACAGTCACGGAACGGCTAGTAAGTGACGGCACCATGATTGCGGGCGGGGTATCCCCTTCACGGTGGAAACGGAAGATGCTTTCCTGACCAGCGTTGAGCTTCCACTCCGTGCCATTCAAGGCGGTCTCAAGGCGTTCTGCCAACATGTTCAGGTAATCGGTGGATGCACCAGAGTTGGTCACATAGAGGTTAGAGCCTTCATTCTGACCTTCGACACGGACACGGTAACGGGCCTCGTTATCACGGTCGATGATGGTGACTCGGTTAGCGGCTTCTTGTACTTGATCTTCGCGGGACGGGATGGGATTCATTGGGTTACGCATAGTGTTTGGTCTCCTTGTGTAATAGTTGTAAGGCTTCGTCTTGCTTCTGGGTGGTTATGGTTCTTCTTTGCGGTAGTCTTGTAAGGCAGACCAGAGCGGCCTACCTTCTTGTTTATGCCTACAGCTCTTGACCTGTAATTGATGGACATTCGCGATAGTGGTTACAAATCAAACATGGCTGTCGGGGCGTAATCGACATCACCACCACGTAACCCTCGCTGATTCACACCACTGCGAAGCTCTGCGGCTTGCTTGAGTCGGTATTTGTGCAATTCCTCTGCTTGACGCTTACGCTCGGCCACTTGTTCCGGTGAGTTGTAATAGGCAAGGCGTTCACGCTCAGCTTGCTCTTTACGAGCTTTCTCGTGGGCCTCTTCCCGCTCAATCAGGTGGTTCTGCACCTTGGGAACTCGGGCGAACTGACCAAGGGGAATCCCTGCGCTTTCCATCCAGTTGACTAGGGTTGGCACTGACCAGTGAAGGGCATCGACAAGCAGAGGTGCTTGGACACACTGAAGGTATTCAAGGGTCATGGTCTGGCCGCACAGGGTTACGGCTTGGGTCTTCTCGTTGAAGGTAATCATTTGGTCACCTCCTTTGCGGCTGCCTCTGCTTTCGCTAATGAGTTCTCTGCGGTAAGTTGGTGTCGAGCAATCACATAGGCTCGCTCTTTGCGACCAGCCTCCTGACCCGTATATTTAATACCTGCATAACCGTTCAGAGTTGCCTCGATTTTATCGGCAGCAGAGAGGGACACTGGGTTATTCTCTGCAATAAGAATCTGTTGCATACGGCGCTGAATTTGAATCTTGGTCAGGAACTTCATTTCTTTGTGAGTGGTTGTGATGTTGGTCATGTGGATGGTTCTCCTATTTGATGATGATGGTTGTTAATTGGTGAAATCTGGATATGACCCTGCCATCCCAACTTAATGGGCGGCCTTATGGGTCTATCGGATTGTTTAAACTTGGGCGTCTATTAGACGGGGGAAACTACCACTGAGGTTTTAACCATACGCCGAACGTATCGAACTCATCAGGATTTTCTTTCATGTATTCCGCAAAGTGCCGCTCATACTGGGCAATGTGTTTAGGATGCTTCGAGTACTTGAGACAACGCCAATTAATAGTCTTACGACTCTGCTCTAGCTTCTTATAGCCCTCGGTTAACACTCGGAAGCCTTCATTGTTTCGGCCTTGGGTATTTACGTATTTGAACAGACCGCCTTTGATAGCACTCGGGCGAACCTTCCAGACATCGGCTTGCTTATCGCGGCTCCACTGCTTAGAGAAGACACCACGCTTGACCATGTATTGAAATGCTAGGTCAGGGTGGTGGATACCAGCAATCCGGCAAGCCTCTCGCCAAGTGATACCGCTCTTGGATAGCTTGCGGTCTAGCTCGTTGGCTTTGGCCTCTTGGGCTTTCTCGAAGATGGCTTCAAGCTGTTCAAGGTAAGTCATGATAAGGACGTTGATTGCCTTGCTCTCGGTAGACGCCAAGACACGGCATTCAAGTTTACCCAAGAGGTAGCACTTACGGGGCTTATTCTGGTCATCAAGATATTCAGATTCAGCGGGCTGAAAATTTAGCTGGCTAAAGCTATCTATCTTCGCTATCAAGTTCTTGTGTTCAAGTTCTACCACCTTCTCGTTGTACTTCTCTCGGAGACCATTAATAATCTCGCAGAGTTGGACTGAGGTAATCGGGAAGTTGACCCCATGGAACGGATTATATTTCTCTAAGGCTTGTTTGTATGCGTTGATTTCATGCTTATTCATATTGGTTGTTTCTCCTATTGTTGATGCCCTCTTGTCAAGCTGCCTCCTGTCCAGCCCTCAGCACCGCAACCTCACGGTAACCGGATAGGCAAGACAAGAAGACACCAACAATAAGCGGCTGAGTGATATTTGATAATGGTCAATGGCAGTAGACCGGAATGGGGTATGCAGAAAGTTTTATCGCTCTCTCTCCCTATGGTCGGGGTTAATTAAAGTGATTGACTACGGTAGATTTATCAGAGTGGGAAACATGATGATAGGTGGGTTCAGGCATCATATTGAGAGAGACCAGCAACGCTAGTGCGTCTAGATTGCACAGGTTCATTAGATGACATTAAGTTTGTTCATTGTTTTACTTATTGTCTACGGAATCTATTCTATTAATATAAGAAGAAGAATCTTTAACCTTAAAGTCAAACAATCAACATCATTAAGACAAACTTAATGTATTAACAAAGACTGGCCTGTAGCCAATGGTCTCTATTAATGCTTTGAAGTCTCCTTCATTACACTGGTCTTGATGCAACCAATGTCATTTGTAATTCAACTATGAAGGGTGCCTGAGGCCCTAAGTCTACGTTAATGGAATCAATCTGACAGCTATGTGTTCCTTCCCCAAGTAGACTTTCGGTCTGCTCTTTCAGGTAGCTGTACGTGGTCACCAGTGCCTTAGCGTTGAGTTAATACTCAAGGGTTCGGTCTGTGTGTAGATTGATGTGTGTGAATAGTGAAGTTAGTGATATGAGGTGGATTGGGATTTCTCTCTCCCTATAGTCGGGGTTAATTAGAACAGGGCAAAAATCATATACAATCATTTAACAAAACAGTAAGCCCAAGGAATACTCTGTGTGTGTGTGGATGGGTGGTTAGATAGGGTGGTGCATTAGCGTTGCGGAACTCGGTGTTCCTGCCCCCCCTATAGTAAGGGTTAATTCAAATTGGGGCATAATCACATACAATCATGTAACAAATCAGCAGGCCCGAGGTTTGAACATACAGATAGGGACACACACGAGGATAGACGCACGCGCCCCAGCACCTCTACTTGTTCCAATGTCTCTTTACGGTCGCCAATGAGATTCCCAGCTTGTCAGACACCTTGCTCTGACTCAGGCCATCCCTCTTAGCTGACTGAACGGCTTCCGTAGTGTCTACCGCAACGGGTCTGCCCAGTGCCTTACCCTCGGCCTTGGCTCGCTGTAGCCCCTCCTGTGTACGCTCTCTGATGCGATTACGCTCGAACTCAGCAAAGGCCCCCATGAGCTGCAACATGAGCTTACCCTCTGGTGACGTTAGGTCGGACACTGGCAAGTCAAGGGAGACCACTTTGATTCCCCTCTCGGTCAGGCTGGTGATGGTGGTCTGCACATCAATGTTATCCCTGCCCAATCTGTCCAACTTCAAGACAACCAAAGTATCACCGCTCTCCATACGCTCTAGCAGCTTCTTGAACTCTGGGCGTGTACTGGCTTGGGTTGACCCCGATATGGTCTCAGTGACGACCCTGTGCTGCTCTACGGTGTAACCACGCTTGGCAATCTCAAGGACTTGGTTCTCCGTGGTCTGCTCAACGGTGGACACTCGGCAATAGGCGAAGGTGCGGCCTTGGGTCATGGTGCTGGTCATGGCGTGTCAGTCTCTCAATGGTGCTACTACGTAGCGGTGTCACAAAGTGGTGTCATAATAGTGACCAGTATCAACTATGGTCAACACCTATTTTGATGACACCAACAAATGACCCTGCTATCTGGTATCACCTAACGGTTGTTTGATGACACCACATAAATGAGAACTCTTCGCGCTCCTGCTTGAAATCTTTAAGACTTGCAAGGCGTAGACCCTGCTGATTCCGCACAGGGACGCGCTAAGTGCATGAACTTTAAGGGTATATGGGGGTATTCCCGCTACCGTTTATCATTACATGGGGTCTCACAAATTTCTGATACTTTTCTAATCAGGTCTCTTAGCGGCTTCAACCAATGGCTCTATCGCCTCGTGCAACTTCAGCCACTCATGCCGCCGAGCATCCAGAGCCCCAGTGATGTATCTCAGCGTCACCTCAGCGCCACCTTGGTTAGCGGCAGCATGGCCCATAAACTGGCTCAGGAGGGCAGGCTCAAGACCAAGGGCACAAAGGGTAGTCGCTGCGGTATGCCGTAGACCGTGAATGGTCAGCCCCTCCCCGTTGCCCATCCTGTAGCTTGCTCGCTCCCGCTTGCTCAGGTTATCGAGACTACTACCACCACAGACCAGAGCGTCCGGCCCTTCCAGCGTCTCAACGTACCCCAAGAAGGCCGACAAATTGAAACCGTTCAGACCATCTACAAGAGGTACAAGGCGGTCTGCGTTCTGTGTCTTGGTGCCTCGTATGTGGATTCCATATCTATCAGAAGCATCGTCTCTCACAATGTCGGACACTTTGACGGCTTCCATTTCTGCCTTACGGCCACCCGTTGCGAGGGATAGCCAGAGCTGCCAGTAAGAGCCCCAGCGTTTAGCCCTGTTCGCCTCGTTGACCCTCGGCCCTGTAGCCTTCTCGGCCAGCTTAGTGGCAACCTCCTGAATAGCTTCAACGGGCCACGCTCGGTCAACCTTGTCGGCGTCATCTTTGAGAGACTTGAAGTTGGACAGATTCTTTAGTGGTCGAGTCCAATCAAAACCCTCGTCTTCACCATACGCGGCCTCTACGTCGGTCAATGCCTGCTTTAGGTGTCGGAACAGCAGGTTGATAGACCCAGCTTTCAAGCCATCATCAATCATCGTCTGACGCACTGTGTCGAGCTGTGACCGCTTCAAGTCAGCAACGAGTACGGACGATAGGCCCAGAGCTTGGAGTCTGCGCTGTGATGTCTCATAGGCCCGACTTGTGCTGGTCTCCCAGTCGTCACGCTTGAGTTCAACAAAGCGGGAATAACATTCATCAATGGTCATGCCTTGAGAGGGGCTTACTACATTGGCTAGCAAAGTATCACTCACCGTCTCGACCCTAGGCAGCTGCGGTACTTGTGGGGTTTCTATGATAGGTGCGATAGGGCCACCCCAAGGGGTAACAGCCTCGTTGACCATATGCAGGAAATCGGCGGGTGTCTCTGGGGTCACGTATCCGCGCTGTGCGCTTCTCTGTTCACACTCAGCGATAACAGCAAGGGCACGGGCTTCACCATAACCACGTTGCAGCAGAAGACGCTGTAGAAGCTCATGCGCTTCCCATTGGGTGGTAACGGTTGAACCGAATGCTTTTATCACTGGGACTACCTTCTGTTTAACGAATTGGCGGAAGCTATTGATGTCTTCATCTGTAGGGATGGCGATACTAACTGACCATGCCTCTCCCGTCAATATTTGGCCATCTAGACGTCCGCAATTACTTCTCAGCCTCACGAATGACTTGCCTGTACTACCTCTTGTAGTGACATCAACGGCTATCCTCGAAACACGTTGAAGACGGCTTTTAGCGGGGTTTATTGCGGTCAAACTGGTCATGATTAGGGAATCCACGTAAGATCCGCGCCAGATTTTCTCCTCCATTTTGAGCAAGCAGACCCTCTCCATGATAGTTGCCAGTCAAATCGAACTGATCCGCGGCGGCCGCAAGCTGCTGGACAACGCATCCGCCACCATTCACCCCGGCCACAAAGTGGGCCTGGTGGGTAAAAATGGCTGTGGCAAGTCCACCTTTTTTGCACTGGTTCGCGGTGAGCTGAGCATCGACAACGGCGCCTTCAGTCTGCCGGTCGGCTGGCAGATTGCCGGTGTCGCCCAGGAAACCCCGGCGCTCGATTGCTCCGCCCTCGACTACGTGATCGACGGTGACAAAGAGTTCCGCATTCTGGAAGGCCAGCTGCAGCAGGCCGAACATGATGACAATGGCCTGCTGGTGGCCGAGCTGCATGGCAAGCTCGATACCATAGGCGCCTACAGCATTCGCGCCCGCGCGGCCGAACTGCTCCATGGTCTGGGTTTTAGCGACGAGCAGCTCGGCTCGCCGGTGCGCAGCTTCTCCGGTGGCTGGCGGATGCGTCTAAACCTCGCCCAGGCGCTGCTTTGCCGATCCGATCTGCTGCTGCTCGATGAACCGACCAACCACCTGGATCTCGATGCGGTGATCTGGCTGGAAAAGTGGCTCAAGGGCTATCAGGGCACGCTGGTCCTTATCTCTCACGACCGCGATTTCCTCGATTCGGTGATCAACCGCATCATCCATATCGAGAACGGCAAGCTCAACGAGTACACCGGCGGCTACTCCGATTTCGAACTGCAGCGCGCCGAACAGCTGGCCCAGCAGCAATCCATGTACGAGAAGCAGCAGCGGGAGATGACCCACATGCAGGCCTATGTAGATCGCTTCCGCTACAAGGCCTCCAAGGCTCGTCAGGCCCAGAGCCGCCTCAAAGCGATGGAGCGGATGGAGAAAATCCTGCCCGCCCACGCCGACTCCGAATTCAGCTTCGAGTTTCGCCAGCCGTCAGCCCTGCCGACCCCGCTGATCGCCATGGAGAACCTGTGCGCCGGTTACGGTGACAAGGTCATTCTGGAGAAGATCAAAATGAACCTGGTACCGGGTTCACGGATCGGTCTGCTCGGTCGCAACGGCGCCGGTAAATCCACCTTCATCAAGATGCTGTCGGGCTCCAACCCGCCGCTGTCGGGCAAGCTGGAGGTGAGCGCCGGGGTCAGCATCGGCTACTTCGCCCAGCATCAGCTGGAGACCCTGCGCCTTGACGATACCCCCCTCGATCATCTGGCCCGCCTCGCGCCGGACAAATCCGAGCAGGAGCTGCGCAACTATCTGGGCAGCTTCGGCTTTCACGGCGACAAGGCCCTCGACAAGGTGGCCCCCTTCTCCGGCGGCGAAAAAGCGCGGCTGGTGCTGGCTCTCGTCACCTGGCAAAAACCGAACCTGTTGCTGCTGGATGAACCGACCAACCACCTGGATCTGGAGATGCGCCACGCCCTGACCATGGCGTTGCAAGGCTTCGAAGGGGCCATGGTGGTGGTGTCGCACGACCGTCACCTGCTGCGTACCACCACCGATGACTTCTATCTGGTGCACGGTGGCCGGGTCGAGCCGTTCGATGGCGATCTCGACGACTACCACAAGTGGCTCGGTGAGCAGGAGAAAGAGGCCAACGCCAAACCGGCTGATGGCCCGGTCTCCGCCAACTCGGCGGTGGCACGCAAGGATCAGAAACGACTTGAAGCCCAGTTCCGCCAGCAGACCCGCCCGCTGCGTCAAAAGCTGGAGAAGCTCGAAGCGAGCATGGCGAAGCTGCAAGACAAGCTTGGCGACATCGAGAGCCAGCTGGCCGATCCTGCCATCTATGAAGAGAGCGCCAAGAACCGGCTCTCCGAGCTGCTCAAATCCCAAGGCCCTCTCAAAGAGCAGCTGGAAGAGGTAGAGCTGGAGTGGATGAGCCTCTCAGAGGAGCTGGAAACCATGGAGCAGGCCTTCTTTGCATGACCAACAGCTGATAGCAAGCGAGCGGATCGCGGTACACGAGTTACCGACGCCGCTGGGCTTCTGGCACTGGAGCGGCAAGGTCTATGGTGAGCGCAGTCAGGATTGGCTCACCGTGCAGGCGCAGGGGGGCAACGTCAATCTGGCGCTGCTGCTGCACCGGCTCGATCAGCTCGGCATCGTGGTCGATCTGACCGACCTGCAACCGGCGCTGGTGCAGACCGAAGCTGTGCTGACCCCGTGGCGCGCCCTGCGCCAGAGCGCCAAGGCGCGGGTCGATGCGCAGGAGTACCAAACCATGCTGGCCCACGAGCTGGAGCTGGAACGACTGCAGCAAGGGGTCTTGCTGCAGTCCCTGCGCAGCCTCTCCCTGTATCGCGGCAACAGCCGCAATTTGTTGAACTATCTATCGTTATTGGGTGCCCAACAGGGGCCCCTCAGAGACCTAATATGCTGAGCTACCGCCACGCCTTTCACGCCGGCAACCATGCCGACGTGCTGAAACACGCCGTTCAGGCCCTGATCATCGAATCCCTCAAGAAGAAGGATAAACCCTTCATCGTGCTGGATACCCATGCCGGTGGCGGTCTCTACGACCTGCGCGGCGACTGGTCCCAGAAGAAGGCCGAGTATGCCGACGGCATCGGCCGCCTGTGGGATGAGCGGGCCCAGTGGTCTGCCATGGCCCCCTATCTCGGCGTCATCGAAGAGATGAACCCCGGTCAAGAAGGAGACGGCGGCGAGCTGCACTACTACCCGGGCTCCCCCGAGCTGTCACGCCGCCTCACCCGCGAGCAGGACAAGCTGGCACTGATGGAGCTGCATAACAACGAGGTGGACGATCTGCGCGCCAACATGGGCTATGACCCCCGCGTGGCCGTGCACCACCGTGACGGCTTCGAGGGGCTGATCGCCCTGCTGCCGCCGACCCCGCGCCGCGGGCTGGTGCTGATCGATCCGCCCTACGAGCTGAAGGAAGATTACTTCGCCGTGGTCGATACCCTGACAAAGGCGCAGAAACGCTGGGCGACCGGCATCTACGCCCTCTGGTATCCGATCCTCGGGCAAGAGGCGGACAAATCCCGCGACATGCTGCGCGCCATCAAGCGGGAAAACTTCGGCAACGTCTTGGTGGCCGAGCTGGAAGTGGCCGGTCAGACCGCCGACTGGGGCATGAACGGCTCAGGGATGCTGATCATCAGCCCCCCCTGGATGCTGGACGAGCAGATCGAGGCCTTCCTCAAACCGCTGTGCGCCAAGCTGGCCCAGGGTGCCGGCGCCCAGTACAAGGTGGAGTGGCTCAATAAAGCGGAAGCCTGAGCTGCCTGAAACCTTAAGCCTGACTAAAAAGAGAAGCCCCGTGTTGGGGCTTCTCTGTTTTTGCGCACCGTGCTTTTTGCACTGCACCAGGGTTCGACGCCAGTACCAGTGGCAGCAACGGGCTCTCTCAGGCATAGGGATGAACATGACGGATCGGTGAGGCACGAGCTTGATAGGTTTTCTCTATGCCCACAATAGATGAGAATAGTTTTCATTTAGTCTCATTCTAGCGGATACTCATCTCATCAACAGAGGGAGCCGCCATCATGAAAAAAACCATCAGCTTTGCCATCCTGCACTTTATCGTTGCCTTTACCGTGGCCTACCTGCTGACCGGTGAGCTGCTGACCGCCAGCCTGATCGCCCTGATCGAGCCCGCCGTCAACACGGTCGCCTTCTACTTTCATGACCTTGGCTGGCACAAGTTCAAGCCAAACCACAGCCTGCAAGCCAAGACCAGCAGCTTCGCACTGGTGCACTTCAGCATCGCCTTCGGGGTTGCCTTCCTGCTGAGCGGCGAGCTGCTCACCGGCGGCGTGATGGCGACGATCGAACCGGCCATCAACACCGTGGTCTTCTTCTTCCACGAGCGGCTGTGGCGTAGCCGCCAGCAACTGGCGCTGGCCTAAGCAACTGCGGCAAACCAAGCAACTGCGCCTAACCAAGCAACTGGATAACTCGCCCCTCGGCCCCGGCGTTACCCGCACAAAAAACCCGACATTCCGGCAAGGAAGGTCGGGTTTTTCACATCAGCAGAAACCGTTGGCGGGATGCATCAATCTATGCCCCCATCAGCGCCTATCAGGCTTTCTTGCAGAGTGGATCCACGATATAGGCGCTCTGATCAAACTTCTGCCAGGCACCGGTGCCGACACCATCGACCACCAGAATGGAGACAACGCCGAAATCGATAAAGATCCCGAGCAGGGTGGTGGCGTCAAACGACTTGGAGACCGGGATACTCACCGAGTAGCAGTCGGCACGCTTGACCGTGATGATGTAGTTCTCTTTCTTCTTGAACGAGGTGATCACATTGCCATGGCCCAGTAGCATATCGTTGACGTAAATCTCCGCATCCGGATCCTGACTGCGGATAGAAACCTGCTGGCTGGTGCCATTGAACATGGCGGCGCAACCGGACAGCGTGATGGCCAACAAGGCCCCCATCAAAAACCTGAACATATTTTTAGCCTGCTTGTTATAAACAAAAGCTGGCAATCTAGCACGTCACTTGAGGCGGAGCGAAAGCGCAATGCCACCCACTGGGGAAAAGAAAATTAGGACACCCACCTTTTTGAGCTGGCTGCAACACAAATGGCTAGCAATGCAATGATGGGGAGCGAGTCAGAGGCGAGGCTATCAACAGAGGCTGCGGTCTGCATTGGCTTTCAGCATCGCTTTTTCAAACAGAACCATACCCGGCATCAGGCGATATACCGAGGTTGGATATGTTACGGGGCGTTAATGATTCACAGGGATGGTTGATGACATCGTCGCTGGCCACAATGTCGGGCGAACTGCTGGCAATGATCCCTGTCCCCCACTACTCGGATACCTTGTCGCCTAAACAACATCACCTGTTTCAACCAGCGCACCTCATCCAACCCCAGCCGTTGCAGGATCGGGGCAAGGTGTGCCGAAATATGACCACGCTTGCCTGCCCGAATGGCGCGACCGGTCCAGTCTACCAGCGTCAGATAATCAGCAAAGGCATAGGGCAGGCCATCAGGTTTACCTTGACTGGCAAACGGCAGCAATAACGGTGGCAACGCATCGGTAGTCGGAGGCTGGTTGAGGCGCTGTTTGATGCTGGTGTAATCACTCAATTCAAGCCGGTCGGCCAGCGCCGCCCTTATCGGGTTGAGATCAACGTAAGCCATGCAGGCCAGCAAGGCAGAGCCCGTGAGCAAGGCCTGACTTTTGAAGCGACCCTCCCAAAAGTGGCCCTTGCAGTTATCTTCCCTATTGGCTTGCCGCGCCAAATTTTCATTTAGCAACCTCACAAACCAGCTGATGGAGTGCAGTCGCTCACGCCACTCCGCTATCAGTTGCTGCACCACAGCCAATTCGGGTTCAATCAGGGATTCCCCCTGATACCAGCGCCGTACCAGCAGCGGCCATTGAAACAGGGCAACCCAGCGTTCGGCTACCTCCCGTTCACTCCAGCTGGCAGCCGTATCCGGCTCAACCTTGAGCACCAGATGATAGTGATTACTCATTACTGAATAGGCACAGACGCCAATAGCAAACAACCGTGACAACTGGCCCAGTTTGTCGACCACCCACTGCCTCCGGTGTTCGTAACTCTGGCCAGAATGGGCATCTTCACCACACAAGAAGGCCCGCCGCACACAGCGACTGACCACATGGTAGTAATGGGTATCTTGCAGGCTGATTTGGCGTGAACGAGCGATGGTCATGGCGCACTCCTCGACGGGCTACCTATCAAGTGAAGCTGCATGCTACGCTGCTGTCAAAGTGGTGGGTGTCCAACATTTTGCGTTACCCGCACAAAAAACCCGACATTCCGGCAAGGAAGGTCGGGTTTTTCACATCAGCAAAAACCGTTGGCGGGATGCATCAACCGATGCCCCCATCAGTGCCTATCAGGCTTTCTTGCAGAGTGGATCCACGATATAGGCGCTCTGATCAAACTTCTGCCAGGCACCGGTGCCGACACCATCGACCACCAGAATGGAGACAACGCCGAAATCGATAAAGATCCCGAGCAGGGTGGTGGCGTCAAACGACTTGGAGACCGGGATGCTCACCGAGTAGCAGTCGGCGCGCTTGACCGTGATGGTGTAGTTCTCTTTCTTCTTGAACGAGGTGATCACATTGCCATGGCCCAGCAGCATATCGTTGACGTAAATCTCCGCATCCGGATCCTGACTGCGGATAGAAACCTGTTGGCTGGTGCCATTGAACATGGCGGCGCAACCGGACAGCGTGATGGCCAACAAGGCCCCCATCAAAAACCTGAACATATTTTTAGCCTGCTTGTTATGAACAAAAGTCGGCAATCTAGCACGTCACTTGAGGCTGAGCGAAAGCGCAATGCCACCCACTGGGGCGTTCGCTCAAAATAGCGACGCCTCCGCTCTGTTGTTAACCCGTTATTGTCTCATCAAATAACAAATGTCTCAGCGCCCGAGTGAGCTATGCCACAACCGGTGCCACCCCTGCAAAAAGCGCTCGGCACCTCTGCTGCATTGCCCTGTAGAGTGTGCTGTAGTAGGCAGCGCCCCCTCTTTTTGCTGGAATCTATGATGAACAAGACCTTGCTTGCCACCCTGCTGTTTGCCCCTCTGCTGGCCACTGCGGCGACCCCCTCCTTTGACTGCGGCAAAGCAGCCGGGGCGGTCGAAACCCTGATCTGCAAGGATGCCGGACTGGCAGCCCTTGATAACGAATTGGCGGTCCTCTATCCCAAGGCGATTGCTGCGATCTCTCCCGAGCAGCTCAAGACCGAGCGCGCCATGCAGCGTGGCTGGATCAAGGGGCGCAACGACTGCTGGAAGGGGCAGGATCTGCGCCAGTGCGTGGAAGATAACTACCAGCTGCGGATCACCGAGCTGCAGATCAGCGGCGGCCAGCTGATGGTGCCAACCCCGGTCAACTACCAGTGCGGCAAGGCGGTCACCCTCTCCACCTACTTCTATAACGATGCCAAGCTACCCGCCGCGGTGATCAACCTGAGCGAGGGCGACAAGCAGCAGCAAGTGCTCGCCTATGAAGCCCCCAGCGCCAGCGGCGCCCGTTATGAAGGGCAAAACCTCACCTTCTTCACCAAGGGAGACGAAGCCACGCTGGAGCGTTACGACCAGCCAACCCTCACCTGCATGGAAAATCCGACCAAGGGGTGAATCTGATACGGAGCGGCACTGCCGCTCCGCTTCTTTGAAAAAGCAAACATCGAAAGCGGCGAGCAACAGTAAACCGCGCCTTCTACATCACGCCCTGCCAACCCTTCACCTTCCCGCGCAAGACCCGCACCATCCCACCAACTGGCGATCAAACGGCCTTACTCATTAATTTATTGATCTTGCTCAGGAATCCGCCATCTCCCCCTTTCCCTCAGCCTGCCCGCCAGTAATATAGCCAATTGGCAACACACGCCTCGTCGGAGTCTCCCCATGAGCCATGCCAGCCATTACCCGTTGGTAAAAAGCAGCAGACTGGAGGCTGAAATTCAGGGGCGGTAGCCATGCCACATCTTGCCCGACCTCTTTTTGTCAAAGCCAGGCAACCGGCAAGCCGGTGATCCACTCACAATATCCAAATCAAGGTGGTGTATGGAAACACAAACCCTGCATCGTGGTCGACTGATCGACCATATCCAGCTGGTGGTAAAAGATCTGGCCGCCAGCCAGCGTTTTTACACCGCCACTCTGGCCGCCCTCGATATTCCGCTGGGCGGCACAGGTGATGGCTACTTCTGGGCAGACGAACTGTTTGTTACCGCCATCGACAGCCCCGCCGCGCTGGGAGTACTGACCGGTCGCCACCATCTCGCCTTTCAGGCGCAAGACCGCGCCATGGTGGATCGCGTTTATCAGGCAGCACTGGCCAATGGCGGTAAAGACAACGGCGCCCCCGGCGAGCGTAATTATCACCCCGGCTATTACGCCGCCTTTGTCCTCGATCCGGACGGCAATAATATCGAAGCGGTTTATCACGGTGAGGCAAAGCGCAGTGCTGGGTCGTTGGTGATTTGGATTTAACAAGAGGTGGAACAACGGTAATATGAACTCAGCAATAAATCACTAGGTGGCTACATCTTGCTAATAATGGTGGTATTATAACTTCCTTCTTAAAGTTCTTTTACATGGCTAAAGTAAAAGCAAAAATATAATTTAAAGCGAATATATCAAGTTAAATTGACAGGTTTGTTATAAACAATTTTCCGGAACATTGATAAAGGAACAAGTATTATACATAAGGCTCGACTATCGAATTATCACCTCTTTATGTCTAATCACTGTTATGCATAACATAAGGAATAATCATGACAATAATGAACATAAAAACAGAACTAGAAAATTTGAAGAAAGACTTTTCTGAACTAATGGACTTATTTGATAATTCACATGCGAATGTTTCTCTGATATCTGAAAAATATTCTGAGATCAAAGTTAGAGTAAATGAGAGACTCATCTTTCTGGAAAAAGAAGAAAAATCTAACACATTAAATAGATATGAGATTTGTTTTTTACTACCAGCTATCAGAGAGGTGAGTCTGCACTGTACAGCTAGAATTGGCTCACAAAACATCGAACAGTTGAGTTCTTCTATTTATGACGGTGAAGACTATTGCTCTTACTGGCTGACGGAGCTAGATGCATAAAATATTCGAGATGAATTGTCAACGACCAGCCCTTTAAACCTCGATAGTTATGGCTACAGTTATTGTGTTTGAGTTTAGTTTTAATGCGTTACCAAAGTTAGCATTAGATTAAACTCAAAGAATCAGTATGGAGATCCGCGATGAAATACGAAGAAATTGCTAAAATATGCGAAGAGCTTAGCTACCGAGATAAGTTCAGGCTTGCCCAACTTTTAATTCAATTAGCAAGAAAGCAGGAAGAAGAAGAGTACCCAGTGCAAAGGAAGCCTGAAGAATCAGCCTGCGAAATTAACAACATAACCTATGTCGCTGAGCGCTTGCTGAAACTAAAGCCTGCAAAGAAAAGTACCCTTCTCAACTCCATCGGTGCAATGTTTCAATTCCAGGGTGGAATATCCGATGTAGATAAAGAGAGAATTGCTATAGAACTTCAAAATAAAAATATAATTACCATCACAGAAACAGGCAAGGTTTTGTATCCTACATAATGTGAAAAATTACTCCTTTAATAATAGGTTCAAACAATTTCTGCGCTCACAGGAACCTTCAACTTTCAATGCAATGCCCCATCTATTGAACGCAGAATCATGTATACTCAAGGAATATATATTTTGCCAACAATCACTGAAATAAAAGAAGAAGCGACTAAATTCAGAGGTTTAATTGAGAGGTGTGATAAGAAAAATACAAAGCTAGTAATTGAATGCTTTCCCATTATGAGTTGTAAATTATCTTCTATGCTTTTAGCCTATCATATTCTCTTGTTATGGCCAAACCTAGAGATAAAAGGCATAAGTGCAGCCACAGGAAAAAATAACCACATAACTCATTATTGGCTAGAAATTAATGATATTGCTATTGACATAACTGGTGATCAATACAATATCATTAGTGAAAAAGAATTAAATAAAAAAATTATAACAAATCGTCCATTTGAGGTTGTACATGTTTCCCATAAAGGTGACAGCTATCTGTATGATCTATTCAATATTATAGAAAGCGAACCTCTAGTATATGGATTTCCTACAATTGGGGAAGATTTTATTGAAGATATGTCACTTGGTTACAGTCAGCTCATTTATCAGGCAACGAGTGAAAATAACAAACTGGAATTAGGCCCGTAGCACCTAGGTTCGATTAGCGAAGCGTAATCGGACGTTCGCGATACAAATATGTCGTAATAGTACCAGTTGCCTTCAGAGACCGACTTTTATACGGTCTTTTTATTCACCTGTATATTTACTGGCATAACACCCGCCAAGGAGATAAATGAAGCCTGACTTAACCGGCACACGGATTGTGCTGCGCACGATTAGCCCGCAGGATGCCGCCGATCTGTTCGAGATTTATGGCAATCCACTAACCATGGAGTTTGCCTCTGATCCCTGCTTTACCTCCCCCGCCATGGTGACGCAGATGATGGCGAGCGTGGTGCGGCTGGAGCAAACGGGGGAGTCGCTGGAGTGGGCGATTGTCGAGCGGAAGAGCAATAAGGTGATCGGCACCTGCGGCATACACAGTTTCAGCGAGGCGGGCCACTGCTGCGAGGTGGGCTGCCTGCTTAATGCGGCCTATTGGCGCAGAGGGCTTATGTCGGAAGCGCTGGGATTGTTGTTCGCCCACGCCAGTACGCTGGGGGTCACCCGCCTCACCGCAGATATCGATGCAGATAACGTCCGCTCTATTGCCTTGTTTGAAAAGCTGGGCTTCAAGGCGCATACGGGGCGCTATCAGCGCACGCTCCCGTTTGTCTGACCCGAGACCAGAGACACAACGCCCTCCTCTCTCAGGCCGTTGTGGCAAGGATCAGCCATAAAAAAACCGGAACCCAAGGGTTCCGGTTTTTTTCATTCCAGCCGAGGCTGGTAAACCAGCAAATTAAGCCTGGTTTTTAACTTCTTTCAGACCACGGAAAGGAGCTTTGGCACCCAGAGCTTCTTCGATACGGATCAGCTGGTTGTACTTGGCAACACGGTCAGAACGGCTCATGGAACCGGTCTTGATCTGGCCAGCAGCAGTACCAACAGCCAAGTCGGCGATGGTCGCGTCTTCGGTCTCACCGGAGCGGTGGGAGATGACGGCAGTGTAGCCAGCGTCTTTGGCCATCTTGATGGCAGCCAGAGTTTCGGTCAGGGAACCGATCTGGTTGAACTTGATCAGGATGGAGTTGGCAACGCCGTTGTCGATACCGCGCTTCAGGATCTTGGTGTTGGTTACGAACAGGTCGTCACCAACGATCTGGATTTTCTTGCCCAGTTCAGCAGTCTGGTAAGCAAAACCGTCCCAGTCAGATTCGTCCAGGCCATCTTCGATGGAGACGATCGGGAACTTGGTGGTCAGGTCAGCCAGGTAGTCAGAGAAACCGTTGGAGGTGAAGATACGACCTTCGCCTTTCAGGTTGTACTCTTTCTTCTCTGCGTCGTAGAACTCGGAAGCAGCACAGTCCATCGCCAGAGTGATGTCGGTGCCCAGCTTGTAACCGGCAGCAGCAACGGCTTCAGCGATTACTTCCAGTGCTTCGGCGTTGGATTTCAGGTTAGGAGCGAAACCACCTTCGTCACCGACTGCTGTGTTGTAGCCCTTGGACTTCAGCACTTTGGCCAGGTTGTGGAACACTTCAGCGCCCATGCGAACGGCTTCTTTCAGGGTCTTGGCGCCAACCGGCTGGATCATGAACTCCTGGATGTCGACGTTGTTGTCGGCGTGCTCACCACCGTTGATGATGTTCATCATCGGCAGCGGCATGGAGTAAACACCAGCAGTGCCGTTCAGCTCAGCGATGTGAGCATACAGCGGCATGCCTTTGGCAGCAGCGGCGGCTTTGGCGTTAGCCAGGGAAACAGCCAGGATGGCGTTGGCGCCAAACTTGGATTTGTTCTCGGTGCCGTCGAGGTCGATCATGATCTGGTCGATAGCGGCCTGGTCCTTGGCATCTTTACCCAGCAGAGCTTGAGCAATCGGGCCGTTTACGGCTTCGAGGGCTTTCAGAACGCCTTTACCCAGGAAACGGCTCTTGTCGCCGTCACGCAGTTCCAGCGCTTCGCGGGAACCGGTAGATGCGCCAGACGGAGCTGCTGCCATACCAACAAAACCACCTTCCAGGTGAACTTCGGCCTCAACGGTCGGGTTACCACGGGAGTCGATGATTTCACGACCGATTACTTTAACGATCTTGGACATGTGTATTTCCTCAGGTTTCGTAAAAAAACAACAAAAATATGCCAAAAAAAGCGGCTGTGGCACAGAGCCCCAACCGCATTTATTTTAAATTACTTCAAATTACGCTTCTGATACTCGCCTGCCGCCTTCACAAACCCGGCAAACAGAGCGTGGCCATCACGAGGAGTGGAAGTGAACTCCGGGTGGAACTGCGCTGCCACAAACCAGGGGTGATCCGGGATCTCGATAATTTCCACCAACTTTTTGTCGGCGGAGAGACCGGTCACTTTCAAACCGGCTGCTTCAATTTGCGGCAGCAGCTTGTTGTTCACTTCGTAACGGTGACGGTGACGCTCATAAATGGTCGGGCTGCCGTACATCTGACGCACCTTGGAACCTTCGACCAAGTGGCAGAGCTGGGAACCCAGACGCATGGTGCCGCCCAGATCAGAGCCTTCGGTACGGGTCTCGACGTTACCTTCTTCATCAACCCACTCGGTGATGAGGCCGACAACCGGATAGGCACAATCTTTCTTGAACTCGGAAGAGTGGGCGCCAGCCATGCCCGCGACGTTGCGAGCGAATTCGATCATGGCAACCTGCATGCCGAGGCAGATACCCAGGTAGGGGATCTTGTTCTCGCGGGCATACTGGGCCGCCAGAATTTTACCTTCCACGCCACGCTCACCGAAGCCACCCGGGACCAGAATCGCATCCAGACCTTCCAGCAGCTCGGAGCCACGGGTCTCGATATCCTGGGAGTCGATGTACTTGATGGTGACGGAAAGACGGGTCTTGAGACCACCGTGCTTGAGTGCTTCGTTGACGGATTTGTAGGCATCCGGCAGGGAGACGTACTTGCCGACCATACCGATGGTCACTTCTGCGGTCGGGTTGGCCTCTTCGAACACAACCTGTTCCCACTCGGACAGATCGGCTTCCTTGCACTCCAGACCGAAACGTTCGGTGAAGTAGGAGTCCAGATTCTGGGACTTGAGCAGTGCCGGGATCTTGTAGATGGAGTCGACATCTTTCATCGAGATGACGGCGCGCTCTGGCACGTTGCAGAACAGGGCGATTTTGGCGCGCTCGTTGGCCGGAATGGCACGGTCAGAGCGGCAGATCAGCACATCCGGCTGGATACCGATGGAGAGCAGCTCTTTAACTGAGTGCTGGGTCGGCTTGGTCTTCACTTCACCGGCAGCCGCCAGGTAAGGCACCAGCGTCAGGTGCATGAACATGGCGTTGTTGCGGCCAACGATGGTCGCCAGCTGGCGAATCGCTTCGAGGAACGGCAGGGATTCGATATCACCCACGGTACCGCCCACTTCGACGATGGCAACCTGATGGCCTTCGGCACCGGCAATCACCCGCTCTTTGATGGCGTTGGTGATGTGCGGGATAACCTGAATGGTGGCACCCAGATAGTCACCACGGCGCTCTTTACGCAGTACATCGGCGTAGATACGGCCGGTGGTAAAGTTGTTGCGACGGGTCATCTTGGTGCGGATGAAACGCTCGTAGTGGCCCAAATCCAGATCGGTTTCGGCCCCGTCCTCGGTTACGAACACTTCACCATGCTGGGTCGGGCTCATGGTGCCCGGATCCACGTTGATGTACGGGTCCAGTTTCATGATGGTCACATCCAGACCACGGGCTTCCAGAATGGCCGCCAGAGAAGCTGCGGCAATGCCTTTGCCGAGGGATGAAACAACGCCACCAGTTACAAAAATATATTTTGTCGTCATGCTGAACCTGAAAGAAGTTTAGGGAGTTTTAAGGGGTGCTTCGGGGATGAAGCAGGACGGGGAAACAATATAGCAAAAACCCCTCTCCCAAACAATGAACAAAAATCTATCAGGCTCATCGTCACCCCATCTTGCGCCAAATCAATTTTGCTCGGTTTCCTTGGCCCGATCCCAGGCAGCATCTAGCTTTTCAAGGGTGCAATCGGTCATTTTCAAGCCTTCTGCGGCGATAAACTGCTCAACCTGACGAAAGCGCCGCTCGAACTTGCCATTGGCGCCTCGCAACACCTGCTCCGGATCCTTGCCCAGATGGCGCACCAGATTGACGGTGGCAAACAACAGATCGCCGAGTTCGTCGCTGACCCGCGCCTCGTCCACATCGGCCATCAGTGCCTCTTCCATCACTTCGTCGATCTCTTCGTGGATCTTGTCCACCACCGGGCCGAGTGTCTTCCAGTCAAAGCCGACGGTGGCGCAGCGTTTCTGGATCTTGGCGGCGCGGGTCAAGGCGGGCAAGGAGAGCGGGATATCATCCAGCACGCTCTCTTTATCAAGGGCCGCCCGCTCTTTGGCTTTTTCCGCTTCCCAATTGGCCTTCACCGCCTGCTCATTATCGAGGTCTGCATCAGAAAAGACGTGAGGATGGCGGCGAATGAGCTTTTCACTCACCGTATCGATGATATCGGCAAAATCGAACAGTCCTCGTTCCTTACCAAGCTGGGCATAAAACACCACCTGAAACAGCAGATCGCCCAACTCCCCTTTCAACCCCTGCCAATCCTCGGTCTCGATGGCATCGGCCACTTCATAGGCCTCTTCCAGGGTGTGCGGCACTATGCTCTGGAAGTTCTGCTTCAGATCCCAGGGGCAACCGGTTTGCGGATCGCGCAGACGAGCCATGATGTCGAGCAGTTGGGGAAGGTCGTAACGTTGGGACATGGGCTACTCACTATCGATTCGTTAAAGGGGGATCAAGCAACATCAAGCCGCGCAGCCGGTCAATCTCATGTCGAGCAAGTGAGAGCGGTCGTAACGCTGGGACACGGGATATTCGCTTGTTGATGCGTACCACAGGAGAAAAACAGTGACCGACCTAGCGGCCGGTCACGAGTTGGGGCTTGATGACAATCAGAGACGCTTGGCGCTGATCACATCGTTAAGCTGGCTCAACTTGGCCAACGCCCGGTTGAAGGCGTTGATGTTGTAAATCTCCAGCTCCATGTCGATCTCGGCGGTCTGCTCACGCATATTCGAGCGCGAGCGCACCCCCATCACGTTGATCTTCTCGTTTGCCAGCACTGTGGTGATATCACGCAGCAAGCCGGAGCGATCGTTGGAGATGATCCGGATGGTAAGGCCGTATCCGCCGGAGTAGTTCTCCCCCCACACCGCATCGATCAGCCGCTCCGGATTGCGCCGTGACAGCTCCTTGAGCTGCTCGCAATCTTCCCGGTGGATCGAGACGCCGCGCCCCATGGTGATGAAGCCCTGAATGGAGTCTCCCGGGATCGGCTGACAGCAGCGGGCGATATGGGTCATCAGGTTGCCGACCCCTTCCACCACTATGTGATCTTTGGGTTTGTGGCGCAGCGGCGCATTGGCCTTCTGTTCCAGCTTCTCCAGCAGGCGGCGATCTTCTTCCTCCGCCGTCGGCTTGTTGTAGCAGGTGTCGAGATAGTTGAGCACCTGGTTGATGCGGATATCGCCACTGCCGATACCGGCCAGCAGATCGTCGGTGCTCTCCTGATTGAAGCGGCGCAGCATGTTGCCCTTGTCGATCTTGGACATGCTGAGGTTATGGCGATCCAGCTCTTTCTCGAACAGCTCGCGACCGGCCACGATATTCTTGTCCCGATCCAGCTTTTTGAACCAGGTCGCCACCTTGGCCCGCGCCCGGCTGGAGCGCAGGAAACCGGAGTTGGGGTTCATCCAGTCGCGGCTCGGGTTCGGCTCCTTCTGGGTGATCACCTCAACCTGATCGCCGGTCTGCAACGCATAGGTGAACGGCACGATGCGGCCATCAATTTTGGCACCAATGCAGCGGTGGCCGATCATGCTGTGGACGTGATAGGCAAAGTCGAGCGGAGTCGCCCCTGCTGGCAAGTCGATCACATCCCCTTTCGGGGTGAAGACGTAGACCCGATCTTCGAACACCTGACTACGCAGATCTTCGAGCAGGGAACCGCTCTCGGAAAGATCCTCCTGCCAGGCAAGCAGCTTGCGCAGCCACTCAATTTTGTCTTCGAAGTTGTTGGCCTTGTTGACCGCATGAGCCCCTTCCTTGTAGCGCCAGTGAGCCGCTACGCCGAGCTCCGCATCCTGATGCATCTGATCGGTACGGATCTGGATCTCGACGGTCTTGCCTTCGGGCCCGACCACCACGGTATGGATCGACTGATAGCCGTTGGGTTTGGGGTTGGCGACATAGTCGTCAAACTCACGGGGAATATGGTGGAAGTGGGTATGCACGATGCCGAGCGCCGCATAGCAATCCTGCAGCCGCTTGGTCACTACCCGTACCGCACGCACGTCGAACAGCTCGTTGAATTCGAGGTGTTTTTTCTGCATCTTGCGCCAGATGCTGTAGATGTGTTTCGGACGACCGTTGACTTCAGCCTCGACCCCCGCCTCTTTGAGGCCATCTCGCAGCGATTGCACAAACTCGCGGATGTAACGCTCCCGATCAAGACGCTTTTCATCGAGCTGCTTGGCGATCTGCTTGTAGGTGTCCGGGTGCAGGTAACGGAAGGCGAGATCTTCCAGCTCCCACTTGAGCTGGCCGATGCCGAGCCGGTTGGCCAGCGGCGCATAGATGTTGGTGATCTCCTGAGCCATCAAGACCCGGGTCTCTTCATCAGCCTTCTTTGCTTCCCGCAGGCAGGCGATCCGCTCCGCCAGCTTGATCACCACGGCGCGCACATCCTCGACCATGGCGAGCAACATGCGGCGCACGTTATCGACCTGTTCCGGCGAGGTTTCACTGCGATGGAGGGTCTGCAGGGAGCGAATCGCTTCCATCTCCAGCACCCCTTCCACCAGCTTGGCGATCTTGGGGCCGAAGTCTTCGTCCATCCGCTCCTGACTGATGAGACCCGCCTCGACGAAGGGGTAGATGATCGCAGCCTTGAGGGTGCCGAGATCCATGCTGAGCATCAACAGGATGCCCGCCATCTCGACGCCACGCACCAGCAGGCGGCTGGTGAGGGCTTCGTCTCCGAGCGTCAGACAATACTGGTAAACGGTTCGCAGCTGATCTTTGTCACTGTCACTCAGTGCGAGTGAGCCAACCCACTCCTCCAGAGTGAAGTTATCTTTCAAATGAATATCGCGAACCGCCACCATGGTATCAATCCTTTAAATTATCGGGCCGAAAGCTAGCGCTTTCTCTCCTCATGAGACTGCGTCAAATGGGGATGTTCAGGGTGCTTTTCAAGGCATATTGTCAAAAAAGACAATAGAGTAGCCCCACCGACCCTACCTATGTACGAGTGCCTAGCTTACCCCAATCACGACAGCCCAAACAGCGCCAAGCTGTAACACAGGGTGGACTTTTGTCGCTCTCGCGCAACCGAACCAAAGACCCCAGATGGCCACTGCGGAGCATCTGGGAAGCCGTTTCCTAGGTCCGCTCAAACAGCGCCATGGATTCCAGATGGCCAGTGTGAGGGAACATGTCGAGCATGCCGAGACGCACCAGACGGTAGCCCCCTTTCACCAGCACCTGACTGTCACGAGCCAGGGTGACCGGGTTACAGGAGACATAGACCACCCGCTTGGGGGAAAGTTTCACTACGTGTCCCATCACTTCCAGCGCACCGGGGCGAGCCGGATCCAGCAGCACCAGATCAAACCCTTCCCGCGCCCAGGACATGCCGACGATGTCACCGCTCAGGTCCGCCTTGTAAAAACGGGCATTGGTGATGCCGTTGCGACGGGCGTTCTCTTCAGCCCGCTGCACCATGGCCAGCTCACCTTCGACACCGACTACTTCCCGGGCCTGATGGGCCAGTGGCAAGGTGAAGTTACCTATGCCGCAGAACAGATCGAGCACCTTGTCATCTTTGGTCGCGCCGAGCCATGCCAACGCCTGCTCAACCATGCTCTGGTTGATCGGGCCATTGACCTGAATGAAATCACCGGGAACAAATGCAAGAGACAGGCCATCCAGTGAGTAGGACGGGGAAAATTGTTGCTGTAGTGCTTCGATACGCTCATCCGCCGCCTGCAGGTAGAGGTCGATCCCCTGAGCCTGAGCAAACGCCACCAGCAGGGCGCGATCCGCCTCATTGGGGCGACCGGTATGGCGCAGCAGCATCAAGATCCCCTGCTCGGCCTGGATAAGCTCGGCGTGGCCCAACTCACGCTGGCTCTTGAGCCGGTTGAGGCACTCACGCAGCGGCGGGATAAGTGCCGAGAGCGGTGCGGTCAGCACCGGACAGCCGTCGATTTCAACCAAATCGTTGCTGTTGCGACGGCGAAAACCGACCCGGGTGCAGCGACCATTCTTGTCAAATTTGATGGCCAGTCGACAGACCCGGCGGTAGGCGCGATCTTCACCGGTCAGTACCGGATCCAGTGCCGGGGCCTGAATATTGCCCAACCGCTCGAACAGACTGACCAGTCCCGCTGCCTTGGCACTCTGCTGATCGGCCACTGACATCTGCTGGGCATTGCAACCGCCGCACTCGCGGAAGTGGCTACAGAAGGGGGCAATGCGATTGGCCGCTGGCGTTACCACTTGTTGCAACGCCGCGTGGCCATATTGTTTCTTGTCTTCGGTGATACGAGCCTTGACGACCTCGCCGGGCAGCGCCCCTTCAACGAAGATCGCCTTACCCTGGTGACGACCAATACCGACGCAATGATGATCCAGACTGTCTATCGTAAATTCAATACGTTGGAGCTGGGTTGACTTCTTTTGGGGCTTGAAAAACTGGGCCATAAAACTTGGTGCCTATAGGTGGCTATGTCATGATTGTGGAATCTGCAGCTGGGTATTGTCCCACAAGAATAATAGTATGACCAAATACGGCCACAGAGCCCGTGTATTGCCATCGACCCTATCGCCAATCCAGTTCACTGGTGACCTGTTCGTATGACCAAATATGGCCTGAGAGCACGCGTTCTCGCCTTTACCATTTTGCCCACCCTGATCATCGGTGGCCTGATGGCCGGTTACTTTACCTTCCACCGCTATCAGCAGTTGGAAAACAACCTCATCGATCAGGGGATCAACATCATTGAACCCCTGGCGATTGCCAGTGAATATGGCATGACCCAGCACAGCCGCGAGTCCCTCAAACGGCTGATTGGCCTGACCCACCGCAAAAACTCTCCGCTGATCAAGTCCATCGCTGTCTTCACCCAGGACAATCAGCTGTTCGTCACCTCGAACTATCACCGGGATTTCACCCGGCTCAGATTGCCAGATGGGGTGCCGATCCCGGATCTGACCAGCATCACCTTGCAGGGGGACGACATCATTTTGCGCACCCCGATCCAGGCCGAAACCAGCATGGACGGTTTCCCGCTGCCCAGCGATGCCGAGCCACCGATGATCGGTTATATCGCGATGCAGATGACCACAGATCGGGCCATGCTGCTGCAGTACCGCGATACCTTCTTCGCCATCATCATGGTGATCATCGGCGTCGCCTTCAGCACCCTGTTTGGTTTCCGGCTGGTCAAGAGCGTGACCCAGCCCATCACCAACATGGTGCAGGCGGTGCACAAGATCAGGGAGGGGCGGCTCGATACCCGGGTCAGCGGTCAGCTCACCGGCGAGCTGGATATGCTGAAAAACGGCATCAACGCCATGGCCAAGGCGCTCTCCGAATATCACGAAGAGATGCAACAGAATATCGATCAGGCCACCTCGGATCTGCGAGAAACGCTGGAACAGATTGAGATCCAGAACGTCGAGCTCGACATGGCCAAGAAACGGGCGCAGGAGGCGGCGCGGGTCAAATCGGAGTTTCTGGCCAACATGTCTCACGAGCTACGCACCCCGCTCAACGGCGTCATCGGCTTCACCCGCCAGTTGCTGAAAACCAGCCTGACCCCGAGCCAGACCGACTACATGCAGACCATCGAGAAGTCGGCGCGCAACCTGCTTGGCATCATCAACGACATCCTCGACTTCTCGAAGCTGGAGGCAGGCAAGCTGCAGCTGGAGCACATTCCATTCAGCCTGCGCGACACCCTCAACGAAACCATGCATCTGCTCGGCCCCAGTGCCCACGACAAACAGCTGGAACTGTCGTTACGGGTGGATGCGAACGTACCGGACACCCTCACCGGTGACCCCATGCGGCTGCAACAGGTGCTGACCAACCTCACTGGCAACGCCATCAAGTTCACCGAGCAGGGCAACGTAGATGTCCATATCGAACAGATCGGCAGTGGCCACCACAAGGTGAGACTCAACGTCCAGATCCGCGATACCGGCATCGGCATCTCGCCAGAGCAACAGCGCCAGCTCTTCCAGGCTTTTAACCAGGCCGACTCCTCCATCTCTCGCCGCTACGGCGGCACGGGCTTGGGACTCGTCATCACCCAGAAGCTGGTCCAGCAGATGGGTGGCCAGATCCGTTTTGAATCGGTACTGGACCAGGGCTCGACCTTCTCGTTCAGTCTGGATGTGGAGGTCTCACCGCTGCCTCAAACCGACCAGCTGCCGCTGGATCGTATTCAGGGTAAACGGCTCTGGCTGCTGGAACCGGACACCTTCGCCCAGGCCTCGCTGCTTGCACTGCTGGCCGAGTGGCAGCTCGACGTGCACCCCTTGGCCATTGACGCCCCCTGGCCCGCGATAAGCGATCAGGATATGGTGCTGATCGGCAGCAGCACCCGACACATACCGCAGCAAGTGCTCCAGCGGCTCGACAGCCTGAGCGGGCAGCAGCAGAACACCATAGTGCTGCTGAGCAGCCACGAACCGGCGCTCTATGAAGCTATGCTGGCCCACGGTGCCCAGCACTGCCTCTCCAAACCGGTCAACCATCGCAAGCTGCTGCACGCCCTGCTCTCACCGGAAGCGAGCCGCCACAAACTGCCAGCGCAGCCCGCCCACCACCCATTGCAGCCGATCAAGGTGCTGGCGGTGGATGACAACGCCGCCAACCTCAAGCTGATCGCCGCCATGCTCAAGGAGATGGTCAGTCAGGTGGTGGTGTGCAAGAACGGCAAAGAGGCGGTCAAACAGGCCCGCAGCCAGCCATTCGACATCATCTTTATGGATATCCAGATGCCGATCATGGATGGCATCAGCGCCACCCAGGCGATCCGCAACCAGTCACTCAACACCACCACCCCGATCGTGGCGGTGACCGCCCACGCCATTCCCGGTGAACGGGAGCGGCTGATCCGCCAGGGGATGGATGACTATCTGACCAAGCCCATCGACGAGAGCATGTTGGCCCAGCTGATCACCGATTTTGCCCATCGTCGTCATCAGAATGACGGTGCCCAGCAGATCGACTGGGCACTGGCGGTGCGTCAGGCGGCGGGGAAAGAGGATCTCGCCAAAGAGATGCTGACCATGCTGCTGGCCAACTTCGACGAAGTCGAGCCAGTGCTGGATGCCGCGCTGGCGAGTGAAGTTGCAGATGAGGAGGTGCTGACCCAGATCCACCGCCTTAACGGTGGTTGCGCCTACTCCGGCGTACCCGGCTTGCAGCGGCTACTCTCCCAGCTGGAGCAGCAACTGCGTGACGGCATGGTGGTCAGCGAGCTGGAGCCCGAACTGCTGGAGCTGCAGGATGCGCTGGAACTGGTGCGTCAGGAGGCACCCCGCTATCTTCCCTGACGCCAATTTGCTTGATTGAAACTGTATCGGTCCCCGCTTTTTCTGACGCGGGGGCCGCCAGATGGTAAAGTTGCGCCGTTTAAACAGGAGTCATCATGACCAACAACGATATTCTGCGCCGTCTGCGCTACGCCCTCACCATCAGCAACGATGAGATGGTCGACATGTTCGCCAAAGGCAACTTGCCGGTCACCCACACCGATCTGCACAGCTGGCTGATGAAAGAAGCGGCGGAAGGGGAAGAGCAAGAAGCAGGCTATGTGGCCTGCCCCGATGCGGCCCTGAGCCAATTTCTGGATGGCTTCATCATTGCCCGCCGTGGTGTGCGAGCGGATGCCCCCGCCCAGGTGATCCCGAACCGGATCAACAACAACCTGATCCTGCGCAAGCTGCGCATTGGTCTCAACTACAAAGAAGAGGATATGCTCGGCACCCTCAAGCTCGCCGACTTCAGCCTCTCCAAATCCGAGCTCAGTGCCCTGTTCCGCTCCAAGGATCACAAGCACTTTCAGGATTGCGGGGATCAGATCCTGCGCAACTTCCTGATCGGCCTCACTGCCAAGTACCGCGGCTAACAAGCAGCGCGGCTGACCGATCCAGAGAGCCCGACATGCGCCAGCGACTCACTCTTACCACGCTCACCGGACCGGCTGCAGCAGGGGGATGGCGCTGGCGCTTGTTACTCCCCCTCTTCTTCTTGCTGCTGGGCGGCTGCACGCCGGCCGAGTATCAGCTCTCTACCCGCCATCAAAGTGCCAACCAGAACGCCCGCATCGCCTTTCTGATCCTCCATTACACCGACGAAGATGATGCCAACTCCCTGCGCCTGCTGACCGAGCCGGAGCACAAGGTGAGCGCCCACTACCTGATCCCCCGCGAAAACCGCGAGACCCCGCTGCCGATCTATCAGCTGGTGCCGGACAGCGAACGCGCCTGGCATGCAGGGCGCAGCCGCTGGCACCAATATGCCGGGCTCAATGCCAGCTCCCTTGGCATCGAGATCGTCAACCTCGGCTATCCACCAGAAGATGAGCCGCTGGCCCCCGATGCGCGGCGCTGGCAACCCTACACCCCGGCGCAGATTGCCGCCGTCGGCGCCCTCAGCCGGGAGCTGGTCGCCCGCTACCAGATCCCGGCCACTCAGGTACTGGGCCACAGCGATGTCGCCCCCGAGCGCAAACAGGACCCCGGCCCCCACTTCCCCTGGCGCCAGCTCTATCTGGAATACGGGGTCGGCGCCTGGCCCGACGAAGCTAGGGTGGCCGAGCTGCTGGCCAGCCCCCTGCCTGACTGGGATGTGGCCATGTGGCAGCAGCAATTGGCCCGCTACGGCTACGGTCTGCCCCAGACTGGCCAGTGGGATGAGCAGAGCCGCGCCGTGATGCGCGCCTTTCAGCTCCACTTTCGAGCCAGCAAAGTCGATAGCGAAGCGGACCGCGAATGTCAGGCCATCCTGATGGCGCTGCTCGAAAAATACTTCTCCTGATCCCCCCGCACTACTACGTACGGTTTGATAGCCATTAGCTATCAAACCGTTAGCCACGAGCAATTGTCCCTCTATTTTGCAAGGCGTTACTCTTACTGCGTTCCGAAAGACAATTTCAAACCGATTTCCACATCTGGAGGTGAATGATGAAAAGCCCGATTGGTCTTGATACTGCTCAATCACAAGCCCTGGCAGCCGAGTTGAACAAATTGCTGGCCAGCTACCAGATCCTCTACATGAACGTGCGCGGCTTCCACTGGAATATCCGTGGCAACCAGTTCTTCGAACTGCACCTGAAATTTGAAGAGATTTACAACGACCTGCTGCTCAAAGTCGATACCCTGGCCGAGCGGATCCTGACGCTGGATAGCGTGCCCATGCACAGCTTCAGCGACTATCTGAAAGTCTCTGCCATCCCCGAGCAAAAGGGGCTGCACGATGGCCGCGCCTGTGTCGAATCGCTGCTGGAGAGCTTCCGTGAACTGCTGGTCGCCCAGCGCCGCATTCTGGGGCAGGCCGCCGAAGCCGGTGATGAGGGCACCGCCTCCATCCTCTCCGACTATGTGCAACAGCAGGAGAAACTGGTCTGGATGCTGCGTGCTTACCTGGCCTAACCCATTGTTAAAATGAGTGTTGTTGCAAGAAATCGTTATAAACCCTTGTTGTAAACCAGCGTTGTCTCTCCTGTTATCCACCCGCTTGCCGCCCTGTTTGGGCGGCTTTTTTGTTTTTGATCTGCATCAAGGGAACCTTAATTGGCAAATTGAATGCCTATTAAGTTTTTCGTGAGGGGAATAGAATCACCACAAAACAGACAACTGAAATGTCCAATTAGGAGAGGCATAATGTTTTGTGTGCAATGTGAACAGACAATTCGTACCCCGGCTGGCAATGGCTGTGCCTACGCACAAGGTATGTGTGGCAAAACGGCGGAAACCTCGGATCTGCAGGATGTGCTGATCTATACCCTGCAAGGGCTCAGCGCCTGGGCGCAGGCCGCCCGCGAGCACAACATCATCGACCGCGAAATCGATGCCTTCGTGCCCAAGGCCTTCTTTGCCACCCTCACCAACGTCAACTTTGACTCCGCCCGCATCGTGGCTTACGTCAATCAGGCCCTCGCTTATCGCCAGCAGCTGGCCGATCGTCTGACCGCCATGGCGGTGCAGGCCAACGATTTGCCGCAGTCCGCCCACTTCGAGCCCGGCGCCGAGTTGCTGGAACAGCTCGCCCATGCCGCACCTGCCGCCCCTAATCGGGGCAAGAGTGAGGTGAACGAGGACATCATGGGGCTGCGCCTGCTCTGCCTCTACGGCCTCAAAGGCGCCGCCGCCTACATGGAGCACGCCCGGGTGCTGGATCAACAGAGTGACGAGGTGGCCGCCGAATTCCACCGCATCATGAGCTGGCTCAGCACAGACCCGAACGAAATGGGTCGGCTATTCAGTTGCGCTATGGAGATCGGTCAGCTCAACTTCAAGATCATGGAGATGCTGGATCTGGGTGAAACCAGCGCCTTCGGCCATCCGGAACCGACCCAGGTCAGGGTCACGCCGATCCCCGGCAAGTGCATTCTGGTCTCCGGCCACGACATGGTGGATCTCAAGCTCATTCTGGAGCAGACCGCTGGCACCGGCATTCATGTCTACACCCACGGTGAGATGCTGCCCGCGCTGGCCTACCCCTTCTTCAAACAGTACCCCCATCTGGTGGGCAACTACGGCTCCGCCTGGCAGAACCAGCAGAAGGAGTTTGCCAACTTCCCGGGCGCCGTGGTGATGACCTCCAACTGCATCATCGACCCGAATGTGGGTAACTACTCAGATCGCATCTTCACCCGCTCCATCGTCGGCTGGCCAGGCGTAACCCATCTGGAGGGGGATGATTTCTCCGCCGTGATTGCCAAGGCACTGGCACTAGATGGCTTCAAACACACCGAGCTCGAGCACTTCATCACCATCGGTTTTGCCCGCAACGCCCTGATGCAGGCTGCCCCCGCGGTGATTGAGAAGGTAAAAGCCGGGGAGATCAGCCACTTCTTTCTGGTGGGGGGCTGTGATGGCGACAAGGCCGAGCGCGCCTACTTCACCGAATTTGCCAAGGCTGCACCAAAAGACAGCCTGCTGCTCACCCTGGGCTGCGGCAAGTACAAGTTCAACAAGCTCGACTTTGGCGACATTGGCGGCATTCCGCGCCTGCTGGACGTGGGCCAGTGCAACGATGCCTACTCCGCCATTCAGCTGGCATTGGCGCTCTCCGAGGCGTTCGAGTGCGGCATCAACGATCTGCCGCTGACCCTGGTGCTCTCCTGGTTCGAGCAAAAAGCCATCGTCATTCTGCTCACCCTGCTCTCCCTCGGGGTGAAAGACATTCGTACCGGCCCGACCGCCCCCGCCTTCCTCACCCCGGCTCTGCTCAAGGTGCTGGAGGAGCAGTTTGGCCTGAAAGGGACCACTACGGCCGAGGCTGACTTGGCCGAGATCCTGGCAGCCTGATCAGCACCTCATGTTGTAAGCGTTTGGCGAGCCGCCCGGCTCGCCTTTTTTCTGGATCCGGCTTTTTCATCAGACGTTTTTCAAACTGTTTCAAACCTTATCAAACCCAAGGAGCCTTGTGATGACCGCTCTCACCCTCACCTGTATTGGCCGCCAACAGAACACCCACGATGTGGTGAGCTGGCAGCTGGCGCCGGTTGCAGGCAGCCTCCCTCCCGTACTGGCTGGCCAGTGCATCACCCTGCATACCGAGATTGATGGCCAGCCGGAGTGCCGTGCCTATACCCTCTCCTCCAGCCCGCAGGATTCATACTGGCAGGTGACCATCAAGGAGGTGGGGCGGGTCTCCCGCCATCTGCACCAGACCTTGCAGGTGGGTGATCAAATAAGGGCTGATGGCCCGTTCGGCGATTTCAATCTGACCGCCTTGCCCTGCGAACGGCCGCTGCTGCTCAGTGCCGGTTCCGGCATCACCCCCATGTGGGCCATGGTGCGAGACGAGCTCGCCAAACGGCCGGATGCAAACATCCACTTTCTCCACAGCGCACGTTCGCCAGCGGATGTGATCTTCGCCGACGAGCTGGCAGCCTTGGCCGAGGCCCATCCCGGTGTACGGCATGCCCTGATCCTGGAACAGGCCCCTTCAGGTCACCCCTGGGTTGGTCGCCTCACCCCCGCCATGCTGGCCGAACTGGCCCCTGATCTGCTCGCTCGCCATGTCTATCTCTGTGGCCCCACGCCCTATATGGCGGCGGTCAGAACCATGCTGACGGAGCTGGGATTGCCGCCAGAGCAACTGCATCAGGAATCCTTTGGCCTTCCTCCAGCAGAGCCCGCCACAACCACCAGCGACCACTTCTGGCTGACCCTAAAAAAGAGCGGCAAGAAAGTGAAAATCCTGCCGGGCCAGACCCTGCTGGCGGCGCTGGAAGCGGCGGGTGAAACCATGATGGCGGCTTGTCGCGCCGGGGTATGTGGCAGCTGTCGTTGCACCACCACAGGTGACATCGAGCGCCTGAGCGTGATGACATTGAGCCCGCATGATCTGGAGCGCGGCGTTGCTCTGGCTTGCTCCTGCTGTGCCAAGGGGGATATCAGCCTCGATTATTGAGACGTGGTGAAGGCGTCATCGGTATCCCAGCCTTTTCCCAAGTGGGCAGGGGCGCTAGACTCTGCCCCCAGTTTCACCAGAACACGGGATAAAAAATGACAATACTGGTCACAGGCGGCGCCGGCTATATCGGCTCCCACACCCTGGTTGAACTGCTCAGCGCGGGGCAACAGGTCGTGGTACTCGACAACCTCTCCAACTCCTCACCGGAGTCACTCAAGCGGGTCGAGCAGATCACCGGCAAGCCGGTCACCTTCGTCGAAGGGGATGTGCTGGACAGAGCCTGTCTGCAGCAACTGTTTGCCAACCACCAGATCGAATCGGTGATCCACTTCGCCGGTCTCAAGGCGGTCGGTGAGTCAAGCCAGATCCCGCTCACCTACTACCAGAACAACATCAGCGGCACTCTAGTGCTGTGCGAAGAGATGGCCAAGGCTGGCGTTTTCCGGCTGGTATTCAGCTCCTCGGCTACCGTCTATGGCGATCCCGCTTCGGTACCGCTGCGGGAAGATTTCCCCACCAGCGCCACCAACCCCTACGGTCGCTCCAAGCTGATGGTGGAAGAGATCCTCCGTGACTTGTCCAAATCCGATCCCCGCTGGGCTATCGTGCTGCTGCGTTACTTCAACCCGGTCGGCGCCCATGATAGCGGCCTGATTGGTGAAGACCCCAACGGCATCCCCAACAACCTGCTGCCCTATATCAGCCAGGTCGGTGTCGGCAAGCTCAAGGAGCTGGGGGTATTTGGCAACGACTACCCAACCCCGGATGGCACCGGTGTGCGCGACTACATCCATGTGGTGGATCTGGCCATCGGCCACCTGAAAGCACTGGCGCGCATCAAGAGCAACAGCGGCGTCTTCACCTACAACCTGGGCACCGGTCAGGGCTACTCGGTACTGGAGATGGTCAAGGCGTTCGAGGTAGCCAGCGGCCGCCCCATTCCCTACCAGATCAAACCCCGCCGCCCGGGCGACATCGCCGAGTGCTGGGCCGAACCGACGCTGGCCCGTGCCGAGCTGGGTTGGCAGGCAGAGCGCGGTCTGGAGCAGATGATGGTCGATACCTGGCGCTGGCAAAGCAACAACCCGAACGGCTATCAAGGCTGATGATCTAGCGGGCTGATAACAAAACGCCCCGACATCAAGATGTCGGGGCGTTTTATTTTGCGGCAGTGACTCAGCTGGTCTGGCTGCGCAGCAGTGGCAACGGAGCCAGATAGGGAACAATTCGCCCAATCAGCCGATCCGCCAGCGGAGTCAGCAGCAACCAGGGCAGACAGAGGGTCGCCAGCCCCAGCGCGCCGACATAGACGTCGGTAAACCAGTGGGCGCCCGCCAGAATGCGCGGCGCGGAAAAGATTGGCACCATCAGCAATGCGGTGACACCCGCCCAGCGCGGCAGATAGCGCAGGGCAAAACCGGCGAAGATCATCAAAAAGAGGGCGTGATCCCCCGGGAAGCTATCGCCGGAAGAGTCCTTGGTCGGAATGCCGCTGATCTGGGTCACCCGCAGCGCATCGGCCACCATCAGGGTCGGGCTGGGTCGCGCCACCGGCAATCTGTGACCAAGCTGGTTGATCACCAGTGCGCTCAGCAACATCACTATGCCCATCGCCACCAGCTGGCGACGACCCGCCAGATCCCGGGCGAAGAAACTGCGGGCCAGGATCAGCCCCATACAGGCCAGTACCGCCAGATCGAACAGCCGGTTATTGGTGATAGCCACCAGATCGGCCCACAGCGCCGACTGCCCGAGCCAGCCGTTAACGGTATGAAAAATCGCGAGGTCCCATTGGTCCCAGGGACCATGAGCTGGCAGCGCAGCCCAACTGATGGCCACCAGACCACCGACCAGATAGCAAAGCAAAAACTTGCCCATACAGACTCTCCCCAGAAATATGCGACAGCCATCACAAAAACGAGGCATTTTAAGGCGATTCCAGCTGAAATCAAGCTCCAAATAAAGCTAACGAAGTTAAATCCAGCCAGTGATCTCCTTGGGTCTGCCAAATTTCTGTCACCTTGCTAGAATGCGCACTTCCCTTTACTGCGAAAGGAAGCGGTATGCATATTCACATTCTCGGGATCTGCGGCACCTTTATGGGTGGTCTGGCGGTGTTGGCAAAACAGCTTGGTTACCGGGTGACCGGTTCTGATGCCAACGTCTATCCCCCCATGAGTACCCAGCTCGAGCAACAGGGCATCGAGCTGACCGAAGGCTATGACCCCTCCCAACTCGATCCGGCGCCGGATCTGGTGGTGATCGGCAATGCCATGAGCCGTGGCAACCCCTGTGTTGAATATGTGCTGGACCGCAATCTGCCCTATATCTCCGGCCCCCAGTGGCTGCTGGAGCATGTGCTGCAGGATCGCTGGGTACTGGCCGTCGCCGGCACCCACGGCAAAACCACCACCGCCAGCATGCTGGCCTGGGTGTTGGAGTACGCCAAGCTGGAACCCGGTTTCCTGATCGGCGGCGTGCCCGGCAACTTCCCGGTATCGGCCCGTCTCGGCTCTGCCCCCTTCTTCGTCATCGAAGCGGACGAGTATGACTGCGCCTTCTTCGACAAGCGCTCCAAGTTCGTTCACTACCACCCGCGCACTCTGGTGATGAACAACCTGGAGTTCGATCACGCGGACATCTTCCCGGATCTCGCCGCCATCCAGCGCCAGTTCCACCACCTGATGCGCACCGTGCCAAGCAACGGCCGGGTGCTGTTCCCGCAAGCTGATGACAACCTCACCGCCGTACGCAAGATGGGCTGCTGGAGCGAGGTGGAGCTGGTGGGTCAGGACGACGCCAAGTGGAAGGCGGTCAAGCTGGCCGATGACGGCTCCGCCTTCGAGGTGTGGCTGGATAGCGTGAAGCAGGGCGAGGTGCACTGGGAGTGCATCGGCGAGCACAACGTCAACAATGGTCTGATGGCCATCGCCGCCGCCCGCCATGCCGGTGTGATGGTGGAGCACGGCATAGCAGCCCTCTGCCAGTTCAAATCCCCCAAGCGGCGGATGGAGCTCAAGGGCGAGGTGGCCGGTATCAGCGTCTATGACGACTTTGCCCACCACCCCACCGCCATCGAGACCACCCTCGGCGGCCTGCGCGCCAAGGTGGGTGCGGCCCGTATTCTGGCGGTGCTGGAGCCGCGTTCCAACACCATGAAGCTCGGAGTGCACAAAGAAGAGCTGGCAGGCTGCTTCGATGGTGCCGACGAGGTGTTCTTCTTCCAGCCCCCCAACATCGGCTGGGATCTCGGCGAGGTGACCACCCACATGAGCCGACCGGCCAAGGTGTTCAACGATCTGGAGCCCCTGATCAACCGGCTGGTGGCCGAGAGCCGCGATGGCGACCATATTCTGATCATGAGCAACGGCGGCTTTGGCGGGATTCATGACAAGCTGATCGCCCGCCTCAAGGATTACCACGGCGAACTATGAACAAAGCAATCACCCTGGCGCTGACCGGCGCCTCCGGCGCCCCCTACGCCCTGCGTCTGCTCCAGTGTCTGGTGCAGGCGGACTATAAGGTCTACCTGCTCGCCTCCTCGGCGGCTCGTGTGGTACTCAAGACCGAGCAGCAGCAGGAGTGGCCCGGCTCGCCGAAAGAGCTCTCGGCCTATCTCTGTCGCCAGTATGGTGCCAAAGATGGGCAGATCGTCGCCTGCGGCAAGGAGGAGTGGTTCTCGCCGGTGGCCTCCGGTTCGGCGGCGCCCAAGCAGATGGTGGTCTGCCCCTGCTCCATGGGCACCGTCTCGGCCATTGCCAACGGCACCTCCGACAACCTGCTGGAGCGGGCGGCGGATGTGGTGATCAAGGAGCGCGGCCAGCTGATTCTGGTGCCCCGCGAAACCCCCTTCTCGGCAATCCATCTGGAGAACATGCTGAAACTGGCGCGGCTCGGGGTGACCATCATGCCCGCCGCCCCCGGTTTCTATCATGAGCCGAAAAGCATCGAAGATCTGGTGGACTTTATGGTCGCCCGCATCCTCGATCATCTGGGTGTCGAGCATGCACTGACCAGCCGCTGGGGCTATGGCCACCACTGAGGTGACCCGCCCCATCCGGCCATAAAAAAAGGCTATGTCCCAATTACGTGTTGCATGGGGTGCCCCAGCGCCTCATGCAGACACGCTTTGATATTCACTCCCTTCCCGTAAC
>NZ_NKWE01000079.1:0-1432 GCF_006243315.1 Aeromonas sobria
AAAGCGCTGGAAGGCGAAGCTGCATGGGAAGAGAAG
This sequence comes from Aeromonas sobria, assembly GCF_006243315.1. Classification (GTDB taxonomy): domain Bacteria; phylum Pseudomonadota; class Gammaproteobacteria; order Enterobacterales; family Aeromonadaceae; genus Aeromonas; species Aeromonas sobria_A. Next base: position 37 of record NZ_NKWE01000079.1, read on the forward strand.
ATCATCGAGCTGGCTGGCCACCTGGATACCTACATCCCAGAGCCGGAGCGTGCAATTGACCTGCCGTTCCTGATGCCAATCGAAGACGTATTCTCTATCGCTGGCCGTGGTACTGTTGTTACCGGTCGTGTAGAGCGCGGTATCGTTAAAGTTGGTGAGTCTGTAGAAATCGTTGGTATCAAAGATACCGTGACTACTACCTGTACCGGTGTAGAAATGTTCCGTAAGCTGCTGGACGAAGGTCGTGCAGGCGAGAACGTTGGTGCACTGCTGCGTGGCGTGAAGCGTGAAGACGTAGAGCGTGGTCAGGTACTGGCTAAGCCGGGCTCAATCAAGCCGCACACCAAGTTTGAATCTGAAGTGTACGTACTGTCCAAAGAAGAAGGTGGTCGTCATACCCCGTTCTTCAAGGGCTACCGTCCGCAGTTCTACTTCCGCACTACCGACGTGACCGGTACCATCGAACTGCCGGAAGGCGTAGAGATGGTAATGCCAGGCGACAACATCAAAATGGTTGTTACCCTGATTGCACCGATCGCGATGGACGACGGCCTGCGTTTCGCGATCCGTGAAGGTGGCCGTACCGTAGGTGCTGGTGTTGTAGCTAGCGTAATCGCTTAATCGATTCGTTATATACAAACATGAAAAGGGGTGGCTTCGGCCACCCCTTTTATTTTTGGGGCTATTTATGGCCTGTGAGATACTGGACGAAACCATTGATAGAGGTAGTTTCCGTGAGCAAAGCCGCCATTTTTCTGGATCGTGACGGTGTCATCAATGAAGACACTGGGTATGTGAGTCAGGTAGATGATTTCCATTTTCTGCCCGGGGTGATCGAAGCCCTGCAGCTGTTAAAGAAGAAAGGGTATCTGCTGGTTGTCGTTACCAACCAGTCCGGTATCGCCCGTGGCTACTTCAGCGAAGATGATTTCATGAATCTGACGGAGTGGATGGACTGGTCACTGGCCGATCGGGATGTGGATCTCGATGGCATCTATTTCTGTCCCCACCACCCGGATCACAGTGCACCGTGTGACTGTCGTAAGCCTGCCCCCGGAATGCTGCTGTTGGCTAAACAGGAACACGACATCGATATGGGCCGTTCTTATATGGTGGGCGATAAGCCTTCTGACCTAAAGGCTGCGACTAATGCCAACGTTGGCCATAAAGTGATGGTCAGGACAGGTAAACCGCTGACAGATGAAGCTATCGTTTTGGCTGATGGGATCTATGACAATCTCCACGATTTCGCCATTGCAGTGCCTGCCGCAGCCTGATTTCGGTTATTAACTGTGCCAATTGGTGGCTTTGCGAGCGAACGAGCGACGAAAGCCATCTTTTTGCAATTATCTGCTTGCCAGAAAAATTCTGCTCCCTATAATGCGCCACATCGACA
>NZ_NKWE01000008.1:0-122561 GCF_006243315.1 Aeromonas sobria
TGTCGCGCCAACGACAAAAGCGACGATGTGTGTTTTTCCAGTCCCCGTAAGCAGATGGCAAGTCTCGCCAGGGAGCGCCTGTGCGCAAAATCCAGAAAACAGCATTGATAAACAATCGGTTATCGCGAGCCACGCGTCCCCAATGACCTTTTTGTCCCAGTAGATGAGGTGCAATTAAGGACCATACGCGGTCTGAAATATCGTGGCGGCGGTGAGCGGGTGTTGACATGAGGCGATGATTTTTACGTTAACAGGGCTGGCATTGTACTGGATTTAATCAGTTCAAGACGACAGCCCCTAGCGTGACCGGACACAAACAATAAAAAACCTCTTTTCCGTGGCGCACTCGCCACAGCGCCCTCCCTGCTCGGTGCCATTTCAAAATTTCAGTTTCCACAATCCCTCAATATGAACCTAACCAACTGAAACAAAAGAGATTTAGTGAATAAGACCGCGCACAACGAGATCCCCCGAGATCGTCCAAATCCCCACAGAAAACGCACACACCCCAGAAAAATCAACAGCTTACATATTCTCGCCCGCTGAAATCCGGTGGCGATAACTGCAAAACAGTGAAAAAAAGATCCTTCTCTGCAGATCCTCAACGCGCCCTAGATCCTTTATCTGGCGCGGCCTGGGCATATGGTTTTGCGGTAATCCACTTTTGCAAAACATTTATTTGATGAGCCGCGCAGGCGGGAGCGGAAGAGCGCGGATTCCGTGACGCAGACGCCGCCGTGGGCTTCTCCGCCACGCGCTGGCGGCTGTGAGCGGCCCTGTGCTTCACGTATGATGTGCGCCTGTCTGATGGCGCCCCTAACATGCGGCGCCCTTCCCTGGCCATGCTCAGGCGCTGTCAGGCAGATAGAAGAAGGCCCCGCAAGTGCGGGGCCTTCTTTGCTTGGCTGCTCGGTGGGCTATTCGATGATTGGTGATAGGGTTTCGGCCAGTTGGCCTGCCTGCTTGCTCTGGCCGTTGAAGGTCTCGGCATTGGTTGGGGCTGGCCAGCCGTGGTTGTGACTGGCGGCAGTGGCGGCCAGCTGTTCCACCACGTTCATCAGCTGGAGCAGCAGCCCGAAGATGTTCACCCCCTCGCTACCCATCCACGAACGGGGCGCCTCGAAGTGCTGGAGCTCACCGGCTACACTGCGCCGCAGTTGCCCGATCACCTCCACCAGATCACCGGCAGCGGTGTGGCTCATGTTACCCAGGCCGCCACGCACAGTGCGTCTGTCTGGTTCAGGCGCTGGTCAAAATCTGCAGCTTGTTCCTGATTCTTGGGCAGGCAACCTCGTTATCTGGCCAACTTGTACGACATCCGTGATATGGGCCTGAACGCTGCGGTCTGACCCCGTCACAACGTGAAATGGGCTCAATTGCTCCAGCAACGGCGGCAGCAGTTGTTCAGCCTGCTGATCGTTTATTAGCTCCAAGTCGGTCAACGACCATATCAAATGGTTGATCCATCGCTCGTAAAAGCAATGGTGCTGCCGAGTAATGATGGATGCACGATGTGCGGTGTTGTGCGGTGTTGTGCGGTGTTGTGCGGGATGAGGGGGCGGTACATGACCAAGGGCGGTAGCCCGCCCTGGTGAGGGTGAGTGGAGCGGTAATATCAGCTGGCGGTCGCCCCACTCGGGGCTGTTTTATTTTGTAGTTTTTGCTGATAGCGCAGGTCTTCTTCTATGGTGACCACGACCTCCAGTGGCTTGCCGGAGCGGAATACCGAGATAGTCAGTTTGGTACCGGGGCGACTTTCGACAATCTTGTCCATGGCACTGCGCACGCCGTTGATGGCTTCTCCATCGATCTTGAGCAGCACATCCCCTCGCTGCAGACCACCTTTGGCCGCTGGGCCGTTGGGATCCAGACTCTCAACCACCAGACCGCGCAGGTCGCCGAGGTTCATCATCCGCGCGACGATTGGGTTGATCTCGACGCTGGAGACCCCGAGGTAGCCGCGGATCACCCGGCCGTTGGCGATCAGCTCATCCATGATCCGTTTCGCCAGTCGGTAGGGAATAGCGAAGCTGATGCCGTAGCTCTCCTGATTACCGTTGAGGTGATAGGTGGCGGTGTTGATGCCCACCAGATCGCCACGGCCGTTGACCAAGGCACCACCTGAGTTCCCTTCGTTGATGGCCGCATCGGTCTGCAGCAGATCCTGACGGCCATTGCTGTCTGGGCCCATGCTGGAGAGGCCGGTACGGCCGGTGGCGCTGATGATACCCTGGGTAATGGTCTGGCCGACGTTATAAGGATTACCGATGGCGAGCACCACATCCCCCACTTCTGGCAGCCGTTCCGGGTCTTGCGGGATCACCGGCAGGTCATCTGATTCGATATAGAGCACCGCGAGATCGGTGAGCTGATCGGTGCCGACCAGTTCGGCGCTGAACACCCGGCCATCTTGCAGTGCCACTATGACCTGATCGGCATCGGCAATGACGTGGTAGTTGGTCAGCACATAGCCGCGCTGGTTCATGATGACGCCGGACCCCAGCCCCTGTGGGCGCAGCTCTCCCTGATTGCCCTGATTGGGGGCAAAGCTGCGAGTGTAGATGTTAACGACGGCTGGACCTGCCCGATGGGCGGCGTAAGAGAAGCTTAATTCACGGGCATTGGTGATGATGCCGGGCAGTTGGGCACCACCGCGAAAATGGGGAAACAGCAGCAACAGCAGCGCAGCGACGGTCAAACCAAAACCGATCGACTTGCCCAAGTAACTGACTAAAGGGGGGATTTTCATTTGATTCTCATCCGGACAGGCAGCGGGCAGAGAATAACACTATCGATGGATAAAAATCACCCGCGGTGAAGGCCGCGGGTGATGGAGGAGTTGGCGAACAACCAGAGTGCTAGCGGATCACCAGATAGAGCGAGGAGTCGCCACGCTGGATGTTCAGCGCCAGCACGTCGGGCTTGTTCTTCAGCGCCTTGGTCAGATCGCCCAGAGCATTGATGCGCAAGCGGTTCACTCCGATGATGATATCGCCTTTCTGCAAGCCGGAGGCGGCGGCAGGTGAGCGGGGATCAATGTCTGTCACCGCAACGCCGGAGACCGGGTCAGTGGTGGTGCTGAGCTTGGCCCCTTCCAGTGCCGGGTGGAGCGCGCTGGCGCGCACTTCAGTGTCATCTGCCTGTTTCAGGGTCACCTTGACACTCTGTGCCTTGCCGTCGCGGATCAGGCCCAGCTCGACTTGCTTGCCAGCGCCCATGGTGGCGATCTTGGCGCGCAGCTCCCCGAAGGAGCGAACCGCTTTACCATCGATGCTGATGATGATGTCACCCGCCTTGATCCCGGCTTTATCTGCCGATGATCCGGGCATGACCTGATTGACGAATGCGCCATCCTTCTTGTTGTAGCCGAAGGTTTTGGCGATGTCGGAGGTGAGCTCGGTGCCGGTAATGCCCAGCTGGCCACGCCGTACTTCGCCGAACTTGACGATCTGCTCGGTCAGATCCCGCACCATGTTGGAGGGGATGGCAAAGCCGATGCCGATGTTGCCGCCGTTCGGGCCCAGAATCGCGGTGTTGATGCCGATCAGCTCACCACGCAGGTTGAGCAGGGCTCCGCCCGAGTTGCCGGAGTTGATGGCCGCATCGGTCTGGATGAAGTTCTCCAGATTTTCGATGTTGAGGCCGCTACGGCCCAGTGCGCTGACGATCCCCGAGGTCACGGTCTGACCCAGACCAAAGGGATTGCCGATCGCCAGGGCATAGTCACCGACCCGCAGTTCGTCTGAATCGGCAAACTTGATCTGCACCAGATCCTCGGCCTTGATTTGCAGCAGGGCGATATCGGACTGCTTGTCTTCACCGATCTTCTTGGCCGCATATTCACGACCATCCTTCAGGTTGACCTTGATCTCGTCCGCCTCGTGAACCACGTGGGCGTTAGTGATCACATAACCTTTCTTGGCATCGACGATGACACCTGAGCCCAGCGCCTGGAACGGCTGCTCGCTCACCTGCTCATCGGGCATGTTGGGGCCGAAGAAGAATTTGAACTGTTCTGGCAGGCGTTGGCGGGTAATTTTTTTGCCAGAGACCGAGATATTGACCACAGCCGGTGTGACCTGTTCGAGAACAGGCGCCAAGCTTGGCATCTCCTGATTTGAACCTAACAGGGAAGGCAGAGCAGCCTGTGCAGGAGCCGCAGACATGGCGATACCGACACTGAGGGCTAGCACACTGAGCAAGGAAAGAGGTTTACGCATATGAAAAACAGCTCCCAGAAAAAGTTGCGTTGCAATCGTCAAGGTCAGACCACGGGAGTAGCCGATTAGTTCCTCGAGGAACTAGTTTGGTTGTTTGAGCAGCCCGGAAGAGGCGCCCGCATAGTCACGAGGCGGAATACTCGGCTCGTCGACTGCTTTTGCTGGAGTTTCTTCTACCAGTGACTCACGAAATAGCGGTTCCTGTGCTTTGGCCAGGAATTTGCTCTGCTCTGCCATGTGGCGATATAGGCTCTGATATTGCTCGGCAAGTTGTTCCATCAGCGCGGCGCTATCGGCGAAGTGGGTGTTGATTTGGCCTTGGTAACTTTCGAGCTCCTTGTGGGCCTTTTTCAGCTCCATCTCCAGGCGACCGGCATCCCGGCTACGCACTGAAAAACGACCGAGGATGATACCGATAATCAAGGCCGCGACAGCCAGCAGGATCCCAGTTAACAGACTCATAGATGCTCCTAGTTACAGCTAAAACAGTATGGGTTTATGCGGTTGGCAAAACCGCCATGCCTTGATGGCACTATACCGCGCGTCCTGAGGCCGTGATACCATTTTGTCCTCTATTCAGGGACTTGGAGAGGCGTTCAGGGATGACACCGCAGGAAAAATACCAGCAGGATCTGCTGCGCCCCGGCTTTGTGGCCGACCCCGCGCAGGGGATGGCGATCAGCAGGCTGGAGCGACTGTATCAGGATTTGCAGCGCAGCCCGACTCCGACCAGATCCCGGGGGCTGTTTGGCTGGTTGCAAAAGCCCACGCCACCGGAGCCTGTCCTTGGTATCTATATGTGGGGTGGCGTGGGCAGAGGCAAGACCTGGCTGATGGATACTTTTTTCGACAGCCTGCCGGGGACGCGCAAGATGCGCAGCCATTTCCACCGTTTCATGCATCGCATCCATGATGAACTGCAGGGGTTGAGCGGCCAACCTGATCCGCTCAAACTGGTCGCCAGCAAGCTTGCCAGCGAGACAGACATCATCTGTTTCGACGAATTTTTCGTCTCCGACATCACCGATGCCATGTTGCTGGGTACCCTTTTTCAGGAGTTGTTTGGCCACGGTGTGGTGCTGGTTGCCACCTCAAATATTCCGCCGCAGGATCTCTATCGCAACGGGCTGCAGCGAGCCCGTTTTCTGCCGGCTATCGCGCTTATCGAGCGCCATTGCGAAATACTTAACGTGGATGGTGGCGTCGATTATCGCCTGCGCACGCTGGAGCAAGCGGAGATTTATCACTGTCCGCTGGATGTGCGGGCGAAAAGCAATCTTGACCACTATTTTCAGCAATTAACCGGTGGAAACGAGGCCCGCGAGGGGAGCGTGGAGATCAATCATCGTCAGTTGACATCACTGGGGATGGGGGAAGGGGTGATCTACATGGAGTTCGAGCAACTTTGTTGTACTCCCCGTTCCCAGAACGACTATATCGAACTGGCCAGACTGTTTCATACTGTCCTGCTGGCCAATGTGCAGCCAATGGGAAATGGCACGGATGACGCGGCCCGCCGCTTTATTGCTATGGTCGACGAGTTCTACGAACGGCACGTTAAACTCATCATGTCGGCGGCGGTTCCCATGACAGAACTCTACGGCGAAGGGCTGCTGAATTTCGAATTCAAACGCTGTCTTTCGCGGCTTCAGGAAATGCAATCGCACGAATACCTTGCCAGAGAGCACCTTCCTTAGTCACAATACCGCGCCTGCCAGTCGGATGGGCATCTGCGGCAGGTAGGGCTGGGCGAGATTTGCTAGTGTCATGGCAGTGAAATTAGCAGGTGATATTTAAGGCAACTTCACTTATAATCGCCCGGCCCACGTTACAGCTGTCGATAAGACAGCGACACTTTAAGCTTTACTTGTATTCGAAGGGGTACAGGTAGGCCATCGTTTGTTGTTTGTGGGAGAGCCCCCATAAGCAATTGGGTCTGTAACAGGTAATTGGGTTTAACTTAATGAAAACTTTCGTTGCCAAGCCAGAAACCGTAAAACGTGACTGGTACATTGTGGACGCAGAGGGTAAAACTCTGGGTCGTATCGCAACCGAGATCGCTTCTCGTCTGCGTGGTAAGCACAAAGCTGAATATACTCCGCACGTTGACACCGGTGATTACATCATCGTTGTAAACGCTGAGAAGGTACATGTAACCGGTAAGAAATTTACCGATAAAATCTACCATTCTCACTCCGGTTTCCCGGGTGGTATCAAGTCAATCAGCTTCGACAAGCTGATCAAGCGTAAGCCGGAAATGGTAATCGAAGCTGCTATCAAAGGTATGCTGCCGAAGGGTCCTCTGGGCCGTGCCATGTTCCGTAAACTGAAAGTTTACGCAGGCGCCGAGCATGCTCATGCTGCTCAGCAACCTCAAGTACTGGATATCTAATCGGGAACTGGCAACATGGCAGAAAATCAATACTACGGTACCGGCCGTCGCAAAAGCTCCACTGCTCGCGTATTTATCAAAGCGGGTAGCGGTAAAATCATCATCAACCAGCGCTCCCTGGAGCAATACTTTGGCCGTCCGACTGCCCGCATGGTAGTTCGTCAGCCGCTGGAACTGGTTGAGATGACCGAGAAACTGGATCTGTACATCACCGTTAACGGTGGTGGCATCTCTGGTCAAGCTGGTGCGATCCGCCACGGTATTACTCGTGCTCTGATGCAGTACGACGAAACCCTGCGTGCCGAACTGCGTAAAGCTGGCTTTGTTACTCGTGATGCCCGTAAGGTTGAGCGTAAGAAAGTTGGTCTGCACAAAGCTCGTAAGCGTCCGCAGTACTCCAAGCGTTAATTCGCTGCTGGTACTCGCTCTTTCGAGTGTCAAAAAAGCCTGGCAATTGCCAGGCTTTTTTTATTGGTAAAATTACCGACATCAATGCTAACCACGCGTCACAAAAGACAAAAATTTGTTTCTTTATTGTTTTCATTGCCCACCTCTCTTTCTTGTCAACTTGTTATATTTTCTTTAAAATTTACCCTGTTTTCTGTGGCGATTGTAAATCCAGCTTCCGCCGCTGTTGTCACAGGAAAAATGGGGAACAGGGACACTATAAGAATGTGCGGAGTCCACATGGGAGAGTTTTTGGATGAGCAATGCGCCAGTTGATACCGGTCGCCGCAGATTTCTTACCTGGTCAACGGTTGCCGTTGGCGGGGTGGGAGCTGCGTTTACCGCAGTGCCGTTTATTAAATCATGGAATCCGAGTGCCAAGGCCAAAGCAGCCGGTGCACCGGTTGAAGTCGATATCAGCAAGTTGGAACCGGGCCAGCTCATCCGTGTCGAGTGGCGAGGCAAGCCGGTTTGGGTGGTGAAGCGTACCAAGCAGACACTGGATGCGCTGGCGACCCACGATGGCCAATTGCGGGATCCTTCATCTGAAGAGCCACAGCAACCTGACTATGCCCATAACGGCTACCGATCCATCAAGCCCGAAATTTTTGTCGCTGTGGGTATTTGCACCCATCTGGGGTGTTCACCCTCGTATTTGCCGGATAACTTTGGCGAGCAGGTAAAGGGAGTCACATCCGGCTTTTTCTGCCCGTGCCACGGCTCCAAGTTCGACATGGCTGGTCGTGTGTTCCAGGGGGTGCCTGCACCATTGAACCTGGTCATTCCACCGTACCAATATCTTAGCGACACCACCATTTTGGTCGGTGCCGATGGCAAGGAGGCCTGACCATGTTGAGTAAACTGATGGGCTGGATCGACTACCGTTTCCCGCTCACTGCCATGTACAACGACCACATGGCAAAGTACCCAGCACCGAAAAACCTGAACTTCTGGTACTTTTTTGGCTCCCTGGCGATGTTGGTGCTGGTCAACCAGATCATCACCGGCATCTGGCTGACCATGAACTACAACCCTTCCGCCGAGGGCGCATTTGCTTCGGTTGAGTACATCATGCGGGATGTGGAGTACGGTTGGCTGTTGCGTTACATGCACTCCACCGGTGCCTCTGCCTTCTTTGTTGTGGTTTACATGCACATGTTTCGCGGCATGATTTATGGCTCATATCAGAAGCCCCGTGAACTGCTGTGGATCTTCGGCATGCTGATCTTCCTGGTGCTGATGGCGGAAGCCTTCATGGGCTATCTGCTGCCCTGGGGGCAAATGTCCTTCTGGGGCGCCCAGGTTATCATCTCGCTGTTTGGTGCCATTCCGGTCATCGGTGACGATCTGACCCTGTGGATCCGTGGTGACTATGTCATTTCTGGTGCGACCCTGAACCGCTTCTTTGCGCTGCACGTCATCGCGTTGCCGCTGGTGTTGGTGATGCTGGTTGCCATGCATATTCTGGCGCTGCATGAGGTGGGTTCCAACAACCCGGATGGCATCGACATCAAGAAGCATAAGGATGAGAAAGGCTGGCCGTTGGATGCGGTGGCATTCCACCCTTACTTCACTGTGAAGGACATGATTGGCGTGGCAGGTTTCCTGTTCTTGTTCTGCGCCGTTATCTTCTTCAAGCCGGATATGTGGGGCTACTTCCTCGAGAAGCCTAACTTTGAAGTGGCCAATGGGCTGAAGACCCCGGCACACATTGCACCAGTGTGGTACTTCACGCCGTTCTACGCCATTTTGCGGGCGGTACCGGACAAATTGCTGGGTGTCGTCATGATGGGACTTTCCATTGTGGTGCTGTTTCTGCTGCCTTGGCTGGATCGCTGCAAGGTGCGTTCGGTGCGTTATCGCAGCAAGCTGCACAAGCTGAACATCGCCCAGTTTGTGGTTTGCTTCGTGATTCTGGGGATCCTCGGGGTGCTGCCGTCGACGCCGACGCTGACGCTGATTGCCCAAATTTGTACCTTGGGTTATTTCGGGTTCTTTGTCCTGCTGTTCTTCTATAGCAAGAACGAAAGCACCAAGCCGTTGCCGGAGAGGGTTACATTCAAATGAAAAGAATCATATTTGCAGTGCTGACCCTGCTGCCGTCACTGGTGTTTGCCAATACAGGGGCAGTGCATCTGGACAAGGCTGAGTACGACTTGAGTGATAAGGCCTCCTTGCAGCGTGGTGTGACAACCTTCATGAACTACTGTGCTGGTTGCCACTCGACGCAGTATCAGCGCTACAACCGGGTTGCAGAGGATCTGGGTATTCCTGAAGAGGTGATGAGGGAAAATCTTGTTTTCACCGGTGCCAAAATCGGCGAATTAATGAAGATATCCATGCCAGAGAAGGATGCTGCCAAGTGGTTCGGTGCACCGCCTCCCGATCTGACTCTGGTTGCCCGGGTGCGTGGTGCAGACTGGATCTATACCTATCTGCGTTCGTTTTACGTGGATCCTACCCGTCCGTTCGGGGTGAACAACGCAGTTTTCCCGTCCGTAGGGATGCCCCATGTGCTGGAGCCGCTGCAGGGTACTCCGCGGGCAGAGTTCGTGACCCACACGGTCGATGGGGTGGAAAGCCAGCAGGTTGTCAGTATCAAATCTGACGGTAATGGCGAAATGAATGATGAAGAGTATGATAAGACGGTGCTGGATCTGGTAAACTTCTTGGTCTACTCGGCTGAACCGGTACAACAGGAGCGTGAACGCATGGGCTTCTGGGTACTTGGCTTCATCGTAATCTTCTTCATCTTCACTGTGCTGTTGAAGAAGGAATTCTGGCGCGACGTTCACTAAGCGACCAGAAGTGGGTAATATAATGCACGGCAATGAAGACCAAGATGCTTCATTGCCGTTTCTGCTTTTTAATGACGGGAGGGTTCAATGGCTGTAGCTGCCAATAAGCGTTCGGTAATGACGCTGTTTTCCGGTGCCAACGATATGTTCAGCCATCAGGTGCGTATTGTCCTGGCGGAGAAGGGTGTTAGCGTGGATATCTGCCAGGTTGACCCAGCTAACCTGCCGGATGAGCTGGCCGAGCTGAACCCGTACAACACTGTACCGACCCTGGTGGATCGTGAGCTTGCTCTTTATACCTCACGCATCATCATGGAGTATCTGGACGAACGCTTCCCGCATCCGCCCCTGATGCCGGTTTACCCGGTTGCCCGTGGTAATAGCCGTCTGATGATGCATCGCATCGAGCTGGACTGGTACTCCCTGGCTGACAAGGTCATGGCCGGAACTGATGCAGACGCTGCACGCAACGAACTGCGTGATAATCTGCTGGCCATCGCCCCGATCTTTGGCGAAATGCCTTATTTCATGAGCGAAGAGTTCGGTCTGGTTGATTGCTACATGGCGCCGCTGTTGTGGCGTTTGCCGAGTCTGGGTATTGACCTCACCGGTCGTGGTGCCAAAGAGCTGAAGGCTTACATGGTTCGTTTGTTCGAACGTGAATCCTTCCAGGCATCCCTGACCGAAGCTGAACGCGAGATCCGTTCTGGCGTATGAGTAGCGAGCCAACAATGACCCCGAGCCGCCCCTATCTATTGCGGGCGTTCTTTGACTGGTTGCTGGACAATGACCTGACCCCCCATCTGGTGGTCAACGTCAACCTGCCCCATGTGATGGTACCGATGCAGTTTGCCCAGGATGGGCAGATTGTGCTGAATATCGCGCCTCGTGCCGTGATGCAATTTCACATGGACAATGATGCCATCAGCTTCAGCGCCCGTTTTGGCGGAGTATCCCAGCAGGTCTATATCCCGATGGCGGCTGTGTTGGCCATTCATGCCCGGGAGAACGGCGTGGGCACCATGTTCCCGCCCGAACCTGGTTATGATATTTGGCTGGAGCAGGCCGAGGCTCCGGTGGAGCCAGAGCCCGAACCGCCGCGTCCAAGCGGTCGTCCGACCCTGACAGTGATCAAATAAAAAACGCAGCCGATGGGCTGCGTTTTTTTATGCCGGTTTGGCTCAGTTCTGGGCGAACTCGAATGCCTTGATGACGCGTTTCACGCCATCAACGTGGCGGGCAATCTCTACCGCTTGCTCCCCTTCCTGCCGGGTCACCAGGCCAATCAGGAATACTTCACTGTTTTCAGTAACGACTTTGACCTTGGCGCTGTCAAAATTCTTGGTACCGAACATGTCGGCTTTTACCTTGGAGGTGATCCAGGAGTCATTGCTACGGGTGGTCAGGCTGGCCGGTTGTCCGAGCCGCAGCTCGTTGTAGACATGCCGTACCCCTTCGATACGACCGACAATTTTGCCTGCTTCCAGCTTGTAAACGTCAGAAGGTGTCTGGCCAACCAGCAGGACACGGCCATTGTTGCTGTAGACGCTGATCTTGCTAGTTGCGCTCATGGGCTTGTTGTCGGCCAGCTGGTTGGCGGCTTTCAACTCTATGGTCTGGTCATCCCACTGGGCACTCATGGTGCGACGATCGCCGGAAACCTTGGCGGTCCCCGCGGCACCGCCGACTACCACGGCGGCGCAGCCTTGCAGCAGCAACGAGCCAGCGACGATGCCAAGGATGAGGATCTGCTTGTTCATTGGTTCAATCTTCCTGTTGCGGGAAAAGTGTCTGGTCGATGAGATCACAGAGACAGTGCAGGGTCAACAGGTTCACTTCCAGAATGCGAGGCCGACGGGCGGAAGGGACGCGGATCTCCACATCGTTGGGCCCCAGCAGGCCGGCCATCTCGCCACCGTCACCACCGCTTAGCACGACTATGGTCATGTCGCGGGAGAGGGCGGCTTCAGCGGCCTTGATCAGACTGCGGCTGTGGCCGGAGGTGGTGATCACTACCAGAATATCGCCCGGTTGGCCCAGTGCGCGGATCTGCTTGGCATAGACCTCTTCAAAACCGTGATCGGTGGCGATGGCACTGATGGTGGCCATATCGGCGGTCAGCGCCATGCCGGGCAGGGAAGGGCGCTGGGTTTCGTAGCAGTTGACCAGCTCCGAGATAAACAGCTGCGCCAGTGCGGCAGAAGGACCGTTACCGCATGCCAGCACCTTGTGGCCATTGAGCAGGCAGATGGTGATCATCTGGGCTGCCGTATGGATGGCATCCGGCAGCGCCTCGGCGGCAGCTATCTTGGTCTGGATGCTTTCGGTGTAGTTTTCTTTAATGCGGTCAGTCATAGGGTCCTCTTAAAATGCGTTCTGGATCCAGTCTGGCTGGTCACCCTCGAACGCGATCACATCGAATCGGCAGGCCTGATGAGCCTCGTTGATGGCATGTTGCTTTAAATAGTGGCGCGCTGCCAGCACGATCTTGCGCTGCTTTGCGCGGGTGACCGAGCTGGCGGCTCCGCCATGGCTGCTGTTGGCCCGGTAGCGCACCTCAACAAACACCAGGGTCTGGCCCTGGTGCATGATGAGGTCGATCTCACCGCCACGACAGCGATAGTTGCGAACTACCGGTTGCAGGCCACGTGCTTGCAACCAGCGTTCAGCCACTAGCTCAAAGTGCTGTCCCTTGGGTGTCGCTGAGGGGAACAGGCTCTGCAATTGCTGGCGCATCCGTTTCCATAGCTCCTCCACTGGATGGCTCCTCCAGTTGCTGAACAGCGTTCTCATCGACCAGCTTGCCGTTCTGGTAAGTGGCCCAGCTCAGCATCCGCACGATATTGCCTTGGGTATCCACGCTCAGTTGGCCGCTCATGCCCGCCTGTTGCATGCCACCGACCTTGCGCATCTGTTGCAGGTTTTCTGCCAGACTCACGGCATCGTAACCCATGGCAAACAGCCGCAGCAGGTCACCCTGGATCTGTGGCCACAGTAGAGCAATCTGTTCGCGCTGGGTTTCATAACCGCCAAGCAGTAGCGGCATGTCACCGATCCGCATGCCATTCAGCTCGGATGCGACTTCGGTGGCAGCACTGTCGTAGCCACGGGAGCTGCTGTAGATAGGCAGGCTACCCATCGGATTGACCGAGATATCCACATAGGGCTTGATCATTCGGGTTTCCAGGCTGTTGGCCACCATGTAAACGGCATCTATGCTGCGGGGCGCGGTGTCGGAAAGCTGAACCACCTCACCGGCACGGGCAGTCGAGCGACCGCTCAGGGCGTTCTTGACCATTCCCTGTACTTCATTGCGGGCGCCAAAGGTGGCAACAACCGGTTTATCCTGGCTCAGGGTCGCCCAGCTCTGCTCGAAAGCCTTGATGCTGCTATAGCCGATCCGCCCCTGGGCGGCAATCAGCAATGGCTTGCGGTAGCCTTGCGCGTAGAGGTACTGGGCGGCCTGCGCCGCATCGGCAGCGGCTGAGAGGGAGAAGTAGTAAGTGGTGTCGTTGACGATCGGCTTGTCCAGCTCGTTGAGTGCCAGCACAGGCACGGTCGGATTGGCCTGCAGCAGCGCCTCGACCCGATCTTTGAGCAGCGGGCCGATAATCATGTCTGCCCCCTCCTGGATCGCCTGTTTGTAGAGATCGCCGATCGCCTTGCTCTGGGTGTCGTAGAAGTTCAGGGTGAATTGCCCCTGATTCTCCTTGTAAGACATCAGCATGCCGTTGCGAATAGCGGATCCTTGCGGTTCCAGGTTACCGGAGAGCGGCAGCAGCACTGCAATCTGCTGCACCGAGGTACTGGCAGTGGTAGCCAGATCGCCCAATCCTGCCGGCATATCTTTCTGGGCCGGGTGGTTGGGGAAGTCACGCTTCCAGCCTGCCAGTTGACGGGCCAGCAGGTTTGGCTGGGCGCCAAACTCATTGACCAGTGCCGCCAGTCGCAGCCAGCCAGTGGTCACGTCAGGTGCCTGGGCTTCTTCCAGCGCTTGCAGGGTGGAGGGGGTCATGCTTTTCAGCAACGACCAGATCTGCTGATGGTTGGTCGCCTGTTCGCTCTGATTGAGGTAGGGCTCCAGTGCAATCAACGATTTGGCTGCGCCAAACTTGTTGTTGATGTCGAGCTGCAGCACCACGCGCTGGCGATACCAATCCTTCTGGGTATCGGCATCCAGCACTACCTCGGGTTTGCCTTCCAGCAGGATCAACGCCTGATTGGCATGGCCCTGCGCCAGCAGCAGATGGGCTTGCAGCAGTTGCAGCTGCGCCTTCTGGGCGGGCTCCTTGGCCTGCTTCTGCAATTGCTGGAACAGTGCCGAGGCCGGTTTGGCCTGGCCCAGCGCCAGATAACTGCGTGCCGCCAGCATCTGCCAGGTAAAGGCTTCGGCCGGCTTGGCCGGGTCCACCTGCTCAAGATACCACTGGGCATTCTTGGTCAGATTGGAGAACGCAGAGGGCATGCCTGACTGCCCTGATGGTTGATTGGGCTCCGACGCACAGGCGGCGAGCAGTACTGCCGCGAGTATGATGCCGAAGAGTCGTGATACACTTAGCTGCTTTGTAACCCGGTTCAAGTTCATTCCCCGACCAGTGTTGAAGTTAGCCATAGTGTAAACGGGCCAATATGGCGACACAATTGTCGGGACACTCGGAGATCCCATGAGTGACATCCCAACCCTGTATATAGTCCCCACTCCGATCGGCAATTTGGCGGATATCACCCAGCGTGCATTGAACATTTTACGCAGTGTTGATCTGGTGGCCGCCGAAGATACCCGGCATACCGGTATCCTGCTCAGTCACTACCAAATCTCGGTGCCCACCTTCGCCTTGCACGATCACAACGAGCAGCAGAAGGCCGATGTGCTGATCGGCCGGATCAAAGAGGGCAAGAGTGTTGCGCTGGTCTCCGATGCCGGCACTCCGCTCATCAGCGATCCCGGTTATCACTTGGTCACCCGCTGTCGCGAGGCGGGGGTCAAGGTGGTGCCGCTGCCCGGCCCTTGCGCCGCCATTACCGCCTTGAGTGCCGCTGGCCTGCCTACCGATCGTTTTGCCTTCGAAGGCTTTCTGCCCGCCAAGAGCAAAGGCCGTGACGATCGGCTGCAGGCTGTTATCGAAGATACCCGCTCGCTGGTGTTCTACGAATCGCCACGTCGGGTGCAGGATACCGTTGAAGCGATTGCTCGCATTCTTGGTGAGCGTCAGGTGGTGGTGTGCCGCGAACTGACCAAAACCTTTGAGTCGATCCATGGCTTACCCGCCTCCGAGATGCTGACCTGGCTCGGTGAGGATGATAACCGTTGTCGCGGCGAGATCGTGTTGGTGGTGGCTGGAGCCAATAAGCATGAAGAGGACCTCCCTGCCGAGGCGATCCGCACGTTAGGGCTACTGGTCACTGAATTACCGCTGAAAAAAGCCGCCGCCCTGACCGCCGAGATCCACGGTGTGAAGAAGAATGCCCTCTACAAATACGGCCTTGAGCACTATTAAGTCGTGTGAACGGGCCTGCTGGCTGCTTTCTAACCGGTGCAAGCCAGCGTGCCAGCAAGCGTAGGCCCCTGGGTCGGGGCCGAAGTGCGCTAGAAGCACGATAAATCGCTGTAAACAGGAATTGCCGGTTTACCCCGCCACATCGCAAGGCTATAATCCGCGCCTCGGAGTTGGCTGGGCAATCGCTGCTTCGTCGTTGTGTCCCTCGGGACAGACGGGCGGAGGGGAGGAAAGTCCGGGCTTCATAGGGCAGGGTGCCAGGTAACGCCTGGGGGGCGTGAGCCCACGACCAGTGCAACAGAGAGCAAACCGCCGATGGCCCGCAAGGGATCAGGTAAGGGTGAAAGGGTGCGGTAAGAGCGCACCGCGCGACTGGTAACAGTTCGTGGCACGGTAAACTCCACCCGAAGCAAGACCAAATAGGCCCCTATTGGCGCGGCCCGCGTTGGGGGCGGGTAGGTTGCTTGAGCCAGTGAGTGATTGCTGGCCTAGAGGAATGATTGCTACCCGGGGCAACCCGGTACAGAACCCGGCTTACAGGCCAACTCCGACCTCATTCCGCGTGAACCATCACGCTAAAATCCCGGTGCCTAACGGCACCGGGATTTTTATTATTCACGCCGAGATGCACCGCATGGCGGCTTTCTGGAATTTGTAATAAAGTTCTCACCCTTTTTGGTCGATATACGTCGGCTGGACTGTCTGTATCTATCACACTGCTGGCGCTGATGAGCGTCCCTGTGGCAGTAAGGCGAGATGAAATGGTTAAGGTGGATTATTAATGTCATCAAGCAGCCCAATGCTCACACCTTCCCGGCTGCTTAGCGCAGAACGGGGCAGAACCCTGCCTCATTATGATCTGTTGGGTGTAGAGCGGGTTAACCACGCCCGCTTGAAACAGGTCAATGGCCAATTGAGCACATTTTCCCTGCAGGCTGCGAGTTGTATGGCCCAGCTGTTCAACAGCGCAGAGTGCGAACTGAATTATGGCGAGTTCACCTTTGCCGGTCCGGCAGAGACTCCCGACGCTCATATCTGGGTAGAGGCGAGAAGTCCGCTTGAACCACAGCGTGCCGTCTATTTCTCGATCGCGCCTCTGGTTATCTATCGCCTTGCAGTACTCTTTTTTGGCGGTACCTTGCAGCAAAAAAAGGAACCCGTTCAGTCTGGCAAAGGGCTGACAGATACCGAGCAGCGGCTGTTATTGCGGCTTTGCCAGTATCAGGTTGATATCTGGTGTGCTTGTCTTGGTTTGGGTGATTTGAAGTGGCAGTTGCATGTCGTACCGCGGGATTCTATCGCCCACCGCCAGCTCTGGACCACGCAGGCAACCCTACAGGCAGGTAATTGCACGCATCACTGGCAGATGTGGCTGCTTCCTCCTGAGGAGTCCATTTCTCTGGTCAGTCATTCATTGCCGGAGGGTCAGCTGGAACAGGCTCTGACTCATGTCCCGGTACGTCTGCGGGTGGTGATGGGTCAGTTGTCCATGACGCTGGCGGATCTTGAGTGTCTCAAGGTGGGTGATGTGCTGTCACTGGACTTGTCTGAAGTGGTGCCAGCACTGATTGGCAGCCGTCCCTGCTTTAGTGGACGAATCGCAGAACACAAAGGCAGCCTGGTCTATCAGGTTGCGACGGTTGTAGAGGAGTAAATCGAATCATGAGCGAGCACAATATGAATGATCCACTGGATCTGGATGGACTGGATCAACTGTTTGGCGACGACATCAGCATGCCCAGTGCTGCAGACTACATGGCGCCAACCAGTAGCAGCAAACAGCGGGATCTCTCCTTCTTTCGCCAGATCCCAGTCAAGGTGACGCTGGAAGTAGCCAGCACCGAAGTTCCTCTCGGCGATTTGATGCGCGTCGAGGAGGGGGCTGTCATTGAGCTGGACAAGCTGGCGGGTGAACCGCTGGATGTGCGGGTGAATGGCCGTCTGCTTGCCAAGGGCGAAGTTGTCGTAGTGAATGGCAAATATGGTCTGCGCCTGGTCGATGTCATCGATACCAACCTGCTGGGTGGCATGGACGACTGATGCGCTATCTGCTGCTGACGCTGCTGTTATTTTCGCTGCCCGGCTGGGGCGCGGACATGACCCTGTTCTCGGTATCGCCAAGCGCTTCAGGGGGCGAGGATTACAACATCAAGTTGCAGATCCTCTTCTTCATGACCCTGCTGGGTCTGCTCCCGACCTTGTTACTGATGATGACCAGTTTTACCCGGATCATCATAGTACTGGCCATATTGAGACAGGCACTTGGCTTGCAGCAGAGTCCCCCTAACCGGGTGCTGATCGGCATCAGTCTGATCCTGACTGTGGTGATTATGCGTCCGGTCTGGACGGACATGTATCAGAATGCATTTGTGCCTTATGACCAGAATGAAATAACCCTGTCAGAGGGGATCGCCAAGGCAGAAAAACCCCTGCGCAAATTTATGCTGGCCCAGACCCGTGAACCGGATCTGGAGCAGATGCTGCGCATCTCTGGCGAACCAACAACGGTCGCCAAGGAGGATGTGCCTTTCGGGGTGCTGTTGCCCGCGTTTGTATTGAGTGAGTTGAATACCGCATTTCAGATTGGCTTTATGCTGTTTATCCCCTTTCTGGTGATCGATTTGGTGGTCGCCAGCGTCTTGATGGCGATGGGGATGATGATGCTCTCTCCGCTGATCATCTCGTTACCCTTCAAACTGATGGTGTTTGTGCTGGTCGATGGCTGGTCGATGACCGTCGGCACGTTGGCCGCCAGCTTTGGTGGGGGAGGCTGATATGACCCCTGAGCAGAGCGTTGCCCTGGTTGGTGGTGCGGTCAATCTGGTGGTGACCATGGTCTCGGTGTTGATTGTACCGGGCCTTATCGTGGGATTGGTTGTCAGTATTTTTCAGGCGGCTACCCAGATCCAGGAGCAGACGCTCAGTTTTCTTCCCCGTTTTATCGTGACCCTGATGACCCTTATCTTTACGGGTAACTGGCTGTTGTCGCAGATCACCACCTTGTTCCAGGATCTTTTTCTCAAAATCCCCGGGCTTATTGGATGAATTCGCTGTTGTCCCTCAGTGCTGCTGACCTGACTGCATGGCTGGGACAGTGGTGGTGGCCGTTTATCCGGATCGGTATGGCGTTCTGGGTGATGCCGGTTTTTGGGGATAGCCGGGTGCCTGCGCAAGTCCGCCTGATGCTGGCGTTTATTATCAGCCTGCTGCTTGCCCCAATGATGAAGGATATGCCGGTTGTCGATCCTTTTAGTGCTGGCGCACTGGTCCTGACGGTGGAGCAACTGCTGTTTGGTTTGCTGTTTGGTCTGTGTGTCCAGCTGCTCTATATGGTGATGACCACTGCGGGGCAGATCCTCTCCATGCAGATGGGTCTCGCGATGGCGGTGATGAATGATCCGGTTAATGGGGATTCTGCCCCCATCATCAGTCAGGTCATGATGGTGTTCTGTGCCTTGCTCTTCCTGGGGCTTAATGGCCATCTGGTGGTGCTCGACATTCTGGTGCAGAGCCTGCGTAGCTGGCCGCCAGGTTCATCTCTGGATCTGATCGATATGAAGGGCGTAATCGGGTTGTTTGGCTGGTCTATCGGTGCCGCCCTGTTGCTGACGTTGCCTGCCGTTGTCGCCATGCTGATGGTTAACCTTACCTTTGGGGTGATGAACCGGACCGCCCCTTCGCTCAATATTTTCTCCCTCGGTTTTCCCATGACCCTGTTGCTCGGGTTACTCACCATGGGGCTCTCGATCAGCGGCGTGCCCTCCCGTTATCTGGATTTGGTGACCCATGTGCTTGAACAACTGCGAGCCTTGACCCCGGCATGAGCCAGAACAGCGCACAGGACAAAACCGAAGAGGCCTCCAGTCAGAAACGCCAGAAAGCGAGAGATGAGGGGCAGATTGCCCGCTCAAAAGAGCTCAGTTCTGCCGGTTTGCTACTGCTTGGCGGGTTGGTGATGCAGTGGATGGTGCCCGCTTTTGGCCAGTTTTTTGCCGAGTTGATGAAGCGCCCGCAGCGTTTTGACTGGCAAGGTGCCCGTGACCCACAGATGATGATCCATTGGCTGGGTGAAGCCCTGATAAATATGCTGTGGGTGCTGCTGCCCCTGTTTGGTTTTCTGGCCCTGATGCTGGTGTTGCTCAGCATAGTGCCGGGCGGCATGGTACTGACCTGGAAAAAACTGCTGCCCAGTGGCGAGAAGATGAACCCTTTGAAGGGGTTGGGGCGCATGTTCTCCAAAAACAGCCTGATGGAATTGTTGAAATCATTGCTGAAAGTGGTGCTTATCGGCGGCACGCTAGCGTTGTTATTAGAGCATCACTGGCCAACTTTGCTAATGATGAACCGGATGCCCCCGCAGGCTGCCCTCGAACAGGCGCTACGGACCCTCTCCCAGGCATTTATCCTGCTGGGGTGCGTGCAGATGTTGATTGCTGTGCTGGATGTGCCCTATCAACGTTGGTCGCTCAACAAGCAGCTTAAGATGACCAAGCAGGAGGTCAAGGATGAGCATAAAAACAGCGAGGGTCGTCCCGAGATAAAAGCACGAATCCGTCAGGTGCAAGGTATGCTGGCCCGCGCTCGTATTGAACAGCGGGTGCCACAGGCTGATGTGATCATTGTTAACCCTACCCATTATGCGGTGGCCATAAAATATGACGCCGCGCGTGCCAATGCCCCTTTCGTGATTGCTAAAGGGGTCGACAGCATGGCTGAGCGGATCCGTCAGGTTGCCAAGCAGCATGACAAGATGGTGATGAGCTTGCCCGAGTTGACGCGAGCCATCTATCACTCGACCAAGGTCGATCAGGAAGTTCCCACAGGGCTGTACACGGCTGTTGCCTATGTATTGAACCATGTATTGCAGTTAAGGGCGTATGAGGCAGGCAAGGGGAGGAAACCGACCCCTCTTGCTCCGTTATATGTACCGCCCGAGTTACGTCAACCTGAGAGGTAAGTTGTGAACTGGCGTGTATTAACCCAATCCTATACCGCAATTCCGCTGATGTTATTGGCCATTCTGGCCATGATGATCCTGCCTCTGCCCGGTTGGCTGCTGGATGCGCTCTTTACCTTCAACATTGTGCTGGCAGTGCTGGTGTTGCTGGTATCGGTCTCGGCCCGCAGACCGCTCGATTTTTCCGTATTCCCTACCGTGTTGCTGGTTGCCACCTTGATGCGCTTGTCGCTGAACGTGGCCTCGACCCGAGTAGTGTTGTTACATGGTCACGAAGGGCATGAAGCGGCCGGTAAGGTCATTCAGGCATTCGGTGAAGTGGTGATCGGTGGCAACTATGTCGTCGGTCTGGTGGTCTTCGTAATTCTTATGATCATCAACTTTGTGGTGATCACCAAGGGTGGTGAGCGGATTTCGGAAGTATCCGCCCGTTTCACTCTGGATGCCATGCCCGGTAAACAGATGGCCATTGATGCCGATCTGAATGCCGGCACCATGGATCAACATCAGGCAAGAGCCCGTCGTGAGGAGATCGCACGAGAGGCAGACTTCTACGGCGCGATGGATGGTGCCTCCAAGTTCGTTCGTGGTGATGCAATAGCTGGCATGTTGGTGCTGATCATCAACCTGGTGGGTGGATTGGCCATTGGTATCTTCCAGCATGCCTTGCCCGTCGCAGAGGCTTTCCAGCGTTATGCGCTGCTGACTATTGGTGATGGTCTGGTTGCCCAGATCCCATCCCTGCTAATGTCGACTGCTGCTGCCATTATCGTGACCCGGGTCAGCGATGAAGGGGAGATGGCTGATCAGGTTGGCCAACAGATTCTTGCTTCCCCCCGGGTTATCTATACCTCGGCAATTATCATGCTGATATTGGGTCTGGTACCTGGCATGCCCATGTTCGCATTCCTCAGTTTTGCTGCGGTGCTGGCTTGGACTGGCTGGAGTGTCAGCAAGCGCGCCGTCAATGTGCCGGATCTCGATGCTGCGCAAGAGCTGACTCGTCAAATGATTCAGCCTGAACAGCAGGCGTTGGAGTGGCAGGACTTGCCGCCGGTCGATACGGTCGCCATCGAGCTTGGTTATCGTCTGGTGCCATTGGCTGAAACTGATAAAGGGGCTGAATTGCTTGCCCGGGTGCGCGGGATCCGCAAAACCCTCTCCGAGCAGTACGGTTTTCTGCTCCCCGAGATCCGGGTGCGCGACAATCTGCAGTTGCAACCGGATCAGTACCGGATCAAGTTGTCCGGTGTCGCGTTGGCGATGGGAAATGTAGATTGTCAGCGCTTGATGGCGATCAGCAGTGGTGAGACCTATGGTGCGCTCGATGGCGAGCTGACCCAGGACCCGGCCTACGGTATGAGTGCGGTCTGGATTTCCCCGGAGCAAAAGGCCAAGGCCCTTAATCTTGGTTACTCGGTGGTGGATTCGGCCACCGTGATTGCCACTCACGCCAGCAAGCTGTTGCGTGAACAACTGGATGCGCTGTTTGGTCATGATGAAGTGGGCAAGCTGGGCCAATATTTGGCCAGTCAGTCCCCTCGGTTGGCTGAAGAGCTTAATCTGGCGCTGACCCAGATGCAGCAATTGCGAGTTTTTCGTCAATTGCTAAAGGAACAGGTCAGTCTGACCGATATACGAACCGTTGCCACGACGCTGCTGGATGCGAGCGAGCTGACCAAAGACCCTGTCTTGTTGGCATCCGATGTGCGCTGCGCCTTGAAGCGCCAGATTGTGCGACAGGCCATTGGCAATCGCGATGTGCTGGCCACGTTTACGCTGGATGATCGGCTTGAGCAGACCTTGCTGGCCGCGATGAATCAGTCACAGCAGCAGGGCAAGATCCAGCTGGACAGCTTCCCTGTCGATCCGCAACTACTGGCTCAATTGCAGCAGAATATGCCGTTGGTGAAGGAGCAGTTGCAGCAGTTGGGACATTCCCCTGTGTTGGTTGTCATGCCGCAACTGAGACCGCTGATGGCCCGTTATGCCCGATCATTTTCAAAGGGACTCAAAGTGCTTTCTTACAATGAAATACCTGAAGAGCTACGGGTGGAGGTAATTGGTACACTTGGTTAATTACTGCTGGATAAATATCCTGAAGGGAAGTGTTTTTTCCGCCCCTGCTTGAATTGCCGTATGAATACTATATGATGTGGCGAAATTTGACGCAGCAATGTGTGAAAGTTAAATAACAAAAACAATATTAATTGTGTTGCCACACGCTTAGCCCATTAAGCTGGGTGTGTTATCACATTGTAAGGGCAAACTGAACTGAAAAGTCAGGACGCAAAGCCTCCGGTCTAACAGCAGGAAAGCTAATGACAGCGGGGTTACCAAGGTGAATTTGGATACAATTTTGTTACCATCTAGATACAAGTTGTGCTGTTTTTTAAGCGCGAATTTGTATTTCTCCTTTGTGTCTGATACTTCAGCTCTATTGATTGTCCTATCCACAGTCACAGGTGTCAGACGTCTATGTCTTCGGGATTACCAATAAATACAACAATCGGGTTGTGTGGCGATAGCTTGGCTGGGTCACATATATTATTGATTCAACCACTAATAGTTGCCGAAAATGAGGTTGAAAAAAACCTTCACAAGGAAGGTATCAGGGTATCAAGCGTTAATTCTGTTAAACAATCAAAGGGCATTATCGCTGATGATAATGTCAATTTGATCCTGCTCGATATGGATGCCATGACCGAGCTCGGGCCGCGTATTCTGCGTGAGTTCGAGGGGGTTGACTGTGTCATCATGGTCAATGAGCATCAAGCCGCGATTGCGGCGGAAGCTATGTGTGCCGGGGCAATCGACTACATTGTAAAACCCTTCTGCCCCCAGCAATTGCTTGATGCAGTACGTGGGGCCCTGCGTCTTCGCCAGGCAATTCCGAACCTGATCGCTGTATCTCCTATGAGCCTGCAGGTGTTGCAGCTTGCCAGACGAGCAGCCAAAACATCCGCGACAATTATGATTGGTGGTGAGTCAGGAACCGGTAAAGAGCGGTTGGCCCGCTATATTCATGAAATGTCTGCCAGAGCGGAAAAACCATTTTTGGCGATTAATTGTGCAGCCATTCCTGAGGCAATGCTTGAGTCAATTCTGTTTGGCCATAATAAAGGCGCATTTACCGGTGCTGTCTCTGCCCAACCCGGCAAGTTTGAGTTGGCACAGGGTGGAACCCTGTTACTGGATGAAATATCAGAGCTTCCTTTGAATTTGCAGGCAAAGTTATTACGGGTGCTGCAAGAAAAAGAAGTTGAGCGACTTGGTAGTAATCAAACGATTTCGCTGGATGTTCGAATCATTGCTGCCAGCAATAAAGATCTACGTAGATTGGTTGCTGATGGGCTATTTCGTGAAGACCTTTTCTATCGTCTTGATGTATTGCCAATGAATTGGCCCGCATTGCGTGAGCGCCCTGACGATATTATTCCGCTGGCCAACTACTTTATTGAGCGTTATGTATCCCAGCAGGGTTATCGCCTGAGTGATCGAGCCTGTCAGCTGTTGCTGTCATATGAATGGCCAGGAAATGTACGAGAACTGGATAATGTCATTCAACGGTCATTAATAATGGCGCGTGGTTTGCATATTCAAGCGGTAGATCTGATGCTGCCACACTGTGTGGCGGAGCCAGAAATGGTTGGGTCAGACGCGTGGCATGTTCCTGAGGGGTTGAGTGAAACCCGGCGGCATGCCGAGTTCCAATTTGTATTAGAGACCTTGCGCCGCTTTCGTGGCCATCGTACCCGCACAGCCGATGCGTTGGGCATGACGACCCGGGCACTGCGCTACAAGCTGGCGGCAATGCGTGAACAGGGCATTGATATTGAACAGCAGATTCAAGCAGAGGGATAAAGAGTGAAGATTCAGATGATGTCATCACAGGTGACACTGCTGCAGCAGATGCAGGAGATGCAACGTGTCGCAAGCCAGACCCCTTCTATCGAATCGAATGATGTATCAGGGGCATCATTCACTGATGCCATGCGAGATGTCGTGGGGCGCGTCAATGAGCAGCAGAATATCTCGTCAAAATTGATGGCATCCGTCGATGCCGGGCAGAGCGATGATCTGGTGGGCGCCATGGTGGCGAGTCAAAAAGCCGGCTTGAGTTTTTCAGCCTTGATGCAGGTTCGCAACAAGCTGATGACCGGTTTTGACGACATTATGCGCATGCCGCTCTGAGGTAACAGATGACTGAACTGGTAACGTCTCCTCAGGGGACCGCCTCTGATTCGCTCAAAATCAGGCTGCAAGAGGGGCTACGCAATTGGCGTACGCTCTCCCGTGACAACAAATCAATCCTCACCATTGCCCTGCTGGCTGCCATTGTGGCGGGTACCATAGTCGTTATTCTGTGGACCTCCAGTAAAAACTATGTCCCTTTGTATGGCAAACAGGAGCTATACGATACCGCCAACATCATGGAGATGCTGGAGAAGGAGCAGGTGCCTTTCCGCCTGGAAAAGAGCACCGGTCAGGTGCTGGTTCCTGAAAACCAGCTGGCTCATATCCGGATGGCGCTTGCGGCACGTGGTGTGCGTGCCGCCATGCCATCTGGCCTGGAAGGTCTGGACAACGTAACCGGATTGGGTACCAGCGAATTTATGGAAGGGGCTCGTTATCGTCATGCCCTGGAAGGAGAGCTGGCCCGAACCATCATAGCGCTCGACGCCGTGCGCAGCGCCCGTGTTCATCTGGCTATTCCGAAGCGCACGCTGTTCGTGGGGCGCGATGAGGAGAAACCCAGCGCGTCAGTGATGCTCGATATGCAACCGGGCCAATCCATCGAAGCGGGTCAGGTCGAGGCGATTGCCAATCTGGTGGCTGGCAGTATCTCGGGAATGAAACCGGGTGCCGTCACTGTGGTGGACCAATCCGGCCAGCTGCTCAGTGCCGAGCTGGGGGACAAGGTTGGTTTTGGCAAGCAGAGCGTTCAGCAGATGGAGTATGTCCGCAAGCTGGAGCAATACATCCGTCAACGTGCCAATGACATGCTGTATCCCATGTTGGGCAGTACTAATTTCAAGGTGCAGATTGCGGCAGACGTGAACTTCAACGCCGTCGAAGAGACCCAGCAGCAGCTCGATCCGCAAGGTGTGGTGACTCGAGAGTCCAACAAGTCAGACAAAACTATCGATGCGTTGGCGATGGGGATTCCCGGTGCGCTATCCAACCGCCCACCTGAGACGGCGCCAAAGGATGAAAAAACGGATGCAGCCAAAGGCAATGCCGCCCCACAGCAGAATGACACTCGTACCGAGCGTCAGGAAGTCAGCAAGCAGTACGAAAACAGCCGCACCATAGTGCACACCCGTTACCAACAGGGACGTTTGGATCGAATTAACGTATCCATTCTGCTTAATCAGCAGATAGCCCCGAAAGGTGGTTGGAGTGCTGAACAACTGGAACAGATCCGCCAGATGGTAGAGCGTGCAGTGGGCTTCGACGAGACACGTGGCGATCAGATCAGTCTGCAGGCTTTCGATTTCAATGGTGCGGTACCAGTTGTTGCACCCGAATCCAGCTGGTGGGAAACCCCGTACTGGCAAGATTCCTTGCGTTATCTGGTCGGCGGTTTGCTTGGTTTGACGCTGGTGTTCTTCGGTATTCGCCCGTTGGTGAAACACCTGGTTCGTACCCAGCAGCAGCCGGAGATGGAAATGGGTGAGGCTGAGGAAGATCTGGAGCCTACCGTCGGGTTGTCCATGCGCAGGGATGAAGATGATCCTCAGCTGACTTCTGCGCTCTCAAATAGCCTGATCCGTGCTGACAACAAGATGGATCCACAGTTCTCATCACTCGATATGGAGTCGTTGCCGGAACCGGGCTCCGAGCTGGAGGTTCAGCTCAAGCATTTGCAGTTGCTGGTGGAAAAAGATACCGCCCGGGTGGCGGAGGTTGTCAGAGCATGGGTGAGTGGCAATGAACAGCGTTAACTTGAATCAGAGTGCTGTCGATATCGATATCGACAACCTTGAAAAGGCCGCCATCTTGTTGTTAAGCATGGGGACCGAGGCTGCCGCAAAGGTGATGCAGAAACTCTCCCGAGACGAAGTGCAGCGATTGATCTCCAAAATGGCGGCGCTCTCCGGCGTCAGCTCGATGGAAGCCAAGTGGACGTTGCAGCAGTTCTTCAATCAGTATCGGGAACAGAGCGGGATTGCCAGTGCTTCACGGGAATACCTGGAACAGACGCTGGATCTTGCGTTGGGTCAACGGCTCTCCCGCAGTCTGCTCGACAGCCTGTACGGCGATGTAATGAGTCAGGATATCCAGCGTCTGCAGTGGGTGCCTGCAGATGTGCTGGCCCGTTTCTTCCGTAATGAACATCCCCAGATGCAGGCTGTGCTGCTGGCCTTCCTGCCACCCCAGACTGCGTCAGCCGTGCTCGATGCATTGCCCGGTTCGGTTCACGACGATTTGCTGGTGCGTGTCGCCAGCCTCAGCAGTGTCAGCGAACATGTGCTGGGTGAGCTCAGACTGACGCTGGATCGCTGCCTCGCCTATGTGGCAGATCAATCTGGTGCCAAGGTTAACGGGGTGCGGCAGGTGGCCGATATTCTCAATCGTTATCAGGGTGACAAGGAGCAGATGCTCTCTTTGCTGCGCGAGCATGATGGCGATATGGCGCTGGAGATCGAGAAGAACATGTTCGACTTCATGGCGTTGCGCCGTCAGAGCGACGACACCCTGCAACGGTTGGTGCAGGAGCTACCCAGCGAATTGCTGGCCCTGGCCCTCAAGAACACCGAGACCACTTTCCGCAAGGTTATTCTGGGGGCCATGCCGAAGCGGATGGCTCAGGCGCTGGACGATCAGATCCAGAATCAGGGCAGTGTCTCTTTGCGCAAGGTCGAGCAGGCCAGGGAAGAGGTCATGCAATTGGTCCGCGAGTTGGTGGAGCAGGGCGAGATCGAGTTCCAGCTGTTCGAAGAGCCCACCGTCAGTTAACAGGAGGCATTCATGAGTCACAATGTGCGCAAATTGATGCCTGGGGCGACCCGTCTGTATCGCTTCCCTGCGCTCGGTCAGAGTGGGGAAGAGGCTCAGAGCCAACAGGAACAATTTGAATTCGGCTATCAGCAAGGGCTGGAGCAAGGTCACGACGAAGGTTATCAGGCTGGTTATCAACAAGGGTTGACCTGCGGTCTGCAGGACGGTGAGAGCACCGGTTTGCAACAAGGGCAAACCCGCGGTTTTGCTCAGGGCCTTTCGGAGGGGCGAGCTGCCTTCGAACAGGCGATGGTGCCATTTGCAAAGCTGCAAGAGCAGTGGGCGTCGCTGAGCCAGGCCCGGATGGCAGAGCAGAAAGAGCTGATTGCCAAGCTGGTGGCACAGGTGGCCAAACGGGTCATTATGGCCGAGTTCACCCTCAATCCGCAGCAGGTGATGAATCAGGTCGAGCAGGCGCTTGCTACCTTGCCGAGGGAATCGGAAGAGCTGGTGATCTACCTCAACGAGGGAGACCGGCAGCGACTTGCCGAGCAGGGGGTGACTCGCTGTGAAGGGTGGCCATTGCAAGTCGATGCAGCACTCGGGGTGGGCGACGCTCGTATCGAAACCCGTGCTGCTGTCGTCGAGGTGAGCACCAGCTCCCGCCTAGCAACCTGTATCGAACAGCTCAACAGCTCGCTGGAAGTGCCGCAAGATGCATGAGGCCTTGCAGCAGGCACTGACCAGTGCGCTGGACAATCTGGATGAGTTGCCCGCGTTTCGTCGTTTTGGCCGGTTGGTACGAGTGACCGGTCTGACGCTCGAAGTGGTCGGCTGCCAACTGGTAATGGGGCAACGTTGTCGTGTCAGCACGGCAAGTGGAACACCACTGTTGGCTGAGGTGGTCGGTTTTAACCGGGATATCTCTTACCTGATGCCGCTGCAGCCGATGAGCGGACTTTACGCTGGCGCTCAGGTTGAGCCGATCGATGGCGAAGAGACGGTTCGGCTCGGTGTTCACTTGCTGGGACGGGTACTCGATGGGCTGCTACAGCCGCTCGACGGGCAGCCGTTACCAGACGTTGGTGACAGCGTTCCCCTGTTTGCTCTTCCACCCAATCCTCTATTGCGAACCCCGGTACGTGAACCGCTGGATGTCGGTATCCGCGCCATTAATGGCCTGCTGACGGTTGGTAAGGGCCAGCGTTTGGGGCTGTTCGCCGGTTCGGGGGTCGGCAAGAGTATGTTGCTCGGCATGATGACCCGTAATACCGCAGCTCAGATCGTCGTGGTGGGGCTCATTGGTGAGCGGGGTCGTGAAGTGCGCGAATTCATTGAGCACAGTCTGGGCGCCGAAGGTCTGGCACGTGCCGTAGTCATCGCGGCACCAGCGGATCAATCTCCACTGATGCGGTTGCGAGCGGCCCAGCTATGTCACCGGATTGCCGAATATTTCCGTGAGCAGGGGCAAGATGTGCTGCTGCTGATGGATTCACTGACCCGTTATGCCCAGGCACAGCGTGAAATTGCGCTGGCCATCGGTGAGCCCCCCGCGACCCGTGGTTATCCGCCCTCGGTATTCAGCATGCTGACCCAACTGGTGGAGCGAGCCGGTAACGGCACGCATCCAGATGGCAGTCTGAGTGCTTTCTACACCGTGCTGGCGGAGGGGGATGATCAGCAGGATCCGGTGGTCGATGCGGCGCGCGCCATTCTCGATGGTCATATCGTGCTGACCCGTCGTCTGGCGGAAGAGGGCCACTATCCCGCCATCGATATCGGTGCATCAGTAAGCCGGGTCATGCCACAGGTCGTGCCCGCCGAATGGCAAAAGCTGGCAGTAACCTTGCGCCAGCTATGGGGACGCTATCAGCAGGTGCGTGAGTTGCTGCCACTCGGGGGTTATCAGCCTGGGGCAGACCAGCAGATGGATGAAGCTGTTCAGCGCTACCCGGGGATTGCGGTATTCCTGCAGCAAGGCTTGCATGAAGAGATGGCTTTTGAACAGGTGATGATTGGTCTCAAGCAGGTGCTGGGGCAGGGGTAAGGGTAAGGATTCGTTATGCTGAGGTCTTATCTGGGGTTGCAACAGGAAGAGCTGGAAAATCTTGGCGCTGAGCGCCAGCGCCTGAGGGAGCTGGCGCTGCGGGAAGAGCAGCGAGCGCACAAATTGCAGGAGGTTATCTCCTCGCTGCGACCCGGTTCCGACAAGTTTCATCCTTTGCTATGGCAAAACAAGCAACAGATGGATGGACAGTTGCGCCGTTTGCTCTCCCATCAGGTGCAGCAATCGACGCTGGCCAGACTGGATCTGGCGCGCCACGAAGGGGAGCTGGTCCGGCAGTTCGGGCGGGTCAAAGGGCTGGAGCTCTTGTTGGCCAAGCGTGATGATGTTGCTCGTCAGCAGCAGGAGAGGCGAGATCAGCTACAGCTGGACGAGCTGGCCAGTTTGCGTCACCTGACCCGCAAGAGTAGGGAGGAGGGTTAATCCACGATGCTGTCCGGGTCGCGATAACCTGAATCTTGTCCCAACAGCGAATGAATCGTCTCCATCTGGCCTGCCAGCAGGCGGCCATTGAGATCATTCTGGCGCAGACACTGGTGCAGCAGTTGTTCAAGCTGTTGCCATTGATTGGCTACCGTGGTGCGCAGCGGAAGTGGCAACTTTGCTATCAGGGTGGCCATCCCCTTCTCATCGGGCTTGAGGCCCAATGTCTGCAGCTGCTGGCAGCGCAATTTTGCCTGTTGTGTCACCTTGGCCATTAGCGCGGTCTGCTGCTCGTTATGGGCTTGCAGACCATCGACATCATGGCTTGCCAGCAGTGCATGCTGGCGAAGCAACAAGGCGGTGAATTCGGTGTAGTGGCCGTAATCCTGCTGGATCCCGAGGATCAATGCCTTGACGGTGGCCTTGGTATCCACGCTCATCGGCGATGCATATCCAGAATGGCCTGACCCAGCGCATCCAGATCGATCTCCAGCTTGCCTTCACTGATGGCTTTGCGGATCTCGTTGACCTTGTCCATGTCGACATCGGATGTGGTGGCCAGCTGGCTGCGGGCGTTGGCTACTGACTGCGCGGTGCTGCTGATCCGGGCTTCGGATGACTGTGCGGACTTGGTTTCCGGCTTGGTCGTTACATCCTGTTTGCGGCCAGGCTGGTTCTGAATATAGAGCGAGTCAGTACGGGTAATTTTCATAACGTAAATTCCTGATGGTCTGCCTATGACAAGCGACCCAAGGCTTGTCGAACTTGAATCAAATTGCAATCTTGGTTCAAAAACGGGTTTCAACTTCCCCGGTATCAGTCACCCATGCTTGTATCTGCTTGCCAGAGCTAAGATTTTTCACTCTGATCCCGTCGCCTATTCCGCCATTTTCGAGGGCTTCCCCTCTGGTGGTTGCGGAGAATTCACCTTCCCCGGCGCGGATAAGTACCCCTTCCCCCTGTTTGACCGCCCAACTCTTTTGTAAGTCCAGCTCACCGATGAGTTGCCCGCTTCTCAGATGCCGGTTGCTTTTATGGCCCAGCAGGGAGTGATTGCTCGGGGTATACCCGCGTTGTATGCGGCTGACATCCAGCTCTTTTTCCACCAGATCGCTAGTGCTGATGGATTGACCTTTTGCGATATCCCGTGCGGCAACCCAGACCGGTAATAGCAATGAAACCTCTACCCGCCCGCGCACCTGCCATGCGGGATCTGTACATTCGATGAGATAGGGACGGCGTCCCCAGGGTTGCCGATACTGGCCACCGGCCTGTAGCGAGATGTGCCCGGATGGGCATAGGGGGAGGTGTTCGGCGGAAGGTGCAAGCCAGACCCGAAACTCCCCTGCGGTTGCAGGCCACCCCTGTTGGGTTATGTAGTCATCAAGACTCTGGCGCGCATCCTGTTCAAGCAACTGTTCAAGCATGGCGCTTTGCGCCTGCGGTGCGCCATGAGCCAGCGCACTCAGCAGTAGCCACAGGATGCCGCTCCATTTCCACACGGGAAGTCGCGCTTCCTCATTTCTCATCTGCTTGCAGTGGATGGTGCATGGTAACCGCTTGAAACTAGGTATCTTCATGGTTGGCATGAGTCTTGATAAGGGTAACCCCGGTCTGAGTGAACGATAAAGGATGAAGCATGAGTATCTCATTTGACAGCGCCCTCGGCGTACACCCTTATGCCCTCGATGTCAGGGCTGAGCGGGCGCGTATTCTGGCGGGAAATCTGGCCAACGTGGATACACCGGGCTATCTGGCTCGAGATGTCGATTATAAGACGATTCTGGGTCGTGTCGCGCAGCAAGTTGCTGCAGGTGAGGAGAGTCAGGCCATTGGCCAAGGCGCCATGCGTGACGATATGCGTCACCCCCTCTATCGCATTCCTTATCAGGTCTCCATGGATGGCAACACGGCAGAGCTGGGGGTTGAGCAGGGCAAATTTGCCAACAACGCCACCGATTTTCAGACCAGCCTCACTTTCCTCAATATGAAGATTACCGGGATCGCCAAGGCGATCGAGGGCCGTTAACCATGTCGTTCAACAAGATTTATGACATCGCCGGCAGCGCCATGCGCGCCCAGACCGTGCGGCTGGATACCGTTGCCTCCAACCTGGCAAACGTGGATAGCGCGGCTGCCAGTGAAGACGCGGCGTTTCGTGCCATCAAGCCGGTTTTTTCCACTCTCTATCAGAAGATTCAGGATACCGATGGTCTCGGAGCTGCGTCGGTGCAAGTAGCTGGCATCGTACAGTCCGACCGTCAGGTCGAAAAACGATTGGAGCCGACCAACCCGATGGCCGATCAGGATGGTTTTGTCTACTACTCCAACGTCAACGTGGTGGAGGAGATGGCCGACATGATGAGTGCCTCTCGTGGGTTTGAAACCTCGGTCGAAGTGATCAACCGGATCAACAGCATGCAGCAAGGTTTGCTGCGTCTTGGTCAGGGAGCCTAAGCCATGAGTCTGCCACAGATAAGCAGTCTGGATACGGCGCGTGGTACAGGTCAGGTTGTTGCTGACCCCAAGATCGCCAGCAATGGCAGCGGTGCTGCTCAGGGAACGCAAGCCAACCAGAATGGCGGTATGCAACTGCGCAATGAATTCCTGCAGATGATGGTGGCGCAGATCCAGAACCAGGACCCCACCAACCCCCTTGATGGTGCCCAGTATGTCGCTCAGCTTGCCCAGTTCAGCATGGTTGAAGGGGTCGAGGGGCTGAAAGTGTTACAGCAAAAGTCCATCAACATGATGGATACCCAGCAGGTGTTGCAGAGTACCGCTTTGATCGACAAAGAGGTCATGGTGCCGAGCAAGACCCTCAAACAGCAGCAGCAACAGCAAATTCGCGGCCAAATCGAGCTGCAAGGTGCGGCGGAACAGGTTGACCTCAAGGTTTATGACCAACATGGCGTGCTGGTTGCGAGTAAGAGCTGGGGTGAGAGCAAAGCGGGTGGGCTGGATTATGAATTGCCCCCGCTCCCTGCCGGGGAGTACAGCTTCGAGGTCAAGGCTTCAACCGGCAAGACGCTGGTGGGGTCCACAAATTATGTGGCGAGCAAGGTGGATCGCGTCACCCTGCCCGGTACGGGTGAAATCATGCTACAGGTTGCCGGCGTGGGCGATGTCCCGCTGTTCAGTGCAATCCAGTTCGGTAAATCGGCGTAATCAGAGAGGAGCGACACTGTGTCTTTCAGTATCGGATTGAGCGGCCTGCGCGCCGTGAACCAGGAATTGAGTGTAATCAGTAACAACGTGGCTAACGCCAGTACCGCAGGTTTCAAATCCAGCCGTGCCGAGTTTGCTGCCATCTATGGTGGTGGTCAGGCCGGTGGGGTTGAGATGAACAACGTCTCCCAGAACTTTGACCGCAACGGCGACGTGATGCGAACTGGGCGTGGGCTGGATCTGGCCATTTCTGGTAGTGGTTTTTTTGTGCTGAAAGATAGCAGTGGACAGACTTCTTATACCCGTGCAGGTATGTTCCAGCGTGATAGCGGTAACTATCTGACCACGGCGAGTGGCACCCGTCTGCAAGGTTATACCACTGATGACGCGGGCAAGCTGCAATCCGGTGTGGTTGGTGATATTCAGGTCAAGGCGGGCAGCCTGCCAGCCAAGGCATCCGACAAGCTGGAGTTTGTGGCGAATCTCAAGGCGGATGCCAGCAAAATTGATCAGACGATAGCAGCTAACAAGTTTGATCTGACAAAATCAGAGACCTTTAACTATTCCCAATCCAGCAAGGTTTATGACTCTCTGGGCACTGAACATACCGTGACCCAGTATTTTGTCAAAACAGACCCGAACAAGTGGGATGTGCATTACTCCTTCAACGGTAAACCGGTTGGGGGGGTAGTGAATATGGTATTCAATAAAAACGGTACATTGGAGTTACCAACATCATTCCCTGCTCTGGATCTGAAGCCGGATGGCGCTACAGATATATCACTGAAGCTGGACATGGCACGTGTCAGCCAGTATGCCTCCGACTTCAACGCTACTCGCAACCAGTCCAATGGTTATACCGCAGGTGATCTGACCGGTGTACGGGTTGATGCCGATGGCGGTGTCTATGCCACCTTTACCAACGGTCAGAGCCTGTTGCAGGGGCAGGTGGTGATGGCGAACTTCACCAACCCCAATGGTCTGCTGCAGACCAACAACACAACTTGGCAACAGTCGTTCAGTTCCGGTCAGCCGGTCTTGGGCGCACCGGGAACCGGCACCATGGGCAAGTTGACGGCTGGGGCTTACGAGAGCTCCAACGTGGATCTGACTGGTGAGCTGGTGAGCCTGATGACTTCCCAGCGTAACTATCAGGCCAACGCCAAGACCATCAGTTCCGCTGACAAAATGACTCAGGTTCTGTTCAACTCCTTCTAAGGGTAACCCGTGGAAAAGCTTATCTACACCGCCATGTCCGGGGCGCAACATACCCTGATGGCTCAGCAAATTCGGGCGAATAACCTGGCCAACGTCAATACCGCCGGTTTTCGGGCTGACTTTGAGCGGGTTTCTGCTTATGCCCTGACGGGAGATGGTTACCCGAGTCGGGTGATGGCCAGAGAAGAGATGGCAGGGACCAACTTCAAGGCTGGTCCTCTGATGCAGACGGGTCGCAAGCTGGATGTGGCGATTCGTGGTGAGGGTTTTCTTGCGGTGCAGACGCCTGATGGCAAAGAGGCCTATACCCGCGCGGGTAACCTGGAGGCGGATGCTGACGGGCTGTTGACCCTCAATGGTCGGCCGGTGCTGGGGGAAGGTGGCGAGCTGGTGCTGCCCGCTTATCGTGACATCAGTTTCGGCAAGGATGGCACCCTGAGCATCACTCCTCCGGGGGGCGGGGCTCGGCTCGATGTGGGCCGCCTGAAGCTGGTCAATCCGGATCCGGCTGAGCTGGTGAAAGGCCACGATGGTTTGTTCCGGATGCGCCAGGGGGGTGATGCCGAGAGCAGCGAGCAGGTGGTGATGGCCTCCGGTTTTCTGGAAGGGGCTAACGTCAATGCTGTGGATGAGTTGGTCAGCAGCATGTCATTGACCCGCAATTTCGAACTGCAGGTCAAGTTGATGAAAGCGGCTGATGATCAGGCTCGTCAAGGGGCCAAATTGATTTCCGGTCAGGGTTGATATTGAAGCTATCGGGCTGATGTCCGGTATCTGGCCACTCCCTTGGGGATTGGGCTTGATGAACAAGGTGGAATAACAATGCACGCAGCATTATGGGTCAGTAAAACGGGTCTGTCGGCACAAGATGCCAAGATGTCCAGTATTTCCAACAACCTGGCCAACGTGAACACGGTTGGTTTCAAGCGTGATCGGGTGGCATTTGAAGATCTCTTCTATCAGGTGCAGCGCCAGCCGGGCGCTCAGCAGGATCAGCAGAATCTGGCTCCCATCGGTATTCAGATGGGTAATGGTGTGCGGGTGGTGGGTACCCAGAAGGTCTTCACCTCTGGCCAATTCCAGAATACCAACCAGGAGCTGGATATGGCGGTGGTCGGTGCCGGTTTCTTCGGGGTCGAGCGCCCGGATGGCGAGACTGCCTATACCCGAAATGGCCAATGGCACCGCAATGCCGAGGGGCAGCTGGTCAATTCTGATGGCTTGCCCATGGTGCCGCAGATCCAGATCCCCGATAACGCCACCAAGATCTCCATCGGCACCGATGGCACCGTCAGCGCCTCGCTGCCGGGTCAGCAAGAAAACGTCGAGCTGGGCCGCATCACCCTGACCAACTTCTCCAACCCGGCCGGTCTGGAAGCGCTCGGTGGCAACCTCTACCGTGCCACAGGCGCGTCCGGTGAACCGATAGAAGGTGTGCCTGGTGAAGAAGCGATGGGGGCGGTCAAGCAATTCACGCTGGAGAGCTCGAACGTCAATGTGGTCGAGGAGATGGTCGACATGATCACTACCCAGCGTGCTTACGAGATGAATGCCAAGGTTGTCTCTGCTGCGGACCAGATGCTCAAGTTTGTCACTCAGGCACTGTGATGATGAAGTCGATGCTGCGTTATATCTGGTTGGTACTGTTGCTGGGCGGGTGCGCAACCTATGAGCTGCAGGCCCCCGAGCCGGGTGACGAGAAATGGGCGCCGTCCCGGCCCCCGGTCGCGGCTGCAGCACAGGGAGAGGACGGTAGCCTCTATCGTGGCAACTACATGATGACCCTGTTTCAGGATCGGCGAGCTTATCGGATTGGTGACATTCTGACCGTGGTGCTGGAAGAGCGTACCCAGTCGAGCAAGAAAGCCAATACCAGCATGAGCAAGAACAGCAGCATGAATGTACCCACCCCCACAATTGGCGGGAAACAATACCCCGATTTGGGGGCCTCCCTCAGTGCCGATCGGGATTTTGATGGTGGTGCGACCTCCAGTCAGCAGAATACCCTGGCGGGTTCCATCACTGTCACTGTCGCGGAAGTGATGCCCAATGGCGTGCTGGGGATCCGCGGTGAAAAGTGGATCCGCCTCAATCAGGGGGATGAGTACATCCGGTTGGGCGGCATGGTACGGGTCGAGGATATTGACCAGAGCAACCGTATCTCGTCCCAGCGCATTGCCGATGCCCGCATTACTTATGCCGGTCGTGGTGCCCTCGCCGATAGCAACCAGATGGGGTGGTTGGGTCGCTTCTTCAGCTCAGCCTTCGCTCCATTTTGAGGATCTACATGAACAGATGGTTTATCACCCTGCTGTGTCTCTGTCTGCCCTGGTTTAGTCAGGCTGCAGCACCGGCCAAGCGAGCCTTGCTGGATATTGCCGATGTGCAGGGGCTAAGAACTAACCAGCTGGTGGGCTATGGTCTGGTGGTTGGTCTCTCTGGTACCGGTGACAAGAGCCAAGTCAAATTTACCGGTCAATCCATGGCCAACATGCTCAAGCAGTTTGGCGTGCAGTTACCGGACGATATCGATCCCAAGCTCAAAAACGTGGCGGCCGTTTCGGTTCAGGCTACGCTACCCGCCTTGGCTGGCAAGGGCCAGTTGCTTGACGTGACGGTCACTTCTATCGGTGATGCCAAGAGCCTGCGCGGCGGTTCTCTGCTGCTGACTCCCCTGCGTGGTATCGACGGTGAAGTCTATGCCGTGGCGCAGGGCAATCTGGTTGTCGCCGGGGTGAAGGCGGAAGGGCAATCAGGATCATCGGTCACGATTAACGTGCCGACGGCCGGGATTATCCCCAACGGTGCCACCATCGAACGAGAGGTGGTGAGCAATTTTGCCGAGAAGCCGGAAGTGACCCTCAATCTGCATCAACCCAACTTCAAGACGGCCCGCAATGTTGAGCGTGCCATCAACCATCAGCTGGGGCCGGTCGCCCGAGCGGTGAGTGCCGGACGGATTCAGGTTGCGGCACCCAGGGACGAGAGCCAGCGCATCGCCTTTATGGCCTTGCTGGAAGATATCAAGGTGGATCCGGGTCAGGAGCGGCCGAAAGTGGTCTTCAACAGTCGAACCGGCACTGTGGTGATGGGGCAGGGGGTCAAGGTTCACAAGGCTGCCGTCAGTCATGGCAGTCTGACGGTGACGATTGGCGAGAGCCAGACGGTCAGTCAGCCCAATGCCTTCTCCAACGGCCAGACCACCACGACACCCAATTCCAAGATCCAGGTCGATCGGGAACGAAACAACATGTTTGTCTGGCCGGATGGCACCTCTTTGGAGGTGATCGTCAAGGCTGTCAACTCACTAGGGGCCACCCCCGATGATGTTATGGCTATCTTGCAAGCGCTCAATGAGGCCGGCGCCCTTGAGGGTGAGCTGGTAGTTATCTAAGGACTATCATGACCAGAATTAGCTCGGATCCTGGTTTTTATCAGGATCTCAATGAATTGCAGCAAATCAAAAGCAACCCGGATCAGCGTGCTGCGCTGGATGCGGCGGCCGGTCAGTTTGAAGTCAGCTTTTTGCAAACCGTGCTCAAGCATATGCGTTCGGCGACGGATGCCCTGCAGGATGAGGACGAGAAGATTATCAAGGGGCAATCCCTCTATCGCGATATGTATGACAGTCAGTTGGCGATGAGCATGGTGAAGCGAGGTGGCATCGGCCTGCGGGAGCAGATGGTCAACCAGCTGGCCCCGTCATTAAAGAATCCGGACGGGGTGGTCGCTTCAGAGCAACAGACCCTGGCTGCATTCAGCCAGCCTCTCAACTCGGCAAAAATGAAGAAGGTTGACTGATGTCACTGCTCAATATCGGCGCCAGCGGATTAAATGCAGCCCAGATTGCATTGAATCTGACCGCCCAGAATATCGCGAACGTCAATACCATCGGGTATAGCCGTCAGGAAGCCATGATGGGCAGTCTGTCCGGTTTCGGGCGATTGGATAATGGTGCAGGTGTCGAGGTGACAGGGGTGCGCAGGGTAACGGATGATTATCTGGTCACCCAACACTGGCGTAGCCGTTCGGCCACCGGTTCTTCCTATGCCTTTCATCAGTACATCAATACGACCGAGCAGTTGCTGGGCAGTGAGTCGATGAATATTGCAAAAGGGCTCGACAGCTTCTTTGCCTCGCTGAGTGCCGCGCTCGACAGCCCGGAGACGCCGGCGCAGCGCAGCCAGATTGTCAGTTCTGCCGGGGCGCTCGCCAACCGCTTTACCCAGCTGGACGAGAGTCTGATCACCCAGGAAAAGCAGATCGACGATCAGTTGAGCAGCACCGTCTCGCAAGTCAACAGCTACCTGTCACAACTGGCTGAATTGAATGTCCAGATTGGCGATCAGGCCGCCAAGGGGGTCAATACCTCGGCGCTGGAGGACAGTCGCGAACAGATTGTTCGTGAGTTGTCGACCTATATGGAAGTGCGGGTCAATCGTCAGAGTGACGGCGCCTTCGCCATCAGCCTGCCGCAAGGACAGCCGCTGGTGCTGGGGGGAAGCAGTAGTACCCTCGCGCTTGCAGGCGATAAACTCAGTCTCGCTTTCGGTGGGCAAACCTTTGAAGTGCCTAAATTGCATGGTGGCTCGCTGGCAGGGGTAATGGACTATCGATCCACGGTATTGCGGCCGACCAGAGTGGCGCTGAATCAGATAGCGGGCAAACTGGCAGAGGATTTCAATGCTAAACAGGCCGGTGGAGTTGACCTTAAAGGAGCAAGCGGGAAGAAGCTGTTCGCTTTTGACGAAACAAAAGATATCCATGGTAACTACATCAATGCGTTGGGGACATTGCGGGTGGCTGATGGTTTTACCGGCGATGATCTGGCTTTTGCCCAAGGCGTTGGTGGCAAGGGTGATAACCGCAACCTGCAGGACCTGCTGAAGATAAAAAATGGCCAATACGATGCCTATAGCGCCCTGCTTGGCAAGATGGCGGTGCAGAGCGGACAAGCGAAAGCGAGCATGCAGGCTGATGCCAATATGGAAAAACAGATGGCGGCCAAGCTGAGCAGTGTCAGCGGTGTGAATACCGATGAGGAAGGGGTGAAGATCATGGCTTACACCAAGGCTTATCAGGCCAATGCCAAGGTGATCAGCACCTCGGAACAGCTTTTCAATTCCATTCTGAACATGTTCTGAGGGTGACCATGCGCATCAGTACCAACCAAATCCAGCTCAGCATGCTCGACAATTTGCAGCAAGGCTTCGGTGAATATGCCAGGCTCGATCGCCAGATCTCCACGCAAAAACGCATTCTTCAGCCCTCTGATGATCCTGTTGGCAGTGTGCAGCTGCTGGGCTTGCAGAAAGAGCAGGTGGCGATGGCGCAGTATCAGAAGAATATCGCCAATGCCAAGAGCCAGCTCTCTCAGGGGGAGCTGCAGTTTGAGACCATGACCAACATGCTGATGCGGTTGCGGGAGTTGACCCAGACTGCTGCAACAGGTTCTTTGTCGGATGCAGATCGCAAAGCGGTGGCCAGTGAGGTCGCCATTATCAAGGATGGTTTGCTGGATCTGGCCAATGCGCGTAATGAGAGTGGCTCCAGCCTCTTTACCGGTAGCAAGGTTGATCAGACTGCATTGGTAAAGCAGACGAGTGGTGACTACATCTACCAGGGGGATAATCTGGTGCGTGAGGTCAGTATTGCCAACGGCGTCACTGTGGGCTTGAACCAGACGGCTGACCAGCTGTTTCTGCAGCCGGATGACTTTTTCAAACGACTCGATAGCATGGTGACGGCAATTAATGCCGCAGCACCTGACGCCGTCGATCAAGCCCGAGCCATGCTGGGTCGCAGCCAGACGCTGCAAGATAATATCAGCCAGGCGGTGAGCACGATTGGTGCCCGGATCAACTTGCTGGATCAGATCGATGAGAGCCATGCCGAGAAAGGCGTCTATAGCAAGGAAGTGAGCAACCAGATAGAGTCGCTGGATTATGCCGAGGCGGCGACCCGACAGGCCCACGTCCTGATGGCATTACAGGTGCAGCAGCAAGCTTTTGCCAAGGTTAATGGCCTTAGCCTGTTCAACTACATGCCGTAACGAGTGAAGGAGTCATGATGCAGATCCAGCAAACCCGTCTTGGGGGCGTTGCCGAGGCGCAGGCAAAGCTCAAGTTGCAGGGCCGCGCAACTGCACAAGCTCACACTCCGGAAAGCCGAAAACAGAATGAGCGCCACCCCAATATTATCCGGATGGATAGATGGGCCCTGATCGGCGCAGCTCAACAGCGAATTGCCCATGCTCAGGGCGCTGAACAAGCACTCAATCAGGTTTGGGGTGAATTGACGCGGCTTGAACGCCAATTGGGTCAGCGTGAGCTGGCCAGCAGTGACGTGACTAACCGCTTAAAAATGCTGGAAGAGAAAGTCACCCTGCCGAGAGGGCCTTTGACTGACGGGCTCAAACCCAGACTCATTGCATCGGCTCAGGAGTTGCGTACCCGGTTCAGTGCCGAGCATCTGGATTTATTGAGTGCTAAAAACAGCAGCGAGCGACTGGTGTTTTCCTTTCCCCAGAGCAGCAGTGCGGTGGAGGTGACCATCCCGGCCGGAGCGCGAGATGGCGACGTTGCCACCATGCTCGATCGGGCGCTGCGTAAAGAACATATCCAGTCCCGAATGAATGAACTGGGCAAGCTGGAGCTCTCTGTCGCTGAGCCCCATCGCCGCAAACTGGATGAGCCAGTACTGATCCGGGGTGAGGGTATCCGTATTCCGGCAGGCAACCCGATCCCGGTGCAGTTCAAGCCAAAGGCCGGAGCGCTGACCCGCATGGCCGAGGGGGTTGCCAAAGGGGAGACCCGTCAGGAGCGGCTGCAGCTTAAAAAGGTACTGGGCGAGATCGAACAGTCGGTGCGGGAGCTGAAACAGTTTCGTCAGAAGATGGTGCTGCAACTGGATAAGGTCAAGGCCCGCAGCCAGAACCTGGAGCAGGAGGAGCTGGCGCAGTTGCAATCCTCTCTGGCCGCCCGCCTCTCACAAGGCGGTTATATGGGCACCATGTCCGGTTTGCTGGCGCAGGCCAATGTAACCCGTCAAGGGGTGGTTGCGTTACTCACTTGATAGCTCTGACCTGTCTCATCG
This sequence comes from Aeromonas sobria, assembly GCF_006243315.1. GTDB lineage: Bacteria > Pseudomonadota > Gammaproteobacteria > Enterobacterales > Aeromonadaceae > Aeromonas > Aeromonas sobria_A. The sequence continues at coordinate 41,227 of NZ_NKWE01000008.1, forward strand.
TTAAAAAACCGCACAAGCTGATTTGTGCGGTTTTTTTTATCTCGGCGATGCTCCCCTCGTCGCCGATAACGACACCGCCTGGTCGTGGGCCCGTTGTTTCGCACCTGAACGGGGGGGCCAAGAGAAACTGCAGAGCAGCAAAAAAAGATTTAATTTTCACGACGCTGTGGTCGTTCTTCATTGGGGTCAACCCAAACGCTGCCTGTGGCAGCATCTATTTCGAGGAAACGAAAATGAGTCTGTCAATCCACACCAACTTTGCCAACATGGTCACCCAGAACCAGCTGACCTCTACCAACAAGATGGCGAGCACTGCCATGCAGCGTCTGGGTACCGGTCTGCGCATCAACTCCGCCGCTGACGATGCCGCCGGTCTGCAGATCGCCACCCGTCTGCAATCCCAGTCAAATGGTCAGAAAGTGGGCATGCGCAATGCCCAGGATGCCATCTCCATGATGCAGACCGCCGAAGGCGCCATGGACGAGATGACCAACATCGTACAGCGCATGAAAGATCTGGCCACTCAGGCGGCCAACGGCACCAGCAGCGACAAAGATATCGCCGCCATGAACGCCGAATTTGGCGAGCTGACCAAAGAGCTGAAAAACATCGCCAGCAATACCGCCTTCGGTGGCGAAAACCTGCTGGATAGTAAAAACGGCAAGTTTGCCAAGGGCGAGGTCACTTTCCAGATCGGTAACACCAGCAGTGAGACGCTGGCGCTGGATATGAAGGATGTACTGGGTAAGGTTGTGGGTAGTGCCGCAGGCAAAACCACTGCGCAGGCAAACCTCAAGCCAGTTACCGACTACAAGGACGAGACGGTAGGTACTTCTGGTGCAGGGAAGCTGAAAGCGGCAAAAACCGCGTTTGACACGGCAGAAGCTACGTATAAAGCACTTGCTGCAAAGCCAACTGCCGCAGAGCAGAAAGCCTATGATGATGCCGTTGATGTGATGTCTGTCGCCCAAAAGACCTATGATGATGGTTTGAAGCCTCTGGTCAAAGCTGCGATGACTGCGGGTAACGGTCTGGACTCCAACGTACTGGAGATCGGTCTGACCAAGGACTCTGCCCAGTTTGCCATGGGCAAGATGGAAGAGTTTATGCAGGATATCACCAGCGTACGTTCCTCTTTCGGTGCCAATATCAACCGTCTTGAGCACACCGTTAACAACCTCTCCAATATGAAAGAGAACACCGATATCGCCAAGGGTCGCATCATGGATGCCGACTTCGCCACCGAAAGCACCAACATGACCAAGAACCAGATGCTGATGCAGACAGGCATGTCTGTGCTGACCAAGTCCAACGAAATGACCAGCATGGTCACTGGTTTGCTGCGTTAATTGATAGTTGGCCGCCACGGCGGTGGCGGCCTCATTTTCCCGCTTGTCGGTTGAAAAGTTCTGCTGCAACAGTGCTTTTCAACAAGCAAGTCTTGCCCTGATACCGAAGGAGTTGATATATGCAGGTCGATCCCGCTTCCGCCGCGATGCAAATGGTGACCAATGAGCGCAAGAATATGGACAGGCTGCTGAAAGGGCAGCTTGCTGCCGTAAAGGCGCAGCAGAGCGCACTGGCGTCCATCAACTCCAAACTTTCCAGCTTTCAGACCTTGCTGAAAGACCTGAACAAGCCAGCGGCTTTGCAGGCGCAGAAAGCCAGCCTCTCGCAAGAAGGCATCATGACGGTGACCAGCAATGGCAAGGCGACACCTGGGCAATATAACTTTCAGGTCAATCAGTTGGCGCAGGCCCATCAGTTCGGGGTGCAACTGGCAGATGAAAAAGCACCATTGCCAACCTCCGGGAAAGTGTCGTTTACCTTAGATGGCAAGGCGTTTGCTATCGATTTGGCTACCTTGCCAGCGGGGGCGACAGCTCAAAGTCTGGTCTCTGCTATCAATGATTCGGCGGATAATCCGGGGGTTAAGGCAAGCCTGATCCGCTCGGATGGCAAGGTGAACCTGGTGCTGACCAGCAAAGATAGCGGGGCTGCCAAGGTGTTTACCCCCACCTATGATGGCGACCCTGCTTCAGCGTTCGGCAAGGCTTTTATCGACGGCAAGGTGATCACCCCAGGTCAGGACTCCATCATCAAAATGGGGGTTGGCACTAATGCGCTGGAGATTAAGTCGCCGACCAACAAGATTGAAAACGTGGTGGAAGGGTTAACGCTGGATCTCACCAAGGTGCAAAAGCCAACGGATGGCCCGATGCAGGTGACGGTGGCTTATGATAATGAAGCCGTAACAGGTTCATTGAAAAAATTTGTTGATAGTTATAACGAACTGCTGGATCTGCTGAACAAAGAGACATCCACCGATATCAAGGCGAAAGGCGTACTGGCTTCTGACGCCACGGTGCGAGGTTTGAAAGGTGCACTGGCCAATGCGGTCCGCAATCTGCCAGCTGGCATGACGCTGACTCAGCTTGGTATCAAAACCGAAAAGTCGGGCAAGTTGGCGTTTAGCGACACGGATTTCAAGAAGTCGATTGAGAAGGATCCTGAACTGCTGGGCAAGGCGCTGATGGGGGATGACGGCTTGCTCAAGCGAATGAGCAAGGTGCTCGATCCTTTCTCCAAGACCAATGGTGTGATGGCCACTCGCAAGAGCACACTGGAAGCCAATCAAAAGCGACTTGATGTTAAAATGGAGTCGCTGGATAAACGGATGGAGTCTGTTTACAAGCGTTACCTCAATCAATTCACCACCATGAACCAGATGATGCAGACCATGGGAGCACTTTGAGCTTTCGCCCCTGGATGACTGGTTTTGAACCTGCAATAGCGAGTGACCCATGTTTGAATCCGAAGATGGCTACGATGCCTATCGATTTGCCGCCACAGAAGCCAAGGCTGCCAGTGCCGATCCATATCAGCTTGTATTGATGCTGATGGATGGCCTGCTTGACGAGATAGCCAGAGCGGAAGGGCATATCTTGGCCAAGCAGTTTGAGCGCAAAGGGTTGGCTATCAACAAGTGTATGCAGATCCTTGGTGGGCTGGACAGTGCGCTTGATATGAATAAAGGGGGCGAACTGGCGGTCAATCTGCATCGTCTTTATGACTACTGCGGCCAGAAATTGTTTGAGATCAGCGTATCCAACAATGTTGAGGGGTTCGCCGAAGTGCGCAAGATCCTGCAAGAGCTGAAAGAGGGTTGGGAAGCCATGGCGCGTCATCCTCGTTAATACGGAAGTTGCACTTCCTTCCTCTCTCTACTTCCCCACTTCCAACATATTGAAATTTCTTGGTTATCGGTCTGGCCCACTCCTTGCTTGTGGGCTTGGTCATCTTCTTTTTGGGGCTCGTCATGTCAGGTATTGCTCCCGTGTTGCGTGAGACCGAACTGCAGACTCGCCAGCGTCAGTTATTGGGGTTGGGTACGCTATTGCTGCAACAGGCACAAGCTGGCCAGTGGGATGCCGTCAGGCTAACGGATGGACGCTTCGCGCAATTTGTCTCTCAGGTTAGCCTGAACCCCCAACTCTGGGCTGCGTTGCAACCAGCAAGAGATAAAGCCCGAATGTTGTATCGGCAAGCATTGCAACTCTGCGAGCAGGAGACCCTGATTCGTAAACAGGAGTGGCAGCAGCTTTCTTCTATTCGTGAAGGCTTGACCGCCTACGGTGAGACACAGCAATGGGATTGATTCAATTTAGCGGTTTTGATGCAGTGCATTCGCCGGATGTAACGGCCTTGAACCGTTTATCCGGTCAAACCGGCAGTGAAGGGGAGTTATATCAACCGCTGGATGAGGCTGTGGATCCTCTGGTTGCATTGCCCTTGCCCTTGCCCTTGCCCTTGCCCTTGCCCGAGCTGGTTGCCAGTGATGTTGCGGTAGAAGAAAAAGAGAGCGAACAGCCGGGGGCGGAGGGCGACCCGGCTGAACAGCTGCAAGCGTTTACCAATATGCCTCCTCTCTTTGTCAGAGTGAATGATGCCGATATCGATGGTTTTCATTTAAGCCGTGGCTATTCCCGGGCAGGAAGTAACACTGGTGCACCGCAGGTGGTGGATAACAAATTGCCGCCCTCTCTTCGCGCGTTGATGGGCGCTGCGACCGCTCTGCCTGAGCAAGAGGTGATGCCGCGTCGTGAAACGGTTTCTGCAGCTGCGGAACAGGCGCTTTCTACGTTGCTTGCCAAATCAAATGGCCAGTCCGGTGTATTACCTGGCCGCTTCAGCTTGCCTGTTATGGCAGCCGGTTTGGAGCCGGGAAGTGTGCCTGATACCTCTGCAGTAGAAAACAGGCTACCAGATGCCCGCCAGCTGGCTGTCGGACCACTAGGTGCTGTACCGCTGCGTCATGCTGAGTATCAGTGGGCTCCTGTTCGGTTGTCAGACACCCAGAGCCAATGGGGACAGCAGTTGGTTAACCTGCTTCAGGACAAGGTTGAGCTGCAGGTGAATCAACAGGTGAAACAGGCACACATCCGGCTGGATCCGCCAGAGCTCGGGCGACTGGAGTTGACCGTCAAGCTCGATGGTGACCGACTCAATGTCCAGTTGAACGTGACCAACCCGGCGGTGCGCGATGCGATGATCCAGTCGATGGAGCGCTTGCGCATGAGCCTGGCCCCTCATCATGCCGGTGGGGTTGAGGTCAATGTGGGGCAGGGCAGCGAACAGGGACAGCAAGAGCGATGGCAACAGGAGAAGATCCTGGCTGGCCGTCGTCAGTGGCAGGATGATCCGGACTCCCAGTGGGAGACGGTGCACGACTGGCTCAATACCCTGGTCTGATTTTCAATTTGCTATAGCGAGAGTGGTTTTACATTATGCGACGTGTCATGAAGTGGTTGATGATATTCGTCATGGCTCTGTGTCTGTTGGCAATATTGGCCTATGGCGCATGGCTTAAACGCGATGTGGTCGAAGTCTGGCTCGGATTGGCAGAGCCAAAGCCAGAGTTGAGTAGTACTCCGCTGTTCAAGCCGATGGAGCGCTTTGTCATCAGTCTGGAAGGGGGCGAACAGTCCCATTATCTGGTGCTGGAGCTGGCACTGGTGACCTACAACCCGGCTCAGGTTGCCAAGCTGGATGAGCTGACCCCGCTGATCCGCAATGCCATGGTGCAGTATTTTAGCCACCGCTCCCATGATGACGTAAAAGTCGAGCTGCAGAATATTTCCAAGCTGCAGGTCTCTCTGCGCGACAAGTTGGTCACTACGGTACAGGGGTATGGTTACAAGCCCTATCTGGACGAAGTGCTGATCACCAAGGTGCTGGTACAGTAGCGACGATATGACAGATTCCGCTTGGGATGCTCAACAAGAGTTCGCCGATACACCGCAACTTCCTCGCACGGGCGAGCCCGCTATTCTTGCGCGCTATTTGCCCTTGGTGAAGCGAGCAGCCAGCCATTTGCGCAGCCAGGTCAGTGCTTGTTTTGATCAGGAGGATATGGAACAGGTGGGGATGATGGGGCTGCTGGAGGCGTGGCGCCGTTATGGTAGCGAGCCCGATGCCCAGTTTGAAAGTTACGCCTTCAAACGGATTCGTGGTGCCATGCTCGATGAGCTGCGTCGTCTGGACTGGCGACCCCGTCAGCTGCGACAGCAGGTACATGGCCATAATCAGGTGCAGCGTGAACTGCACAATCGTCTTGGCCGCGCGCCCTCAGAACAAGAACTTGCTGCTGCGCTCGATTGTTCGGTGAACGAGGTACGCCAGCTTGCTTATGCCAGTCAGGCTGAAGCCTTGCAGAGTCTGGAAGAGTGGCTGGAGAATGGTGGCAAGGCCCCAACAACCGAATCTGATGATGTCGATATGGCGATGACTATCAGCAAGGTGTTGGCCACTCTGGATAAACGCGAGCAGTTATTGCTTTCCCTCTATTACCAGCAAGAGCTCAACATGAAGGAGATCGCGCTGGTGCTTGGATTAACCGAATCCCGGGTTTGTCAGCTGCACAAGCAATGTGTACTTCAGCTAAAGCAGCGATTGGTCGACTCCATATAGTAGTGCTTCACCTTTCTTGGTGACCCTTCTTGTATCGTGCGGAAACATTCATGCAAAAACAGATTGGCATCGGTGTCATTTTTATATGTGTGCTGGGCGGTTTCATGATGGCTGGTGGCAACCCTATTGCGTTGTGGCAGCCATCAGAACTTGTGATCATTCTTGGTGCAGCAGGCGGTTCCATGTTTCTAGGCAACTCGAAAGAGGTGATGCATGAAATGTGGCTGCAGATAAAAAGGTGCTTCAAAGCGAACAAAGAAGAGAAAGAGATCTATCGCGAGCTGCTGACTTTGATGTACCAACTACTTGAAGAGACCCGTAACAAGGGGATGAAGGCACTTGATGAACATATCGAAAATCCTCAGCAGAGTTCGGTCTTTTTGATGTACCCCCAGATTTCGGAAGATCCCCAACTGCTCGGTTTCATCATTGATAACCTGCGCCTGCTCGGCATGGGCAAAATTACTCCACATGAACTGGAAACTATGTTGGAGCAGGAAATCATGGCCATTGAAGAGGATATGCTCAAACCAGCGCATGCTTTGCACAAGACGGGTGAGGCTTGCCCGGGCTTTGGTATTCTGGCCGCGGTAATGGGAATCATCATTACCATGCAGCAACTGGACGGGCCCCTGAGCAATATCGGGGTGCATGTGGCGGCCGCTCTAGTTGGGACCTTTATCGGTATTTTCCTCTGCTACTGCTTGCTGGAGCCAATCAGCAACGCTATGGAAGAGATGGTCAAACGTCGTATCGGTCTGTTGATGTGTATCAAGTCGATCCTGATTGCCCAGTTGCGTGGCAAGACACCTTTGCTTGCCGTCGATTCGGGTCGCAAGATCCTGGAGCCTGAAGTCAAACCAAGCTTCCTTGAGTTGGAAGATTGGGTGACCAACAGGGCGATGTAATGCGCAATCACGAACAGATTATCGTCAAACGCCAGCAGCGTCGTAACAGTGGTCCAAAGGGCGGCGGTGCCTGGAAAGTGGCATTTGCTGACTTCACTCTGGCTATGATGGCCTTTTTTATGGTGCTCTGGATCCTTGCGGTTTCGAATCAGGAAGAGCGCGAAGCGGTTGCCAGTCGTCTGCGTGACTACAGCATTATGGACAGTGAGGCCAACCCGTTTGATATTCGCAACAGCCCCTATCCTGTCGATCTGGGTGGTAATCCCTCGGTTATCGATGAGTTGAATCCCAAGTTTGATCAGCAGGGTCAACTGATGCCCAAGCATATGGACCGCACCCAGAGCATCTTTTCTGACGGCCCCGGCGGGGGCTATGAAAAGCTGTTGATCGGTAAGCTTGAGGGGGAGGCCCAGATTAAGCAGCTGGCCGGATTTATCGACCATCTTGCTGAGCAGATGCAGGCGAAGAATAACCTTGAGATTCAGATTGTTCCCCAAGGGCTGCGGATCCTGATCCGTGATGATGCGGATCGGGAGATGTATAGCCGTGGCAGTGCCCGCATCAGCCCCTTCTTTCGTCACATGTTGATGGCGTTGGCCCCCATATTCCAGCGCATAGAGAATAGGGTCATGATTTCTGGCCATACCGACAATACACCGTTTGCCGGTGACAACTACAGCAACTGGGAGCTATCGTCAGACCGCGCCATGATGGCAAGGCGGGTGCTGTTGGCCGGAGGGATGCCACCTGAACGGGTCGGACAGGTGGTCGCTATGGCAGATACCATGCTGGACGATACCCAGAATCCCCAAGGCAGCCGTAATCGACGCATTGAATTACTGATCATGACCACCCAGGCTGAAACCAATCTGGAGCAACTGTTCAGCTCCCAAACGCAAGCGGCGGCCACCCGTGCCAAGGAGATGATTTCCCATGGACAACCCTGAGATCGATTTTCCGGTGCATACCTCGCACAATGATCCACGCCGAAAGGTGCCGCGCTGGTATCTGCACGATGGTGCAACCCCTTTCGAATCACAGAGTTGCGGTATTGCGGCCAGATTGCTGATTTCCGGATTGCTGTTTGACAAGAGTATTGGTCGCGCAGTGATCAAAGACATTGGCCCAGGAGGGGTCGGTTTCCTTGCCCCGGCTCGATTTGAATTACCCGAAACGGTGACGCTCTCCCTGTTGCCGCGAATTGCGCTGGATTGCAACATCACTCATCGTCGTGCCATTGGCCGGCAGCTGTGCTTTTATGGGGCCCGCTGGTCATATCCGGAAGATATTGATTTGGCTCCGGTACTGAGCCACTGGCGCCACTGCTTCATGGTGCCGCAATCAGCGGCCGCTTCTGCTGAATCCCAAGAGGATCAGGCAAGCGTTCCAGCCTGATCTCGCCTCGACTCATATCAAGCCCCCTGGCAGCTTTCAGCAACAGGGGGTCGTGCAGGCTGTCCAGCGAGACTGCTTTGAGAATGGCAGTCGCTCCTCTTTTCTGGCTGGCAGTGGGAGCCTTCCCCTTGCTGTAGACAATCGGGCAGTTGGTTATCCCTTGCGCGGTAGGGAGTTGCCAAGCCGGATTCCAGCGGCTGGCCTCATTCATGGAGACGCCCTTTGCCTGAGCCCATGCGGGAAGGGAACAGCCATCTGGATGACGAAAAATTTGCAAATCACTGCCGCTTTGCCACGGCGGAAGCTGAAACTGATATCTATCAGGCATGTCGAGTAGCCTTGCAAGCGCGACAAAGCGCGCCACATAAAAGCGGGTTTCAGTCGGAAGCTCCAGTTCCCATATATTGCGTGTCCCCGCTTTCAAAACTGCATTGAGTACCCGCCCTTCTCCCGCGTTATAGGCGGCCAAAGCAAGCAGCCAGTCATTGCCAAAGAAGCGATAAAGCCATGCCAGATAGGAAAGGGCTGCCTCTGTCGCCAATGGCAGTGAATAGCGGCCATCAAATTCGCTGGTGATGGGAACGGCAAATCGGGTGGCGGTATCGGGCATTAGCTGCCAAGGGCCCGCCGCGCCAGCAGAAGAGACCACATCCAGCCGGTAACTGCTTTCCAGCAAAGGAACAAAGGCAAGCAAAGGAGGCAGTTTGCGTTCGTGAACCTGCTCCGCGACCCAGCGAATAACGGGTTGTGTCTCCGCGAGGCGTTGCTGCAGATAAGGACGCTGCTTAAGCAAGAATTGCTGCTGTTGGCTGACCAAATCGGCACCTTTTCCCTGAATCGGGATAGGGAAACCTGCTTGCCAGTGATAATTGTGATAAGCATGGCAAGATGTTGATATCATTAACATCCCGCTCAGTAGCAGAAAAATGAGCCTGGTCATGGGGCAATTGTTGAGCAAGGATCGCGCAATAATAAAAACATGATATATCTCAACAGTTTTTTGAATTTAAGGTCGTCTGATCATGTGTAATCCAGGACGTAGCAAGCATGATAACACGAGTAAAAAAGAGCCCAAATTCGGGTAAAGCGATTCAGAAGTTTTTGCTGTATCTGATACTCGCCAATTTCATTCTGATGGGCTTGTACATTGGTTACGCCCAAGAGCTGACATTTGCCACCAATATTCTGCTGACATCCCTGCTGATTATTTACAATTTGTTGCTCTGTCAGCTGGTTTCTCTGCGTACGCGCCGTTCGAAAGATGGTTACATCATCTATCCAGTGATATGTGTTAGTATCTTGCTATGTGCAGTGGTATTGTTCCGTTTCATCATATTGCCTAGATAGTGACCGCCTACCGCCCCGAAGTTAATTAATTGTTTGCTGTTTCTTCATCAATAACTCTTGGAAAATCAACCCACTCAACCAGCAGTGTCCAAATGCTGCGTCAATATGTTCTCTCTGTCCCATCTCCTTGCTTGAAAAGCCCCTTCCACGTCCTTAAACTTCATGGTGGGGAAAAGTGGATCAAAGTGGTTTTTAGAGGGGCAATCAGCTCGCTCACTCACCTTCAGGGACTGCAATTTGTTGCGTGGCGCTCATGCCATCAGCCTGGACAGTAAAGGGCGGCTGGCTATTCCGACCAAATTCCGTGATTGGCTGCGCGATGAAAGCGACGGCCAGCTGGTCTGCACCATCGATATTGCCCATCCCTGTCTGTTGCTTTATCCCCTGAACGAATGGGAAGAGGTTGAGCGCAAGCTCAAGACCCTCTCCAGCATGAATCCGCAAGAGCGCCGTTTGCAGCGGCTGTTGTTGGGGCATGCAACCGAATGCGAGCTGGATGGCAATGGCCGTCTGCTGCTGAGCCAGCCACTGCGCAACCATGCGGGGCTGGACAAGAAAATCATGTTGGTGGGCCAGCTCAACAAGTTTGAGCTGTGGGATGAAGCCCGCTGGCAACAACAGGTCAATGACGACATCTTGGGTCTGCCCGGGGACGATTGGGCAAGCTCACCACGACTACAGGATTTCTCTTTATAAATGACCCAAGCCTCTGAACACATCACAGTGCTGTTGCACGAAGCCGTCGCAGGTCTGGACATCAAGCCGGACGGCGTTTACGTCGATGGTACTTTTGGCCGTGGTGGTCATTCTCGTCTGATCCTGCAGCACCTTGGCCCCAATGGCCGGTTGATCGCCATCGACCGCGATCCGCAGGCGATTGCCGATGCGGCCAAGATCCAGGATCCCCGTTTCGAAATCGTCCATGGTCCCTTCTCCGGTATCGCCTCTTATCTTGATGAGCGTGGCTTGCTGGGCAAGGTGGATGGCTTTTTGCTGGATTTGGGAGTCTCGTCTCCCCAGCTGGACGATGCCGAGCGCGGATTCAGCTTTATGAAAGATGGTCCGCTCGATATGCGGATGGACCCCACCTCCGGCCAAAGCGCGGCTCAGTGGCTGGCCAAGGCCGATGTCGATGATATTGCCTGGGTGCTGAAGACCTTTGGTGAGGAGCGCTTTGCCAAGAAGATCGCCCGCGCCATTGTCCACGATCGCGTTACCGAACCTTATGTGCGTACCCGTCAGCTGGCGGAGATGATTGCCCGGGTCAACCCGAGCAAGGAAAAAGGCAAGCATGCTGCAACCCGCAGCTTCCAGGCCATCCGCATCTATATCAACAGCGAGCTGGATGAGATTGAAACCGCGCTCAACGGTGCGCTGGAGGTGCTGGCACCCCAAGGGCGTCTGTCGGTGATCAGCTTCCATTCACTGGAAGACCGGCTGGTTAAGCACTTCATCCGCAAGCATGAAAAAGGGCCGGAAGTGCCTTACGGCATTCCGTTGACCGAGGCCCAGCTGGCTGGCGGTCGCAAATTGAAGGCGGTGGGTAAGGCGCTCAAGCCATCTGACTCTGAAGTGTCTGAAAATAGCCGCTCGCGCAGCTCGGTGCTGCGCGTCGCAGAGCGGTTGGCGGAGTAACCGATGAGCGAGGTGCGTGTTCATCTGGCCAAGGAGATCCTCCGTGATCTCTGGCGCCACAAGCTGCAGATTCTGCTGTCAGTTGCCGTGCTGGTCACCGCCTTTGCGGTGATTTTGGTGACCAACATGACCCGGGGTCTGACTGCCAAGCAGAACGATCTGATGGCCGAAGAAGATCGCCTCAATATCGAATGGCGCCATCTGCTGCTGGAGCAGGGCACCCTGGCTGAACACTCCCGGGTGGCGAGTCTGGCGATGGACAAGTTACAGATGGGACGTCCGCTGGTGACCACCGAGAAGGTAATTACCCAACCATGAAACGCAAGGCTACAGCCAAAGCTGCCAAAGCGACTGTCAAAGCGCCATCGATCTATCCGTGGCGCTTTCGCACGCTGGTGGTATTTATCGGCATCGCGTTTGTGGGTCTGATCCTGCGTCTGGCGTGGATCCAGGTGATCAACCCGGATCGTCTACGTCAGGAGGGGGACATGCGTTCGCTGCGGACCACGTCCACCCAGGCGGTGCGCGGCATGATCACCGATCGCAATGGCGAGCAGCTGGCGGTTTCCGTGCCTGTCGAGGCGGTCTGGGCCGATCCCAAGACAGTCCATGAGTCCGGTGCCATCAATAACGAGCGGGCCTGGCTGGCATTATCAGCAGTGCTGAAACTCGACATCAATACGCTCAAGCACCGCCTTGCCAACCCCAGTAAGCGGTTCGTCTACCTGCAGCGGCAGGTGACGCCTGCTGTTGCCGAGTATATCAAGGGGTTGAAGCTGGGTGGGGTCTACCTGCGCCCTGAAGCGCGCCGCTTCTACCCGACTGGCGAGATCAGTGCCCATCTGGTGGGGGTGACCAACATCGATGACAACGGCATAGAGGGTATCGAGCGAAGCTACAACGAGTGGCTGACGGCCACCTCTGGCGAAATGCGGGTGCGCAAGGACCGTCAGGGTCGCGTAATTGAACGCCTTGGTGTCGTCAAAGAGGGCAAGAACGCCAACGATCTGCAACTCAGTATCGATCAGCGGGTTCAGGCACTGGCCTACCGCGCCCTCAAGCGGGCAACCGACGAGAACAAGGCGACCTCCGGCTCCATGGTGATGCTGGATATCAAGACCGGCGAAGTGCTCGCCATGGTCAACACCCCCTCTTACAACCCCAATAACCGTGGTCAGTATCAGAGCTTCCGGGTGCGCAACCGGGTAGTAACCGATACCTATGAGCCTGGATCTACCATTAAGCCATTGATTTTGTTAAGTGGACTGCAGGCTGGGGTGACCAGCTGGAAAGACACTATTCCGGGTGGGCCACTGTTTATCGGCGCCAAGCAGATCAAGGACGTCAGTATTCACAAGGCGACCAACCTCTACGATATCCTGCGTTACTCCTCCAACATCGGGATGTCGCGCATCGCGCTGCGGATGCCGGCGCAGGAGATGATCAACACCCTCAGCATGTTCGGTTTCGGTATGGATACCGGCAGTGGTTTGATGGGCGAGAGCAGCGGCATGCTGCCCCAGCGTCGTCGCTGGTCTGATATCGAGCGGGCGACCCTCTCCTTCGGCTATGGCTTGCGGGTCACCCCGCTGCAGCTGGCTTCCGCCTACGCCACCCTGGCCAATAAGGGCAAGCGGGTGCCGCTCTCCATCGTCAAGGTCACCACGCCGCCCAAGGGTGAGCAAGTGATCGACCACAACAACGCCTCTGCCATGTTGCAGGCGCTGGAATATGTGGTCGACAACGCCATTCCCAAGGCCAAGATCCCGGGCTATCGGGTCGGCGGCAAGAGTGGTACCGCCAAGGTCGCCGTCGCCGGTGGCTATGGCAAGGATTACATGGCCTGGTTTGCCGGTTTCGCCCCAGCCAGTGACCCTCGTTTCGTCATGGTGGTGGTGATCAACGAGCCGAAAGGCAGCGCCTATTATGGTGGCGCCGTGGCGACCCCACCGTTTGCAGAGGCCATGGGCGGGGTGCTGCAGCTCTTCAATATTCGTCCTGATGCGGTGCCCACAGCGGTGCCCACCAAACTTGCCCGTACGGAGGCTTCCCTTGTCCCGCGCACATGAGTACCGCGTACTTGATGCATTACTGCGCCCCTTCGGCATTCAGGCGCCAGCGCTCACCCTGACCGATATCCAGCTGGATAGTCGGCGGGTCGGCCCCGGCTCGCTCTTCGTGGCCATTCGTGGTCATCAGGTGGATGGCAGACGCTTTATCGAACAGGCGGTGGCTCAGGGAGCGACCGCTGTTATGTTTGAGGAGGATGGTGAATTTATCCCACCATCGACTCCGGTTCCCTGTATCGGGATGCGGGATCTGCCCGCTCACCTCTCTGCTCTCGCAGGTATCTTCTACGATCAGCCAGCCAAAAAACTGGAGCTGGTCGGCATCACCGGCACCAACGGCAAGAGCACCACTGCGCTGCTGGTCGCCAACTGGCGCACTCTGCTGGGCGGCAAGGCCGGGGTGATGGGCACCATCGGCAATGGCCTGTTTGGCACGCTGATCGAAGCGGAAAACACCACCGGCAGCGCCGTGCAGGTGCAGTCCACGCTGGCTGAGCTGCAAGAGCAGGGGGCGGATTTGGTGGCGATGGAGGTCTCCAGTCATGGGCTGGTGCAGCATCGTGTCGCTGCGCTGCCCTTTGCCGCCGCCGTCTTCACCAATCTGAGTCGGGATCACCTCGACTATCACGGCACCATGGCAGCCTATGGCGCCGCCAAGGAGCAGCTGCTGCAACTGGTCGATGAGCCGAATGCGGTGATCAACCGGGATGACGAGTTGGGCGCCAACTGGCTCGAAAAATACCCGACGGCGGTGGCCTTCAGTGTGGATGGCCCGATTGAAAACCATTCTGGCCGTCAATTAACGGCGCAGCAGCTCGATTTTCACCAGCAAGGTTTTCGTGCGCAGATTAACTCCAGCTGGGGGAATGGTGTATTATCCGCCCCCTTGCTCGGGCGCTTCAACGTCAGCAATGTGCTGGCGGCGATGGGCGTGATGCTGGTGCTCGGTTACGACTTCAACGAGTTGCTGGCGACCGCCCCCCAATTGCAGCCGGTGACCGGTCGCATGGAGTGTTTCGGCGGTGGCGATACCCCGCTGGCGGTGGTTGATTACGCCCATACCCCGGACGCGCTGGAGAAGGCATTGCAGGCCCTGCGGGTACACTGCCAAGGTCAGCTCTGGTGTCTGGTCGGTTGTGGCGGCGACCGCGATCGCGGCAAGCGCCCCATGATGGCAGCCATGGCCGAGCAGTATGCGGATCGCGTGATCCTGACCGACGACAATCCCCGTACCGAGGAGCCGGCCCGGATCATGGCCGACATGGTGGCGGGTCTTCGCGATCCTGCTGCGGTGCAGGTGGAGCACGACCGGGTCAAGGCGATAGCGCTGGCCATCGGTCAGGCGAGCAAACAGGACATCATCCTGGTGGCCGGTAAGGGCCACGAGGATTATCAGATCATTGGAACCGACAAGCGGCACTACAGCGATCGGGAAACCGTCGCAGCCGCTTTGCACACATTACTGGAGTCATTCACATGATGACCCTCAAGCTTGCCGAGCTGGCGCAGGTACTCGATGCCCGTCTGATTGGTGAAGATGGCGAGATCACCGCAGTCAGTACCGACACCCGCACCCTGGGTGCCGGTGCCCTGTTCGTTGCCCTGCGCGGCGAGCGTTTCGATGCCCATGATTTTTGCGATCAGGCGCTGGCGGCAGGGGCCTCAGCCTTGCTGGTCGAGCGTGAACTGCCGCTGGCGATCCCCCAGCTGGTGGTGGCCGACAGCCTCAAGGGGCTGGGCCGTCTTGGCAAGCTGGTGCGCGAGCGCATCAATCCGAAAGTGCTGGCCATTACCGGCAGCTGTGGCAAGACCACGGTGAAGGAGATGGCGACCGCCATCCTGCGCAACGAAGGGGAGGTGCTGGCCACCGCTGGCAACTTCAACAACGAGGTGGGGGTGCCGCTCACCCTGCTGCGCCTTGAGCAGCAGCATCAGTTTGCAGTGATGGAGCTGGGCGCCAACCACAAGGGCGAGATCTCCTGGACCACCTCATTGGCCAAACCCGATGCCGCCATCATCAACAACGTGGCGGCGGCCCATCTGGAGGGCTTCGGCTCGCTGGAAGGCATTTATTACGCCAAAAGCGAAATTTTTGAGGGCCTGCGCGCAGGCGGTACCGCCATCGTCAATGCCGACAACGAGTTCTGGCCCAAGTGGCGGGAGCGGGGCATTGGTTGCGCTTTCTCCATCGAGGATCAGAGCCAGCCGTTCCACGCCCGTGATGTGGCGCTCAATGAGCAAGGTTGCGCCGAGTTTGTGATGGTGACCCCGCAGGGCGAGCTGAGTTTGACGCTGGCGATCCCAGGTCGCCACAACGTGGCCAACGCGCTGGCTGCGGCCGCAGGCTGTCTGGCTCTTGGCGCATCCCTCGACTCCGTCAAGGCGGGGCTGGAGCAGATGGCGCCGGTCAAGGGGCGTTTCTGCGTCCAGCGCTGGGGTGGTCTGACTCTGGTGGACGATACCTACAACGCCAGCGTGGAGTCCGTGCTGGCGGGCATCGATGCCCTGACCGCCATGGGCGGCTTCAAGGTGCTGGTGTTCGGTGACATGCGGGAACTGGGTGAGGAGTCTGCCGAGCAACACGCTCGGGTTGGCCGTCATGCCCGCGAGTGCGGTCTGGATGCCGTGCTGACAGTAGGGGAAGAGAGTCGCCACACCGCAGATGCCGCGGCTGGCCGACATTTCGATAACAAGGCGTCGTTGTTTGAAGTGCTTGCGCAAATGATAAATACACATCAGGAAATTTCGATTCTGGTCAAGGGTGCCCGTGGCTCCCGTATGGAAGATATCGTCGAGATGGTCAAAGGCCATCAGGAGTCAGCCACATGCTAGTCTGGCTGGCGGAATTGCTCACCCCGCACTTCACCTTCTTCAACGTCTTCTCCTACCTGACGTTTCGCGCCATCCTGTCGATCATCACCGGTCTGGGGGTCGCCCTCTGGATGGGGCCACGGCTGATCCGTCGCCTGCAGATCCTCAAATTTGGCCAGGTGATCCGCAACGATGGCCCCGAGTCTCACCTCAGCAAGCGAGGCACCCCGACCATGGGGGGGCTGATGATCATTGCGTCCATCTTTATCTCGGTACTGCTGTGGGGCCGTCTCGACAACGGCTATGTCTGGCTGGTGCTGTTCGTGCTCGGTGCTTACGGTGCCATCGGCTTTGCCGATGATTACCTCAAGGTGGTACGCAAGAATACCGACGGTCTGATTGCCCGCTGGAAGTACTTCTGGCAGTCCGCGGTGGCACTGGTGGTAGCGGTTATCCTCTACTGCACCGCGACCCACGATGGCCAGACTCAGCTGGTAGTGCCTTTTTTCAAGGACGTGATGCCGCAACTGGGGTTGATGTTTATCGTGCTGACCTACTTTGTCATCGTCGGCACCTCCAATGCGGTTAACCTGACCGATGGTCTCGATGGTCTGGCCATCATGCCGACCGTGATGGTGGCGGGGGGCTTTGCCCTGATCGCCTGGGCCACCGGTAACGTCAATTTTGCCAACTACCTGCACATTCCCTACGTGCCCTATACCTCCGAGCTGGTGATCGTCTGTACCGCCATCGTTGGGGCGGGTCTGGGGTTCCTCTGGTTTAACACCTATCCGGCCCAGGTCTTCATGGGGGATGTGGGATCGTTGGCCCTCGGCGGCGCGCTCGGTACCATTGCCGTGCTGGTTCGTCAGGAGTTCCTGTTGGTGATTATGGGTGGCGTGTTTGTAATGGAAACGCTGTCGGTGATCCTGCAGGTGGGCTCTTACAAATTGCGCGGCGTGCGGATCTTCCGCATGGCGCCGATCCATCACCACTATGAGAAGAAGGGCTGGCCGGAGCCGCGCGTCATCGTGCGCTTCTGGATCATCACCCTCGTTCTCGTGTTGCTGGGTCTTGCCACCCTGAAGGTGCGATAAGACCATGGTCATCATCATCGGATTGGGCAAAACCGGACTCTCCTGTGTCGATTATTTCCTCAGCCGTGGCGTGACGCCGCTGGTGATGGATACCCGCGCCAACCCGCCCGGCAAGGATCAACTGCCGCCGGAGGTGGCGTTGATCCACGGGCTAGATGAAACGCTGCTCAAGCAGGCACACATGATAGTGGCGAGTCCCGGTATTGCGCTGGCAACTCCCGAGCTGAAAGCCGCCGCCGAGCGTGGCGTGCAGATCATCGGCGACATCGAGCTGTTTGTCCGCGAAACCCAGGCCCCGGTCATCGCCATCACCGGCTCCAACGGCAAGAGCACTGTCACTACCCTGGTGGGCGAGATGATTGCCGAAGCCGGGCTCAAGGTTGGCGTCGGTGGCAATATCGGCATCCCGGCGCTGGAGTTGCTCAAGCAACCGATGGATCTCTGCGTGCTGGAGCTCTCCAGCTTCCAGCTCGAGACCACCTACAGTCTGCGTGCTGCGGCCTCCGTGGTGCTCAATCTCTCCGAAGATCACATGGATCGCTATCAGGGCATGGCCGACTATCGCGCCGCCAAGATGGAGATCCATCAGCACTCCAAACACATTCTGGTCAATCGCGACGATGCCCAGACCCTGCCCGATGTGGGTCAGGTGTGGCAGAGCTTTGGCCTCGATTGCAATGGCTACGGCCGCTGCCCGCTGGATGGCCGCTACTGGCTGACCCTGCATGGCGAACCGCTGCTGGCGGTGGACGAGATGAAGATCGTCGGCGCCCACAACCAGGCCAACGCGCTGGCCGCCATGGCGCTGTGCGATGCGGTTGGTATTCCCCGTGCCGCCCAGCTCACCGTGCTGCGCCGCTTTGAAGGCTTGCCTCACCGTGCCCGCTTTGTGCGGGAGGTAAACGGAGTGCGCTGGATCAACGACTCCAAGGCCACCAACGTGGGGGCCACTCTGGCTGCCGTGGCCGGGGTGCGCGAGTCGGTCAAGGGACGCCTGTTGCTGCTGGCCGGTGGTCAGGGCAAGGGACAGGATTTTGGCCCGATCCAGGCGCTGCTGGGCAGCCAGATCGATCACATGTACTGCTTCGGTCAGGATGCCGAGGTGCTGCTGGCGCTGGGCGAGCAGACTGAGCTGGTGGCCGATCTGGCTGCCGCGGTTGCCAAGGCGGCGGCGGATGCCAAGCCCGGTGACTGGGTGCTACTGGCTCCGGCCTGCGCCAGTCTTGATCAGTTCAAGTCGTTCGAGGTGCGCGGCGACCGCTTCACCGAGATGGTACAGATGCTATGAACGCCCTTCGCGCAGCAGCAGGTCTGTTCCAGCGCTGGTTGTTACCGGCGCGCCCTGCCGGTCTTTACGATCGGCAGCTGGTACTGCTGGCGCTCTCCCTGATGGCAGTCGGGGTGGTCATTGTTGCCTCGGCGTCGATCCCGGAAGGGATTGCACTGGGGGATGACCCCTTTATGTTCGTCAAGCGGCATGGCCTGTTTCTGGTGATGGCGCTGGGGATCTCCTGGTTTGTGCTGCAGGTGCCGATGGCCCGCTGGCAACAGTACAACGGCCCTATGCTGGTGCTGGCGATCCTGATGTTGGTGCTGGTGCTGCTGGTGGGTCGCAACGTCAACGGTGCGGTGCGCTGGTTGCCGCTCGGCCCCTTCAACCTGCAGCCTGCGGAATTTGGCAAACTGGCGCTGTTTGTCTATCTGGCCGGTTATCTGGTGCGCCGTCAGAGCGAAGTACGGGAAGCCTGGTTTGGTTTCCTCAAGCCGTTGGCGGTATTCGGCGTACTGGCAAGTTTACTGCTGTTGCAGCCTGATCTCGGTTCCACCGTGGTAATGTTCGTCACCTCGTTCGGCATGCTGTTCCTGGCGGGCGCAAAGTTGGGGCAATTTATCACCCTGATCGGTGCCGGGCTGGGGGTGGTAGTGATGCTGATCATTGCCGCACCGTACCGGATGAGACGGGTTACCTCTTTTATGGACCCCTGGGCCGATCCGTTTGGTAGTGGCTACCAGTTGACTCAGTCGCTGATGGCATTTGGCCGCGGCAGCTGGTTTGGTGAGGGGCTTGGCAACTCCATCCAGAAAATGGAGTACCTGCCGGAAGCGCACACCGACTTCGTGTTTGCGATCCTCGGTGAAGAGCTCGGTTATGTTGGGGTGCTGGGCGCCCTGTTCCTGATTTTTGCGCTGGCGATCAAGGCACTCAAGCTGGGTCATCGGGCGCTGGTGGCAGATCGGCTCTATGACGGCTATCTGGCCATTGGTATCGGCATCTGGTTCAGCTTTCAGACCTTCGTTAACGTCGGGGCGGCCAGTGGCATGATGCCGACCAAGGGCTTGACCCTGCCGCTGGTCAGTTATGGCGGTTCCAGTCTCATCATCATGACGGTGGCGGTGAGCATGTTGATTCGAATCGATTTTGAGTTGCGTCAGGCGACAGCCCAGGCGCGCGTGCGGGAGGTTTAGTGAGCAAGACTCTGTTGGTGATGGCGGGCGGTACCGGGGGACATGTGTTCCCCGGTCTGGCCGTGGCTGATCGCCTAAAGGCCCAGGGCTGGACTGTCCACTGGCTCGGCACTGCCGACCGGATGGAGGCTGAATTGGTGCCTGCCCATGGCTATCCCATCTCCTTTATTGATATTCAGGGGGTGCGCGGCAACGGCATCAAGCGGTTGCTGGTGGCGCCCTACCGTATCGTCAAGTCGATCCTGCAGGCGCGTCAGGTGCTCAAGACCGTTCGCCCTGATGTGGTACTCGGCATGGGGGGCTTTGCCTCCGGGCCGGGTGGCGTGGCAGCCTGGTTTTCCGGCATCCCGTTGCTGCTCCATGAACAGAATGCCGCTGCCGGTATGACCAACAAATTGTTGGCGCGCATCGCCAAGCGAGTGTTGATGGCATTTCCGGGGGCCTTCGCCCCGAGCCGTCGCACCGCTGTGGTGGGTAACCCGGTGCGCCCGGAAGTGGTGGCCTTGCCGGATCCGCAACTGCGCAGCAGCAGCGAGCCGCTGAATCTGCTGATCGTTGGTGGCAGTCTGGGGGCCCGGGTGCTCAATGAGCAGGTGCCCGCAGCAGTGGCGGCGGCCGGTGTGCCGATTGCAGTGCGTCACCAGTGTGGCAAAGGCAATGGCGAGACGGTCTCCGCCGCCTACACCCAACACGGCATCAATGCCGAGGTGAGCGAATTTATCAAGGATATGGCCGCTGCCTATGCCTGGGCCGATCTGGTGGTTTGCCGAGCGGGGGCCCTGACGGTCTCAGAAGTGGCCGCCGCCGGTGTGGCCGCCATTTTCGTGCCCTTGCCCCATGCGGTGGATGATCACCAGACCCGTAACGCCCTGACGCTGGTCGACGGTGGTGCGGCCGAGTTCCTGCCCCAGTCCGAGTTGAATACCGTTTCGCTGGCGGCGCGTCTGACCTGGCTGGCTGGTCGCCGGGAGACCCTGTTTAACATGGCGAAGGCGGCCCGTCGCGTGGCTATTACGGATGCGGCTGAGCGGGTAGCGGACGAGTGTAAGCGACTCGCAACCGGGCAGAGTGGTAAAGATTGATGAGCAAGGTTGCAGCGGTGACACCGTGCAGCCTTGTACCTGACTATATTGATGCCGCCGTGTGACAGCACACGGCCAGCGGCAGACTAGCGAGACGATTATGACCAAGGTTGAATTGGCAAAACTGCGTACTGTGATCCCCGAAATGCGCCGCGTGCGTCGCATTCACTTTATCGGCATAGGTGGTGCCGGTATGGGCGGGATCGCTGAAGTGCTTGCCAACGAAGGGTATCAGGTAACAGGGTCTGACTTGGCCCGTAATGCAGTGACCGAGCGGTTGGCCGGATTGGGCGCTCACATCTTCGTTGGTCACAGTGCCGAGCATATCGAGGGCGCCAGCGTGGTGGTGGTCTCTACCGCCATCAAGCAGGATAACCCCGAGCTGCTTGCTGCCCGCGAGCAGCGGATACCGGTGGTGCGCCGCGCCGAGATGCTGGCCGAGCTGATGCGTTTTCGTCATGGCATCGCCATCGCCGGTACTCACGGCAAGACCACCACCACCAGTCTGGTGGCGAGCATCTATGCCGAAGCTGACCGTGACCCGACTTTCGTCATCGGTGGTCTGCTCAATAGCGCCGGTACCAACGCTCGCCTGGGCAGCAGCCGCTATCTGATCGCCGAGGCGGACGAGAGCGATGCCTCCTTCCTGCATCTGCAACCGATGGTCTCTATCGTGACCAACATCGAAGCGGATCACATGGAAACCTACGGTGGCGATTTCGCCAAACTGAAAGCCACCTTTATCGAGTTTTTGCACAACCTGCCTTTTTATGGGTTGGCGGTGGTCTGCGTCGATGATCCGGTGATCCGTGGCATGTTGCCCGAGATTGCCCGCCCGACCCTGACCTACGGTCTCGCTGACGATGCCGACGTACAGGTGCTGGATTTTGTCCAGACCACCAACCACAGCTGCTTCCGGGTGCGTCGTAAAGATGCCGGTGAGTTGCAGGTCACCCTCAATTTGCCGGGTATTCACAACGCATTGAACGCTGCAGCGGCGATAGCTGTCGCGACCGAGGACGGTGTCAGCGATGAGGCGATTATCTCTGCGCTGGCCAAGTTTGAAGGGGTGGGGCGCCGTTTCCAGCAATATGGCGAGTTCGAAACTGGTCGCGGCAAGGCGATGCTGGTAGACGACTACGGTCACCATCCGAGCGAAGTGAAGGTCACCATCAACGCCGCCCGTGCCGGTTGGCCTGACCAGCGGTTGGTGATGGTATTCCAGCCGCACCGCTATACCCGCACCCGCGACCTCTACGAGGACTTCGCTGACGTGCTCTCCAAGGTAGACGTGCTGGTGATGCTGGAGGTTTATGCTGCCGGTGAGGAGCCGATCCCGGGTGCCGACGGACGGGCACTGTGCCGCTCCATTCGCTCCCGTGGCAACCTCGAACCCATCTTCGTTGCCACGCCAGATGACGTGCCAGCCGTGCTGGCCGACCTGATCGGCGAGGGCGATTTGGTGCTGACTCAGGGTGCCGGCAACGTCGGGGCGCTTGCCCGTCGTCTCGGAGAGATGAAATTGAGCATAGATAGCATGAAATCTGGCGCCTGAGGGCCCAATGAGTATTTTGACCGCCAAGCCGGGGCCTATATAATGGCGAACCGGTCTGTCAAAAGGCCGGTTTAGCGCGTTACACGGGGATCGTCGGGTGGAGGCAAGGGCAGAAGGGCGCACCAAGGGTGGCTTCATCGCAGGCGTAGTGTTTTTCCTGCTGGTGTTATGGGGCTGCTATCAGACTGCGCTGGATGTTAAAGGTTGGCTGACAGATGCCAACCGGTTGCCCATGAGCGAGCTGTTGCTACAGGGGCAACACCAGTATTTGGAAACCGAGGAGTTGCGGCTGGCCGTGCTGGATGGCGCCGAGCTGCGCAACTTCTTCGAGTTGGATGTCAACGAATTACAGGCACGGCTCAATGCCCTGCCATGGGTAGCTCAGGTCTCGGTACGAAAAAAGTGGCCGAACAAGATCAAGATCTACCTCACTGAACAGGATGTGGCGGCGCGCTGGAATGGTAATCGCTTCGTCAATGCCAAGGGCAAGGTGTTCAGTGCCCCGGACAGAGTCAAGACGCCGCTGCTGCAACTGTCAGGGCCGGATGACCAGGCTGCCCGGGTGTTAAAAGAGAGTCGGCAGTACCAGTCGCAGCTGGCTGCCAAAGGATATACGTTGCAAGGGGTGAATTTGACCTCGCGCCATGCCTGGGAACTGACCCTGGATGGCAACATCAAGCTGTTCCTCGGGCGCAACGATATTGCGCTCCGGTTACAGCGGTTTATCGATGCCTTCCCGGTGATCGAACCCCGTGCGCAGGTTGCCTACGTGGATCTTCGATACGACACCGGAGTGGCAGTTGGCTGGAAGAAGAGCGAAGAGAAAGTGCATGACCAACACCGCAGATAGGAATTTGATTGTCGGACTGGATATCGGCACAACCAAGGTGGCGGTTCTGGTCGGGGAAGTATTGCCGGACGGTGAACTGAATGTCATCGGCATGGGTAGTCACGCTTCCCGCGGAATGGAGAAGGGCGGGGTCAATGATCTCGACTCCGTGGTCAAGTCACTGCGTCGTGCGGTAGAAGAGGCCGAAATGATGGCCGATTGCCAAATAAGCTCGGTTTATCTGGGATTGTCCGGCAAGCATATTGACTGCCGCAATGAGACCGGTATGGTGCCCATCTCCGATGAGGAGGTGACCCAGGAGGACGTGGACAACGTCATCCATACCGCCAAGTCGGTCCGTCTCTCCGACGAGCTGCGGGTGCTGCATGTGCTGCCTCAGGAGTTCGCCATCGACTATCAGGAAGGGATCAAGAATCCGGTTGGCCTGTCCGGTGTGCGGATGGCCGCCAAGGTGCACCTGATCACCTGCCACAACGACATGGCCCGCAACATTGAAAAATGTGTGGAGAAGGTGGGATTGCGGGTGGATCAGCTGATCTTCTCCGCGTTGGCCTCCAGCTATGCCGTGTTGACCGAAGATGAGAAAGAGCTGGGTGTCTGCGTGGTGGACATCGGTGGTGGCACCATGGACATGTCGCTGTTTACCGGCGGTGCCCTGCGTCACACCAAGGTGATCCCGTACGCCGGCAGCACAGTGACCAGCGATATCGCCTACGCCTTCGGCACCCCGCCGCTCGATGCGGAAGCGATCAAGGTGCGCTACGGCTGCGCCCTCGGCCGTCTGGTCAGCAAAGAAGACACGATTGAAGTGCCCAGTGTCGGCGGTCGTCCGGCGCGTAGCCTGCAACGGCAGACACTGGCTGAAGTGATTGAGCCCCGTTACACCGAGTTGCTCTCCATGGTGAATGATGAGCTGGTGCGGGTACAAAGCGAACTGAAAGCGCAGGGAGTCAAGCATCAGCTGGCAGCCGGTGTGGTCTTGACCGGCGGCGCAGCCCAGATCGAAGGCATTGTGGAGTGTGCAGAGCAGGTCTTCCAATGCCAGGTCCGGGTGGGAGAGCCCATGAACATACGTGGTTTGAGTGATTACGTGCAGGCACCGGTGTACTCGACAGCAGTCGGGTTGCTGCAATATGGCCGCACCCATCAAGCCACTGGTAGCAACAAAGAATATACCGCCAAGGCAAGTGTCGGTGGCCTGGTCAAACGGGTTAGCAACTGGCTGCGTGGCGAGTTCTAAGAATTTTGCTGAGTCAGGCAAATAAAGCGGAGAGACAACATGTTTGAATTTATGGATAGCCACACTGACGAAGCCGTCATTAAAGTGATCGGTGTAGGTGGCGGCGGCGGCAACGCTGTCGAGCACATGGTTCGTCAAAATATTGAAGGTGTTGAGTTTATTACCGTCAACACCGATGCCCAGGCGCTGCGTAATTCCAGTGCCAACACCACCTTGCAGATCGGTGGTGGCATCACCAAGGGTCTGGGTGCTGGTGCCAATCCGGAAGTGGGTCGTGATGCGGCCATGGAAGATCGCGAAGCGCTGCGTGAGCTGCTGACCGGTTCTGACATGGTGTTCATTGCTGCCGGTATGGGTGGCGGTACCGGTACCGGTGCTGCACCGATCGTGGCCGAAGTGGCGCGCGAGATGGGCATCCTGACCGTTGCCGTGGTGACCAAGCCGTTCTCCTTCGAAGGGAAGAAGCGGATGGCGTTTGCTGCCCATGGTATCGAAGAGCTTTCCAAGAACGTCGACTCCCTGATCACCATCCCCAACGACAAGTTGCTGAAGGTGCTGGGTCGCGGCATCTCCCTGCTGGATGCCTTCAAGGCTGCCAACGATGTATTGCTGGGCGCGGTGCAGGGTATCGCCGAGCTGATCACCCGTCCGGGCTTGATCAACGTCGACTTCGCGGACGTGCGTACCGTGATGCGTGAAATGGGTACTGCCATGATGGGTACCGGTTCCGCCTCAGGTGATGACCGTGCCGAAGAAGCGGCCGAAAAAGCCATCTCCAGCCCGCTGCTGGAAGATGTGGATCTGGCCGGTGCCCGTGGCATCCTGGTCAACATCACCGCCGGCATGGACATGACCATTGAAGAGTTCGAAACCGTGGGTAACGCGGTCAAGGCCTTCGCTTCCGAGAACGCTACCGTTGTTGTGGGTACCGTAATCGACCCGGAAATGCACGACGAACTGCGTGTCACCGTGGTTGCGACCGGTATCGGTGCCGAGCGCAAGCCGGACATCACCCTGGTCAAGAGCAGCCAGGTGCAAGAGCGCCCGGTACGTCAGCCGCTGGTGAGCGACATGATGCAAGGCCGTGTGATGGACGAAGCCCCGGCCAAGGTGGTCAACGCCGAGCCGCAAGCTCGTCGCGAACCGGATTACCTGGATATTCCGGCATTCCTGCGCAAGCAAGCTGACTAAGCCTCTTATGGCTCTCGTTTGTTTGTTGTTCAAGGATTGTGCTAAGATGGCCAGCCAACGACCATCTGGTCCGGAATTTAAGCTGTGTAGGGTACACCCATGATTAGACAAAGAACCTTGAAAACGAGTGTACAGGCGACTGGCGTCGGCTTGCATTCGGGCCGGAAAGTCACAATGACGTTCCGTCCGGCACCTGTGAACACAGGAATCGTTTACTTGCGTACCGACTTGAATCCTGTGGTAGAGCTGCCAGCCAATGCCGATCAGGTGCGCGATACCGTGCTCTGTACCGCACTGGTCAACGAAGCCGGCGTCCGTGTCTCAACCATTGAGCACCTCTCTGCCGCGCTGGCCGGGATGGGGATCGACAACCTCTATGTCGAGGTTGACGCGCCCGAGATCCCGGTGATGGACGGCAGTGCGCATCCCTTTATCTACCTGCTGCAGGAAGTCGGGATCCGTGAGCAAAATGCTGCCAAGCAGTTTGTGCGGATCAAGAAGAGCATCCGGGTTGAAGACGGCGACAAGTGGGCGGAATTCCACCCCTATCGCAACGGCTTCAAGATGGATCTCGAGATCGATTTCCAGCATCCGGTGTTTGAAGGGCGCAATCAGCGCTGCGTACTGGACTTCTCCGGTGCCTCCTTCGTGAAAGAGATCAGCCGTGCCCGCACTTTCGGGTTCATGCGCGATATCGAGTACCTGCGTTCCCAGAACCTGGCGCTGGGCGGAAGCCTGGAAAACGCCGTGGTACTGGACGATTATCGGGTGCTGAACGAAGACGGTTTGCGTTATGAGGACGAATTCGTCAAGCACAAGATGCTCGATGCGATCGGTGACCTCTATATGTGTAACCGCAGCATCATCGGTGAGTTCCGTGCTTACAAAACCGGACATGCCCTGAACAACAAGCTGCTGCGTGCCTTGCTGGCCGAGCAGGAGGCTTGGGAACTGGTGACCTTCGAGGGTGAGGGCGACAAAGCGCCTATCGCTTACTACGACAACGGTCTGGTTCTGGCCTGATAGCTGTGCAACGGAACGTCGGTCCTCTCTCCGCACCGACGTTCCGTCATTTATTGACTCCATCCTTTAATACCGATTATCTCCCGGTTTTATTTCCTGTGCAGGCTGTTGGCCGCACCTGACCGAGCAGACAGATTTCTATGAGCATTACCCTGATCCTCCACGGCAAGCAGCGACGCAGGTTGCACTTACCCAAACAACGTCTGGCTTGGGTCGGCGGTATCCTCTTCTCTTTGGCCATTCTTGGTGGTGGTTGGCTCTGGCAGAGCTGGCACCAGAAAATGGAAGCGCTGGAAGTGGCGCTGGCCGTTGCCGAGCAGCAGTCTGTCGACCAGAGTGGTGACGAGGCTCGTGAGCAGTTAGCAATGCTGGCGGCTCAGGTGGGCACCATGCAGGGTCAGTTGGGGCGTTTGAATGCCCTCGGTGAGCGACTGACCGAACAGGCAGATCTCGATCCTGACGAGTTCAATTTCAAAGAGCTGCCTCCCATGGGCGGCCCTTCTTATGATGAAGAGCTGGAAGTGAACCTCAACGAGCTGCAAGCCTCGATGAAACACCTTAGCCAGCAACTCAGTAGCCGCGAAGAGCAGCTGTCGGTACTTGAATCTTTCATCATGAATCACCATATCACCGATGCTGGCTTTATTTCTGGCACGCCAGTCAAACAGGAACGAGTTTGGGTCTCGTCCGGGTTTGGTGGACGGGTTGATCCGTTCAATGGGCGAGCCAAAATGCATAAAGGTGTCGATTTCCGTGGTAAACCAGGCACTCCCATTCTGGCCACCGGTCCCGGTATTATCAGTTGGGCGGGACGTCATCCGGAATTTGGCAATATGGTGGAGATTAATCACGGCAATGGTCTGGTCACCCGTTACGCTCACAACTCCAAGCTGCTGGTCGAAGTGGGCACCCTGGTTGATCAGGGCCAGAAGATTGCCTTGATGGGGCGCACCGGTCGCGCGACCGGCGTCCATTTGCATTACGAAGTGTTGAAAGACGGTCGTCAGGTCAACCCCGCACGCTTTCTGAGTGCCGGACGGGGTTAGGTTTTTTCTCCAGGTTCCCATGACGGAACGCTTTTATAACCAGAAATAGTTGGTACCCATGATTAGCACACTGCTTACCAAGATTATTGGCAGCCGGAACGATAGAACGCTCAAGGCTTTGCGCAAAATTGTAAAACAAATCAATGCAATGGAGCCTCAGTTCGAAGCTCTGTCTGACTCTGAGCTGCAGGCCAAGACGGCCGAGTACCGTCAGCGTCTGGAGCAGGGTGAGACCCTGGAGCAGCTGTTGCCGGAAGCATTCGCGACCGTGCGTGAAGCCTCCAAGCGGGTGTTCGGCATGCGTCACTTCGACGTGCAGCTGATCGGCGGCATGGTGCTGGATTCCAACCGCATCGCTGAAATGAAGACCGGTGAAGGTAAAACCCTGACCGCAACCCTGCCAGCGTACCTCAATGCCCTGAGCGGTCGTGGCGTCCACGTGGTGACAGTGAACGACTATCTGGCCAAGCGCGATGCCGAAGCCAACCGTCCGCTGTTCACCTTCCTCGGCATGACCGTGGATTGCAACGTGCCAGGTATGGATGCGTCGCAAAAGCGTGACGCTTATGCTGCCGATATTACCTACGGTACCAACAACGAATTCGGTTTTGACTACCTGCGCGACAACATGGCGTTCTCGCCGGAGCAGCGCGTCCAGCGTCCGCTCAACTATGCGCTGGTGGATGAAGTTGACTCGGTGCTGATCGATGAAGCCCGCACCCCGCTGATTATCTCTGGCCCGGCTGAAGACAGCTCTGCCATGTATACCCAGATCAACAAGCTGATCCCGCTGTTGGTCAAGCAGGACAAAGAAGACACCGAGGAGTACACCGGTGAGGGGCACTACACGGTTGACGAAAAGAACCGTCAGGCCCTGCTGACCGAAAACGGTCAGATTTTCGTGGAAGAGCTGCTCAAGAAAGAGGGGCTGCTCGATGAGCATGACTCCCTGTTCTCTGCCACCAATATCAGCCTGCTGCACCACGTCAACGCCGGTCTGCGTGCTCACACCCTGTTTGAGCGCAACGTGGATTACATCGTCCAGAAGGACGAGATCGTCATTGTCGATGAGCACACCGGTCGTACCATGCCGGGTCGTCGCTGGTCCGATGGTCTGCATCAGGCGGTTGAAGCGAAAGAAGGGGCCAAGATCCAGAACGAGAACCAGACTCTGGCCTCGATCACCTTCCAGAACTACTTCCGTCTCTACAACAAGCTGGCGGGGATGACAGGTACTGCAGATACCGAAGCCTTTGAATTCCAGCAGATTTATGGTCTGGATACCGTGGTTATCCCGACTAACCAGCCGATGGTGCGCAAGGACATGGGCGATCTGGTCTATCTGACCGCCAATGAGAAGTATGCCGCCATCGTTGAAGATATCCGCCAGTGTGTGGCCAAGGGCCAACCTGTACTGGTTGGTACCGTCTCCATTGAAAACTCCGAGTTGCTCTCCGGCATCCTGAACAAAGAGCAGATCCCGCACAAGGTGTTGAACGCCAAGTTCCACGCCATGGAAGCGGAAATTGTCGCTCAGGCGGGCCAGCTTGGCGCGGTCACCATCGCGACCAACATGGCTGGTCGTGGTACTGACATTGTGCTGGGCGGTAACTGGCAGGCAGAGATTGCCACGCTGGAGAGCCCGTCCAGCGAGCAAGTCGCCGAGTTGAAAGCGGCCTGGCAGGTGCGCCACGATGCCGTGCTGGCTGCCGGTGGTCTGCACATTATCGGTACCGAGCGTCACGAATCCCGTCGTATCGACAACCAGCTGCGCGGCCGTTCCGGTCGTCAGGGTGACCCGGGTTCCTCCCGTTTCTACCTCTCCATGGAAGATACCCTGATGCGGATCTTCGCCTCCGATCGCGTGACCGGCATGATGAAGAAGCTGGGCATGGAAGAGGGCGAAGCCATCGAGCACCCTTGGGTCACCAAGGCGATCGAAAACGCCCAGCGCAAGGTGGAAGGTCGTAACTTCGACATCCGCAAGAGCTTGCTTGAATTTGATGACGTCGCCAATGACCAGCGCAAGGTGGTTTACGAGCAGCGCAACGAGCTGCTGGATACCAACGACATCTCCGAGACCATTCACGTCATCCGTGACGATGTCTATGGCGCTGTGATCGACGAGTACATTCCGCCCCAGTCACTGGAAGAGATGTGGGATGTCGCCGGTCTGGAAGCACGCTTGAAGGCTGACTTCGGGCTGGATCTGCCGCTGCAACAGTGGCTGGCAGAAGATGACAAGCTTTATGAAGAGAAGCTGCGTGAGCGCATTCTGGACGAAGCCAACAAGCTCTATAGCCACAAGCAGGAGCTGGTCGGGGTCGAAGTGCTGCGTAACTTCGAGAAGGCGGTGATGTTGCAAACCCTGGATGGCCTGTGGAAGGAGCATCTGGCGGCCATGGATCACCTGCGTCAGGGTATTCATCTGCGTGGTTATGCCCAGAAGAACCCCAAGCAGGAGTACAAGCGTGAATCCTTCGATCTGTTTACCCAGATGCTGGAAACCCTCAAGCGCGATGTAGTCAGCATCCTGAGCCGGGTTCAGGTGCAAGAGCGTGATGTAGAAGTGATGGAAGAGCAGCAGCGCCAGCAGGCAGAAGCCGCTCCCCGTACCTACACCCACGCCGCCGCAGAGAGCCAGCTGGCCGATGAAGAGGCCGCAGGCGAAGAGGGTCACACCACCTTCGTGCGCGACGAGCAGAAGGTTGGCCGCAACGATCCTTGCCCTTGTGGCTCCGGCAAAAAGTACAAGCATTGCCATGGTCAGTTGACCTGATCGATCGCAATGCCATAACAAGGCGGGCCCGGTGCCCGCCTTGTTTTTATCAAACGAGCGAAGACCGCCAGGGTTGTCGATATCAAGCTAGAGCGGATATGAGCGCTAATCAGGGATTGGCGGTATCGAGCAGCTCGATTAAGCAGATAGTGCAAAGGTAACAAGATGGAACAGAAAAAGCGGATCTGGGTGGCGGTTGGCGTCATCGAGAATGAGCAGGGTGAGATCTTTATTGCCAAACGATCCTCCGATCGTCATCAGGGGGATCGCTGGGAATTTCCCGGTGGCAAGGTGGAGTCAGGCGAAGATCTGCTCGGCGCGCTGGATCGGGAGCTGTGGGAAGAGATCGGTATCCGGGTGCAGGATTGTGCACCCTTCATGGAGTTGCAGCACGACTATCCCGAGAAGCAGGTGTTGCTGGATATCTGGAAGGTGACCCGCTTCAGTGGTGAGCCGTTCGGCAAGGAGGGGCAGGAGTGCTTGTGGGTGCCGGTAACAGAGCTGCATCACTATCAGTTCCCTGATGCCAATGGCCCGATTGTGGCGCGGCTACAGGGCACCCTGGCGTGAGCTGGTAACAAGAAAAGAAAAAGGGCCATTCGGCCCTTTTTTCATGTTGCAGAGGTGAGTGACCGTTGGCTTATAGCCACTGATCGCCCTCTTCCGGCTCTGGCAGCAGATCCGGGTTGATCGCCCCGGGGATCCGCTTCTCTTCATCGGCCCATTCGCCCAGATCGATCAGCTGGCAGCGCTTGCTGCAGAAGGGGCGAAACGGGCTCTGCGGACCCCATTCCAGTTCAGTTTGGCAAGTCGGGCACTTAACCTTGGTGACCATCGGGATGTCTCCTTAACAGCAAGCGAGCTGGAACGGCACATCACCAACCAGCTGTTCAGAGGTGGACAAAAACCGCAAGGCAAAGCGATTTTTATGGCCGCTCAGGGTCGGGTAGCAAGAGAGATTGGCTGGCAGCTTGATGCGGATCAGCTCGGCGCTCTCGGCGGTATCCTGGAAGAAGCCGTTGCTGGCAACCTGTTCGCTGAAAGCACCCGAGTCGCGCCATAGCCCCAGTAGCAGGGTAATGGAATTCATCAACAAGTTGATGTCGGCAAGCCAGCCTTGCATCTGCTGGTGACGGGCAATGGCCGGGGTACCGAGCCAGTGGTGCAGTTGCGGCACATCGAAGGCACACAGGCCGCCGGGAATAGAGAAACGCTGGCGGATCGCCGCAAGCTGGCGATCTTCTTTCAGTCGTGCGCCGGGGCGAGGGGACTTGAGCAGACTGCGGGAGAGCTGGCTGCTCTCTTGCTGCATCTGCTTGATCTGCTCCAGATCGACGTCAGGCAAGCTGGCCCAGTGGCTCAGGCGCTGACTGAGGCGCTCCAGATCCTTGATAAGATCGGCGCGCAGGTCACCCCGTTCCAGCAACTCTTGCAGGTCAAACAACCCTTTGAAGAAGGCGATATGTGCCCAAGGCTGGTCGCTCTCCAGATTGTCGCGGATCTGGGAAAACAGAGACTCCAGACGAAGATAGGTCCGGCTTTTTTCATTGAGAGGAAAATCGTAAATCATGCCTAATCCTGGCCAGCCATAAACCGGCCTAGTGTACTCACAGTTGATGGGCTTGTTGAGAGGCAAATGCCAGATATGTTTCGTGCAGCGCCAAAATCCGCGTTTTAATCGCCATTTCGCCGCCATTGTGGTTTTCGATGACATCATCTGCCGCAGCGAGACGCTCTGACCGGCTCGCTTGGGCCGCGATAATCAAACGGGCCTGTTCGGCTGACACCCCATCCCGGCGGCAGGTGCGCTCAATCTGGGTCGCTTCGTCCACATCGATTACCAGCACCCGGTTGGCCAGTGTGGTGAGTTGGTTCTCTACCAGCAGTGGCACCACCAGCAGGCAGTAAGGTGGGCGGGCAGCGGCGCACTGGCGCAGCATTTCATTGCGAATGAGCGGGTGGAGCAGGGCATTGAGCCACCCCTTGGCCTGTGGATCGGCAAAGATCTGTTCGCGCAGGCGGCGACGATCAAGCTGACCGGCCGGATCGATGAGGTCCGCGCCAAAATGCGCTGCGATGGCCGCCAGCGCCGGGCTACCCGGTGCCACTACCTCGCGGGCGATCACATCGGCATCCACTACCTCGATGCCCAGTTCGGCAAACTGGTTGGCGATGGTGGTCTTGCCGCTGCCAATGCCACCGGTAATTGCGACTACATACATGGGTTAGAGCACCATCTGAAGATACCAGTGGGTGATGGTATCGCCCCACAGCAGGGCGATCCAGCCCGCGATGGCGAGATAGGGGCCGAAGGGGATCGGTTTGCCCTGATGGTGCTTGTGCAAGGCGATCAGGCCGATGCCGATAATGGCGCCGACCAAGGATGAGAGCAGCAACACGATGGGCAATGCTTGCCAGCCCAGCCAGGCACCCAGTGCCGCCAGTAACTTGAAGTCGCCATAACCCATCCCCTCCTTGCCGGTGAGCAGCTTGAAGGCCCAGTAGAGGCTCCAGAGCACCAGATACCCGGCCATGGCGCCGATCACCGCATCCCCCAGTGGCACAAAACCACCCAGCAGGTTGAAAAGCAGGCCACCCCACAGCAGCGGCAGGGTGAGCTGGTCGGGCAGCAGCATCTTGTCGAGATCGATAAAGGTGAGGGCCACCAGCATCCAGGTCAGCAGCAGGGCGGCCAGCGTGCCCCAACCCGGGGTAATCACCATGGCAACGGTAACCGAGAGCAAGGCGGTCAACAGCTCCACCAACGGATAGCGAGCCGAGATCGGGGCTTGGCAGTCACGGCAGCGCCCCTTGAGCCAGAGCCAGCTCAGCAGCGGGATATTCTCCAGCGCCGTAATAGCGTGACCACAGTGAGGGCAGGCGGAGCGTGGCACCATCAGGTTGTAACGCTCTGCTGAAGCGGCCTCCTCATCGGGAGCGAAGTAGCCGCGATATTCCGCCTGCCACTCCCGCTCCAGCATGATCGGCAAACGGTGGATCACCACGTTGAGAAAGCTGCCGATCATCAGGGAGAAGAGAAAAACCAGCGAGAGGTAGAGCCAGGGCAAGCTGTGAGCCAGCTCGATAAATAGAGGCATAAGAATAACCGTTACTAACAATGGGTGAAAAAAGGTCTGTTAAACCAGACCGGCTGGATCGCCAGTGTGAACCGGTCTGGTTAGCGCAGAGCAATCGAGCGTTGCAGTGGCAGGGCTCGGGCACGCGGGTCTATCGCGCATCCTTAGCCAATGACATCACCGAGCTTGAAGATGGGCAGGTACATGGCGACCACCATGCCACCAACTAATACCCCGAGCACCACCATGATCAGGGGTTCGAGCAGGCTGGTGAGGCCATCGACCAGATCATCCACTTCCTGTTCGAAGATGGTGGCGACCTTGGAGAGCATATCATCGATGGCGCCTGACTCCTCACCGATCATCACCATCTGGATCACCATGTCCGGGAAGAGATCGACCGTGCGCATCGCCACGTTAATCTGCATCCCTGCCACCACCTCGTTGCGAATGGCCAGCACGGCGGTGCGATAGACATAGTTACCGGAGGCGCCAGCTGCCGAGATCAGCGCATCTACCAGCGGGATACCCGCTGAGAAGGTGGTCGACAGGGTACGGGCAAAGCGCGCCATCGCCGCTTTGTGGAGGATCATTCCGACCACCGGAATAGTCAGTACAAACTTGTCGGTGTTGTCTTTGACCGTTTGCGAGGCGCGCCAGGCACGCACATAGAGGAAGATCCCTAGCCCCACACCGCCAAAAATCAGGTACCACCAGTTCTGCATAAAGCGGGAGATGCCGATGACAAACTGGGTGAAGGCCGGTAACTCGGCACCAAAGCTTTTGAAAATATCCTCGAACTGGGGGATCACGAACAACAGCAGGATCGAGGTCACCACAATGGCCACCAGCATGACCATGGCGGGGTAAAACATCGCCTTCTTGATCTTCGACTTGAGCGCTTCCGATTTTTCCCGGTAGGTCGCGATACGGTCGTAGATGGTCTCCAGTGCGCCGGATTGCTCACCGGCCTCCACCAGATCGCAATAAAGTTCGTCAAAGTGGCGGGGATGGCGGCGCAGCGCCTCCGACATCGGGGTGCCGGTCTCGACATCGGAGGCAATTTGCCCCATCAGCTCGCGCATTGCCGCTTTTTCATGGCTGCGGGCGATGATCTGCAGGCTCTGCACCAGCGGCACCCCGGCAGAGAGCATGGTGGTGATCTGGCGTGACACGATGGCGATATCCATCGGCTTGATCTTGGCGCCCCCCTTGGAGAAGAGCCCCTGGGATTTTTTGGCGACCTTGGTGACGTTGACCCCTTGCTTGCGCAGCTCGGCCTTGACGGTACTGATGCTGTCAGCCTGCAGTTCGCCGGACACTTTTTGTCCTTTGCGATTGACCCCGTGCCAGCGGAAGGCGAAGACTTTTTTTGGCGCATTACTCTTTTTTGCTAGCGTAGCCATGACTGCATCCTGCAATGGGGTTGGTTGTCAGAGCCGGGCTCTGCGCATCACCAACTGGGTCAAGGTGCCCGGCAGGCTTGATGCCTGAGGGGTATTGATAGGGTGGGTGGTACCTTCTTGGCGCCAGCCCAGTAACTTGAATGTCTGATTACTCTGTTGCCGTGGTTATCATCCGTTCCGTATTCGTGAACGACCGATACCCTTTGCCAACCAAACTGATGAAACGCTTCGCCACGCTAACTAGTTGGTGGTCACCCGGTTGATTTCAGCCAGGCTGGTGACGCCGAGCCGGGCCTTCTCCAGCCCGGAGATCCGCAGGGTGCGCATCCCCTCTTTCTGGGCAATGGCGGCAATTTGCAGCGAGTTGGCCCCTTGCATGATCAATTTGGCGATGTTTTCAGACATCAGCATGATTTCGTAGATACCGACTCGCCCCTTGTAGCCCGCCGAGCACTCTTTGCAACCGACCGGTTTGAACAGCCGCAAGCCAGCCGACAGTTGCTGTGAGGTAAAACCCAGCTCCAGCAGTTCGGCTTCCGGCACCACTTCAGGCGCCTTGCAGTGATCGCACAGTTTACGGGCCAGCCGCTGGGCCATGATCAGGGTCACCGAGGAGGCGATGTTAAAGGCGGGCACTCCCATGTTCATCATCCGGGTCAGGGTCTCGGCGGCGGAGTTGGTGTGCAGGGTGGAGAGCACCAGGTGGCCGGTTTGCGCCGCCTTGATGGCGATTTCGGCGGTTTCGAGATCGCGGATCTCCCCCACCATCACCACGTCCGGGTCTTGCCGCAAGAAAGAGCGCAGGGCGCTGGCAAAGGTGAGCCCCGCCTTGGGGTTGACCTGCACCTGATTGACCCCGGGCAGGTTGATCTCCACCGGATCTTCGGCAGTGGAGATGTTCACCTCTGTGGTATTGAGAATATTGAGGCCGGTATAGAGCGAGACTGTTTTGCCCGAGCCGGTGGGGCCGGTCACCAGGATCATCCCTTGCGGCTTGGCCAGCGCCCGCAGGTATTGTGCCTTCTGCCGGTCGTCAAAGCCGAGCTGCTCGATATTGAGGCGGGCCGCCGACGAGTCGAGCAGTCGGATAACGATCTTCTCCCCCCACATGGTGGGCAGAGTGTTGACCCGCATGTCCATCGACTTGTTGCGCGATAGCTTCAACTTGATGCGGCCATCTTGCGGCAAGCGCCGCTCGGCGATATCGAGCCGCGCCATTACCTTGAGGCGGGCGGAGAAGCGATTGGAGAGGTTGACCGGCGGAGTGGCGATTTCATGGAGAATGCCATCGATGCGAAAGCGCACCCGATACTTGAACTCGTAGGGTTCAAAATGCAGGTCGGAGGCGCCGCGTTTGATGGCATCCATCAGGATCTTGTTGATGTACTTGACGATGGGGGCATCGTCATCGGCGGTATTAACGCTCTCATCGAGCCGGCTGTTTTCGTCAGAGACCTCGAGTTCGGAGATCTCGGACTCGTCGATCTCTTCCATGCCGAGGGCATCGTTTTCGCTCTCCAGCAACTTGCCGATGGCGATGGTGAGTTTGTTCTCCTCCACCAGCAGCGCCTCGGTATGCAGGCCGAAGCTGAAGCCAAAGTCCTCCAACGCCGAGACATTAGTCGGGTCCGACATGGCGATATAGAGGGTGTGGCCCTGGGTATAGATGGGCAGCACATGATGTTTCTCAATCAGCTTTTGATTGAGGTACTTCTGCGGGATCTCGGCCAAATCGAAAGCGGCAAGATCCAACAGAGGTACCCCATACTCCAGCTCGCAAAAATCAGCGAGCGCCTTGCTGTCGAGGATGTCGTTCTCGATCAGAAAGGTGACAAAGTGCTTGCGCTGGGCCTTGGCCTGGCTCAGATAGCGCTGGGAGTCCTCTTCACTTATCAGTGAAGAGGCGGCCAAGCTTAACGCCAGGCCGCTATTAGGGCTAGAGGTCATAATGAACCTAGCAAGCTCCACTCGTGACGCATGTACCGCCTTGAGTTGCGTCAGTTTTATCGTGTGCCCAAATCAGCTGACCATTGGTATTCAGTGTGCTCCTAAGAATATAGGTCAATCCCCCAACAGCCGAAGTAGCTGTTGCAGTGATGATGGGGCCCGCAGCTGATGTGCCTGTCGCAAGATTCATTGCTGCGACGACACCTCTATCTGTAGCACCAGTGAAGTTTGCTGGAATTCCATTCGAACTGGCAGCGCATGCAGTTATTGCGGTACCTGATTGAACACATAGTTCTACGGCTGTTTTTACTGGACCAGTTGCCGCAATTACTTCACTAAAGCGAGCCTTCGCTGTATACGTTTGGTACGCTGGCAGCGCTACCGCCGCCAAAATGGCCACGATGGCGACCACGATCATCAGTTCAATAAGGGTAAAACCCGATTGTTTCTTCATTTCGCTGTTCATGGAAAATATCCTTTTATCCTTGGTTCCTGGGAAGTGCCGGTAGAAAATCGTCCGCACGTCAGTATCTTATCCGAGCTATCAGGGGTGGCAACAGAGATCGCGCTCTTTGTTAACCACTTTTCTATCATTTACCAAAAACATGATATAAATCATAAAATAAGCGGCTTCTATCGACTCTTTTTTAGCGGTTTGGGAAGACCCATCATCACACTCCTTTGCTGCGGGATCCTGCATAAAGAAAAGGCGCCTATGGCGCCTTTTGCAAGTTGTTTATCCGGTTAGGTCGAGTATTTGCTCAGTCCCGGTGGTTTGCCTTACTGCTGGATAAAGCGCATGGAGAGATCGAGCGCCCGCACATGCTTGGTCAGTGCCCCTACCGAGATAAAATCGACCCCGGTGGCGGCAAATTCAGCCAAGGTGTCGAGGGTGACATTGCCGGAGACTTCCAGCTTGGCCCGTCCCTGATTGATGGCGACCGCCTCGCCCATCATGGCTACATCGAAGTTGTCGAGCATCACGATATCGGCGTTTGCCTCTAGCGCCTGTTCCAGCTCGGCCAGCGATTCAACTTCCACCTCCACCGGTTTGCCCGGATTGAGGCGGCGCGCTTCGCCAATCGCCTCGGCAATGCCGCCGCAGGCGAGGATATGGTTCTCTTTGATGAGGTAGGCGTCATAGAGCCCGATGCGGTGATTCTTGCCGCCGCCGCAGGTGACCGCATACTTCTGGGCGGTGCGCAGCCCCGGCAGGGTCTTGCGGGTGTCGAGCAGGCGGCAGTCGGTGCCCGCCAGCTCTGCCGCATAGCGGGCGGTAAGGGTGGCGACACCGGAGAGAGTCTGGACGAAGTTCAGCGCGGTACGTTCGCCGGTCAGCAGCAGGCGGGCAGGGCCGTGCAGGCGGAACAACTCTTGGTTGGGGGTGAGCAGCTCGCCATCTTGCACTTGCCACTCGACCTGCACGTCGCCACCGAACTGGGCATTGAGTTGCAAAAAGACCTCGTCCACCCAGGGTTGGCCGCAGAACACCCCGGCTTCGCGGGTGATGATCCGGGCGCTGGCCATCCGATCCGCCGGGATCAGCTGGGCGGTGATATCGGCGCTGGCGTCCGGTTGATCCAGTGTGGTGAGGGCATCGCCCAGATCTTCGAGTAGTGCGGCGCGCACGGCGCGGCTGACATCCTGTTGAAACATGCCTTATTCCTGCAAGGGTCTGAGCAGCAACTGCCGCTCCTTTTGAACCAGCTCCAGCCGACCGAGGGCGTTCATGCCAACCAGCACTTCGTCACCGTCTGCCGCCGGATTGATAAAGATGGCCAGATCGTACAAGGTCAATGGCCCCATCGCCAGCGTTTCGATGGTGCCGTTGCCAACGCGGATCTGCCCCGCGGCGGTATTGACCAGGCTGCCGCCCCGGGCGGTCAGGCCGAGCCGCTCGGCAACCTGCTGCGGTATGGTGACGCGGGTGGCGCCGGTATCGAGCAGCAGTTGCACCGGCTGGCCGTTGATGGCACCCTCCAGACGATAGTGGCCGCTCTGGTCGGCCCGCAGCAGCAGCTCGCCGCTGGCGGTGACGCTCGGTTGCGAGCGGGAGTGGAAGTAGAGGGTCAGTAGGCCCATCAAAGAGAGCCAGGCCAGTAACCACAACCAGCGCGCCGTTTGCTGCATAGCCCATCCATATCGAGCAAAAGATGACTCAGCCTAACATACAATTTCCCGTTGATTCAGCGAGTTGCTGCAGGCTTGCCCATTACAAATCTTCATCTTTTCGCCATTAATCAGCCATATCGAGTAGCCAATGACTCAACTCGCTTCGCAACCTCACTTTTCTATC
Organism: Aeromonas sobria; assembly: GCF_006243315.1. Lineage (GTDB taxonomy): Bacteria > Pseudomonadota > Gammaproteobacteria > Enterobacterales > Aeromonadaceae > Aeromonas > Aeromonas sobria_A. The sequence continues at coordinate 80,417 of NZ_NKWE01000008.1, forward strand.
GATGCCGCTGGTTGGTGCCAGCAGGCGCGCCGGGTGCCCTCTCCCCATCACAACGAACGGGCCGTGCCGGATGATATCTCCCTGCTGGTAGTGCATGGCATCAGCCTGCCGCCGGGGGAGTTTGGCGGCCCCTTTATCGACGATCTCTTTATGGGGCAGCTCGACCCTGACGCTCACCCCTATTTTGCCGGTATCCATCAGTTGCGGGTCTCGGCCCACTGCCTGATCCGCCGTGATGGTGAGCTGGTGCAATATGTGCCATTTGGCGCGCGCGCCTGGCATGCGGGGGTATCGAGCTGGCAGGGGCGGGAGGCGTGTAACGACTTCTCCATCGGCATAGAGCTGGAAGGAACCGACGAGACCCCCTATACCGAGGCCCAGTATCGGGCGCTGGCAAGCCTCGCTCGAGCCATCTCAGGCCGTTATCCGGCGATTACCTGCGAAAAAATTGTCGGTCATTGCGACATAGCGCCGGGGCGCAAGACGGATCCCGGTGCCAGTTTTCAGTGGGATCATCTGCGCCAGTTACTCAATCTTGAAAGTAAATAATAAAATTTAGTTTAGATTTTAAAATCAATGGCTTGCCGAACTGGCAGGCCATTGCCCCCGCCAGTTGCTCAAATGTTATCTGTGAGCGCCATCAAATTTATTGGTCAGACCAATTTCTATGAGCTAAATCATGTTTACCCCGTTTTACCCCTTAAGTGGTGGGGTTGGTTCTTGATTCAGATCATCTTTTGAGTGGACTTTTCAAAAGGCCTCTGCTAATTTTCGCCCCATCCATGAAATTGGTAATACCAATTTAACAAAGTAGCCTCATGCCCTATCGCAAGATTACGCAACCCAAGTTGGCCGACGCCATTGTCGCCGAGCTGGAACAGATGATTCTGGAAGGCAGTCTGCAGTCCGGGCAGAAATTGCTGCCCGAGCGGGAACTCGCCATCCAGTTTCAGGTATCGCGCCCCTCCCTGCGCGAAGCCATTCAGCGGCTGGAAGCGCGCGGGTTGCTTTATCGCCGTCAGGGCGGCGGCACTTATGTGCAGAATGCCTTGAACAAGGGGATCGCGGATCCGCTGTTTGAACTGCTCAGTACCCACCCGGAAGCCCAGTATGACCTGCTGGAGTTTCGTCACGCGCTGGAAGGCATCTGTGCCTACTATGCGGCGTTGCGCGGGACCGAGTCTGATTTCGAGCGCATTCGTCAGGTGCAAATCACCATCGAAGAGGCGGGCCAACTGGGTTCGCTAGTGGCTGAATCCGCCGCTGTCACCCAGTTTTATCTGGCGGTGGCCGAGGCGTCCCACAACGTGGTGCTGCTGCACCTGTTGCGGGCGATGGGCCCGATGCTTGAGCAGAACATTCTGCAAAATAACGAAATTTTGAATCGCCGCCCGGGAGTGGTAGCCAAGATCCGTCGCCATCGTGCGAATCTGATCGAGGCTATTCTTTCGGGGGCTCCGGAGCGGGCCAGAACTGCTTGTCATGAGCATCTGGCCTTTATCGAGGACACCTTGTTGGATATGCAGAGGGAAGAGACCCGGATCCAGCGATCCATGCGTCGGATCCGTCAGCAGGAAAACTAATCCCACAAGGCTTTATTGTCGAATGTTTGCGCCCTTCGCCGCGCAATGCCGTGCAATCACAACAAAATAGGAACCAGCCATGTCTGATATCCTGAAGAACGATGTGGACCCGATAGAAACGCTGGAGTGGCTTGCCTCTCTGGAATCCTTGCTGCGTGAAGAGGGTCCGCAACGCGCTCAGTTCATTCTTGAACAGCTTGCTGAGAAAGCCCGCGCAAGCGGTGTGGACGTGGCTGCCAAGGCAAATCGCGATTACATCAACACCATCCCGTCCAGCGATGAGCCGGACTACCCGGGCGACCTGGAGATGGAACGCCGCATTCGCGCCATCATCCGCTGGAACGCCATGATGATCGTGCTGCGCGCTTCCAAGAAAGATCTGGACCTCGGTGGTCACATGTCTTCCTTCGCCTCTTCTGCGACTATCTATGATGTCTGCTTCAACCACTTCTTCCGCGCTCGCAGCGAGAAGGATGGTGGTGACCTGGTCTACTTCCAGGGTCACATCTCCCCGGGCATCTATGCCCGCGCCTTTGCCGAAGGTCGTCTGACCGCAGAGCAGCTGGACAACTTCCGTCAGGAAGTGGATGGCAAGGGTATCCCTTCCTATCCGCACCCGAAACTGATGCCGGACTTCTGGCAGTTCCCGACCGTTTCCATGGGTCTGGGCCCTATCGCCGCCATCTATCAGGCGCGTTTCCTGAAGTACCTGACCGACCGTGGTCTCAAGGATTGCTCCGAGCAGACCGTTTACGCCTTCCTGGGTGACGGCGAGATGGACGAGCCGGAAGCCAAGGGTGCCCTGACCGTTGCCGTGCGTGAAAAGCTCGACAACCTGGTATTCGTGGTCAACTGCAACCTGCAGCGTCTGGATGGTCCTGTGGTCGGTAACGGCAAGGTGATCAACGAGTTGGAAGGTCTGTTTGCTGGCGCCGGTTGGGATGTCACCAAGGTGATCTGGGGTCGCAAGTGGGATGAGCTGCTGAAGAAAGATACTTCCGGCAAGCTGATCCAGCTGATGAACGAAACCGTGGACGGTGACTACCAGACCATGAAGTCCCGCGACGGTGGCTACATCCGCGAGAACTTCTTCAACCGTTACCCGGAAACTGCCGCGCTGGTCAAAGACATGACCGACGAGGAGATCTTTACCCTGAACCGCGGTGGTCACGATCCTCGCAAACTGTTCGCCGCGTTCAACAAGGCGACCCAGACCAAGGGCAAGCCGACCGTTATTCTGGCCAAGACCATCAAGGGTTACGGCATGGGTGAAGCGGCTGAAGGCAAGAACATCGCTCACCAGGTCAAGAAGATGGAGCTGGACTCCGTGCGTCACCTGCGTGACCGCTTCAACCTGCCGGTGGCCGACGAGCAGCTGGCTGATCTGCCTTACCTGAAGATCGAAGCCGGTTCTGCCGAGCACAAATACCTGCACGACCGTCGCACCGCGCTGAAAGGCTATGTGCCGACCCGTCTGCAGGAGAGCACCACCAAGCTGGAAATCCCGGCATTGGAAACCTTCGGCCCGCTGCTGGGTGAACAGGCGCGCGAAATCTCCACCACCATGGCGTTCGTCCGTTCCCTGAACGTGATGCTGAAAGACAAGTCCATCGGCAAGCGTATCGTACCGATCCTCGCTGACGAAGCCCGTACCTTTGGTATGGAAGGTCTGTTCCGCCAGATCGGTATCTACAGCCCGCACGGTCAGCAGTACACCCCGCAAGACCGTGACATCGTCTCCTACTACAAGGAAGACAAGCAGGGTCAGGTTCTGCAAGACGGTATCAACGAGCTGGGCGCCATGTCCTCCTGGCTGGCTGCTGCGACCTCTTACAGCACCAACGACTGCCCGATGATCCCGTTCTACATCTACTACTCCATGTTCGGCTTCCAGCGTGTCGGCGATATGGCGTGGGCAGCCGGTGACCAGCAAGCCCGTGGCTTCCTGCTGGGCGCGACCTCCGGTCGTACCACCCTCAACGGTGAAGGTCTGCAGCACGAAGATGGTCACAGCCACATCCTGGCCAACACCATCCCGAACTGCGTCTCCTACGATCCGTCCTACGCCTATGAAGTGGCGGTGATCGTACAAGACGGCCTGCGCCGCATGTACGGTGAGAAGCCGGAGAACGTCTTCTACTACATCACCACCCTGAACGAGAACTATGCGATGCCAGCCATGCCGCAAGGCGCGGAAGAGGGTATTCGCAAGGGTATCTACAAGCTGGAAACCGTTGCTGGCAGCAAGGGCAAGGTTCAACTGCTGGGTTGTGGTTCCATCCTGGGTCATGTGCGCACCGCCGCCCAGATCCTGGCGAGCGAGTACGGCGTGGGTTCCGACGTGTTCAGCGTTACCTCCTTCAACGAACTGGCCCGTGACGGTCAGGACGTGGATCGCTGGAACATGCTGCACCCGACCGCCGAGGCTCGCGTACCGTACATCGCTACCGTACTGGGTTCCGAAGCCACCATCGCTGCGACCGACTACATGAAGTCCTTCGCCGATCAGGTTCGCGCCTTCGTACCGACCGAGCACTACCGTGTGCTGGGTACCGACGGTTACGGCCGTTCCGACAGCCGCGCCAACCTGCGTCGTCACTTCGAAGTGAACGAATTCTACGTGGTGGTTGCTGCCCTGACCGAACTGGCCAAGCGCGGCGAGATCGACAAGCAGGTTGTGGCTGATGCCATCACCAAGTACGGCATCGATGCCGACAAGGTCAACCCGCTGTACGCGTAAGAGGATCAAGTGTCGCGCCGCACTGCGGCGCGACACTATCTAGGTTTACAGTAAACGGTTAACGCGCGATACGCGTGAGGGCGGTCAGCCAGTCACGCGGATGCACGCAAGAGGATAAAGCACAATGTCCAAACAGATTATGGTGCCGGATATCGGCGCCGATGAAGTGGAAGTGACCGAGATCATGGTGGCGGTGGGCGATAAGGTCGAGCTCGACCAGTCCCTGATCGCTGTGGAAGGTGATAAAGCCTCCATGGAAGTCCCGGCTCCTGCCGCCGGTATCGTCAAAGAGATCCTGATCAAGGTGGGCGACAAGGTTGCCACCGGTTCCCAGATCATGATCTTCGAAGCAGAGGGCGCAGCTGCCGCTCCTGCTGCAGTGGCCGCCCCGGTTGCCGCTGCACCGGCCGCCGCTCCTGCTGCCGCCGTGCGCAAAGATGTACACGTACCGGACATCGGTGATGACGAAGTCGAAGTAACCGAGATCATGATTGCCGTGGGCGACATGGTTGAAGCTGACCAGTCCATCATTGCTGTGGAAGGTGACAAGGCCTCCATGGAAGTGCCGGCACCGTTCGCAGGTCGCGTGGTCGAGATCAAGGTTGCCACTGGCGCCAAGGTCTCTACCGGTTCCCTGGTAATGGTCTTTGAAGTGGCTGGCGCTGCCCCTGCTGCCGTTGCTGCTCCGGCTCAAGCCGCCGCTCCCGTGGCTGCTGCCCCGGTTGCCGCCGCTGCCAAAGAGGTCAACGTACCGGATATCGGTGGCGACGAAGTGGAAGTCACCGAGATCATGGTTGCCGTGGGTGACAAGGTTGAAGCTGACCAGTCCCTGATCGCGGTTGAAGGTGACAAGGCCTCCATGGAAGTGCCTGCACCGTTCGCCGGTGTTATTAAAGAGATCAAGGTGAAGGCGGGTGACAAGGTCTCCACCGGTTCCCTGATCATGGTCTTCGAAGTGGCTGGCGCAGCTCCTGCCGCCGCCCCGGTGGCACAAGCTGCCGCTCCGGTCGCAGCTGCACCCGTTGCCGCGGCTCCGGCACCGGTTGCCCAGGCTGCTGCCGCTACCGATTTCGTTGCCAACGATGCTTACGTGCACGCCTCTCCGGCGGTACGTCGTCTGGCCCGTGAGTTCGGTGTCAATCTGGCCAAGGTTAAAGGTTCAGGTCGCAAAGGCCGCATCGTCAAAGAAGACGTGCAAGCCTATGTGAAGGATGCCATCAAGCGCGCCGAATCCGCTCCGGCTGCTGGCACCGGCACTGGCAACGGCATGAGCGTTCTGCCGTGGCCGAAGGTTGATTTCAGCAAGTTCGGTGAAGTGGAAGAGGTCGAGCTGACCCGGATCCAGAAGATCTCTGGTCCTGCCTTGCACCGCAACTGGGCCATGATCCCTCATGTCACCCAGTTCGACGAAGCTGATACCACCGAGCTGGAAGCGTTCCGCAAAGAGCAGAACCTGATGCTCGAGAAGCAGAAGTCGGACGTGAAGATCACCCCGCTGGTGTTCATCCTGAAAGCCGCCGCCAAGGCGCTGGAAGCGCACCCGCGTTTTTGCAGCTCCCTGTCTGAAGATGGCAGCCGGATTATCATGAAGAAGTACATCAACATCGGTGTGGCGGTGGATACCCCCAACGGTCTGGTGGTTCCGGTGGTGCGCGATGTTAACAAGAAGGGCATCATGGAGCTGTCGCGCGATCTGGCCGAGATCTCCAAGAAGGCCCGTGCCGGCAAGCTGACCGCTGCCGACATGCAGGGCGGTTGCTTCACCATCTCCAGCCTGGGTGGCATCGGCGGTACCAGCTTTACCCCGATCGTCAACGCGCCGGAAGTGGCTATCCTCGGTGTCTCCAAGTCCGAGATGAAGCCGAAGTGGAACGGTAAAGAGTTCGCGCCGCGCCTGATGCTGCCGCTGGCTCTGAGCTACGACCACCGCGTGATCGATGGTGCCGATGGTGCTCGCTTCATCACCACCATGAACGGCGTGCTGTCCGACATTCGTCGACTGGTCCTGTAAGTGAGAGGGCGGGCCCAGAGCCTGCCCTTTTTACTTCTCATTTCATTAACAGGATTGTAAACTTGCCCCGTTTTTTCACGGCCGCAGCCGCCCTCTTGTTTAAGTAAAAAGTAGGCTTGAGACTGCGCCGTCCGGGGATATAAGAACGACAAAGAGGTCATGATGAGTAAAGAAATCAAAACTCAGGTCGTAGTACTGGGTGCTGGCCCTGCCGGTTATTCCGCTGCTTTCCGTGCGGCTGACCTGGGTCTGGATACTGTTATCGTCGAGCGTTACTCCACCCTGGGTGGCGTCTGCCTGAACGTGGGTTGTATTCCCTCCAAGGCGCTGTTGCACGTTGCCAAAGTGATTGAAGAGGCCAAGGCGCTGGCCGAACACGGCATCATCTTCGGTGCCCCGCAAACCGACATCGACAAAGTCCGTCTGTGGAAAGAAAAAGTCATCAACCAGCTGACCGGCGGTCTGGCTGGCATGGCCAAGATGCGTAAAGTTCAGGTTGTTAACGGCTTTGGTAAATTTACCGGCCCGAACACCCTCGAAGTAACCGGGGAAGATGGCAAGACCACCGTCACCTTCGACAACGCCATCATCGCCGCCGGTTCCCGTCCGGTGAAGCTGCCGTTCATCCCCCACGATGACCCCCGCGTATGGGATTCTACCGATGCGCTGGAGCTGACAACCGTGCCTGGCAAACTGCTGGTTATCGGTGGCGGCATCATCGGTCTGGAGATGGGTACCGTTTACTCCTCGCTGGGTTCCGAGATCGACGTAGTGGAATTTGCTGACCAGCTGGTTCCGGCTGCCGACAAAGACATCGTCAAGATCTACACCAAACGCGTGGCCAAGAAATTCAACATCATGCTGGAGACCAAGGTCACCGCAGTTGAAGCCCGTGAAGATGGTCTGTATGTCTCTTACGAAGGCAAGCACGCCCCGGCCGAGCCGGTACGTTACGACAACGTGCTGGTGGCAGTAGGTCGTGTGCCGAATGGCAAGCTGATGGATGCCGAGAAGGCCGGTGTGACCGTGACCGAGCGCGGTTTCATCGAGGTGGACAAGCAGCTGCGTACCAACGTGGCGCACATCCACGCCATCGGTGACATCGTTGGTCAGCCGATGCTGGCTCACAAGGGTGTTCACGAAGGCCACGTTGCCGCCGAAGTGATCGCCGGCAAGAAGCACTACTTCGACCCGAAAGTGATCCCGTCCATCGCCTATACCGAGCCAGAGATGGCGTGGGTCGGTGTGACCGAGAAGGAAGCCAAGCAACAAGGGCTGAACTTCGAAGTCGCCACCTTCCCGTGGGCTGCATCTGGTCGCGCCATTGCGTCTGATTGCTCCGACGGTATGACCAAGCTGATCTTCGACAAGGAGAGCGGCCGCGTCATCGGTGGTGCCATCGTCGGTACCAACGGCGGTGAACTGCTGGGTGAAATCGGTCTGGCCATCGAGATGGGTGCTGACGCCGAAGATATCGCGCTGACCATCCACGCTCACCCGACTCTGCACGAGTCAGTGGGTCTGGCTGCCGAAGTGTTCGAAGGCTCCATCACCGACCTGCCGAACGCCAAAGCCAAGAAGAAAAAGTAATTTTCTTCCCCCGCTAGCCTGAAAAAGCCGCTCAATTCGAGCGGCTTTTTGTTTTCTCCGTAAGCCCGCCGACTTTTCTAACGCCAAATATGCTAAAGATAGGTTTTATCACGGACGAGAGATACCCATGCTAGAGGCTCCTATTCCACCCGATGAGGCATTGCGACTGGACACCCTGCGGCGGCTCTCTTTGCTTGATACCGAAGCCGAGGAGCGGTTTGACCGACTGACCCGCATGGCCCGACGGGTGTTTGATGTCCCGATCGCGCTGGTGAGCCTGGTAGATGAAGATCGCCAGTGGTTCAAATCCTGTATCGGATTGGAGGTCAGTGAGACCGCGCGGGATATCTCATTCTGCGGCCATGCCATCATGGGTAATGAGACCTTCATCGTACCCGATGCCTCCCTTGATCCCCGTTTTGCCGACAATCCGCTGGTGGTGGGCGGGCCTTGCATCCGCTTCTATGCCGGACAGCCACTGCAGATCGCCAACGGTTGCAAGCTGGGGACGCTCTGCATCATAGACACTGTGCCGCGGGAATTGAGTGACGAAGATGTGGGGCTGCTCAAGGATCTGGCGGCGATGGTGGTGCGGGAGCTCGAAGCGGTACAACTGGCCACCATCGATGAGTTGACCCGGATCTCCAATCGGCGCGGGTTCGTGATGTTGGCAGAGAAGAGTCTCTCGCTGGCCAGTCGCTTGCAGATGCCACTGGCGTTGCTCTATCTGGATCTCAATGGTTTCAAGGGGATCAATGATCGCTGGGGCCATGCGGAAGGGGATCGGGCCCTGATCGTCTTCGCCACTCTGCTCAAACAGGCTTTTCGTGGTGCTGACGTGTTTGCCCGCATGGGAGGCGATGAGTTCGCCGTCCTGCTGCCCAATGTGGTGGAGGCGCAGGCGCAACTGGCTTATGAGCGTTTCAACGCTATCTTGGCCGAGCACAATCGGCAAAGTAGTTGCGGTTATGCGCTGGCCTGCAGTACCGGGATCGTCAGCTATGACGGACGCGGTTGTGTATCGCTGGCCGAGCTGCTCACCCGTGCCGATGAGCTGATGTATCAGCGCAAGCGGGATGGCAAGCGCTGACGGTTATACCGACGGAGCAGCCACGAGAAACAACAGAGAGCGCCACGGCGCTCTCTGTTGTTGATGGTTCACGTCAAGGGAAGGATCAGAGCCGGAAGTTGCCAACCAGCTTGTCCAGCTGACCGGAGAGCTGCTGCAGGCTGCGGCTGGACTCGGTCAGCTGGTGGGCGATATCGGCGGTCTCCATGGTGAGCTGGTTGATATCCTCTACGTTGCGGTTGATCTCGCCGACCACGCTGGACTGCTCCTCGGTGGCGGTGGCGACCTGGATATTCATGTCGTTGATCTGGGTGATGTGGGCGGTGATCTGGCCGAGGGCCGCGTTGGCTGCATCGGCCTGATTCACCACTTCCAGACTCTGGTTGCGCCCTTGTGCCATAGCACTGACGGCGCGGGCACTCTGCTCCTGCAAGCGGTTGATCATCCCCTGGATCTCGGCGGTCGAGGCGGCGGAGCGGTTGGCCAGATTGCGTACCTCATCCGCCACCACGGCGAAACCGCGACCCTGTTCACCGGCGCGAGCGGCCTCGATGGCAGCGTTCAGTGCCAGCAGGTTGGTCTGCTCCGAGATGCTGCGGATGGTTTCGAGGATGCTGCCGATGGAGTCGGTCTGGCTTGCCAGCGACTCGATGACCCCAGCCACCTGTTCAATATCGCCGGAGAGCCCGACGATACCGTGGCGCGCCTGCGCCACCACTACCGCCCCCGCATCGGCCTGATCGTTGGCCTGTTTGGCAACGTCCGCTGCCAGCGAGGCATTACCGGCGATCTCGCTCACCGTGGCCCCCATCTCGTGGATGGCGGTCGCCACCTGCACGGTGCGGTCGCGCTGGGCGGTACAGTTGTGCTGGGTCAGCTGCGCCTTGTTGGCCACCTCGTTGGCGGTGTCGGCGAGCTGGCGGGAGTTCTCTGCCACCTGCTCGATAGAGGCGTGGATCTTGGCGACGAAGTTGTTGAAGCCGGTGGCGACCTGACTCAGCTCGTCACGCCCCTCCACCTTGAGGCGCTGGGTGAGATCCCCATCGCCGCTGCCCAGCTCCTTGAACAGGCGGGCCAGCTCGTTGAGCGGCCGACTGACCGAGCCTGCCAGCAGCACTCCCATCAACCCCATGGCCAGCGCAATCACCAGCGAGATCATCAGGATCTCGTTTCGGGTCTGATCCAGCTCGGCATAGATCTCGGCTTGTGGCACCTGGGCCACCAGATACCAGTCGAGCAGCGGGATATAGCTGCTGGCCAGTACCATGGGCTCGCCGTTCACCTCGGCGTTGATGACGGCAAAGGGGCGTTTGGCCAGCAGGCTGCCGGTATCACCGCTGGCAATGCTGCCAAGGGTGTCACGTTCGATGCGGTTGGCCTCGGGGTGCAGCTTCACCTTGCCGCTGCCATCGACCATAAAGACGATGCCACTCTCTTCCAGCCGGAAGTTGGCGACCATGGTCACCATGCTGTCGAGGGATTTGGCAAAGCCGGCCAGCCCGCGACCGTTGAGCTGCTGGAAGTTGACGAACAGCTTCACCTCGCCGTTGCTCTCGCGAAAGATGCTGAGGGTCATCTCCTTCTGGCTCTTGGTGTAGCCATAGAACCAGCCATCCTGTGCGGGGGTCAGGTTGCGCAGAAAACCATCCTGGTTGTAGTAGGCGGCGGTTTGGCGATCGGCGAAAGAGGCAGTCACCAGACCATACTGGTTGGCCACATCCTTGAGCTGGTTGATGAGGATGGGCTCCTGCTCTTTGGGCATGCCCCGATCCACCCAGTCGAGGATGAAGCGGTCGGTGGCCAGTTGGCGGGCGGCCTGGGCGATGCCGTGGAGATCCTGTTCAATCTCCTTGCTGATCCGCTGGGTCAGGTTGGGCAGCTCCTGCTCGAACATCCGGTTTTCGATCAGTTGCTGGGCCGAGCGTTGACTGAAGTAGCCTACCAGCAGGCAGGAGACGACCACGGCCAGAGTGACCGTAGCCAGTATTTTCTGTTTAAGAGTGAGGGTTGCCAGCATAAACGTGCTCAAAGGGTGGAGGGTTGACGACCCTCATATTAGCGGCAGCGCAGCCCCACCCATGAGGCTGGCACTCCTTTATTTGTGGATTACGTTTGCGCTCACAGAGGTGGCTGCTCGCCCCTCCGGCATGCTGGCCGCGCAGGATGCTGATTGGCGGTTGCGCTAACCGCCACGCTCCTTATAGTAGAAGCCATCTTTGGTGACTGACCCCCTGAATAATATGGAAAATATGATGCGCAGCTTTGGTGCGGGATGGACCCGTCTGCTTTTGATGTTGGTGGCGCTCAGCCCTCTGCTGGTTCACGCCGCTGATGGTGGTCGTCCCAAGATTGCTCTGGTGCTCAGCGGCGGCGGCGCCAAGGGATCCGCCCATATCGGCATCCTCAAGGTGCTGGAGCAAAAGCGTATTCCGGTCGACATCATAGTGGGTACCAGCATGGGCTCCTACGTGGCGGGCATGTACGCCATGGGGCTCAGCGCCGAAGAGGTGGAGCGCACCACCCTGGCCATTGACTGGAACAAAGGCTATCAGGACAAAGTTGGCCGTGACGAGCTCTCTTTGCGCAAGAAGCAGCAAAACGAGCAGTACCAGCTGCGTACCGATATCGGGGTCAATGGCGATGCAGTGCAGTTAGCGGATGGCTTCTTCCAGGGCCAATCCATGGCCAGTCTGCTGCGGGGGGCGACCTCCAACCTGCCGGTGCAGCACAGTTTTGATGACCTGCCGATCCCCTATCGGGCGGTAGCGACCGACATGGAGACAGTCACCCCCTTTGTGCTGGGGAGCGGCAGCCTCGCCAAGGCGATGCAGGCCTCCATGTCTATCCCGGGGGCGCTCAAGCCCGTCGAGTGGGAGGGGCATATTCTGGCGGACGGGGGCAGTGTCAACAACATGCCGGTGGATGTCGCCAAGGCGATGGGGGCCGATGTGGTGATCGCGGTGGATATCAGCGCCAAGCTGCGCACCCGGGAGTCCCTCAAGTCTGGTCTGGCGATGATCGATCAGCTCACCACCTACATGACCCAGGTGGGCACTGAAAAACAGAAGGCGCTGCTGGGGCCTCAGGATATTTTGCTAGTACCCGAGTTTGGTGGCATGGGGATCGCCGACTTCGCCCGCATGCCGGAGGGGATCAAGATGGGGGAGGCGGTCGCCGAAAAGGCAGCGCTGCAGCTCGATAAGCTGTCCCTCAGCAAGGAGCAGTACACCGCCTATCGCAACCAGAAATTGAGCCGTCGTGCCGAACGCAGTGGTCAGCCCGCCTACTTTATCGACAAGGTGGAGATCATCAACAAGTCGCGCCTCTCTGATGAGACAGTGCGCGCCATGCTCAAAGTGCGGCCCGACAAGGTGCAGACCAACGAGAGTCTGGAGGCGGGGATTCGTCGCCTCTATGCCCTTGAGTCGTTTGATCGCATCACCTATGAGGTGGAAGAGCGCGATGGGGAGAATGTGCTGGTGGTGGATGCCAGCGAGAAGAGCTGGGGGCCGGGTTACCTCAACTTTCAGTTTGGCTTCTCTGATGACTTCGAGAACACCTCCAACTACAACGTTGGCATGTCTTATACCCTCACCAACGTCAACGATTGGGGGGCCGAGTGGCTGACCGAGGCATCGCTGGGCACCGCCAAGCACATCAAGACCAACTTCTATACCCCGCTCGAGCCTTCCCAGACCTTCTATGGCGAGGCCAGTCTGGCCTATGACCAGACGCAGCGCCGGCTGTTCTTCCCCGACCCTGACCCCTCGTCAGTGCAGCTCAGTTATCTCGACTCTGAATACTCTTTCTTCAGCACTAATGTCGCTGTTGGCTGGAATCGCCAGCCATGGAGCCGCTTGTCGATGGGGCTGGAGGGGCAGACTGGCAAAATCGATGTGAAAAATATCAATGACCTGGAGGTGGATGCCAATGCATGGGGCCCTTATGCCCGTTTCGAGCACGATACCCTGGACAGCCGCTATTTCCCTTACCAAGGGGTTAAGTGGGATATGAAGCTGGGCTATTCCCACGTCGATCTGGCTGGGGATCCCTCCGAGAGCTCCCGCAGTGAGGGGTGGAACTATCACCTCTCCATGATCAAACCCTGGTCTTGGGACCGCCATAGTCTCAACCTTATCCTCGAAGGGGGCGGCTCAGGCAGTGAAGAGGTGGTGCCGCTGCACATTCAGGATCTGGGGGGGCTGTTCCGCCTATCCGGTTTCCAGCGTTATCAGCTGAGTGGTCGCTACAGCCTGTTTGGCGGCTTGCGTTACATCTATCGGGTGGCTGACAACGACTTCGGCGCGCTCAAGGTGCCGCTCTATCTGGGGGGATCCATCGAGCAGGGCGGGGTCTGGAACAAAGGCGATGATATCAGCCTGGAGAGCTCGTTTACGGCGGGCTCTGTCTATGTGGGAGTCGAGAGCTTCCTTGGCCCCATCTTCCTTGGCTACGGCATGGCGGAGGGGGGCAATGATGTCTTCTATCTGCAATTGGGCAGTACGTTCGAATAATGCCAAATTGCTGCCGATTTGTTAACTCTGGTTGATGGTGGGCAGTAATTTTTCAAAAAATATCAGGCTGGTTAGTTGGTTACGTTTTTGTGATGAATAAGTAAACAGGGTTTGGATTTTAATTAGTCGTTAAAACTTATATAGTGGGGAGCACCCTACGGGGTGTCCTGCAAGGACGATCGCCGCGAGCGTGGGCGAACCCCAAAAAAAGACCAAAGAGGAATTAGTCGTGCTTGAAACATACCGTAAACACGTCGCAGAACGTGCTGCCGAGGGCGTGGTCGCCAAGCCTCTGGATGCAGAGCAAGTCGCCGCCCTGGTAACGCTTCTCAAGAACCCGCCCGCTGGCGAACAAGACTTTCTCAAAGAGCTGTTGTCCTCCCGCATTCCACCCGGAGTTGATGAAGCTGCCTATGTTAAAGCCGGTTTTCTCACCGCCGTCGCCAAGAGCGAAGCCCACTCGCCGATCCTGACCGCCGCAGAAGCCGTTGCGCTGCTCGGTACCATGCAGGGTGGTTACAACATTCAACCGCTGATCGATCTGCTGGATCATGCCACCCTGGCACCGCTGGCCGCCAAGGGGCTCTCCCACACCCTGCTGATGTTCGACTCCTTCCACGATGTGGAAGAGAAGGCCAAGGCGGGCAATGCCCACGCCAAGCAGGTGATGCAATCCTGGGCTGATGCGCAGTGGTTCCTCTCCCGCCCGGAGCTTGCCGAGAAGATCACCGTCACCGTGTTCAAGGTGACCGGCGAAACCAACACTGACGACCTCTCTCCGGCACCGGACGCCTGGTCCCGCCCGGACATTCCGCTGCACGCCCTGGCGATGCTGAAAAACGCCCGTCCCGGCATCACCCCCGACAAAGATGGCGCTGTCGGCCCCATCAAGACCATCGATGCCCTGAAAGAGAAAGGCTTCCCGCTGGCCTATGTGGGTGACGTGGTCGGTACCGGTTCTTCCCGTAAATCGGCCACCAACTCGGTGCTCTGGTTTATGGGTGACGACATTCCGTTTGTGCCGAACAAGCGCGCTGGCGGTGTCTGTCTGGGTGGCAAGATTGCCCCGATCTTCTTCAACACCATGGAAGATGCCGGCGCACTGCCCATCGAAGTGGATGTCTCCAAGCTGGAAATGGGCGATGTGATCGACATCTATCCGTTTGCCGGCAAGATCTGCAAGCACGGTACCGAGCAGGTGCTGGCGCAGTTTGAACTGAAAACCGAGGTGCTGATCGATGAAGTGCGCGCCGGTGGCCGTATTCCGCTGATCATCGGTCGCGGCCTCACTGACAAGGCCCGCGAAGCGCTGGGTCTGCCGTTCTCCACCGTATTCCGTCGCCCGCAGCCAGTAGCCGATACCGGCAAAGGCTTCACCCTAGCTCAGAAGATGGTGGGCAAGGCGTGCGGTGTGCAGGGCATTCGCCCCGGCACCTACTGCGAGCCCAAGATGACCACGGTCGGCTCCCAGGACACCACGGGCCCGATGACCCGCGACGAGCTGAAAGATCTGGCCTGCCTCGGCTTCTCCGCCGACCTGACCATGCAGTCCTTCTGCCACACCGCGGCTTATCCCAAGCCTATAGACGTGCAGACTCACCACACCCTGCCGGACTTCATCATGAACCGCGGCGGTGTGAGCTTGCGTCCGGGTGACGGCGTCATCCACTCCTGGCTGAACCGCATGTTGCTGCCGGATACCGTGGGTACCGGTGGGGACTCTCACACCCGTTTCCCCATTGGGATCTCCTTCCCGGCGGGTTCCGGTCTGGTGGCCTTCGCCGCCGCCACCGGCGTGATGCCGCTGGACATGCCTGAATCGGTACTGGTGCGCTTCAAGGGCGAACTGCAACCGGGCATCACCCTGCGTGATCTGGTCCATGCCATCCCTTATGCCGCCATCCAGAAAGGGCTGCTGACTGTCGAGAAAGCGGGCAAGAAGAACATCTTCTCAGGCCGCATCCTTGAGATCGAAGGTCTGCCGACTCTCAAGGTAGAGCAGGCATTCGAACTGGCTGACGCCAGCGCCGAGCGCTCTGCCGCCGGCTGCACCATCAAGCTGGATCAGGCACCGATCATCGAGTACCTGAAGTCCAATATCGTCATGCTGAAATGGATGCTCTCCGAAGGCTACGGCGATCCGCGCACCATTACCCGTCGCATCAAGGGGATGGAAGAGTGGCTGGCCAACCCGGTGCTGATGGAAGCGGACAAGGATGCCGAGTACGCCGAAATCATCGAGATCGATCTGGCCACCATCAAGGAGCCAATCCTCTGTGCGCCGAACGATCCGGACGATGCCCGCCTGCTCAGTAGTGTTGCTGGTGACAAGATCGACGAGGTATTCCTCGGTTCCTGTATGACCAACATCGGCCACTTCCGTGCTGCGGGTAAATTGCTTGAGAAGTATCAGGGCGAACTGCCGACCCGCATGTGGATTGCCCCGCCCACCAAAATGGACAAGGATCAGCTGACCGAAGAGGGCTACTACGGCATTTTCGGTCGTGTCGGAGCCCGCATCGAGATCCCGGGCTGTTCCTTGTGCATGGGTAACCAGGCGCGGGTAGCGGAAGGGGCCACAGTGGTATCTACCTCCACCCGTAACTTCCCGAACCGTCTGGGTAAAGGTGCCAACGTCTACCTGGCCTCTGCAGAACTGGCAGCGGTGGCCGCCATCCTCGGCAAGATCCCGACCGTGGCGGAGTACCTGCAATACGCCAAGGCGCTCGATGCCACCGCGGCAGATACTTACCGCTACCTCAACTTCAACGAGATCGCCTCCTACACCAAGAAGGCCGATGCGGTGATCCTGCAGCAAGCGGTCTAACCGAGTTATTGCGCATTTAGCTCACCAAGAAACCAATAATGCCGCGTATTTACGCGGCATTATTTATTTGTGTGTCATTTGTCGTCTTTTTTGAAGATTGTTTGCACGATCCTTGCTAGAGAGATCCAACCACCTGTTTGGTGGTTCGTTTTATAAACCCTTTGCGTTATGTTGTTCGGCTATGAGCGGTAATGATGGAGCATCGTTATCGAGGGAAGGTGGGTGTTTGTTCACTGGGTGCTTGCTTCGGGCAGGCCTGACGAATTGCGGCGTGGTTCTTTATGTTTCTGTTCAGGCTAGATCTCTCCCAAACCCGGTTACGTTTCGGCGCCACCTTGCTGGTGTTTGCCCTGCCACTGTTGGCGGGGAGCTGGATCATCAACAGCAATTATGTAGAGGATTTGAAAGCGGACTCCAGCGCCTCGGCCCACAAGGCCAGAGCACTGCTGGAGGCCATGCTGGATCATGCGGAGCAGGCCAATCGGGATGTATTGCCGCTGGTCAAGGCCCCTTGCGCCGAGAATAAGTTGGTCCTGCGGACCAAGGTTGCGCTGGAGCCCTTCTTGCGTTCGGTCAATCTGGTTCGCGATGGCATCATCAACTGCACCTCGCTGTTTGGTGAGGCCAATGATGCTGACGATGGCTCCATCTATACCGGGCGCAAGCTGCTGCTGATGAGTGGCAATCGGGTGCGGCAGAATCACCCGCTGCTGGTGGTGCGCACCGAGCAGGGCAGGGACGCCGCCTTGAGTGCCATCGACAGCACCCAGCTCAGTTTTATGCTCTCCCTGAGTGGCCAATCCAGCGAGCTGTTTTTGCAGGTAGGGTCGGCCCGCCTTGATGAGTCGGGTCGCTATCTGAGCGACCCGCCCAAACTGCACCGCAGCACCGGCTTGGCGTTAAGCTCATCGCACTATCCCTTCACCATTCATGCCGGTTACTCCCTGCCGCGTTACTGGCAGTCGGTGTGGGAGGTGCGGCGTACGGCACGGTTGTGGCTGGCGGCGTCTTCTTTTTTGTTGGCTTGGGCTGTGTGGTGGATCCTGGGGCGTCCCGGCTCACCCAGTGACGAGCTGCGCCGAGCCCTGCGGGCCAGGGAGTTTGTGCCCTATCTACAACCGCTGGTAGCCAGTAATGGCGGCGGTATGATAGGGGCAGAGGTACTGATGCGCTGGCAACATGTGACCGAGGGAATGATCCGCCCCGATCTGTTTATTCCCCAAGCGGAAGAGTCGGGGCTGATCGTTCCCATGACCAACCAGATCATGCAGAGCGTGGCGAGTCAGTTAAGCCGGGTACAGGAGCAACTGCCCGACGGTTTCCATCTCAGCTTCAACATCAGCGCCGCCCATTGCCACGACTTTGCCCTGCTGGCCGAGTGTCGCGCCTTCCTCGGCCACTTCGTTCCCGGCAAGGTGGTGCTGGTGCTGGAGTTGACCGAGCGGGAGCTACTGATGTCGGATCCCCAGACCCTCTCTCTGTTCCGCCAGCTGGACGAGATGGGGGTCAAACTCGCCATCGACGACTTTGGTACCGGCCACTCCAGCCTGGCTTACCTGCAGCAGTTTCATGTGGATTACCTCAAGATCGACCAGTCCTTTATCGCCCGCATCGGCACCGAATCCCTCTCGGAACATATCGTGGATAACGTGATCGATCTGGCGACCCGGCTCGGTCTGGCGCTGGTGGCGGAAGGGGTGGAGACCGAGCGTCAGGCGGACTACCTCAGGGCCAAGGGGGTCGATTACCTGCAGGGCTACCTGTTCGCCCGTCCTATGCCGCTGCGTCAATTTTGTGAGACGCTCTCTCCGCAAGTGGCGCGGACGGCCTTGCCTGAAGCCGCGCGGGCAGTTACCTGAGGCGTTGCTGCGCCATCTCCCCCACGCTCCCGGTAAAGGGCGTCGGCTCGATTTCCGGTAATCCGCCTCAACTACAGGGGCTTGTTTTCCATGCCTTGTGGCTCGCTTTTCGGTAGAATCGGCGCTCATTTTGACGTCAGTAAAAGATGAGGCGCGGTATGACGGTTCAGTTCCAGGCATTTCACAGCATCAAGGCGATCGGAAATCGGGAGGTGCTGTTCAACTGGTCGAGAACCAATCCCCTCGGGGCGCTGGATCAGGTGTGGCGCCCGAAAACCCGCGACCAGCTGCAAGCGCTGCTGCGGGAACATCCCGAGCGCAAGTTGCGTCTTATCGGCTCCGGCCTCTCTTTTGAACCCATTCACAGCGTCTATGCCGAGGGCAGTCAGGCGCTGCTGGTGGATCTGTACCACCTGCGCGGCCAGCTGGCGAAAACCGCCGATACCGTCACCTATCAGGCGGGTACGCCGCTCGATACCATTTACGCTGATCTCATCGCCATGGAGCGGATGCTGCCGGCATCCCCCGGCGTCATTGGCATCCAGACCCTGGGCGGTGCGCTCAGCACCGGCACCCATGGTCAGGGGCTGCACCAGTCCGCTCTCTGCGATGCGGTGGAGGCGATGACGGTGATGCTGGCCAGTGGCGACATCATCCGGGTCGATCGCACCGATCCGCGCTTCGGCGCCTTCGTTATGGGGATGGGGATGCTCGGCATCCTGCTCGACGTCACCCTTCGCACCGTACCCAACCGCATCATGCGCTGTACCAAGTTCACCACCGATTACCCCTTTCTGCTGGAGCATAACGAGCGGCTCAACCGCGAGCACGGCTTTGTGAAGAGCTGGTGGTTTGCCTGGACTGGCGAGAGCCACATCTGGCTGGTGGATCCCGCCTCTGATGACGAGGTCGCCCGTTACCGGGCCGCTGGCAGCGAACCGCTGTTGCTGGAGGGCGATATCGACGCCCGCATGAACGCCACCATTGATGCCACCTTGCAGAAGATGGCGAAAGATACCAAGGACGAAGCGCTGGCGGGGGAGCACTTCGAGACGGTGCGCCGCTTCAAGGATGCCTCCGATCTGGTGGGCAACGTCTACCAGATCCTCTGCAAGGGGATCCCGGCGCCCCAGATCAACTGCGAGGTGGCGGTGCCGCTTCATCGGATGAACGAGGCGTTGGAGACCCTGCAAGCGTGGCAGCAGGCCAATCCCGGCGTGCTGCACTATCCCTTTATCCTGCGCTGCACCGGCCCGTCCGAGGCCTGGCTCAGCGCCGCCCATGGCCAGTCGGTCTGCTGGGTCGGTTTTCTGGTCTATCTGGCGGCGGACGGCACCTTCGTCAACGGCTCCATGGAGCAGATGCGCGAGCTGCAGCAATTGCTGGTGCCGCTGGGCGGCATTCCCCATTTCGGCAAGCATCTGGCGATGGATCTCTACGACTTCCCGGCTCTGCTGCCACGCTGGAACGACTTCGTGGCCCTCAAAGCCGAGCTCGATCCCCATGGCCGCTTTGAAAACCGCTGGCTCGCCGACCTGTTTGCCAACCGGTAAGGACTCGATATGACCGATATACAAGACACCCGCTCGTCCATCACCCAGCCGCTCAGAGGGGAGTCATTGATATGACAGATATGCAAGACACCAGGATCCCCGTGACCCTGCTGACCGGCTTTCTCGGCAGCGGCAAGACCACCTTGCTCAACCACTGGGTCAAGCAGCCGGAGCTTGGCGAGTGCGCCGTGCTGATCAACGAATTCGGCTCAGTGGGGCTGGATCACCATCTGGTGCAGCAGGTGGACGAGCAGGTGATGCTGCTCGACTCCGGCTGCATCTGCTGCTCGGTGCAGGGCTCCCTGGTGGAGGCGCTGCAGGGGCTGTTTATGAAGGCCATCCAGCGCAAGATCAAACCGTTCAAGCGGCTGATTATCGAGACCACCGGTCTGGCGGATCCTGCCCCCGTGCTGTTTACCCTGCGCGAAGAGGGCTTTATCGCCCAGCGCTACCGCTTCGATGGCACTGTCACAGTGGTGGATGCCGGTCATATCGAGCAGCAGCTGGCGGCTCAGTATGAGGCGGTGAAACAGGTGGCGCTGGCGGATCTGCTGGTGGTGAGCAAGGGGGATCTGGTGGAGGACGAGCAACTGGCGCGGGTCGAGGCCCAACTTGCAGCCCTCAATCCGGCGGCTCCGATCCAGCAGGTGACCAATGGCGAGCTCTCACCCAATGTGCTGGAGAAGCTCGGCGCCTACAACGAAGCGGCGGGGCGCGATGTGCGCCAGCTGCTGGCCTGGCTGCGCACCGAATCCCCGAAACAGGGGCTGGCCTCACCGATGCAACCCAAGATGCAGCCGTTCGCTGCCAAGGTGGGCACGGCGGCGCCCACTCATTTCGAGCACGGTAATATAGAAAGCTTCTCCCTGCGTATCGGCGAGCCGCTCAAGCCCTCTCGCCTGCTGGCCGCCATCGATGCGGTGCAGGCGCAATATGGCGATGCCCTGCTGCGCCTCAAGGGGATCTTGCAGCTGGAAGGGGAGAGCCAGCCGGTGGTGATCCACGGCGTCCACGGCCAGCTCTATCCGTTGCAGGCATTGGGCGACTGGCCGGAGGGCAAGGCCCAGTCCCGGCTGGTGTTTATCGTGAAAAGTCAGGACAGGGCGGGAATAGAGCGACTCTTTATGGAGACCCTCAAGGCCCCCGAGCCCAGCCTCGAAGAGCGGCTCAAAGCCATGCTCGGCCAACCGGACGCCTGACAGGCCAACGTGACCCGCCCCGTTGCAACCCAACGAGTGCGGGTCTCTTTTTATGCAAGCGATGCGAGAGAGGAGGGTGGTGGTTATGTCAGAACATTCACAGAGGGTGACTCCCGCCCAGCGCAAGTGGCTGCCCCTGCTGGCGGCGGTCGGTTTCTTTATGCAGGCGCTGGATGGCACCATCCTCAATACCGCCCTGCCCAGCATGGCCGAAACCTTGGGGGAGAGTCCGCTACAGATGCAGTCGGTGATCATCGCCTACATGCTGACGGTGGCACTGCTGATCCCCGCCTCCGGCTGGCTGGCAGACAGGTTCGGCACCCGCCGTATCTATCTGGTGGCCATCTCGCTCTTTACCCTGGGATCCATCGCCTGCGCCGCCTCTTATTCCCTCCCCATGCTGGTGGCGGCACGGGTGCTACAGGGGATTGGCGGTGCCCTGCTGATGCCGGTGGGGCGATTGGCGGTGCTGCGGGTCTATGACAAACACGAGCTGCTGCGGGTGATGTCGTTCGTCACCATACCGGGGCTGCTCGGCCCGCTGATGGGGCCAGCGCTTGGTGGCTGGCTGGTGGAAGTAGCGAGCTGGCACTGGGTGTTTCTCATCAACCTGCCGGTGGGGCTGCTCGGTTTTATCGCCAGCTGGCACTTTATGCCGGATCTGCGACAGCAGACCGCCCGTTTCGACTGGCAGGGATTTGTGATGTTCAGCGTCGGCATGGTGCTGGTATCGGTCGGTTTGCAGGGGCTGGGGGAGCACAGCATCGCCACCGGTTGGGCGCTGTTTGCGCTGATCTTCGGGCTGGCGGCGATGGCGAGTTACTGGCTCTATGCTGCCAATGCCGAGCAGCCGCTCTTTAGCCTGAGCCTGTTCAAAACATCCAGCTTCGCCATCGGCATCTGGGGCAACCTGTTTGCCCGCCTCGGCAGCGGCTCCATGCCGTTCCTTACCCCGCTGTTTCTGCAACTGGGGCTCGGCTTCTCGCCGAGCAAGGCGGGGATGACCATGATCCCCACAGTGCTGGGGGCCATGCTGACCAAGACGCTGGTAAACAAGCTCATTCCCAAGGTGGGCTACCGCCGCATCCTGATCGGCAACACCTTGGCTCTGGGCGCCATGATCGCCAGCTTCTACTTTATCGACAACCAGCTCCCCTACGGGGTCTTGCTGGGGTGGCTGGCGATCTTCGGCGCCATCAACTCGCTGCAGTTCTCCGCCATGAACACCCTCACGTTGCAAGATCTCAGCCCGACGCTGGCCAGCAGCGGCAACGGCCTGCTCTCGGTGGTGATGCAGCTCTCCATGAGCTTGGGGGTAGCGATATCCGCCAGTCTGCTGGGGCTCTTCTCGGCGGGCACCTCAGCGGCGAACGGTCAGTGGCTGGGGGGCTTTCACCTTACCTACCTCTGTGTCGGGCTGCTCTCCATGCTGGCGGCGCTGATCTTCGCCCAGCTGGCGCGCGATGGAGCTATGCCGTCGGCGCGGGCAGATAGCTGACTTCGCAGGGGAGCTGCGCCAGCACCTCGGCAAGATGTGCGGTGGCCAGCAGAAAGGTCTGCTCCGGGTGGCCCGGGGTCCAGGTGAAGGCGGCGTGGCTGAGCAGTTGCGGATCCACCAGTAGCGGAATATCAGCGCGCGGCAGGAAGGGGCAGACCGCCCCCGGCAGACAGCCGATCGCCGTCTGCATTTCCTCGGCGGTGCAGATGGAGGGTTTGGCACCGAGCGCAGCTTTGACCGCCTTGTTGTCGAGTCGGCCGTCCCTGTGGGTCAGCAGCAGGGCGAAGCGGCCATCCTTGAACTTGAGAAACAGGGTCTTGCTGAACTCCGCCTGCCAGCCGAGGCGGGCCTTGACCCGTTCGTCGGTGACGTAGTCGAGGATCGGCTCGTGCTTATAGCGCTGGTGGGGCAGTGCGGCGAGCAGCTGGCAGTTGAAATGGTGAATGGTATCGAGTGGCATGGGGTTCTCCTGTAGTGGGCGCTATCCTGCCAACCTCGCAGGGCCGGGCCCGCTTATTTCGCTATAAACAACAAGGGCGCTGTGAGGCGCCCTTGTTGATCAGTGATGCTGCAATTCGCACGCTTCCCAGTGAAAGGGAATGGGGCACAACTGCTGGGAGGCCTTGTCATAGGCCTGCCACAGCTCGCCCATGGTGCGGCCATCGACGGGGTGGCGTAGATCGGGGGCCAGCTCGGCCAGCGGCCACAGCACGAAGGCGTTGGTGAGCACTTCACCGCGCGGCAGCACCAGCGGCGTCTCGCAGACCAGATCGCCGTAGAGCAGCAGATCCAGATCCAGGGTGCGCGGGGCGAACTTCTTGGCATCCGGCTCGCGGCCGTGGGCGAACTCCATGGCCCGCAGTCGCTGGCAGACGGTGGCCAGCGGCAGCTCGGTCTCGGCAGCGGCCACCAGGTTGTAGAAGGGACGGCCGTTGAAGCCGACCGCCTCGCTCTCGAATACCCGGGAGACCCGCAGCTCGCCAAATTCGGCGTGCAGGGCATCGAGCCCGGCGCGGATATGGCGATCCCGCTCGATGTTGGAACCCAGGCTGATATAGATGGTGGTCATCAGTTGCTGCTCGCGGCCGGGGTGCGATGGCGCAGGATCTCGACGCCGACCCCGGCGGCATTGGGCACGGCGCCCGGTTTGGTGAGGGTCACCTTGACCCACTGCACCCGCTCGTCATCCAGCACCAGCATGGCGACCTGTTCGGCCATGGTCTCGACCAGCTCGACCACCTTGCCGGTGACATGCTCACAAATCTTGTTGGAGAGGTCGGCATAATCCAATGCCAGCTTGATATCGTCAGTTGCTGCTGCGGGGCGGTTGTCGAACCCCATCTCGAGGTCAAAGCGAAGCTTCTGGCGAATGCCTTTCTCCCACTCATATACACCGATAGTGGTCAAAACCTCGAGTCCGCGAATAAACACCTTGTCCATGACTGTACTTCTTCTTTACTCTTGATGGGCTGTGATAACAGCGCAGGGATGCTGGCCGGGCAACAGGCTTGCCGGCGCGCTCAGGTTGGGCAAGGACCCATGCCAGCGTGTGTGGCGGCATCATACCCCATTCATATCGTGGTAAAAACGACCAAGATGACGGCCCTGACGATTTTGATGATTATTCTGGCCTACCTGGGTGGTTCACTATCCAGTGCTGTGCTGGTCTCCCGTTGTAGCGGTCTGCCCGACCCGCGGGATCATGGCTCCCACAATCCGGGGGCAACCAATGTGCTGCGCCTCGGTGGTCGAGTTGCTGCGCTGGTGGTGCTGCTGCTCGATGTGCTCAAGGGCACGGCCCCCGTCTATCTCGCCTGGTATCTGCAAATCAAACCCGTCTACCTCGGCTTTATCGGGGTCGCCGCCTGCCTTGGTCATATGTATCCCCTCTTCTTTCACTTTCGTGGCGGCAAGGGAGTCGCAACGGCACTGGGTACCATGATGCCGCTCGGTTTTACCATGGGTGGCGCCGTTATCGGCACCTGGCTGCTGGTGCTGCTGGTGAGCGGCTACTCCTCGCTGGCCTCGATCATCACGGTGTTACTGAGCCCGCTCTTTACCTACCTGCTCAAACCTGAGTACACCCTGCCGGTCTCTTTGCTCTCTTGCCTCATTCTGATCCGCCATCACGAGAACATCTCCCGCCTGCTAAAGGGGGAGGAACCCCGGCTATGGGGGCGAAAATCCGGCAACTGCGCCGAGGAAGTGGCAAAAATGAGCGATGTTGCGCAAAAAAAAGACGAACGAAACAAAAAGTGAAATTTCCCGTTGACCATCAGCCTTAAAATCCGTTTAATAGCGCCCACGCCCAGATAGCTCAGTCGGTAGAGCAGGGGATTGAAAATCCCCGTGTCGGCGGTTCGATTCCGTCTCTGGGCACCAAGATTTGGTGCCATGAAATAAAAATTTGTTCATGCACAATAGTTTAAAGTGTGCCGGCTTAGCTCAGTAGGCAGAGCAACTGACTTGTAATCAGTAGGTCACCAGTTCGATTCCGGTAGCCGGCACCATTTATAGATTTGCCCAGATAGCTCAGTCGGTAGAGCAGGGGATTGAAAATCCCCGTGTCGGCGGTTCGATTCCGTCTCTGGGCACCAAGTACAATTCCTCCTTAGTTCAGTCGGTAGAACGGCGGACTGTTAATCCGTATGTCACTGGTTCAAGTCCAGTAGGAGGAGCCATTTAAAAAGCCCTTGTCGCAAGACAAGGGCTTTTTTTTATTGGGCCAAGCCCGTTTATAACCATAAAAACAACCACACACGCACAGATGAACCGCAGGATAGATATGGAAAATCATGTAGTTATAGAGTCAAAGGGGCGACTTGCCGCCATTCGGGACTGGCTGGAGCCCGTGCTGGTGCTGCTTATTCTCGGCAGCCTGTTCGGTTACCTCGGCAGCCAGATGGGCCTCTCGGCCATGGTCAACACCCTGTTCAATACCGCCCACCAACTGTTGCTCAATACCGTGCTCTTTATCATGGGGATCACAGTGCTCTCCGGTGCCCTGAGCCAGCTGCTCAGCGAGTTCGGGGTGATCCGTCTGCTGGAGGTGCTGCTGGCGCCGCTGATGAAGCCGGTGTTTCGCCTGCCAGGTCGCACCGCGCTGGCTGCCCTGATGACCTTCTTCTCCGACAATCCGGCGGTGATCAGCCTCGCCAAGGACAGCCGCTTTCGCAAAGGCTTCACCCCTTGGCAGCTGGTGTCGCTCACCAACTTCGGCACCGCCTTTGGCATGGGGCTGATCGTGGTGACCTTTATGGCCACCTTGCAGCTGCCGAGCGGTGAATCCACCGCCAGCGCGGCGCTGATCGGCCTGCTCGGCGCACTGGTTGGCTCGGTAGTCTCTACCCGACTGATGCAGCGGATGATCCGCCCCTTGGTGGGTGAAGAGCTGATCGATGACCAGCCTGCGGGCAACGGCCCCAAGGTCGGGGTGACCAAAGAGGCCGCCCCCGGCTGGCTGCGGATCCTCAACTCCCTGCTCGATGGCGGAAAATCCGGTGTGGAGCTGGGGATGGCGGTGATCCCAGGGGTGCTGATTATCAGTACCTTCGTGATGCTGCTGACCTTTGGCCCGGGCGACAAGGGGTATACCGGCGAAGCATTTCAGGGAGTTGCCCTGCTGCCGGTGCTGGCCGCCAAGGTAAGCTGGCTGTTTGACCTGCTGTTTGGTTTCAAACAGCCGGAGCTGGTCGCCTTCCCGGCCACCTCGCTCGGTGCGGTCGGCGCCGCCATGTCGCTGGTGCCGCCCTTTATTGCCAAGGGGTGGATCACCGGTAACGAGGTCGCGGTGTTTACCGCCATGGGGATGTGCTGGAGTGGTTTCTTGAGCACCCACACCGCCATGCTGGATGCCCTCGGCTATCGCCACCTCACCTCCCGCGCCATCGTTGCCCACACCATCGGCGGCTTGAGTGCCGGTGTGGCGGCGCACCAGCTCTATATGCTGCTGGGCTGAGTCGGGTTCAGATACGGATACAAAAAGAGGCTCTTCGGAGCCTCTTTGCGTTTCTCCCTGCCGTGCCCTGCTCACGGGCGCACCAATCACCCTTGCGGCGTGATGCCCTGTACCTTCAACCAGAATCGCTCTTGGCAGTGGTTGTGAAACAGCTTGCTGGTTGGAGTGATGGGGATAGGGCTGGCGATGACCCGATAGCTGATCCAGCACTCGGCGCAAAGCTGTTGCGATGGCGCTTCGTCCTGCTCGGTTTGCTGGCGGATAACGACCCCATTGGCAAACCAGCTGGTCGTTATCTGGTGCCGGATCACAGTGCCGCTCTCATCATGCTCGCTATAGTGCTCACTCTCTTGGCGGGTGAGAGTGACGGTGCTCGCCTGTCGATGAATGGCCCTGATATAGCTGATTAGTTGATTCATTGCTGATCTTGCCGTGATGGTTGGCCTGCACTGGATGAGCTGCACAGGATGGAAGAGGGCTAGCCTAGCGCGCTACCTTGGCTGCGGCAATCGCCTCGGCTGCGCCGCAAGCAAACCGTAAGGGGGAGAGCAATGGGTATCCCGCAAAACAAGAGCGAGCTGCTGCTCGCCATCGAGACCAATTTCGGCAAGTTGTTCAAGGTGTTGCAGGTCGTACCCGAGAGCCGGGTACGGGAGCTGACCATTGCAGGGCACAGCAAGGGAACCACCATGAGCGCCGCCAATCTGCTGGCCTACCTTATCGGCTGACGAAACTCGCCAAGTCTCCGGTTTATTCGATATGGCCGATGAGGCACTGCGCGATCACCGCCTCCGGCATCATCTCCTGCAGTCCGGCGACCAGCTTTTCCCCCGCCTCATGCAGCGCTGCCAGCGGCATCTCGGGCAGGCTCTCCAGAATGAACCACATCTGGCCCGAATCGATACTTAATCGAGTACGCACACCCTGCCGCCAGTTCCAGCGCCGACAGGTGACCCCCTTGTTATCCCGCCAGACCACCTCACCGAGTTCCGGAGATTCGTGGGCGGGCTCGCCCCCTGTCATGGTATCGAACTGCTCGCTGCCATCGGCCACTACCAGTCGCGGTTGTCCTTCATAAGCAAGCAGGTTTTCGCCCCCGACCGGTATGGCGTAGCGAATGCTGATGGCGTTGTAGAGATCGACCACTGGGTCGATGGCGGGCAGGTTGCCATCTCGGGCGACCCGTTTTCTCAGGGCCTCGGCGGAGCAGGGGGTCCGCTGCGGCTTGGCGCCGAACTTTCTGAACAGATCGCCCCAGGCGGCGAGGTGCGCCTCTGCCCACGGCACATCGGCGGCCGTCATAGCGCTGCAGGCTTCATCAAGGGCGCGTGCCCCCACGTTCGGGTCAACCACGGTCGCGGCCTGCACCGTGATGCTCAGGGCGCGAAAGCCCGGGGCCAGTTGGCTGACTTCGGGGGAGATATGGGGGGTAATCAGGGACATAACGACTCCAGAATCAAAAGAGGCAAGGGGAGAGCGGCTGCCGGCCAGCATAGCGGTGACGGCAAATCCGGTTTGAGAGCCATCATGCGCGAACATCTTAGATAAGAAAATTTACATGTTCTTAATGGTCATAAGTTTCATGAATGAAAAGGGCATGTTCGAGAAGGTAACGGACGTGGAGAATAAGGACATCCCATCGCTTCCGGTTTGCTCCGGCAATCGTCCTTTGCCGCTCTGACCCACCGCGGCAGCCGCTGGCCGCCCAGCTCCCTCCTGATACCCGCAGCGGTCATGCCCAAGCACGAGGTGGCTATTCAAATCGCTCGACGGCTCAATGAGTTGGCTATGGTTGGCGTTTTTTTCATCGTTCTGGCCCCGCTTATGCACCTCTCTTTGCAACACCACCAAGGGCTGCCGTCGCGGAGAGATATCATGATCAGTACCCTGCTTCCCCTTGCCTCTATCACCCTCAAGCTGGGCAGTCAGCTGCTTGGCAGCAGTGCCAAGTCCCAACCTGTACAGCAACCAGTACAGGAGGAGCGCTTGCCGCCGACCGTCCAGAGCCTGTTTCAGCGGCTAGGCATCAAGGATGCCAATAGCGAGCAGAACCGCGCTGCCATCAACCACTTTATGGGTGAGCTGATGCAGACCCTGGGGCAGGAGAATGGCGGCCAATCCCTCCCTGCGGCTATCGATACCGCCCGCAGCCAGCTGGCCAACGGCACCCAGAGCACCCGCCTCGATGCCCTGCAAAGCGAGCTCAATACTCTCAAGGATTCCCTTGGTGCCAGCAATCTCAACCTCGATCAGCTGCTCGGCGCCTTTAAACAGACCCTGCCCAATGGCAAGGCGGAAGGGGTTGGCAAACTGCTAAACGTCCGTGCTTGATGGACAATGAAAGAAAACAGCCGAACCATTTGTAGCATCATCTTACGGATATGATTATTCACAAAATTTTCTTTGGTTATTTATAATTCGACAAAAATTGTCAATAAAGCCATACATGATTTGAAATAAATTATGATTATGGTAGATGATTTCATATTTTGAAAAATTGTTTTTCTTCACATATAAAGATACTACATTGGGTGTTTTGGAAAAAGTACCTTGTGATTCATGATGCAAATGTGAATGTTTTATTGAGTTAAATAAATCATTTAATGTTGAAATAAATGATGTTTTATCTTGGTCATACTCTGATTCATTGCCCAATATCAGGTCTCTACAAATGCCATATTTACCCATCCTTTTGTCGTCAAATAATGCTCCGACATTGTCAACTTCTAGTTTTAAATTAGACTCAAACTCTTTATTGTAGGCGAGTATAAAGGACAGTTGCGTTAGTTCATCTAATATTGTACGAATAGATAAAATCAGCCCTTCAGTTTTCAACCTGAATTTAACAAAAGTATTCTCATAGTATGGTTTTAGTGATGGATTATTCATTTCGCTTTCGACAGCACTATGTAATTGAAGTAAATCAAAGAAATCATCTTGAATTACACTGAATTTTGTCGCAATAAGTAAGGACTGTCTTATTGGGTTACTACATTTTTTTATCCCCTTGTAGGGTGGCATAAACTGAATTGGATCTTCAATATATGACTTCATGAAATGAGTTGGAAGTGGATCACAATGAATATAGTTAAATTCTATTAGGTTTGGTTTTTTGTATTTGTCTTCTTTTTTAATCCATCCACTACCATTAAAGACGTATATCCACCCATCTTCACACTTCTCATCTGGTAGTGCTATATCTGTTGCTGAGAATGGAAGTCCAGTGCCTTTTATTTGCAAGTAATCCTCTGAGTCTATGTAATAATGGTCTTCACTGTCATAGTGATGTATGGTGACGTTTCTATTATATTCAAAAAACATTTTTTCGCCATTGTTGGTCATATGCTATATTCTCTGATTGCACATATATAGTAGTTAAACCACACGATTCGTTAGCTATGGAATTATGCATATTTAGCTGTAAGCATAATACCATGCAAGTAGAGTTTGAAATTCTAACACAATTCACATAAATTAACTCGTGGGTGTAAACACTTGATATCTGGAAGTAATTTTATCAAAGAAGCATTTAAATTTAGTATTTTCTTTTAATAAAACGGCAACCGAGGTTGCCGTTTTGCTTACTTATTCGGATGACAAGCCGGTTGGTTTAATCCGCCCGTTTTGCCAGCCACTGTTCGGCGGCGGTCAGGGCTGCTTCAACCTGCTCGCGGGCGACGCCGCCTTTGGCGACCCGTTTGGCCAGGGTCGCTTCCAGCTCCAGATTGGGATAGACATCTTCGCCGATCACCGGGCTAAAGCGCAGGAACTCGGGTAGTGAGAGATCTTCCAGCGGCTTCTTCACCTCAAGCGCATAGACCACAACCTCCCCGACGATATGGTGCGCCTCACGGAATGGAATTCCCTTGGCCACCAGATAGTCCGCCAGCTCGGTGGCGTTGGCGTAGCCGCCTTGCGCCGCCGCCTTGGTGCGCTCGCCATTCACTTTTAGATCGATCAGCACCAGCGCCGCCATATCGAGGCAGTCGTGCCAGGTGTCGAGGGCATCGAACAGCCCCTCTTTGTCTTCCTGCATGTCCTTGTTGTAGGCCAGCGGCAGCGCCTTGAGGCTCATCAGCATGCCCATCTGGGCGCCGACCACCCGGCCGGTCTTGCCACGAATAAGCTCCAGCGCATCGGGGTTTTTCTTCTGCGGCATCAGGGAAGAGCCGGAGGTGACCGCGTCGGAGAGCTCGACAAAGCCCGCTTCGCCGGTGTTGTAGAAGATCAGGTCTTCGGCAAAGCGCGACAGGTGGGTCATGGAGAGGGACGCCACGTGCATTAGCTCCACCACGTGATCCCGATCGGAGACCGAATCCAGACTGTTGCGGGTGGCGCCACCAAAGCCCATATCCAGCGCCAACGCTTCGCGGTCGATGGCATAGGCAGTGCCCGCCAGCGCGCCGCAGCCGAGCGGGCTGGTATCGAGCCGTTTCAGCGCATCCTGCAGACGGGAGTAGTCCCGCTCCAGCATCTCCACATAGGCCATCGCCCAGTGGGCGAAGGTGACCGGTTGGGCCCGTTGCAGGTGGGTGTAACCGGGCAGCACCGCAGCCTGATTGACACGGGCGGAGGCGACCAGCCCCTGCTGCAGGGCGGTGATGGAGCCAAGCAGCAGCTCGCCCTGCGCCTTGCACCAGAGTTTCAGGTCGGTGGCGACCTGATCGTTGCGCGAGCGGCCGGTGTGCAGCTTTTTGCCGAGATCGCCGACGGCAGCGATAAGCTGGCTCTCGACCCAGGAGTGGATATCTTCGGCATCTGAGCTCAGGATCTGCTGGGGATCCTGCTTCACCGAGGCGAGCAGTACCTCCATCGCCTGTTGCAGTTTGCCCTGCTCATCGCTGGTCAACACGCCCACTTTCACCAGCGCCTTGGCCCAGGCCATGGAGCCCTGAATATCCTGCTCCGCCAGCCGGTAATCGAACCGCAGCGAATCGTTGAACTGCTTGAACCGGCTATCGGCTCCCTGACTGAAGCGTCCACCCCAAAGTGCCATACTGCTCTCCTTGAATGCGTTGTCGGCGGCGCTTGCGCCTGCCGTACTCGCGCGGCCCCTTGGCCTACGCGCAGAAATCTTGCCCTGTATGTTTCTGCATAACAGTGCGGTGGTGAGGGATGCTGCTGTCGTTGGTCACGTCACATCCAGCAACTGCGAACCGATCCTCTCTTCCTCCGGAAGAGGGCAATTCCCCCTCATCCCCAACCCTTCTCCCCTTGTTTTTCAAGTAAGCGGGAGAAGGGAGATAAATATTTCAGCATCTGATTCAAACCGCCCCTGTTATCTCACAGAAGCGGCCCGGGTGCTGCCGCTCTTGTCACACCCGCCGATGATGGATCAGGGGCTATGCCCTCTGTCTATAGAAGAGGGGGCTATGCCCCCTCAACGGAATCAACGGGTTATCGCGCTTGCTTAACCGTGGGTGTGGTCGCCACCGATGGCCTGATGCTGCTCCTTCATGGCGCGGATCCGGCTGGCCAGGGTGTAGAGACGGATAAAGCCTTCGGCATGGCTCTGGTCATACACTTCGTCTGCACCGAAGGTGGCGAAGTCTTCGGAGTAGAGGCTGTTCGGTGACTTCTTCTGCACCGCAGTGACTTGACCCTTGTACATCTTCAGGATGACTTCACCGTCGAGATCTTCGGCGATGGCGTTGGCAGAGGCGACGATGGCCTTGCACAGCGGAGTGAACCAGCGACCGTCATAGACCAGATGGGAGAATTCGGCCCCCAGCTTCTCCCGCCAGGCGCGGGTCGGTCTGTCCAGTACCAGCTCTTCCACGGCGCGCAGTGCCGCCACCATCACGGTACCGCCCGGGGTCTCGTAGCAGCCACGGGACTTCATCCCCACCATCCGGTTTTCGGTGATGTCGATGCGGCCCACGCCGTGCTTGCCGGCACGCTCATTCAGGGTCATAAGGATCTGGTGTGGGCTCAGCGGCTGGTCATCAACGGCCACCACTTCACCCTGCGCCACGGTCAGCTTGACGTACTCTGGCTCGTTCGGTGCCTGCTCGGCCGGTACTGTCCACTGCCAGACCGCTTCGGAGGGCTCGTTCCAGGTGCTCTCCAGCTCGCCACCCTCGGTGGAGATGTGCCAGGCGTTGGCATCGCGGCTGTAGATCTTTTTCAGGGTCGCCTTGCAGGGGATGCCGCGGGTCTCCAGATAGGTCAGCAGATCTTCCCGGGAGCGCATGTCCCAGATCCGCCACGGGGCGATCACTTTCAGCTGGGGCGCCAGCGCGGCGACCGCACCTTCGAAACGCACCTGATCGTTACCCTTGCCGGTGCAGCCGTGGGAGATGGCATCAGCCCCTTCCGCCAGTGCTGCTTCTACCATCGCCTTGGCGATGATCGGGCGGGCCATGGAGGTGCCCAGCAGATAGGTTCCTTCGTAGACGGCGCCGGTCTTCAGGGTCGGGTAGACGTACTCTTTGACGAACTCTTCGCGCAGGTCTTGGACGATGCACTTGGTGGCGCCGGAGGCGATGGCTTTTTGCTCGATCCCTTCCAGATCGTCACGCTCCTGACCCACGTCGGCGACGAAGGCGATGATTTCGGCGTCATAGTGCTCTTTGAGCCAGGGAATGATGGCCGAGGTATCCAGTCCACCCGAGTAAGCCAGTACGATCTTGTTGATTCCGCTCATGTTACTTCTCTCCGTGATGATTCGATGATGATTCAATAAAAGGGTCGTGATTCAGGTTGAGTGCCGCGTTACTGATTCCGCTATTTGTGGCCAAGCAGGGTCAGCAACACGGCGTTCTGGATATGCATCCGGTTTTCGGCCTCGTCCATGATGAGGGAGGCGGTGCCATCCATCACCTGCGAGGTGATCTCCAGCTCCCGGTGGGCCGGTTGGCAGTGCAGCACGTGCGCAATGCCGGTACGGTCGAGCAGGGCCTGGTTGATCTGGTAAGGCATAAAGAGCTCGGTGACCTGCTCCATCGGGGTGTTGTCGCCCATGGAGACCCAGG
Source organism: Aeromonas sobria (assembly GCF_006243315.1). GTDB lineage: Bacteria > Pseudomonadota > Gammaproteobacteria > Enterobacterales > Aeromonadaceae > Aeromonas > Aeromonas sobria_A. The sequence goes on from NZ_NKWE01000008.1 coordinate 113,792, forward strand.
TGTCGGTGTAGGCCACGTCGAACCCTTCGATATCTGCCACGTCGTCGCTGATGTGGATGGTCGCCCCTGACTTGGCCGCCAGAGCCTGCGCCTGCAGGAAGATCTGGGTATCTGGGCCATGGCCTTTCGGGCAGATCAGGGTCACATCGGTGCCCAGAGTGGCCCCCAGCAGCAGCAGAGAGTGGCTGACGTTGTTGCCATCACCGAGGTAGGCAAGTTTCACCTTCGACAGATCGTCGTAGTGCTCGGCAATGGTCATAAAGTCGGCCAGCCCCTGACAGGGGTGGTAGAGGTTGCACAGGCTGTTCACCACCGGCACTGTGCCGTGCTCTGCCAGCGCCACTAACGTCTGGTGGTCGAATACCCGGGCGACGATGGCATCACACCAGCGGGACAGATTGGCGGCGAAATCCTTCACTGACTCCCGCTTGCCCAGCGCGCCGTTCTGCTGATCCAGATAGACGCTGTGGCCGCCCAGTTTGGCGATGCCGATGTCGAAGGTGACCCGGGTACGCAGGGAGGGCTTCTCGAACAATGTGACCACGCTCTTGCCTGCCAGCGCCTGGCTGTACTTCTTCGGGTCGGCCTTAACCGCTTTGCCCAGCGCAATCAGCGCTTCAATCTGGGCTTTGTTCAGATCACTGTCTTTCAGAAGATGTTGCATCGGATGTTCCTTGTTCCGGTGGAGATCAAATAGCGACTTGGGTGCCGACCGCGCCGCCCGCCAGCAGCTTGAGCAGCTGATCCGGGTAGCGCCAGCTGGCGACACAGACCGGCTTGCCGAGGGTCTCGGCAGCGTGCAGGGCCGCTTCTACCTTGACCGCCATGCCGTCGCGGATCACCCCTTTCTCCATCAGATCCAGTGCGGTCAGCTTGTCGAGCTGGGGCACCAGCTTGCCCTTGCCATCGAGGATGCCGCTCACGTCGGAGAGCATCACCAGATCGGCGCCGAGCGCTTCGGCAATGGCGGTGGCCGCCTGATCCGCGTTGACGTTCATCAGCTGCCCGTCGGCGGTGATGCCGATGGAGCTCACCACCGGCAGGAAGCCCTGACCGAGGATCCCCGCCACCAGTGCCGGGTTACCCGGTTTGCACTCGCCGACCGCGCCGAGATCCGGGTCGAGCTGGGTCACCTGACACAGGCCGCCATCCGCCAAACAGAGCCCCACCGCCGGAATGCCGGTGGCAATCGCCTTGGCCATCATCTGCTTGTTGGCAGTGCCCGCTAGCGCCCCGGCAATAAAGGGGATCTGCTCGAACGGGGTCACCCGCAGACCATTCTTCTTGGTGGAGGTGAGACCCAGCCCCTTGAGCAGGTCATCCACCAGACAGCCACCACCGTGCACCAGCACCAGCGGACGGTGCTGATCGTCGAGAAAGGTTTTGAGGGTGGCGAACAGGGCGGCCAGCGCCTCGTCGTTCTCGATAAGGGCGCCGCCCAGCTTGATAACCAGCGTCTGTTTGTCCATCGTTGCAATCCTTCCTTAAGTCCTTAAATCAGGCCGGTGGCCGGTTCAAATCCAAATTTGATATTTATGCACTGTATGGCTTGTGAGGCGGCGCCCTTGAGCAGGTTGTCGATGGCCGAGACCACCACCAGCATGTTGCCCTGCTGTTGCCAGGCGATATCGCAGTAAGGGGTGTTTGCCACACCGCGAATGGAGGGCATCTGGCCGGTGAGGCGCACCAGCGGTTTGCCTTCGTAAGCCTTGAGGAAGGCCTGATCCACCTGAGTGGGGGTCACGCCGTCCGCCAACTGCACATAGATGGTGGCCAGGATACCGCGCACATAGTTGCCAAGGTGGGGCTGGAACAGCACCTCCTTGCCGAGGTGGTGGCTGATTTCCGGCTGGTGCCTGTGATTGAAGGTGCCGTAGGGATTGAGGCTCACTTCGCAGAAGCTGCTGTTGATGGCTGCTTTGCGACCGGCGCCGGAAACCCCTGAGACGGCGTTGATGATCGGCTGCCAACCCTTGGCAATCAGGCCATCCTGCTGCAGCGGCTTGAGGGCGCAGAGGGAGGCGGTCGGGTAGCAACCGGGCACGGCAATCAGCTGGGCGGTGGCGATGGCATCGGCGTTCCACTCGGCCATGCCATAGACGGCCTGATCCAGCCACTGTTCGCTGTCGTGGGTGAAGCCGTAGAAGCTGTCGTAGAAGCCCTGATCCTTGACCCTGAAGGCGCCGGAGAGATCGAACACCGGCAGCCCCTTGGCGAGAAACTTGGGTGCCAGCTCGGCGCTCACCTCGTGGGCGGTGGCCAGCAGCACCAGATCGGCCTGGGTCAGGATCCGGGTCATGCCATCGTCGTCCAGCGGCAGCAGCGGCTGATCGAGGGCTCCGACCCACTGGGGATGCAGGGAAGAGAAGCGCTTGTGGGCATCCTGACTGCCCGCCGAGACATAGAGGCCAAACAGTTTGAGTTGTGGATGGTTCTGTACCAGTGCGGCCAGTTCGGCTCCCGCGTAGCCACTGGCACCGACGATAACGGTGTTAAGCATGTTGAATATTCCAAGTCAGAGTTCGAGATTCACAGCATGGCGCTGCAGTGCAAGGGGTTCATTCACCCCGGTGCACCGTCTTGATAAAACAAGTGCGGAGGGGCGATTCAGGCGGGTGTGTGTCGTCGGTTATAGATCAGGTGACAGAACATTAACTTTCCCTTACAACTAGAAGCCTTTGTTGATGAGCCAGATATTCAGGTAAAATTACAGAATATTCATGCACTCACTTTGCATTTGTATTTTCTAACAGAAACATTCCGGGGACGCAAGGAGGAGCTGATGGCCAATCTGGATTTTTTTTCACTTTATAAGAATATTATTGCGATTCCCTCTATCAGCAGCACGGATCCCAAGTGGGATCAGAGCAATGAGGCGGTGATCCGGCTGCTGGCCGACTGGTTCGGTCAGCTCGGTTTTCAGTGCGAGGTGACGGCGCTCCCCGATCTGCCGGGCAAGTTCAATCTGGTGGCAACGATCGGTCAGGGGGAGGGCGGTCTGCTGCTGGCGGGCCACACCGATACGGTGCCGTTCGATGAGGGGGGTTGGAGCAAGGATCCCTTCAAGGTGACCGAAGAGGGCAATCGCCTCTATGGCCTCGGTACCATCGATATGAAGGGCTTCTTCGCCTTTATCGTTGAGGCACTGAAAGAGATCGACCTCACCGCGCTCAGCAAGCCGCTACGCATCCTCGCTACCGCCGACGAAGAGACCACCATGGCGGGGGCGCGCGCCATCGCCGCTGCAGCCGAGCTGAAGCCCGACTACGCGGTGATTGGCGAGCCGACCGGACTGGTGCCGGTGGTGGCACACAAGGGACACATGTCGGAGGCGATCCGTATTACCGGCAAGAGCGGCCACAGCTCGGATCCCGCCAACGGCGTCAACGCCATGGAGATCATGCACAAGGCGATGGGGCAGGTGCTGCGCTTACAGCAGGATCTGAAAGAGCGCTACGCCGACCACCGCTTTGCGGTGCCGCAGCCGACCCTGAACCTCGGTTACATTCAGGGGGGCGATAGCCCGAACCGTATCTGCGGCTGCTGTGAGCTGCATATCGATCTGCGCCCCACCCCGCAAGTGGGGCCGGATGAGTTGATGGGGATGCTCAAAGAGGCGCTGTCGCCCATCGAGATCCACCAGCCGGGCTGCCTGCATCTGCAACATCTGCATGAACCCATTCCCGCCTACGCCTGCGCGGACGACTCTGTGCTGGTGCGCGAAGCGGAGAAGGCGAGCGGTCGCGCCGCCGAGTCGGTCAACTACTGCACCGAGGCGCCCTTTATCCAGCAGCTCGGTTGCCAGACCATAGTGATGGGCCCCGGCCATATCACCCAGGCGCACCAGCCGGATGAGTATCTGGATCTCTCGTTCGTCAAGCCGACCACCTCAGTGTTGCAGCACCTGATCAGACGTTTTTGCCTGTAGCGGCGGCGGTGAAAGGGGCGTAAAAACTGTAAGTAAGTTACATAACAAGCCGGTTGTGGAGTAGTGACGGAAATACATGTTCTGAATCGGCCTGTTATTTGACCTTGCGCAGACAATCTGGGTAGATTGTCACCCTAAGATGACGGAGCATATGTTGTAATCGCACAACAATAAGTGAGGTCGTCTTGCACCCCGGATGGGTGTCAGGCACCAACAAGATAAGGATGTGGAATGAACGAAAAGTACGCCGCACTACGCGCCAACGTAGGTATGCTGGGTCAGCTGCTGGGTAAATCCATCAAGGATCATCAGGGTCAGGCCTTTCTCGACAAGATCGAAACCATTCGCCAATTGGCCAAATCCTCCCGCAAGGGCAATGAATCAGACCGGGAACGTCTGCTCGATACCCTGCGCACCCTGAGTGATAGCGAGCTGCTGCCGGTGGCACGCGCCTTCAGCCAGTTCCTCAATCTGGCCAACGTGGCGGAACAGTTCCACACCATCTCCCGTCGCTGCGAAGAGCAGGTCTGCACCCCGGATCCGCTGGAGCAGATGTTCGACAAGCTGAAAGCCTCCAACCTGTCGCAAGAGGCCATCATTCAGGCGGTGCGCGAGCTGGATATCGATCTGGTGCTGACCGCTCACCCCACAGAGGTGACCCGTCGCACCCTGATCCACAAACATGTGCAGCTCAACGACTGCCTCGAGGCGCTGGAGCTCTCCGACCTGCTGCCCCGCGAGCGGGACAAGATCCTCAATCGCATCGAGCAGCTGATCAATCAGGCGTGGCACACCAACGAGATCCGCGAACAGCGCCCGACTCCGGTCGACGAGGCCAAGTGGGGCTTCGCCGTGGTGGAGAACAGCCTGTGGCCCGCCATCCCCGAATTCATGCGCAATCTGGACGAGCGTCTGCAACACCATCTGGGTGTGCGGCTGCCGCTGGATGCCGCGCCGGTCAAGTTCACCTCCTGGATGGGCGGTGACCGCGACGGCAACCCCTTCGTCACCGCCAAGGTGACTGCCGAAGTGCTGGAGCTGGGCCGCTGGATGGCGGTGAGCCTGTTCTACAAAGACATCAAGGAGCTCACCTCCGAGCTCTCCATGTCCGACTGTACCGACGCCGTGCGTGCCCGGGTTGGCGATCACCCCGAGCCCTACCGTGCGCTGGTGCGCGAGCTGCGTGAAGCGCTGCGCGAAACCAAAGAGCACCTCACCGCCAAGGTGCAGGGTCAGGTCAGCGAGAGCCTGGATCTGGTCAAGACCACCGCCCAGCTGCGCGAGCCACTGGAGCTCTGCTACCACTCACTGCACGCCTGTGGCATGGGTAACATCGCCGACGGCATGCTGCTGGACGTGCTGCGCAAAGTCGCCTGTTTCGGCATCCATCTGGTCAAGCTGGATATCCGTCAGGATGGCGAGCGCCACGGGCTGGTCTTCTCCGAGCTGACCCGCTATCTGGGTCTGGGGGATTACGCCGAGTGGAGCGAAGATGACAAGCAGGCCTTCCTGCTCAATGAGTTAAGCTCCCGCCGCCCGCTCATTCCCCACGATTGGGAGCCGAGCGCCGAGGTGCGCGAGACGCTGGATACCTGTCAGGTCATCGCCCAATACGACCCCGATGCGTTCGGGATCTACATCATCTCCATGGCCGGAGCGCCGTCCGATGTGCTGTCGGTGCAACTGCTGCTCAAAGAGGCGGGCTGCACGTTCCGCATGCCGGTCGCCCCGCTGTTTGAAACCCAGGATGACCTGATGGCAGGCACTGCCGTGATGGAGCGCCTGCTCTCGGTGGACTGGTATCGCGGTTACATTCAGGGCCGTCAGTACGTGATGATCGGTTACTCCGACTCCGCCAAGGATGCGGGCATGATGGCCGCTGGCTGGGCCCAGTACGCCGCCATGGAGTCGCTGGTGGGTCTGGCCGAAGCCAACAACATCCGCCTCACCCTGTTCCATGGCCGTGGTGGTACCGTCGGTCGTGGTGGTGCGCCGGCCCATCAGGCCATCCTCTCCCAGCCGCCGGGATCCCTGCGCGGGGGTCTGCGTACCACCGAACAGGGGGAGATGATCCGCTTCAAGTTCGGCTTGCCGAAAGTGGCGATCAAGAGTCTGGCGCTCTACACCAGCGCCGTGCTGGAAGGGAACCTGCTGCCACCGCCCAAGCCGAAACAGTGCTGGCGCGAGGTGATGGAGCAGCTGGCGACCGACTCCTGCGATCACTACCGCAGTATCGTGCGCGGCCATCCGGACTTCGTCCCTTACTTCCGCGCCGCCACCCCGGAAATGGAGCTCGGCAAGCTGCCGCTCGGCTCCCGCCCCTCCAAGCGCAAGCCCAACGGCGGCGTCGAGAGTCTGCGCGCCATTCCGTGGATCTTCGCCTGGACCCAGAACCGCTTGATGCTGCCAGCCTGGCTCGGTGCCCACAAGGGGCTGCAGCAAGCCATCGATGGTGGCAAGCTGGCGGTGCTGGAAGAGATGAGCGCCCAGTGGCCCTTCTTCCGCACTCGCCTCGAGATGCTGGAGATGGTGTTCCTCAAAGCGGACGCCTGGCTCGCCGAGTACTACGACACCCGTCTGGTGCCGCAGGAGCTGTGGGGCCTTGGTCAACAGCTGCGTCAGGAGCTCGCCGACTCCATCGAGGTGGTGTTGAAACTGAGCCCGCGCGGGGATTTGCTGGAAGATCAGCCGTGGATCAAGGAGTCCATCAAGCTGCGCAACCCCTACACAGACCCGCTCAACGTGCTGCAGGCCGAGCTGCTCAACCGTTCCCGTAACCAATCGGAGACTCTGCACCCCGAGCTGGACAAGGCGCTGATGGTCACCATCGCCGGTATTGCCGCAGGCATGCGCAACACCGGTTGATTGCCAGCCCAAGCCAGCAGGCTTCAGCGATATCCATCAAGCCAAAGGGCGCCGACAAGGCGCCCTTTGCTATTTGCCGTGCTCAAATGCTTGGGGGCCATGCTTCGTGGTGCAATCGATTCTCGAATCGGCATCAGCTTATTCCATAGCGCTTTGCAAACTGCCTGGCCCCTGCTTCGCTCACCTCGATCACCCGGGAGTCCAGGCGGCGCTGGAGCCATTGTCGGGCAAGGGCGTCATCCAGTATCCACTGCCCCAGGGTGCCTGCGAGATGGTTGCGGCGTTCGCTCCAGTCGAGACAAGCCTTGCACATTGGGCGTTTGCGCTGGCGTAGCAAGCCGAGATCGACTCCCAGGTCAGTGAAGAACTCCTCGCCAGCGTGGGTCAGTCTGACATCGTTCCCTTGTATCTCCAGCAGTTCCTGCTGCTGCAATGCATCAAACAGCTGGACCCCCAGTGCGCCGGCAAGGTGGTCGTAGCAGACACGGGCTTGGCGCAGGTGAGGATCCTGGGGACCCGTCCGCACCTTGGTCTGGATCCTGGTCACAGACAGCGTCAGCATTCGCTCGATAACCTCGGCCACTTCTGGGTCGGTCAGTTGAAAGTATTTGTGTCGCCCCTGTTTGCGCATATGCAACAAGCCGCCCTCAACCAGCTTGCTGAGGTGGCTGCTTGCGGTCTGGGCGGTGATCTCTCCTTCCAGCGCCAGTTCGGTAGCTGTGAACGCTTTGCCACCCATCAGTGCCGTCAGCATACGCGAACGGGCCTTGTCGCCAATCAGGCTCGCCACGTAGGCGATATCGGGTTCCATAACTAGCTCCTTTGATAGTTCGGTCACCGTCGAAGCATGACCCTGATGATGAGGTTAAGTTGATAACCGGTTCACCCCAGTTGAGATTCCAGAATGACAATTACCTGCTTCATTGAATACCAGATTGATCCCCTCAAAGCAGATCTCTTTGAGCAATACGCCAACCAGTGGGCGGAGATTATCCCCCAATGCGGTGGCGACCTCATCGGCTATTTTGCCCCTCACGAAGGTACCAATTATCGGGCATTCGGTTTGGTCGCCTTCAAGTCGTTGGCTGACTATGAGGGCTATCGTCAACGGTTGCGGGAGTCTGAGGTGGGGTGTGCCAATTTTGCGTTCGCCCAGGAGGGCCGCTTTATTCTGCAAGAGTCCAGATCTTTTTTACGACTGATCCCTGCCACTGATCGCCACCATGGGAGTGTCTGCTGATGTATGCCGTTATTTTCGAAGTTACTCCCTATGAGCAGGGGATTGAGGCTTATCTGGATACCGCAGCCACATTAAGAGAGGATTTGGAAAAGATCGATGGCTTTATCAGTGTCGAGCGTTTCCAGAGCTTGAATGCCCCGCAAACCTATCTCTCCTTGTCCTATTGGGAGAGCGAGGCAGCCATTCAAGCATGGCGAGATCACCATGGCCATCAGGCAGCTCAGACCAGGGGGAAAGCTGAGCTATTCCATGGTTACTGTATTCGGGTCTGCCAAGTGATACGCGAATACGTTCTTGTGGCAAACAGCGGCGCTCCTCTGTCAGATCCGGCGACAGGGGGGCGCCGGTGATGACGCTGTCGCTCTTTATGGCCTTTCTGGCTGTTATCACCACCCTGTTGTTGGCGCCAGGGCCGTCGGTCTGGTTGGCTATCCACAATGGCCTGATTCATGGTGTTCGTGCTGCCGTTATCGGCATATTGGGTAATGTGGTGGCCTTTCAGGGGCTGATGGCTTTAAGTGCGATGAGTCTGTCTGCGGTCATACAGATTGCGACACCCGGCCTTTTGATAATGAAATATGCAGGGGGGGCTTATCTGGGCTATCTCGGCTTACGGTTACTGATAGCCCCGGCCGGAACCATTTCTAGAGGGGCAGGGGAGGGCAGCGATCCGACTCGGGTCTGGCGACTGTTTCGCCAGGCATTTCTGGTAACCGTTTCTAGGGGCTGTCGTCTTG
>NZ_NKWE01000080.1:0-2891 GCF_006243315.1 Aeromonas sobria
CTCTTATCCCCCTCCCCCTTTCCCCGTTTTCTGTGCCGATTGCGGCCGCTATAATGGCCCCCACTTTTCTTATGGGGAGCCTGCCGTGTCTCATAACGACGAACTCTCGCTATTTATGAATGAAGTGGCCGACGTGCGGCCCATTCGCAGCGACAACATCCATCCCCATGCGGTCAAATCCGCCCCGACCGAGGCGCAACTCGCTCGCCGTCAGGCTGCCACCGCGCAGCAACTCGCCCTAGATCACCTCACCATGGAGGCCATCGAGATGCGCGATCCGCACGAAATCGTCGGCTTCAAGCGCGATGGGGTGCAGGAGGGGGTCTACAAAAAGCTGCGGCTCGGCAAATACGAGCTGCAGGCGAGCCTGGACTTGCACCAGAAAACCCTCAACGAAGCACGCCAGACGCTGGTGCAGTTCATTGCGGATTGTGAAGTCCGGGATATCCGCTGCCTGCTGATCCTGCACGGCAAGGGGGAGCGCAGCACCCCGCGTGCCCTGCTGAAAAGCTATGTCAGCGCCTGGTTGCCGCAACTGCCCGCCGTCATGGCGGTCCACAGCGCCGAACGTCGCCACGGCGGCAGCGGCGCCCTCTACGTGCTGCTGCGCAAGAGCGAGCGCAAAAAAGCGGAAAACCGCGAACGGCACCAGAAGCGGCTTGGCTAACCCGCCTCCCGCCACTACGCCTTTGGCCCACCTGCGTGAAGGTGGTCAACGACGGGACGGCGGTGTTAGCATCGAACGGCCCCGATCATGCCAGGTACGGGGTGCATACCATCAGGGACGATAACAAGGAAAATCCCATGTCATATCAAAAGCTTGAAAAACATCAGCAGCAGATCCACCGCTTTAGTCACCTCGCCGCCATCTGCGGCTGGGATCAGGCGGCCATGATGCCGGAGGGGGGCAACGAAGCCCGCGCCGAAGCGATGGCCGAACTCGGTCTGCTGATCCACCACAAACGCACAGCCCCCGAGCTCGGCGACTGGATTGCCAAGGCCGAGAGTGAGCCGCTCGATGAAGTGCAGCGTGCCAACCTCCGTGAGATCAAACGGCAATGGCAAGATGCCAGCCTGCTGCCCGGTGAGCTGGTCGAAGCGCTGTCGCTGGCCGGCAGCAAGTGCGAGCACGCCTGGCGCAGCCAGCGCAAGAACAACGACTGGGCCGGTTTTGCCCCCAACCTCGAGGAGGTGGTGACACTCTCCCGTGAAGTGGCGCAGTTGCGGGCCGATGCGCTCGGTGTGCGCCCCTACGATGCCATGCTGGCCCTCTACGAGCCGGGCATGACCAGCGCAAGGCTGGATCAGATCTTCGGCGATCTCGCCAACTGGTTGCCGAACCTTATTCAGACCGTGAGCGAGCAGCAGAAGGGCGATGCCCTGCAACTGCAGCAAGGCCCCTTCCCCATCGCCACCCAGCAGGCACTCGGTCAGGAGGTGATGGGGCTGCTCGGCTTTGATTTCGCCCACGGCCGCCTCGATGTGAGCAGCCACCCCTTCTGTGGTGGCGTACCGACCGATGTGCGGATCACCACCCGCTACAACGAACAGGAGTTTGTCTCCAGCCTGATGGGCATAGTGCACGAGACCGGCCACGCCCGTTACGAGCAGGGGCTGCCGCGCCACCTGCTGGGTCAGCCAGTTGCCGAAGCGCGTTCCATGGCAATCCACGAGAGCCAGAGCCTGTTTTGCGAGATGCAACTGGGCCATCATCCGGCCTTCCTGAGTCTGCTGGCGCCACGCATTCGTCACCACTTCGGCGAGCAGGCGGCGTTTGCGCCGGACAATCTGGCCAAGCTCTACAGCCGGGTCGAGCCGGGCTTTATCCGGGTCGATGCGGACGAGGTGACCTATCCGGCCCACATCATGCTGCGCTACGAGCTGGAGCGGGATCTGGTGGAGGGGCGTATCGAGGTAGCCGACATCCCCGAGCTGTGGGATGCCAAGATGCAGCAGTGGCTGGGGCTCTCCACCAAGGGCAACTACCGCAATGGCTGCATGCAGGATATTCACTGGACCGACGGCTCGTTCGGCTACTTCCCGAGTTACACCCTGGGCGCCATGTATGCCGCCCAGCTGCGCTTTGCCCTCGAGAAAGAGCTGGGCAGCATGGGTGAGGTTATCGCGGCGGGCCGCCTGCCGGAGATCTTCGGCTGGCTCGGGCGCAACATCTGGTCACAGGGGAGCCTGCACAGCACCGACGAGCTGGTGCGCCGCGCCACCGGTGAAGCGCTCAACCCGCACTGGCTGCGTCAGCATCTGGAACAGCGCTACCTGAAGTGATAGGTGTTGCAAGGTAAAAGCAGAACGGGGCCATTTTTAGTTGACCACTACAGGCCCCGTTTTTATTGCGGTTTGTTGCGCTGCCAACCCTTAACACAAAGTCAGCGCCGACATAACACTGATATGTCAGCATTATCCATAAACAGAGCCCATCGTTGCCACAGCAGTTCCCTTCCTGCACAGCCACCGCTGCTATTACCGCTCAATTGCGGTCAATTGCGGTCAATTGCGGTCAATTGCGGTCAATTGCGGTCAATTATCAGGCGATTTGCTGAATTGCAGCCAATAAAAAACCCCGCTCATCGAGCGGGGTTTCTTGTATTGGGTGCCTGGCAGTGTCCTACTCTCGCATGGCGAATGCCACACTACCATCGGCGCTACCGCGTTTCACTTCTGAGTTCGGCATGGGATCAGGTGGTTCCACGGCGCTATGGCCGCCAGGCAAATTCTTAATCTAGAAAGCTGACGTGAATAACGACTCCACGCTAAGTGGCTGTCATTATCACTGAATTTGTAAGTAGTTCGTTCATTCGCTACAAGGCCAGAAACACTTCTTGGGTGTTGTATGGTTAAGCCTCACGGGTAATTAGTATGGGTTAGCTCAACAC
>NZ_NKWE01000081.1:0-36621 GCF_006243315.1 Aeromonas sobria
CTGGGTGCTGTAAGTCGTGCCGTTGATCACCATGGTCACCGCGTCACCCACGGCTGCATCGCCGCCCACGGTGGCGGTGACCATGGTGATCAACGGCACGACTTACAGCACCCAGGTCATTGCACTGGTGGGCGGCGGTTTGGGCTTTAGTGTCAGCGTGGCGGGCAGTGACCTGGCTGTGGACACCGAGTTCACCGCCACTGTCACCGGCAGTGATGATGCGGGTAACCCCTTTAGCGCCAGCGCCACCTCGACCCACACGGTTGACAGCAGCACACCGAATGCGCCGACCGTGTTGATTGTCGATGACGGTACCCCGGGTGATGGCCTGTTGACTCAAGGCGAAATCAACAGCAATGGCGCAGGAGTCCAGGTGGCCGTCACCATTAATGCCACTGACTTCAGTGCCGGTGGTCACGTGAACCTGTCCATCGCCAATAGCGGTGCGACCAGCAATGTCGAACTGAAGCTGGTGAATGGCGTACTGCTGTTTGCCAACGGCACACCGGCGAGCGGTTACAGCTACAACGCCACCACTGGTATTATCAGCTGGACTGAGAGCGCGCCCACTAACGGTCAAAGCATTACGGTCACCGCAACCCAGACCGACAAGGCGGGCAACGAGTCCCAGCCGGGCAGTGACAGTGCTCTTGTTCTCGCAGCACCTGTGACTTCTGGTGGTTATGCGAATGGTGACGAAGATACCCTGCTCACCCTGAAGTGGGTTAATTTCAATGCAAGCGATACAGATACTCCTGCTGCTCAGTTGTCAATCAAGATCACCTCGTTGCCGGCTGATGGGGGGCTGCAGTACAACGGTGTGACTGTTACGCAAACGCAGATAAATACTGGGTTGACTATTAGCAAAGCGGAGATTGATAGCGGAAAATTGCAGTTCAAACCTGATTTACATGAATCTAGTGATGTCGCAGGTAATGGTGGTGGTAATACTATCGGTAATAAAGCTGGAGATTACGCCAGCTTCAATTATCAAGTCAGTGATGGCTCAAGCTTGAGTACTACAGGAAAATTTGTGGTTGATATTGCTGCAGTTGCAGATAAACCGATATTGACACTGAATAATTTTCAGACTGTTGCATCACTTGATTTTGAAGATGTCAATCTTGGTGGCAGCGAGTGGCGGGCAGACGTCAGTATTAACAGTGTGCAGGGTGCAAGCACAGTTGGTGTGTGGAATACATTGAATAGCAGCGGAAAAGTTGAAGTTGGTACCGAGAAAACTTATACCGGTGGCACATCTACCAACAAAGTGATGGAGATCGAGGCTAATCATGGTGACAAGACTCTTTACACTGATATTAACTGTGAAGCTGGTCGCTTCTATCAGTTGGGGTTTGATGTTGCAGCTCGTCTTGGTAACCCTGCCACCTCGGATATGACGATCAAGTTGGTTCGTCTTGATGCTAGTGGTAATCCTATATCAGGTACTGAAAAACTGCTTTACAACTTTGATCCAACAGATAGCAACTGGTTGCGTAATCAAACAGTTAGTCTACCTATAGATGCCAGTGGCAAATATCGTCTGATATTTGAGGCTGTCAATGCTGACTCTACGGGGGCGATCCTTGATAACATCAAGTTTCAAGCTGTTGAAAATAAAGGTTATGAAGATAACTTCATCAAGTTGAGTGCGATTAATGCATCATTCTCGGATAAAGATGGTTCAGAAACTCACTCCGTTACCATTTCCGGATTGATGATTGGGTCAATTTTGAAGGATGGTACAGGTAAAGAGGTTACCGTTGATGCATCAGGTAAGGTTGATGTTACAAGTTGGTCATTAAATTCCTTGATGGTCAAACCACCACTTAATTTTAGTGGCAATATGCCCTTAATTGTTCATGCGACAGCAACTGAGTTGTCGAACAAAAACGACGCAAGTACGGACCTGAATTTAACCGTGACAGTATTGCCAGCGCCTGATGCGCCTAGCATTGTAATGCTGGAGTCTGCCGTGGTTTCCGAGGAAGGGCTACTGGGCGCATTGCCTTATGATAAAGGCTCTTCAGATACAGGTAATCATGTTGTTGATTCTGGAAAACTTATTATCGGTGATACAGACAGTAGTCAGGTGAGTGTTACACTTGATGGCCCTGCTGGTCTGACATCGGGTGGTAGTGTCATAACTTGGGCTATCTCGGGTCAAACTCTGACTGGCAGTGCAAATGGCAAGTCTGTGATTGAAGTTAAGCTTATTCCGCCCAATTCGAGTGGTAAGGGTGAGTGGAGCTATGAAGTCACTCTCAAAGGCCCAGTTGATCATAAAGCGGCTGGGGAGGATACACTTAGCTTTGAGCTTGACGTTCGTGTATCAGATGGTCAATTGACGACTATAGGTAAGCTGCCGATCACCATTGAGGATGACAGCCCTATGGTGGTAACGCCTCAAGCAGGGCATATTGACGGCTCAGGGATTCAGACGAACTTGATGTTGATCGTCGATGTATCGGGCTCTATGGACTATGACTCTGGTGTTCCAGGCAAGACGAGATTGGATATTGCCAAGGAGTCACTCGTTTCCCTTCTCAATAGCTATGACAGTTTGGGTAACACCAAGGTACGTATAGTTACATTTAGTAGCGATGGTAATGAGATTGGTGATCGCTGGATGACTGTGGCCGAGGCCAAGGCCTATGTCTGGTCCTTGTCCGCTGATGGTAGTACCAACTATCAGGATGCGATTGAAGAGACTATTAAGGCCTTTGCTGATTCGGGTAAGTTGACAGGGCAGGGTGTGCAGAACGTCAGTTATTTCCTTTCTGATGGTGATCCTGCGAGTGGTTATGGCGTACCGGAGAGTAAGTGGATCGGCTTCCTCCAGCAGAATGACATTAAGAGTTACTCGCTAGGGATGGGGTCCCAAGTTGGCAAGCAAGCTCTCGATTTGGCTGCCTATGATGGTGTGAGCGAGAAGAATACCGATGCCATCGTAGTGACCGATATGAGCAAGCTGGAGCAGGTCATCAGTGGCACGGCTCAGCGCAGCGTCAGTGGTGATCTCTTTGGTCAGGCAGGTACGGGGGCCGGTGCCGATGGCGGTGCCATCCGCACGGTTCGTATCGATGGTTACAACTATACCATCGAGAATGGGCGCCTTGTCAGCGGTGCCGATCAGGGGGGCCGTTATGATGCGCAGAGCCAGCAATTAGTGGTTACCCTTGGTAATGGGGACAAGTTGACCATAGGGTTGGTGACCGGCGAATACCTTTACCAGACCTCTCAACATGGAGCTCAAAGCAAGAGTATTGGTTTCGATCTTGTAGATGCTGATGGAGATAAAGTAACAGGCACCCTGAACCTAACCATAGATCCATTAGATAACGGCAGAACCTTCGCAGGCAACGATGGTGATGATCATCTGACAGTGCTAAATGCCAGCCAAGTGCATATCGCCTTGGGTGGCGTGCATGGTGGTGGTCCTCAGGTCATGCTCGAAGAGAATATTGATACTCGTTCTGGAGTGACTCTCAATGGTGGACAGGGGTATGACCATCTGACGGGAGGTCAGGGGGAAGATATTCTGATTGGTGGAGCGAATGGTCACGGATCTTCTGGTCCGATCAACGTAGATGGCAAGCTCTACTACGGGGATGTACTGACAGGAGGGGATGGTGCCGATACTTTCCTCTGGCAACAAGGTGATGCTCTGGAGCAGGGTTCCAACAATGCCACAATGACCCCTGATCACGCCATCGACTATATTACCGATTTCAATGTGGAGCATACGTCAGGCTGGCAACAGAGCAGCAACGGTAGGAATGACTTCAAGAATGTGGACATCGCCCACTCTGACAAGCTGGATCTCTCCGATATGCTGGATCACAGCGGCAGCAATTTGGAGGGAGATCTGAGCAAGCTGCTTTCGGCCTTCGAAGCTCAAGATGGTGTGCATCTTCAGGTTAAGTCGGCGGGAAATACTCAGGTTAGTCAGGAGATTGTCTTGCTGGGCGAAAGCTTCAGTTCAATTACTGGTGATTCCAATGTGCGTGGCTCATCACTGGCAGATGCTTCCCAGCAGGTAATCAACTATATGCTACAAAACCACTTGCTCGATATCGACAAGTAAGCCCGATTCGGGACGATAAAAAAGCGGCAGAGCAATCTGCCGCTTTTTTTATATCTCGATGCCGGGAATATCAGTTGCCGAGGGTGGCAAACAGACTTTGCTCCAGAGAACCGCGAGAGACGCAGACCGGTTTGATGGAAGGGGCAGCTACCCGCTCGCCCGAGGATTCAACGAAGAACAGCTCGGTGTTGCCCTTGACGTTGACGGTGGCCACGCTGCTGTTGCCGCTCTGGGTGATGATCAGGTTGATCTGCAGGTTCGGGTTGCCCAGTGCAACTTTGGAACCCATGGTACCGCAATCGAGCCACTCCAGCCCATCGGCGGAGTGGTTGACGTTGGCGGTCATCAGGCCGGCACCACGCTGGCTGTTTTCGATGGTGAGGCCGTGATCAGTGAACCACTTCTCGGCACGTGCCCACACCAGATCTACCGGGATCGCCATCTCCTGAGTGTTGTTGGTTGCCTTGGCAATCGGCGGGTTGTAGCGATACTCTTCACCGCCGTTATTGTCACCTGCACAACCAGCCAGCAGCAGCGCCAGCGCACTTCCCATTATTTTTTTCATTGTGTCTCTCTCGTCCATATCACCTGGCCATAGGCCAACCGGCGCCTATTATCGCCGGAGCGACAACCTCTGTCAGCAAGCATCCTGAAACGGATGTCACGAGGGGGAGCGGGGCGCTTTACAAAACAGGTTTGCTATCATAGATTTGCTCGAAATTCCTCCATAAGCGCTGCCGTGACCAACATGCTCACTCCAGATCTGCTGCAGCAGATCATCGACCAATTGCCTATGAGTATCTTTTGTCGGGATAGCCATGGGCGCTATCTGTTCGCCAATCGAATGTTTGTGCTCGAAGCGCAAATGGAATCCTCGGCCGAGGTGGTCGGCAAGACGGATGCGGATATGCCTTGGGGAGATGTCTTTCGCGGCGAGGATGAGCAGCTGCTGGCAGGTAGAGTCCCCTTGCTCTATCAGCAGTTGCACTGCAAGAGTGGCGGCAATACCTGTTGGGTCGAGATCCACAAGGTGCCGCTTTATAACACTCAGGGAGAGGCATATGCGGTGTTTGGGGTGGTCAACGAGATTGCCCAGCGTAAAAACCTCGAGCAGAGAGTCAAACAGCAGCAGCTACTGCAGCGTTTTCTGCTCGATGCCATTCCTGATCTGATCCGTTTCGATGATCACAACGGCATCTTGCTGGAGTGCAATCAGGCATTCCTCGACTTTATCGGTCAGGGGGTGGATGAAGTGTTAGGCCAGCAGATCCCCTACCGGCTGGCAGCGCCGCAGGGGATGGGTAATGGCGAGTGTTGTCTGCTGGATGCCAGAGGGCAGGGGCGACACATGGAGATCACCCGGGTCGATGTACCTGATGGTGATGGCAACTCCCTCGGGGTCTTGACGCTGGGCCGCGATATCACCGGCTTGCGCACCACTCAGGCCCAGTTGCAACAGGAGCAGCACTACGACAGCCTGACCGGGCTGCTCAAACTCTCCCGCTTCTTGCAGACCTGCCGTCATCTGGGGGGACGCAACGCCACCCTGGTGCTGGTCGATCTGCACCATTTTCGCGAGATCAATGATCGCTTCGGGATCCGGATTGCCGATCGCCTGCTCAGCCAGGTAGCCAAGCGGTTGCAGCAGTTGGTTCCGCCGCGCTCCCTGCTTTGCCGGGTGGCTGCCGATGATTTCAGTCTGTTACTGCCAGATTTGAATGAACCGCTGCAAGACTGGAGCCAGCATCTGCAGCAGCAGTTGATGGAACACTATCAGGTGGAAGAGCATCGTATCCAGATCCCGGTATTTCTGGGGCTGGCGCAGGGTAAGGCAAGCGATGCCGAACGGTTGCTCAGCCATGCGGAGGCGGCGCTGGCCCAGGGCAAGCGGCAGCAGCAGTACTGCACCCAGTTTGATCCCGCGCTGCATGCCAGGCTCAAGCGGCGTCAGCTGATCACCGCCCAGCTGCCGCTGGCCATCAAGTCCGCCCAGTTGGTTGCCGTCTATCAGCCCATCATCTGTACTCGCACTCACCGGCTGCATGGTGCCGAGTTGCTTTGCCGCTGGCCTCATCCTGAGCTTGGGATGATCTCCCCCGAGGAGTTTATTCCGCTGGCGGAAGAGATGGGGGTGATTGGTCAGCTGGGTCAGCTGATGCTGGAGCAGGGTTGTGCCCAGTTGGCGCAGTGGCAAAACATCCAGCCAGAGATGGTGCTCTCCATCAATCTCTCTCCTTTGCAGTTTCGCGATCCGGCGCTCTGTGAGCGAGTGTCCGCTTGTATCGCCCAGCATGGGCTCAAGGCTAGTCAGCTGGAGCTGGAGATCACCGAAGGGGTATTGATGGAAAATGCCGATGAGATTGAGACCAACCTCGACAACCTGATCGCCGCGGGTTTTCAGCTGGCCATCGATGATTTCGGTACCGGCTACTGCTCGCTGGCCTATCTGCCACGTTTGCAGGTGGCGACTCTAAAGCTGGATCGCAGCTTTACCCAGGGACTGGCCAGCAATACCGCGACTACCGCCATCGTGCGTTCGGTCATCGGTCTGGGCCACGAGTTGGGGATCTGCATCACGGCCGAAGGGGTCGAGACGCCAGAGCAGCAGCAGTGGCTGACCGAGGCGGGTTGTGATCGGTTGCAGGGCTATCTGTTTAGCCGCCCGCTGCCACCTGCCGAGTTTGCCGCCAGTTATCTGGTGTGAGAGGTTCGCCGTACTGAGGTGTGCAACCGAGGTGCGCAACCTCAAGGGGGAAAAACAATGAGGCCACCGAATAAGGTGGCCTCATTGTTTATTACAGCAGCGGATCAATCCTGGAAGTAGGTGCCCCAACCGTCGTAATCCACCCCGTATTTTTCGAGGATAGGCAGCATCTTGGCGATGTCGGCAACGATAGCATCGACATTCAGCTTGCACTCGATGGTGGCGTCGAAGCAGAAGATAGTTGCGCCGTCATCCAGCTCCATCTCTTCGGCATCAGTCACTTCAAAACCCGCCTTGAAAAGGTCAACCGCGGCTTTCTCCAGACGGTCGAAGTCCTGGCAGGCGAAGTGGTGTTCAATCTCGTAATCTGCGTCAGGATTGCTGCCATCGGCCAGCAGTTCGTTGACGATCTCGGCGGCTTCGTCGCGCCACTCTTGCATATTCAGACTCATGTTGCCTCCAGGCGGTATCATTGCGGCAAAGCATACTCGCAGAGTGGATTTGGCTCAATGCGGCTGAGCGACAGAGCGGCTATTTTCCATGAGATTGGCGGCGTATAAATACCGCATAACCATAGCTAAGGCCGTGAAATGATAAGGTTTTGGTGAATAAATGGCCTTGACGTTCAGTTGTTGAGCGAACGCATTTTTTATCGTGGCATCTTGTTGACACCGTACCGCAGAAAGGGTTTAATGCGCGCCGTTGCCCAGATAGCTCAGTCGGTAGAGCAGGGGATTGAAAATCCCCGTGTCGGCGGTTCGATTCCGTCTCTGGGCACCAAAATTCCTCCTTAGTTCAGTCGGTAGAACGGCGGACTGTTAATCCGTATGTCACTGGTTCAAGTCCAGTAGGAGGAGCCAAATTCGAAAAAGCCCGCTCAATCGAGCGGGCTTTTTTTCATCTGTTAATTCCCGTTGCAGGCAGCTAAAAACACGGTCGCTCCGCAGGTGGCGCTGAACAGCAACATACCTGTTTGCAACATGCTGCCTGGGCATGCTTTTTTCTCTCTCTTTCTGGCCCTGACCCACTTTGGCTTCATCACATTCCCTTATCCGTTTTATGGCCTGAATACCTGAACTCCTGTTCAGGCAGGCCATCTTTGTTGAATGGCTGCATGGCGTCAATATCTCCCGAGAACAATTAATTCAGCAGCCACGAACCGCAGTTTGTCAGGCCCCATGTTGGTGTTTAAACCCTTGTTAATAATTTGAAAAACCGGAGTGACCCCGCTTTTGGCCAAGGTTATGATGGGGTGAGAGATGTTCCCATCCTGACGGAGAGATCCCTGATGAACAGCCCCTTGCGCTATGTACTGGACGGCATCCACTGCGAGCCGCACTTTTTTACCGTCCCCCTTGATCATGATGATCCGGATGGTGACAGCATCACCCTGTTTGCCCGTACCCTTTGTCGCAAAGACAAGCTCGATGAGTCGCTGCCCTGGCTGCTGTTTTTACAAGGGGGGCCTGGGTTTGGCGCGCCGCGTCCGACCGCCAACAGTGGCTGGCTCAAGCGGGCGTTGCAGGAGTTCAGAGTATTGCTGCTCGATCAGCGTGGCACCGGCATGTCGAGCCCCATTCACGCCCATGCGCTGGCCAAGATGACCCCCGTTGAGCAGGCGGATTACCTCAGCCACTTTCGCGCCGACAGCATAGTGCAGGATGCCGAGTTCATTCGACAGGAGCTCAGTCCCAAGCATCGCTGGAGCCTGT
Source organism: Aeromonas sobria (assembly GCF_006243315.1). Lineage (GTDB taxonomy): Bacteria > Pseudomonadota > Gammaproteobacteria > Enterobacterales > Aeromonadaceae > Aeromonas > Aeromonas sobria_A. The sequence continues at coordinate 8,504 of NZ_NKWE01000081.1, forward strand.
TGGGTCAGAGCTTTGGCGGGTTCTGCTGCCTCACCTATCTCTCGCTCTATCCCGACAGTTTGCGGGAGGTCTATATCACCGGCGGTATTGCTCCCATTGGTCGCAGCGCAGAAGAGGTTTATCGCGCTACCTATCAGCGAGTGGCAGACAAGAATTGCGCCTTCTTCGCCCGTTTTCCCCACGCTCAGGCCATCGCTAACCGGCTGGCCAACCATCTCCACCTGCATGATGTACGACTGCCCAACGGTCAGCGGCTGACGGTGGAGCAGTTGCAGCAGCAAGGAGTGGATCTGGGGGCCAGCGGTGCGTTTGATGATCTTTACTATCTGCTGGAGGGGGCATTTATGGGTGACAAGCTGAACCCGGCCTTCCTTTATCAGGTGCAGAGCATGCAGCCATTCAATACCAACCCGCTGTTTGCCATCCTGCATGAGGCCATCTACGCCGAAGGAGAGGCAACCCGCTGGGCCGCAGCGCGGGTCAGAGAGGAGTTCCCTACGCTGAACTGGGCGGCGGGCAAGGATTTTGCCTTCACCGGCGAGATGATCTTCCCCTGGATGTTCGAGCAGTTCCGCGAGTTGCTGCCTCTCAAGGAGGCGGCTCATCTGCTGGCCAACAAGGCGGACTGGGGGGCGCTCTATGACCCTGCCCAACTTGCTCGCAACAAGGTACCGGTGGCCTGCGCCGTCTATGCCGAGGATATGTATGTGGAGTTTGACTACAGCCGGGAAACCCTGCGGGGCCTTGGCTGCAGCCGTGCCTGGATCACCAATGAATATGAGCACAACGGCTTGCGTGCCGATGGTGAGGTGGTGCTCGATCGACTGATTGCCCTGAACCGGGATCGCTGAGGCTCGGCGCGAATGTGCCAGGCAGGGGCTGTGGTCATGAGATGACAGCCCTTTGCCATTGGGCACACACCATCAGCCGGATAGCCACAATCGACGATAAACATGATCGGGGATGAAATGAGAAGAGGCGGCCGATTGGCCGCCTCTTGCGTTATTACAGACCGATGGGCGTTAAGCCTTACAGCTGCTCGATCCCTGCGATATGCCAAGGTGCATTATCTTTGGCCAGGTTACGCTCGAGGTGCCATACCTCTTTGATGTCATCCTCGACCTGCTCCTGGCGGTCCATGTAGCGGCCGCTGAAGCGTACGCTCACCTGGGCCCAGTCGCTGCCATAGTCAGCACGTACCAGCTGGGTATCCACATACATCACTTCGGTATGCTGGTCGCCGGTCAGTTCGGCGCGCTCGGCTTTGAGCTGTTCAAACAGCTCCGGGCTCACGTACTCGCGCACTTTTTCCAGATCGTTCTTGTTCCAGGCTTCTTGCAGGGTGCGATAGTGATCGCGGGCCCCGGCCAAAAAGCCGTTCATGTCAAAGCCTGGCGGCAAGCGGAACGGCACATCGCTGTCAGCAAAGCCAGTGGCTTGCGGTGCGCTGTTGCTCTGCTCGAACTGCTGCGGGGCAGCGGATTGCGGTGGTTGATAACCCGCATAGGCTGCCTGTTGTGGCTGTGGCGTCGCGACCTTGCCCCGGCGCAAGGCTCGGAACAGGAATACGGCACCGAGGGCCAGTGCGGCGATCAGCAGCATATCCATACCTTGCAGACCTTCAAAGGCACCGCTGCCCAGCAGGTAGGCAAACAGACCACCGGCCAACAGGCCACCCAGCAGGCCACCCATCATGCCGCTCTTTTTCGGCGGAGTCTGGGCGCCCAGGGTCGGATTCTTGTTGTCGACCGGTTTAGCCGCAGGCTGGGCCGGCGCAGTTTTGTAACTTTTACCAAAGGATTTGCCGCCACCAAATTTCTTGGCTTCGGCGTGAGGTGCCCCCAGGCCAATGGCCAGGATCATGGCAAACAGGGTCAGCATCTTTTTCATTTTGACTCTTTTCACTCTCGTCTGTGGGTGGGGCATGCTCTGCTTTGGCAAGCTCAGCAAGGCGCATTGCAGGCTGCCTGTCCCTAAATGTGTCGCAGCCTGTATTGATCAATATCACCATTGGCATGAATTATTCATGAACGAGATCGTTTGGAGTTGGCGTCAACGATAGGGAACATGCAGCATGAAAAACAGACGATTGAGTCGCAAGGCGCGCAAAATGCGTAGCAAAATCAAAACCGCTAAAGAGGAACAAGCCCTCATTTGGCCCTTTATGATGGTATGAGCCGCCAGATAGGGCTCGCCGTCTCTGGCTTTCTTTTGTAAAATTCCCGTCCCCTTCCCGCTGCGGTTTTTATGTGTATGGCAGAGCAAGTGACGGCGAAAAAAGACGCCAAGACACAACAGCTGAAAGTTCCTCCCCACTCTTTTGAGGCCGAGCAGTCCGTTCTGGGCGGCTTGATGCTGGATAACGACGCCTGGGATCGGGTCGCAGAGCGGGTGATCGACAAGGATTTCTATAGCCGTCCACACCGGTTGATCTTCCAGGCCATGACCCGCCTCTCCAACGTGGGCAACCCTATCGATCTCATCACTCTGCAGGAGGAGCTGGAGCGCTCCGAACAGTTGGAGGAGTCAGGTGGCTTCGCCTATCTGGTGGAGATCGCCAAGAACACCCCGAGCGCTGCCAATATCAACGCTTACGCCGAGATCGTGCGTGAGCGGGCGGTAGTACGGGAGATGATCTCGGTCGCCAACGAGATAGTCGAAGCGGGCTATGAGCCCCAAGGGCGTACCTCCGGTGACCTGCTCGATCTGGCCGAGAGCAAGGTATTCAAGATTGCCGAGCAGCGCACCAGCGCTAATGAAGGGCCCCAGCCCCTCAAGGTCATTCTCGAGCAGACCGTCGACAAGATTGAAGAGCTGTTCAAGACCCCCCACAACGGCGTGACCGGGGTGTCGAGCGGTTACGGCGATCTCGACAAGATGACCGCCGGTTTGCAGCGTTCGGATTTGATTATCGTGGCGGCCCGTCCCTCCATGGGCAAGACCACCTTTGCCATGAACCTGTGCGAACACGCAGCCCTGACCGCCGACAAACCAGTGCTCATCTTCTCGCTGGAGATGCCCTCCGAGCAGATCATTATGCGTATGCTCGCCTCGGTCGGTCGTATCGACCAGACCAAGGTACGGACCGGTCAACTCGATGATGAGGATTGGGGGCGGCTCTCTTCCACCATGGGCTTGCTGCTGGAGAAGGGCAAGATGTATATCGATGATGCCTCCGGCCTGACGCCGACCGATGTGCGCTCCCGCGCCCGCCGGATTGCCCGTGAGCACGGTGGCCTCTCGATGATCATGATCGACTACCTGCAGCTGATGCGAGTCCCTGCGTTGTCTGATAACCGGACCCTGGAGATCGGTGAGATCTCCCGCTCCCTCAAGGCGCTGGCCAAAGAGCTGCAGTGCCCGGTAGTGGCGCTCTCCCAGTTGAACCGAAGTCTGGAGCAGCGGGCCGACAAGCGCCCGGTCAACTCGGATCTTCGTGAATCGGGCTCCATCGAGCAGGATGCGGATTTGATCATGTTTATCTATCGTGATGAGGTTTATCACGATGACAGCCCGGACAAGGGGATTGCCGAGATCATCATCGGCAAACAGCGTAACGGCCCTATCGGCCGGGTGCGCCTCACCTTCCAGGGTCAGTTCTCCCGGTTCGATAACTATGCCGGTCCGGCGTTTGATGACGACTATTGATAAGTAATGGATAAGGCAGTCCGGATAGGGATTGCCAAGAGCACCCTGAAAGAGGTCGGATATCCCCGACAAGCAGCGTAACGGTGCCAATGTAGGAAGCGTGCAGCTCACCTTCCAGGGTCAGTTCTCCCGGTTCGACAACTATGCCGGCCCGGCGTTTGATGATGACTATTGATGTAAACCCAAGGTGATGGCGGATGAGCCATCACTGCAACTGCCCTGACCGATAGCCCAAGCAGATAGTGGCCAACCGTCAGGGCCTGTTTTCCCGGTTCGACAATTATGCCGGTCCGGCCTTCGACGACGATAAGTGAGTGGCGGTCTTCGGCCCGATGAGGGGGAGACCATTTGTGCCCTCGTAAGGGAAAACCATGAAAGCGGCTACTGCCCAAATCAACACTGCGGCCTTGCGCCACAACCTCGCTGTGGTCAAGCGCCACGCTCCCGATTGCAAAATCATTGCTGTGGTCAAGGCCAACGCCTATGGCCACGGACTGCTGCCGGTCGCCCGCACCCTGGTGGATGCGGATGCCTATGCGGTGGCCCGCATCGAAGAGGCGCTGATGCTGCGCTCCTGCGCCGTGGTCAAACCCATAGTGCTGCTGGAGGGCTTCTTCTGTGCCGATGATCTGCCGGTGCTGGCGGCCAACAATCTGCAGACGGCGGTTCACACCTGGGAGCAGCTCGAAGCGCTGGAGCAGGTCGAGCTGCCTGCGCCAGTGGTGGCCTGGCTCAAGCTCGACACCGGCATGCACCGCCTCGGGGTGCGCGCCGACGAGATGCCCGCCTTTATCGAACGACTCGGCAAGTGCAAGAACGTGGTGCAGCCGTTCAACATCATGACCCACTTCAGCCGCTCCGATGAGCTGGAGCAACCCACTACCCGCGAGCAGATCGACTTGTTCAGCAAGCTGACCGCCCCGCTGGCAGGGGAGCGGGCCATGGCCAACTCGGCGGGCATCCTGGCCTGGCCGGACTCCCACTGCGACTGGGTGCGCCCCGGCGTCATCCTCTACGGCGTGTCGCCGTTCCCCAACACGGTGGCGGCCGATTACGACCTGCAGCCGGTGATGACCCTCAAGACACAACTGATTGCGGTGCGGGATCACAAGGCGGGCGAGCCGGTGGGCTACGGCGCCAACTGGGTGGCGGATCGTAATACCCGGCTCGGGGTGATTGCCATCGGTTACGGTGACGGTTATCCGCGCATGGCGCCCAATGGCACTTCCGTGCTGGTCAACGGCCGCATCGTGCCGTTGGTGGGGCGTGTTTCGATGGATATGAGCACAGTCGATCTCGGCCCGGGCGCTACCGACAAGCCCGGTGACGAGGCGGTGCTGTGGGGCGAGGGGCTGCCGGTGGAGCGGGTGGCCGACGAGATTGGTACCATTCCCTACGAGCTCATCACCAAGCTCACCTCCCGTGTCTTTATGGAATACGTCTGATGTGGCAGCAGTGCCTGTTGACCTTAAAGCCCCGTTCGCGGGGCTTTCATCTGGTGACTGACGAGCTGGTCGCCCGGCTGCCGATGCTGGCGGATTACCGGATCGGCATGGCCCACCTGCTGCTGCAACACACCTCCGCCTCGCTCACCCTCAACGAGAACTGCGACCCGAGCGTGCGCAGCGATATGGAGGCCCATCTGCACCGGCTGGCGCCGGAAGATGCTCCCTACTATCGCCATACCTATGAGGGGGCGGACGACATGCCCGCCCATATCAAATCCTCCCTGCTCGGGGTGAGCCTGCTGCTACCAGTTCGCGATGGTCAGCTGGCGCTCGGCACCTGGCAGGGGATCTGGCTTGGCGAGCATCGCGTCGATGGCGGCGCCCGCAAGGTGCTGGTGACCCTGCAGGGGGAGTAGTCAGGCTGCAACCAGCTGAAAGACAAGGATAAAAAAGAGGGATGGCGTTGAGCCATCCCTCTGTCGTTTCTACGGTGTTGTGAGCTATCCGCTTGCCGGTGGCACTGTACTCTTGATGGCTCAGCCGACCTTGAACGGCGTCAGCTCGGCCAGCGGGGCTGCGTCCATAAAGGCTTGCGGCTCCTGGCCATGTTTGAAGATCTTGAAGTCCTGATCGCGGGCGCTCCAGTACTCAACGGTGTCGCCACTGATCTGCAACAGGCTCGCTTCGCGCAGGGCCACCACATATTCGCTCTGGTTGATGGCGCAAAATTCGGCCAGACGCTCGTCGCGGGTCTCGCCCATGTGGCCGCTGATGCTGGCGTCCAGATAGTGGGGGTTGATCTGCAGCGGGAACAGGCCCAGCGCTGGCAGCACGGCGGCGTTGCAGACCGGCATGTCGTTGGTGGTGCGGATGCTCGGGGTCGCCACGTTGCAACCGGCGCTCCAGCCTACATAGGGGATGCCACGTTCGCGCACGGCGCGCTGGATCGGCACGATCAGGCCATTTTCATGCAGCAGCTGGTTGAGGCGCCAGGTGTTGCCGCCACTGATAAAGATGGCATCGGCCTGATTGACGGCAGCGACCGGATCGTCGAAGTGGTGAATGCTGATGGTCTCGATCCCGAGGCTCTCGGTGAGATCATTGGCGCGGGCATCCCAGTCGCCACGGATCACCGCGTAGGGGATCAGCAGAATGCGTTTGACCTGTTTGCGGGCCAGCAGGCTCTGCACCCGGTCGCGGGCCCAGCCGAGCAGACCCGGAAATTCATTGGCTTTACCATTGCTAAGCAGAAGCAGTTCCATCAAATACGTCCTCAAAAAGTGAAAGCGGAGGAGGGAGGGCCACCGGATCCGTCGTGCGGCCGGATGGCAAGAGGGGGCATGCTACCACCATTGGCGCTGTAGTTCTGTGATCGCGAGGCCCATTCAACCGCGATGGATGAGTTATGGATGGACAACTCAATGCCAAGCGGTGGATTAATGAGCCGTGGTCAACGCGCCACCTCTCGCCAATAAAAGACCCCGCCGCAGCGGGGTCATGTCAGGGGGCAAGCCACTCGTCCATCAGGAGGCGGTCGCTTCCACCACCTTGTAGGAGGGCTGCTGGCGCAGCTTCCACAGCTCGCTCCATTTGCGCAGGGCGGAGAGCAGGATCATCATCCCCAGCACCAGCATGATGAGGGAGATGATGCCGTTCATCGGGTTGTAGCCCTTGGCCGCCGCGTTGAAGTAGACGTTGCTCATCATCCAGTAACCGGCGTAGTTGACGGTGACAAACAGGTAAGCCAGCGGAATGAGGCAGGTCAGCATGTAGCGGCGCTTGCTGGCCAGTCGCAAGATGATGGTGGCTCCGATGATCAGGCCCACCGAGGCCATCAGCTGGTTCGAGACCCCGAACAGCGCCCACACAGATCCGATATCACCGGACATCAGCAGATAACCCCACATCACGCAGGCGAGCACGCTGGCCCCGATGGCACCAGGCATCCAGTCGATGCGCTTGAGGGGCGGGTAGAACTCGCCGAAGAAGTCCTGGATCAGGTAGCGGGAGACCCGGGTGCCGGAGTCAACGGCAGTCAGGATGAAGACCGCTTCGAACATCACCACAAACTGGAAGAAGTAGGAGGCGAGGTTACTGAACCAGGGCACCTTGGTGAAGATGTAGGACATGCCCACCGCCAGGGTAACGGCACCGCCGGTGCGGCCGTTCAGATCCATGCCGATCTCCTGGGAGAGGAACGGCAAATCCACCACCTGCATCCCCAGTTTGGCGAAGGCTTCCGGGGTGGCGTTGATGGCGAAGTAGTCAGCCGGGTGCAGGGCGGTGGCGGCGATCAGCGCCATCACGCCCACCACGCACTCGGCCAGCATGGCACCGAAGGCGACCGGCAGGATGTCGTTCCACTTGTCCACCAGTTTCGGGGTGGTGCCTGAGCCGATAAAGGCGTGGAAGCCGGAGATGGCGCCACAGGCGATGGTGATGGAGATAAAGGGCCAGACCGGGCCGCCCAGTACCGGGCCGCCGCCGTGGACAAACTGGGTCATGGCGGGGAACTGGATCTCCGGGTTGATGCAGATAACGCCGATGACCAGGGCGCCGAATACACCGATCTTCATAAAGCTGGAGATGTAGCCGCGCGGGGTGAGTAGCAGCCAGACCGGCAGCGCGGTGGCGAAGAAGGCGTAGATGGGCAGCGCCAGACTGATGGTCTCGGCACGCAAGGTCAGCCAGGCACCGAAGGCGCTCTCCTGCACGTAGGGGCCGAAGAAGACACAGGCCAGCACGGCGGCAAACCCGACCCAGGAGGCAGCTTGCAGGTTGCCGGTCAGCTTGTGCCAAATCCCCACCACCATGGAGATGGGGATGGTCATGAACACCGCGAACACGCCCCAGGCGTTACGTTCCAGCGCGTGAACCACCACCATGGAGAGACCCGCCATGGTGATGGTGATGATGAACAGCATCGCCAGACCGGTGCACCAGCCAGCGATGGGGCCAAGTTCGGCCTTCGCCACCTCGGAGAGGGACTTGCCCTGATGCTTCATGGAGGCGAACAGCACCACGGTATCGTGCACCGCGCCGCCGATGACGCAGCCGATCAGCAGCCAGAGAAAGCTCGGCAGGTAGCCGTACTGGGCGGCCAGTACCGGGCCGACCAGCGGGCCGGCGGCGGCGATGGCGGCAAAGTGTTGACCGAAGTTGACCCACTTGTTGGTCGGCACATAGTTCTTGCCATCTTCCAGTTGGTGGGAGGGGGTGACTAGCTTGTCGTCGGCCATCAGCACCTTGCGCACAAAGAACACGCCGTAGAGGCGATACGCGATGGCGAGGATGCAGAGGGCCGCAATGACGAAGGTGATTGCGTGTTGCATGGGGGAGTTTCCTTTTCCTGTGGCCAGTCTGGCCGGGCTCAGGCTGCACTCTACCCACGCGGTGGGGAAAGGGGAGCGAAGAAAAGGTCAGTGGCCGGGTTCTGCCCGCGAGTGGCAGAAAAGCGACCCCGAGTGGTTTGGCGGCTGTGCCGATGGGCGTGGTAAACGGGTGAGTGGTAGCTGGCGGAGCAGGAGCGGGGTGAAGCACCCCGCCCCATCAGGGGATATCGAGCAGCTCTTTGAGGGGTTTGAGGTAGCGGCGGCTCACCGGTACCTTGTGGCCGCCCTGAGTCACCACCTCCGCCAGCCCGCCGTCCAGTAGCAGGATTTCGCGGATCTGGCCCGGGTTGAGCAAGTACTGGCGGTGGCAGCGCACGAAGCCGGTTTTCTCCTCCAGCGTGCGCAGGGTCAGCTCGGTGGTGCCCTGCTGCTGGCCGCTGATCACCCGGTTGCCGGTGAGATCGCTGTGGATGAACTCCACCTCACCAAGGGGCAGCAGCAGAATGCGGTTGTGGCCGGTGCAAGGGATACTGCGCAGGGGCTGGGCGATGCGGGTCGGATCCTGTAGCGGCTGGCCAGCTAATTCACCTTTGGGAGAGAGCAGCCGTTTGATGCGCTCCAGCGCCCGGTTCATCCGTTCGCTGGTGACCGGTTTGAGCAGGTAGTCGAGGGCGTTCTCCTCAAACGCACGCAGGGCAAACTCGTCGTAGGCGGTGATGAAGACGATGTGGGGGCGCAAGTCCGGGTCCAGCATGCTCACCAGCTCCAGCCCGCTGATGCGCGGCATCTGGATGTCGAGAAACAGCAGATCGGGTTTGAGTCGATGGATGGCGGGCAGCGCCTCCATGGCGTGGGCGCACTCTCCCAGCAGGCGGATATTGCCCGCCTGCTCCAGCAGCAGGCGCAGCTCCTCGCGGGCGAGGGGTTCATCGTCAACGATCAGGGCGGTCAGCATGGGCTCTCCTGCAGGGGAAGGGTGATCCTCACCCGGGTTGATTGATGGGGGATGCAGTCGATGGCGACCCCGTACTCGGCGCCGTAACGGGCCTTGATGCGCCGATCCACTATGTTCATGCCAAGGCCGCTCCCCTCCTGTTTCGTCTGGTAGAGCCCGGCGTTGTCGCACACCTCCAGCACCACTCGCTGGGCCTCAACCCGGGCGGTCAGGGTCAGCAGGCCGGGCTCGAACATCTGGGAGATGCCGTGCTTGACCGCGTTCTCGACGATGGGTTGCAGGGAGAAGGTGGGCAGCCGGTGCTCCAGCAGCGGATCGGGAATGTCGATCTGCACGCTCAGGTGCTCGGCGAAACGGGCCTGCTCGATGTGCAGGTAGGCGTTCACATGCTCCAGCTCGTCGGCCAGGGTCACCTCATCCCCTTGGCGCTTGAGGTTCTTGCGAAAGAAGGTGGAGAGGTTGTGCACCAGGGTGCGGGCGCTCTCGGGATCGCGCCGGATCACCGCCGACAGGGTGTTGAGGGCGTTGAACAGAAAGTGCGGGTTGATCTGCGCCTGCAACAGCTTGATCTCCGACTGGGCCAGCAGCCGCTTCTGCTCGTTGTATTTGCCCGCCAGGATCTGGCCGGAGAGTAGCCGGGCAATACCCTCTCCCAGCGTGCGGTTGATGGAGGAGAAGAACTTGCGCTTGGGCTCGTAGAGCTTGATGGTGCCCACCACGGAGCCCTCTTCCCCCCGCAGCGGAATGACCAGCGAGGAGCCGAGCCGGCACTGGGGATGCAGATTGCAGCTGTAGGGGATGAGGTTGCCGTCGGCATAGACCACCTCGTTGTGCTGGATCGCCTTGAAGGTGTGGGCCGAGTTGATGGCGGTGCCCGGCAGGTGGTGATCCTCACCGATGCCGATAAAGGCGAGCAGCTTCTCCCGATCTGTGATGGCCACCGCACCGACCCCGGTCTCCTCGTAGAGAATGCGGGCCATCTGCTGGCACGCCTCCTGAGTGAAGCCTTTGTCCAGTACTCGCATCGCCCGCTCGGCAATCTTGAGGGCGCGGGCGGAGAAGGCGACCGAGTACTTCTCCAGCATGGCGCGGTGATCGAGGATCATCCGCATGAACATGGCGGCCCCCAGGGTATTGGCGATCAGCATGGGGGCGATGATGTTCTCGATAAGGTGGATGGCGTCATCAAACGGGCGGGCCACCAGCAGGATGATCCCCATCTGCATCAGCTCGGCGACCAGCGCTACCGACCCCACCACCCAGGGACTGAACAGCAGATCGAGCCGGTGGCGGGCGACGAAGTGGCGGTGCACCAGTCCGCCGAGCAGCCCCTCAGCGATAGTGGAGAAGGTGCAGGCCAGCGCGGTGAAGCCCCCCAGCGAGTAGCGGTGGATGCCGCCGGTTAGCCCCACCAGCAGCCCCACTGCCGGGCCGCCAACTATGCCCCCCAGCACGGCGCCGATGGCGCGGGTATTGGCGATGGAGTCCTCGACCCTCAAGCCAAAGTAGGTGCCCATGACACAGAAGCCGGAGAAGATGAGGTAGCAGAGGATCTTGTGGGGCCAGCTCAGGGTCACCTGAGTGAGCGGCATGAACAGCGGCGTCTTGGAGAGCAGCCAGGCGATCACCAGATAGACGCAGAGCTGCTGGAACAGCGAGATCACCAGAGTGAATTGTTCAAATGCCACGGCTCATTGCCCCGGTTATGGTTGGTCATTTAATGGACGCGGAGTATTAGCAAACCCCATACCCCCTTGCAAGGCAGGGTTATCGGAATGGTGGCGTAGCGCACGATTTGCAGAATCATCTGACGCAGTGGCGGGCAGTAACTGTCTGGTTACTCATCATGGTGGCGGTGATGGCGGCTGCGTGGGGCCTGTTGCGGCAACAAAAAGGGGGCCAAGAGGCCCCCGAATTGGCTGTCAGTGGGTGGCTCAATCGAGTTTGAAATCGACCCAGACCAGACGGTGATCCGAGCTGACCCCCTTGGCGATGCCGAGTTTCGCATCATAGACCAGGTGATAACCGGCTTCGAAGCTGGCAGGCCAGAAGATGCCACTCTTGACCGCATTGAGGTTGGCGGAGGGGATCACGTGATCCAGCTGCAAGCCGCTGCTGCTGGTGATCCGCTCCGGGTTCGGACGATTGTTGTTACGTGAACAGAGTTTGGGCTGAGTGGCCAGGCACTCGGGACCCCCTTCGCTCACCGGGATCAAGGTGCCATTGGTGACGGCCTGGTTCATCAGGGCGTTGTCCTGCAGCGCCTGGATGGCAGTCAGATCGCCGTCGCCGGTTTGCGGGTCGGCGTTGAGATCGCCCGCGATGACGAACTTGGCGTTTTTGGTCAGTCCACCTTTGGTGCCCTTGTCATCGGTCATGTAGCCAAGACCCTTGACGTAATCGTTCCAGAAGGCGATTTCAGCGCGGTTGTGCTTGACGTTGTGGCGGGCAGCATTGCCGAAGATGGGGGGCGTCGGGTGGGAGATCAGGAAGTGAATAACCTCTTCACCCTTGTCGGTTTTGATTAGCACCGGCACATCGGCGTGGTTCTTGGAGGAGAGCGGGAACTGCTGCCAGGCCGCATCGTCATACCAGGCATCGCCACACTGGCGGCTGGCCGGGATCTTGGCCTTGGGGTTATTGCAGTCATCGATAATGGGGTTCTGCTCGCCCGGAATATCCTTCCACTTGAACTTCTGGAAGGTACGGATCTGCTTGGTATCAATCGGATATTTGGACATCACCGCAAAGGCGTACTGGCCGTGGTAGTTGCCAAAGCCCCAGGCATCGTCGGCTGTGGTCTTGTTGTCGAGATTGAGATCGTGGCCGCTTAGCAGGCCGGTATTGGTGGCGAAGTTTTTCATCACCGGATAGCTGATGGCGGTCACTTCAGGGTGCTGGGCGTGTGCCAGATAGTTGTCATTGAAGGCTTTCAGATCGGCGGTGCTTTCGCCTTTGCCGTCGTTGTCGAACTCGTTGAGCAGGAACACATCCGGCCGAGTGCGTTGGATGATCTCGGCAACATTGCGGATCTGCTGCACATTCTTGGCTTTGGTTTCTTCTGTGCCACTCAGGCTCCCTTCGGCGAGGCGGGCCAATAGCGCATCCTGCTCGGTGCGGGTCAGCGCCAGCTCACCGGTCAGCATGCCGGCGGCAGTGCGGTCAAAAGCGACATTAAACGTGGCAAAGCGGATCATGGTGACACCTGCGTCGGTTAACAGGCTGCCATTATAGGGTTGCGGTGGCCCGATCTCGCATCAGAAAGAATGACTACACCACCATCGGCAGGCCGCTCTCGGGGTGGTGGATCACCTGGGCCGGGTAGTCATATAGGCGGGCAATCAGCTCAGGGGTCAGTACCTCGGCAGGTGTGCCATCAGCCATCAGCTTGCCGCGCTCCAGCATCACCAGCCGATCGGCATAGCGTGCCGCCAGATTGAGGTCGTGCAGCACCACCAGCACCGCAGTATTGCGGCTGGCCAGGGCGCGCGCCATGGTGAGCAGCTGATGCTGGTATTTCAGATCCAGCGCCGAGGTGGGCTCGTCGAGCAGCAGCAAGCGGGGTTGCTCGGCCTGCTCGGTCGGGGAGGGGGCCTGCCAGATCTGCGCCAGCACCCGGGCAAATTGCACCCGCTGCCGCTCGCCGCCGGAGAGTCCCGGATAGAGCCGTTTTGCCAGATGATCGACCCCGGCATGGGTCATGGCCGCCGCCACTATCTCGTCGCGCCGGGTTGCCGGTTCACTGTGGGGCAAGCGCCCCATGGCAACCACCTCTTCGCAGAGGAAGGGGAAGTTGAGGGAGGAGCTCTGCGGCAATACCCCGAGCCGGTGGGCCAGCTGCTTGCCACTCCACTGCTGCCGATTTTCGCCAAACAGGGTGATGGTGCCCTCATATTCCAGCTCGCCGGTCAGACACTTGAGCAGCGAGCTTTTGCCCGCACCGTTGGGGCCGAGCAGGGCGGTGAGGGTGCCGCTCTCAAGGCTGAGATCGAGCCCATCCAGGATCTGGCGCTGGCCACGGCGCAGGCTGAGCCGGGAGCAGCTCAACAGGGGGGAGGAGAGTGAGGAGGAAAGTGGTTGCATAACAGTCCGTATCAAAGGGCGCGGCGGCCGGTGACCAGCAGCCAGATAAAGAAGGGGGCACCGATCAAGGCGGTGATGATGCCCACCGGCAGTTCGGCCGGGGCCAGCAAGGTGCGCGCCAGCATGTCGGCCGCCAGCAGCAGGGCGGCACCAAGCAGGGCCGAGAGCGGCAGCAACCTGACGTGGTTGGGGCCTGCCAGTAAGCGCACCAGATGGGGCACTACCAGTCCGACAAAGCCGATCATCCCCGATACCGCTACCGCCACCCCGACCCCCGCTGCAGTGAGCAGAATGAGGCGGCGTTTGAGGGACTGCACATTGACCCCCAGATGACGGGCTTCCCCTTCACCCAGCAGCAGGGCGTTGAGGGGATTGGCATCGCGCATAAAGAGCCACAGCAGCACCGCCAGGGTGAGCAGGGCCAGCGCCACATCGGCCGGTTTGCCTGCCGCCAGCGTCCCCATTTGCCACAGGCTCAGGTTGCGCAGCATCTGATCGTCCGCCAGATAGGTGAGCAGGCCGATCACCGCGCCGGAGAGCGCCGTGATGGCCACCCCGGCCAGCAGCATGACGGTGACCGAGGTGCCCCCCTCACGGGTGCCGAGCAGATAGACCAGGGTGGTGGTGAGCGCGCCGCCGAGAAAGGCGAGCAGCGGTAGCAGGCCGATGCCGATCATAGCCTGCAACTGTTGGCCGAGAGGGGCCAGCAGCACGATGGCGAGCGCCGCGCCGAGCGCCGCACCGCCGGAGACCCCGATAATGCCGGGGTCGGCCAGGGGGTTGCGAAACAGCCCCTGCATCACGGCGCCACACAGACCGAGAATGCCCCCTACCGCGATGCAAAGCAGGGTGCGTGGCAGGCGGATCCCCTGCACGATCAGCAGTTTGTGCGCCTCAATCCCGCTCTCCTGCCCGGCAAACAGCGCCCGCAGACTCTCGCCCAGGGTGAGCGTCATGGGGCCGGTTGCCAGCGAACCGAGCAGCAATAGCGCCAGTGCGGCCGTGGTGAAGGCCAGCAGCCAGGAGAGGGGCAAGCGCATCATGACCCCTGCTTGATCCACTGGGCGATCTGGTTCGCCTGTTGCAGGGAGTTGAGGCTCAGGCCCCCTTGCAGGGCGTGACCGTCGATGGCGTGAATGGCGTTGCGCTTGCCAGCCGGGGTGGCAGCCAGTGCGGGCACTTCTGCCAGCACCTTGGCCGGATCGGCATATTGCTGCCAGTCACGACCGCTGACCAGCACCAGATCGGGCTGCATCTCGATGAGGGATTCGGCGGATACCGGCTTGTAGTTGCGCAATTCGGCGACCGGATTGATGCCCCCTGCCAGCGAGACCAGCGCGCTGGCGGTGGTGTCACCCCCGGCGATGCTGGTGGGTTGCCCCTTGTGCAGCAGCAGGAAGGCGACCTTGAGCGGTTTGTTCTGTTTGGCTTGCGCCGCCAGCTGATCGGTCTGGGTCTGGATCTCTACCTTCAGGCGATCGCCAGCCGCTTTGTCGCCCAGCAGGCTGGAGAGGGTGTCGATACGTTGGTTGAGGTTGGCGAGGGTCGGCGCGGTATCCAGCACCTCGACCTTGACCCCGGCACGGCGCAGCTGATCCAGGGTCGGGGCCGGGCCCATTTCGTCGCTGCCCACCAGTCGGGTGGGGGAGAGGCTCAGGATCCCCTCGGCGGCCAGTGCCCGGTGATACCCCACCTTGGGCAACCTTTTTGGCAATGGGCTGCTGACATCGGTGGCGATCAGGCTCGATTCACCACCGAGCGCCAGAATGAGTTCTGTGGTGGCGGGGCCAACACTAACGATACGCTCTTTCTGTCCCTCAGCCGCAACGGCAGAGAAGGGGGGCAATGCGCTGCAGAGCAGGGTGATGACGAGGGCAAAACGACGGCCCATGCTAACCTCCGAAAAGGGTGAATGTAACGGGTGTGCCGCCGAGAATATCAAGGCTTTAAATAAATTGCACTGATAATGATAGCAATTATCAATTGCATTGGTGTCAGTGCTTTATTAGAGTAGCGACCATGATAAACAGCGGGACAACATGGTCTCGCAGAGGGAGAAAACATGAGCATTGCACAACGCATTCACGCGCTGCTGGAGCAGGATCCCGGCGCCCATCCTTCTACGCTGGCCGCTCAGCTTAGCGTGAGTGAGTGGGAGGTGGTTCGCCATCTGCCCGCCGAGCTGGTGACCCTGTTGCCCGCCGATCGCGCGCAAGGTCTGCTGGAAGATCTGGCCGATTGGGGTCATGTCACCACCATCGTTGAATCTGATGGTTCCATCTTCGAGGTGAAGGCGCCGTTCCCGAAAGGTAAAGATGCGCGCGGCTACTACAACCTGATGGGCCGTGACGGCGAGCTGCATGGCCACCTCAAGCTCGACAACGTGGCGGGCATTGCGTTGGTCAGCAAATTGTTCATGGGCAAGGAGGGGCACTCCTTCCAGTTCTTCGGTCACTCTGGCCGCTGCATTTTCAAGGTCTATCTGGGTCGTGATGAGAAACGCCAGCTGCTGGCCGATCAGGTCACCCGTTTCATGGCCCTGCGCCAACAGTCTCAAGAGGAAGTCAAAGCATGAGTGAACGTCAGGAACGTCTGCAGAACCGTCTGCAACCTGAGATCCGCGAGTTTCGCGACAGCTGTCGTACCCTGCAGCTCGCCACCGTCGATAGCGAAGGTAACCCCAACGCCAGTTACGCTCCGTTCGTGCTGCAAGAGGATGGCTACTATGTACTGATCTCCGAGATCGCCCGCCACGCCCGTAACTTGCAACAGGTGTCCAGGGTCTCCCTGATGCTGATCGAGGATGAGAGCGGTGCTCGTGAACTGTTCGCCCGCAAGCGGCTGACTTTTGATGCGGTAGCTGAAGTGGTCGCCCGTGATGATCAACGCTGGGGCAAGGCGGTGGCGGCGCTGGAGGGGCGTTTTGGCGAGATCGTCAAAGGACTTTCCAACCTCAAGGATTTCAAACTGTTCCGCCTCAAGCCGGAGCAGGGGCTGTTCGTCAAAGGCTTCGGTCAGGCGTTCGCGGTCTCCGGTGACGAGCTGGTGGATTTCGTCCATCTGGTGGAAGGGCACAAGCGCATCGACAACGGTGCCGAGCTCACCAGCCCGGCCGATGCGCCGGTCTGACGATCCCCTGTCGATAACGACACCAACCATAACAAAACGGGCAGCCACTTGGCTGTAATGCCAGTCAGTCAAGCCTGACTGGCATTGTTTTTATTAGATTTTTCACACTATACCTCTGTGGTCTTGGCTTCACGCAGCGGGGATAACTTCGCTCCCTTCGGGCTGGCAATACAAACTGTCCCGCCTGTTTCTCCAGCTCCGCAACGCGTCCCGGGATATTCCCCGGCGACACATACGGCATGCAGCTCAACTCATGGATGAGATAGACCGACGCCATGTGAAAACTCAGCTGACTCGCCGTGTATCCCTTCAGGCTCGCCGCCATCTTTACCATCTGGCTGCGCAGCAGGTTGTACGCCAGCAACACACCCCACAACTCTTGCCGTATCCCCGCCGCCTTCTTGCTGCGCAGGGTCAGCCGGTGCTGTTGCAGGCTGTGCTTCATCTCCCGATAGCCCAACTCGATTTCCCAGCGCTGCCCATACAGTTCGACGATATCGGCGCCAGGGAAACGCATCGTGTCGACCATTGAGGTCAGCACCTGCCGCTCTTTGCCGTTGATAGTGCGAGTCAGCAAGCGGGCTTCTAGCGTCTCTGGCAGTTGCGGCCACTTCTTCCTCGCCTGTGGACTGGGTTTGAGACGCACCAGGGCATCCTGACGCCCCAGCTTGCGCACCACCTCGTATTGCGTGCCCTTTTTGAGTGGCAGCAACCAGTGCCGCTCGCTGCCAGTGGTCTGCCAGGCGTGGAGCAAGCCGAGCGAGTAAAACCCCTTGTCGAACAGGGTCAGCGAGTGGTCCGGCGTGCGTGCAACAAGCTGTTCGGCCAACACCATCTCGTTGACGGCGCAGCTCTCCATGACCGCCTGAACAAGCAGGTGACTGGTGAGCTCCATCTGGCAGAGCATGCGCACCTGCGGATAGGCAGTCTCCCCATGCTGGGTACCGGGCTTGGCAAACGTGGCGGCATTGTCCGGAGTATCAGGCGTGCGCCACATCACACCATCGACAGCGAGCAGTTGCAGCCCGGCCCAGCCGGGGTGATTGGCCTGCTGGTGCCAGCCTGCGGCGGTCTCGTGAAACAGCCGCTCGATGCTCTTGTGGCCAAGCTTTTGGCGAGCTTGCAGGAAGGCGCTGGGGGCGACAAAGGGGCGGTCACCGGGCAACAGGATATCGAGCTGATTGACCAGCTGGGTCATGGGGACGTGGCGGAAGATAGCCATGCCGATGATGGCCCAGACCAGTCGCTCCATGGGCATGCGGCGACGGCGGAGGGTAGCGACGCCCTCTTCGCCGAGCAGAGTGGTGATGAGCTCGTTGGGAATGAGGTCGGAGAGTGACTCAAACTGAGCGGCATTACTGGCGTGGAGGAAGTCGAGAGCTTGAGCGATACGCATAAAAAATCCGAAACCAATCAACAGGTTTCGGATTTTCACACATCAGAAGGATCGGTCAATGGATCCTTAACTGATCGGCATTAGCCACTGGGCTGCCCGTTTTTATTGCGCTATCTCATCGTCTGGCTTGCTTAATCTTGCCAGGAGGCCTTGTTGGGAAAGGTGCGGCGATCCGCATCAATTGCCGTCTCGTTACACTCGCCCCGCACTTTCCATGAGCTCTGGCTCAGCACTATGTACCCTTCCCGGCAATATTGCTTGCTCGCCAGTGTCTCGGTCAGCAAGTTCTCTTGTAGCGCCTCCCGTTGTTCTAGCAATCGCTGGCTCTGGACCGCAGATAGGCCGCGCGGCAAAGTATCGTTGGGCGCGGCTTCAAAGGTAAACCGCTTGCTTCCCTCCTCGTTGATGTGAGTCAGAAACAGTGGCTCGGGGCCATCATAGGCTTGCCCCGGCAGGCTGCTGCAACCATTGAGCAGCGGAAACAGCAACAACAGGCTAGCGGGCAACAAACGCACGACAGACTCCAGTGAAAAATGCAGCAAGATTAGTAGATTAACATGGCTGCAGGGCAGGAGTGACTGCCAGCAGCTCGGCGCTGGTCAGCAGGGTCACACTGCGCCCTTGTGGCAGGCTGAGGTGGCGCCACATCCAGTTATGGTGCTCGATGATCTTATCCGCGCTCAGGTGCGGGCGATCGGCGGTGGTGTGGCCATCGCTCAATACCAGCACCTCGAAGCCATGGGTAGCAGCACTGCGTACTGTGGTATCGACACAAAAATCGGTATTACAGCCGCAGATAATGAGTCGGTCCACTGACTGCTCCGCCAGCAGGAAAGTCAACTCGGTATCCAGAAAGCTGTCGCATGCCTCCTTGCGAACCCGGCTATCTCCTTTGGCGGGTTGCAGTTCAGAATGGAGCTGCCAACCCGGCGTGCCGGGCTCCAGTTCGGTGCCGGGTGGCGAGTCATGTTGGATGTAGATGACCCGGCCATGCTGCTGCCGGATATGGGCCGCTGCCTGATTGATATTGGCCAGTACTTGCGCTTGTTGATGATGGGTTGTTTTCAAAACCCCTTGCTGCACATCGATGATCAGTAATACATCCATATTTTACCCGCCGTATCCTGGAAAATTAGGGTTGTAGCCACTGGCTACAGTCACGACTGCGGGATTGATGCAGCGCACTCATATCTTGCTTCATTTCTGCATCGCTTTGCCAGCGCTGTGGCAGCGGCATCAGGCTAACTCGCACATCGGTTGCGCGATCTGCAACAGAGGTCTCATCTATCCGGGGAACCACCAGCGCGACTTTGAGTGACGGATTGCGACTGGTGATGCGGCTGGCCAGTCCAAGCCCCCCTTCGACATGGAAGTTGCCGGCAATGTGCATGATCTGCTGGCCCGGGTGCGTGGCGAGGTAATCCACCATGCTCTCGGCCATGGTGTCGTCCCAACTGGTCTGGGCGGCGAAGCGGCGAGCATTGCTGTCAGCATCGCCGTGATGCATCGAGGCCATGAACTTCTGGCGATAGGGGTCATCCCCCAGGGTCAGCTGGCGGGCGAGTTGGCTGCGGCGAGTGACCGGCAGCTTGTCGAGCCACTCAGGCCCCTCCTGACCGACGCAGCTCACCAGCGGCTTGGGGGCGTTGGCGGCGATCACCGGCATCCGGTGTGCTTTGGCAAACTCTATCAGCGGGCGGTAGTCGCTCGGGTAGTTGGGCCAGGCGTTGCCTTCGCGGATCAAGGCCGCTTCGCCAATCTTGTTGGCGAGATAGGCATCCAGCGTCTCCTGATCGGCGCGGCTGAACTGCTCCATGGACAGTGCCAGCGGTCGCCCGTTTTGTTGACTGACGGTATGAAGTTCGGTCAATAGCCGTGATTGCAGCAGGTGCACACCGGGGTGGCTGTGCAGCTCCCCCACCAGGATGATATCGGCGTCGGCAATAGGCGAGATCGCTTGTGTCAGCGTCAGATCCTCTTGGCGGTCATTGCTCAGCCGGTAGTCATAGAGCGTCTGTAGCTGTGAGGGAACGGTCGGTTGGGTGTGGGTAGCGCAGGCGGTCAGCAACAGCGGCAGGGCAAGCAGGGGAAGTCGTTTAATCATGGGATCTCACTGCTGATATGTCCGGATGCCGGTGCATCGCGGGGGCTAAACAAGAATATAGGGACAATACACGGCGACAGTGTAAAACCAATTCAGCTCAAAGCAAAATGAGAATGATTTCGTTTATTGTTGATCTTTGTCGAGAGCTGGGTAATATGCGCTCTGTTTGATAACAGTTCTCAATAAGGATTCGCTGTGACCCATCAAAATGCACTCTCTCTGGTCGCCCTTGCCGTCGCTGCCAGCCTCTCTTCCCAAGCCTTTGCTGCCAGTCACAAGGCAGATGAAGTCATGGTCGTCAGCGGCTCACGGATGGAGCAAAAACTGGAAGATGTCTCCGGCCCCATCTCGGTGATCACCGCCAAGCAGATTGAAGAGCAGGTCGTCACCAATGTCGCCGATCTGTTCCGCTACGAGCCCGGTGTGGCCATTAATGGCGGTAGCCATAGCAGCACAGATGGTCAGACCTTCTCATTGCGTGGTATGGGTGGAAACCGCGTTAAAGTGGTGAGCGATGGCGTTCGTCAAAACGATGCTTATGGCGAAGGTGGTGTAGGACAGAACTACTTCGATACTGACATGATCAAGCAGGTTGAAATTGTTAAAGGACCTGCTTCAACTGCGTACGGCTCAGATGCTATCGGTGGGGTTATTGCGATTACGACCAAAGATGCATCCGATTTTTTGCGTAATAAAGACAGCTATGTTGATGTGACAAGTAGTTATGCCTCCGAGAACGGGCAATGGATGGGCGGTTTTACAACCGCATTGCGTACCGGTGATTTTGAACATCTATTGCGCTATACCCAGCGTAATGGCGGCGTCAAACAGAACTATAAATCAAGTTTGTATGACTTTGATATTGTTGACCGTTCCGCGCTGCTCAAAAGCAAATGGCATATATCAGCTGTACAGCAGGCGCAGCTGACATTTGATTATTACGATCAGGATAAAGAATCCGATCCGTTTGCCAACTCTAAAGATCTGAGACTGAAAGATGAGAAAAGTGAAAACTATCGCATCATGCTGGATCATCAGGTTAGAAGTAATGCTGCATTAACTGACAGCATTACATCAAAAATTTATGTAAGTAAGTTTGATCAAAAAAACAACAAAGAAAATGGTAATAAATATAATGGTAAAGCAGAGTATAATACTTTCGTGCAAGACGCTCTGGGTGCACAGGTACAGTTTGATAAACGTTTAGGTGCCAACAGTATAGCTTGGGGGCTTGAGTATGAAAAATCCGCTACAGAGCGTAAAAAGAATAGCACTCGTTATCCTAGTGGTATAACAGCCAGTACCAATGCATTCCCGGACAGTAATACGCGCCGAGCTGCAATTTGGTTCTTTGATAACATAGAGTTGAGCGATAAATGGTTGCTCACTCCTGGCCTGCGTTATGACCATTATGAGCTGGAAGCGAGTTCAAGCAATGCCAAGACGTCGTTTGAAACGATCAAAGAGGGTGAGTTCTCTCCCAAGCTGGGGCTGATCTATAAGGCCAATGAACTTGCTCATTTATATGCACAATATAGTCATGGTTTCAGAGCGCCGACATATAGCGAGGCCTTTGCATCTGGTGGTTACAGCTACCCCGGATTTACTCATACATTTATACAGAATGCTGATTTGCATCCTGAAAGTAGTGATGGTATCGATCTGGGAATTCGAGGCCAGTCAGACTTCTTCGACTATGATCTCTCTGTCTTCAAAACTCGCTACAAAGACTTTATTGATGCTGAAAATACTAATCCTACTGGCTCACCTACGAATATGGTTACACAGTATGTCAATAAAGATAAAGTCAATGCAAATGGCGCTGAGTTGAAACTAGGTTACTGGTTTAATGATGATATCTATACTTGGGGGGCGCTGTCATATATTAGCGGGAAAGATCAAAATGGGAATTATATTAACTCATTGAATCCTCTTAGTGGAAATATTGGCGTGCGTTTTGAACAAGCACTCTGGAATTTCAATACGGCACTACGCTTTGCGGATGATATGGATAAGGTTGGTAAAGACGATGCTGGTAAAGAATTTATGAAATCCTCTGGCTGGGGGGTAGTAGATATGTATGCCCAGTTTAAACCTTTACCTGAGTTGCAACTTAACGTTGGCGTATTCAATCTGTTTGATCGAGAATACACTACATATAATCGTCTCGCAGGAAAAGATGCCCGTACAGACGTCAGTACCTTTACCGAACCTGGCCGCAACCTGAGTGCACGGGTTAAATACGTATTCTAAAGAGACAACACGCGCAGTGATTGAGGGCTGTTGCCCGAACCGGATCCCCGCCCTGACAGGCGGGGATTTTTCCATTATAAAGTTGTCTGTTTGCAGAGGGCGCTGGGATGGATAGGAAATATTTTACTGAAATTCAATAGAGTATATAAAAAAGGCCTCAAAAGAAGAGGCCTTAATATATGTGGTTATAGTTTATATAACTATCATGCTAAATAATTATATTTTATTGAAGTAGGAGTTGTCATCCGGGTTCTTAACTTTCCACTTGTTATATGAAAACATACAATAACCAAACACCGCGATGATACTAACAGGGCCAAGAATAAGTTGTATCAAAGACCCAACAAAATTCTCATCCCAGCTTGCAGGTCCAGGTACTAATGCTGCAATAGTCGATGCGATGAAAATAATCGCAATCGGGACGATAGATAGCAATGACCAGGTTCGACTCTTGCCAAGAAAGTGAAAATCACGCTCAAAATCAGGGTTGTTGGATTTCCAGCGCAGCTTGACATAACCAACAATCATGAAGATAACCGGCAAGGTTGCAGCGCCACCATCAAGATTTCTTACTGCAATTAAAATTGAATTCATGCCAGAGTTGAATTGGCCAAGCATAAACAAAATGATGATGATTGTTACTACAACGCCTTGCATTTTCAATGCATTTATTGGTGTGCCTTCACTGTTTACCTCGGAGAGTTTATGTCCAAAGATACCTTTTGGCGCATCAACAAATAACATTTTTACCGGGGCAGATGTCCACAGCATCAAAGAGCCACATAGTGTAGTTATCATGAGGAATAGCGCAATGACATTTGTCCACCAGATAGGGAAGTCCAACTGTTGAAAAGCGACATAAATAGCGGATAACAATCCAAGCTTTGATGCCTCTTCAGCAGGTAAAATCATATTCATTAGCAAAGAAGATGTGATAATTATTATTGAGAAAATAAATACATTAAGGATAAGTCCTATTTTGAAATTACGTTCACCACCTCGAATATTTCGCTTATAGGCAGCAAGAGCTTCCAACCCTCCTAATGATTGCAAGGCCCAGGACATGGATGCAATTTTAGACCAAGATAAATCTATATGATGAACATACTCTGGAATGATCGGCGTGCCATTAAACATCACTGTGCCAGATGATAATTTATACACAGCGGATATGATAAAAATCATAGTTAATGCAAAACCAGCATACCCAGCAAATGACAGCAACCTAGATAGCCATTTTGGACCTTTCATGGAAACCCATGTTGCCAACCAAAAGAGAGCAATAGAGGCAATACTTATAATTGGTTTAAACCACGTTTGGTTCAATAGTCCACTAACAAAATCTACGTCGCTGGAGAATGTATATATGAAATATGTAATGACATTAGGCAGTAAATCAACAAAATAAAATATATTAACGTAAAAGTAGAAGAACCCGGCAATGAACCCCATTTTTCTTCCTAACACGAGGTTCAGCCATGATTGATAACCACTTTCTGATTCACGTAATTTTTTTATTGATGAAAATTCAATGATCATGAATGTATAGGGTATTGCATATAATAATGATGCAAAGGCATACAGTAGCCAAGAGTTGCCACCCCACTCAGTATATTGGCTAACTACACCTTTAAGAACAAAACCACCTCCGGCTATGGAAAAAAACAAAAATGTCATTAATGACATTTTGTATCTTGAATCGGTATTTTCAGACATGTTACTACCACCTTTATCTTATATATAGTCGTTTTAATTTAGAGTGCTTAGATATAAGCACTCTAAATCACATACTTTAAATGGTGCTATGTTAACTTGTTCTTACTGGTCTAATATAAAATGCATAATGATATTTCTTTGCTGGTAGTTGATATTTTTCTGGTGGCAATGAGCGCCAAGAGTTTTGTCCGCCGGTGCCCATTTGAGTTAGATCTATATTCCAGGTGGTGATATTACCTGGCTGTACATCTACACCATGTTTGCATGACATTGGTGTCAAGCCGGATGCGCTGTTACTGTCAGTATCCGGGACAAAGTCAAGTTCACTAGCCATAAATGGCCAAGCGCTAGAATTTAACAGATCATTTTCTGCGATAGCCTCAAGACCAAAGCCATCACGATTTAACAAGCGTACCCAACGAATGTCAGTTTTATTTCCACTCTCTTGAGGTCTTGGATAAGGATGAAATTGTTCCCAAGTTGTACCGCCATAGATTCCAACCTTTGCTCCTTTTCTATCAGAATAGGTTTCCACGGGGCCACGGCCAAACCATTTCATATATCTGTATTCAGCAGATAATGTTAATTGTGTCCCCATGCGCATCATGATGGGTAACTCTTTATCTCCAGGGGTGAAATCTACACTAATATGTATTTCTCCATTACTCTTAATGGAATAAGTTAACGTATATTTACTGGCGATAGTAGGCAGATCAAATGTAGTGGTGACTACGACATTGTCATTAGATGATTGTTCTATTTCAAGACTTGAGAGAATTCTTTCTTGGCTGGCACTTTGCCATACTTTACCCCACTGGAAAACTCTAGCCCCCAGATCATTATCTGTTAGTCCGCGCCAGAAATTAGGTTCAAAACCTGTAATAATTAACTCTTTATTATCTACTATAAAATGATCCATTCGTCCATTATTGCGATTGAATGAAATTGAGAAAAATTCACCTTGAAAATGGATATCACTGCTGTCTTTTACCACTTCGATCGCTGAATAATTTTCAGTGCTGGAATGTGTGAATGTTGTTGGTGGAGTCAGGTTAAACTGATCCCAAGCAACCTCGTATCCTATACCAACTAAAGGCATGTCATTTTTAGTTAATGCACTTAGAGTGATGAGGTATTCTTTGCCTTTATTTATTTCAATCTTTTCAAGAGGAATGCTGATTGCTGTTCTCTGTGCAGGAGATACGGTGATAGAGCCCAGATTTCCTGAAGAAAAATCGTGACCATCTACAGATATATTATAGTGAATATCAAGATGTTCTAAATTGATAAAATCATAACGATTTTCAATTTCAAACAATCCTCTTGAGATATTCACAGGATGAAACCTAACCGGTTGGTAAACCTTCTTTACTTCGGCCATATGGGGATGAGGTGTCCGATCAGGAGCAACCAGACCATCATTCATGAAGTTTCCGTCACTTGGTTGGTCTGGATGATAATCTTTACCATAACCCCAGAATTTTTCTCCCCTGTCATTGACGAGCTCCAGAGCATGATCCATCCACTCCCATATAAATCCACCCTGTAAATTACTATTCTTATCAATTATTTCCCAATAATCATTAAGAATACCAAGGGAGTTTCCCATTGCATGAGCATATTCAATCATGATCATCGGACGTTCACTGCCTTGCTTGGCAAACTCTTCTAAACGTTCGAGGGATGGATACATCGGGCAGACAATATCAGTATAAAATTCCTCACCTGCGGGTTCATACTGAATGGGTCTGCTATTATCTTTAGTCTTGATCCATTTATATAATGTTTCAAAAACACAGCCAGTACCTGCTTCATTTCCCATTGACCATATAATGATACAAGCATGATTTTTATCTCGTTCAACCATTGCTTGAACACGGTCTAAATGTGCAGGAATCCAGGATTCATCATCACCAATTTGAGTCTCTGGTGTTAACGCTAAGGGATGTGACTCAATATTAGCCTCATCAACAATGTATAGGCCATATTCGTCACATAATTGGTACCAACGTGAATGACATGGAAAGTGACTAGTGCGCACGGCATTAATGTTATGTTCTTTCATTAGGCGAATGTCAGTCAGCATATTTTCTTCTGTAGGAACATGACCTAATGTGGGATGGAGTTCGTGGCGGTTTACTCCTTTTATTTTTATAGCTTTACCATTTACTCTTAATTGGCCATCTACAATTTCAATATGTCTAAAACCGATCTTATGGCTTGTGGTTTCTACAATCTCACCCTGCTTGTTAGTTAACGTGAGCAGCAGTGTATACAAGTCGGGTGTTTCCGCACTCCAGAGATATGGTTTTTCTACATATTCTGAAAAATGAAAAGATTGATTTATACCACTCTTTTCAAAAGTTATTTCTTTATCAATTAATACTTTGAAATGATCTTTATCATCAAGTAACTGGCAGCTTAATGTTAGATCATTTTGTTGATGATCATAGTGTTTAACATCAACATTGAGATCTAGAGTTCCTTTTGTGAAGGTACTATCAAGCAGCGGTTTGCAATGGAAGTTGTAGATCCGAGATGTGCCAGTCGCATAGATGAAAACTTCTCGTTCCAGTCCTGACATATCAAGCATATCTTGCTTTTCTACATAGCTGGCATTGGACCATCTGTAAATTTCAAGGGAAATGGAGTTTTCACCGGGTTTTACATAAGGTGTTATATTAAATTCAGCTGGATTTTTTGCATTTTGGCTATAGCCTACACGTTGACCATTTATCCAGATGAAAGATGCCGTTCTTGCACCTGCTAATTGTAGAAAAATTTGTTTTCCAGACCAACCTTGATCTAAACAAAAGTTACGGCGATATGAACCAACAGGATTATAATCACGCGGGACTTCGGGCCAGTTTGTAACAAAAGGAAAACGCTCGTCAATGTAAATTGCCTTGTCAAATCCTTGCGCCTCCCAGTTACCCGGAACTTGGATGGTAGCCCAATCAGAGACATCATAGGTTTCTTGATAAAAATTCTTTGGTCTCAATTCTGGATTTAAAGCACAATTGAACTGCCATAGTCCATTTAGTGAAAGGTAACTACTTGATTCATGAGGGGTATTTTTTATAGCAAGATACTTGTTGGTGAACGGAAATATGTGTGGCCGTGGTTCTTCTTTGTTAATACCATTAATCCGATGATTTTCCATTACCATGGGAACATGATTATGTTCCTCATATAATGATATGATTTCTTGCTTGTCGAAAACTACAGCACTCATGGTTGGTATCCTGTTTTATGAAGGTTTATAAATCGAGGTTGCAGAAAATGTAGTTAAGGAGCTAAACGACATGTAAAACTCTCTGCTGAATACCAACCAGTAGAATTCAGTATCAGCATCATTGATATTTGTGGTTGTCGTTTACATGATCTAATAAGTATCTGTCATCACTATTAAGGATCTAAAAATAAAGATACACGGACACCATGTAGCGCACTGCATATGCTCGCCTCCTCAAGGTAAAGTTTGGTGTTATTTGGATTTGGTAAATCTTTACTCATTATTTAAGTAAAATTTACCACTTGCAGTGGGCTGATTATGCGTGTCGTGTCACAAATTTTGAGTTTGTGCTTATCCAAGGGCGGTGTTGTTCGAATCTTTCGTAGATAGGCTGCGGGACGGCAGATAAAAAGAAACCCGCCATGGGCGGGTGGAAGGATTGCAACACTAACCAGGAGGAGGTGTTACCAGGTAGACCTCGCTTCTTCGGTAATAGTTCAATTTTATTGAAGTTTTTTCGTTTTCTTCGCGGGGTTTCCATCGGGATCTGCGGGGGAGGATGGGTTATCATTCTGCTCCCGTCATCCGGTTGCAGAGGATCTATGCCCGCGTTCTCCTGGTTAGCGCTCTTTTTCGGCGCCTTCTATTTTGTCTACGGCGCTTACTTGCCGTTCTGGTCGCTCTGGCTGGAGGGGGTGGGCGTCAGCGCCGAGATGATCGGTCTGTTGCTGGGGGCGGGGATGGCGATCCGCTTTGCCGGCAACCTGATGGTGATGGGGCAGATCAAGGGGGCGGGCCATCTGCTGCCGGTAACCCGAT
>NZ_NKWE01000082.1:0-1070 GCF_006243315.1 Aeromonas sobria
TGTAGTGTGGCATTCGCCATGCGAGAGTAGGACACTGCCAGGCACCCAATTAAACAATGATGTGCAAATTCATGTCATTGGCCGAGAGGATGACACCTCAGTAAGCGGCAAAAGATTTAGCGAAAAGCTAACCAAATAGCGGAGCGGTAGTTCAGTTGGTTAGAATACCGGCCTGTCACGCCGGGGGTCGCGGGTTCGAGTCCCGTCCGCTCCGCCAGTAATTTTAAAGGCCTTCCCAACTGGGAAGGCCTTTTTGCTATGGGCAGATTTTGCCCAGTGACCCGATGTTTGCACACCAGAGCGAACACCTAGCCCGGTCTCTTGCCTAGGCTTGGTCATTTTTAGTATCTAAAACAGCCAATGCTTGGCTTTTCCCCGCTGGAAGAGGGCGAAAAAGCCTGCTATTTCAACCATTTTCTATCTGTACCTCGACCTTGTCTGCTCAATTCACAACCATGTGAGCGGGGATAAGGTCAGTCAAATCAGGCTTCTGCCGCATGTTGGCTACAGGGCAGTTCCATATTGACCACCCCATCCTCCATCTGGACGTCGATCTTGAAGCCAAGCCGCTTGGCGAGGTTGACCATGCCGCGATTGCCGGGTGTGGTGGATTAATAAGGCTCTGTCCCAATTATGTGTTGAAAGGCTAAGCTTGAAGTAGGCCATCACCTTGAGGTCTACCATCATGGATACTCCAGCCTTTCAACACCTGTTGTCTCTCTTTCCACAGCTTACCCTGCGCCAACGCCGTGTTGCCCGGCAGGAGCTCACTGCGCCCCACGCCATTACCTCACTCAATACCCAGTTACCGGCATGCTGTGGCTGCCCACATTGTCAGGCCGATGCCAATCAGTTGGCTCCCTGGGGATGGAGTCGGGGACTACGTCGCTACCGTTGCAAACTGTGTCTGCGCACCAGCACCGTGCTGACCAAGACCCCCTTGGCCAGATTACGTAAAGCGCAGTGCTGGGAAGACTACGCGCAAGCCCTCATTGAAGGACTGACTGTCCGCCGGGCCGCTCTGCGTTGCGGGGTTAGCAAAAACACTGCCTTCCTCTGGCGTCACCGCT
>NZ_NKWE01000083.1:0-750 GCF_006243315.1 Aeromonas sobria
GCCTCATGCAGACACGCTTTGATATTCACTCCCTTCCCGTAACGCTCCAGCATCCTGCGCCAACCCAGATAATTCCTCAGATAATGAGTTGCCACGCCATGAAAGCGCACCATCCATTCTTTCAATCGATGGTGATAGCCGTTTACATGTTGAATGTGGAATGCTCCTACCACCCGCTCACCCTGACGATTGCGCACTACTTGATGAGTCACGCCCTGCACTTTACTGAAACTGGCATACACGCCCGCGCCATCGCTACACAGCACAGCATCCGGCGAGACAAGGGGCTTCAAGACCGCGATAACCGTTTCGGCATTCATCTGCTCTAACTGAAAATCCGCATGATGGCCAGCACGGTCTTGCACCACCATCACCGGGATGTAATCCGGCCCTGTTCCCCGGGTTCGCCCTTTACCACCGCGATGCCGTGCCGGACGCGGCAGTCCCCGTTGCCCCTTGAACGACTCGAGGAAGAAGGTTTCATCGACCTCAACGATGCCCTCTTCCCGTGTGGCTTGATGGGCGGCCATCGCACGCAAGAAGCGGTGACGCCAGAGGAAGGCAGTGTTTTTGCTAACCCCGCAACGCAGAGCGGCCCGGCGGACAGTCAGTCCTTCAATGAGGGCTTGCGCGTAGTCTTCCCAGCACTGCGCTTTACGTAATCTGGCCAAGGGGGTCTTGGTCAGCACGGTGCTGGTGCGCAGACACAGTTTGCAACGGTAGCGACGTAGTCCCCGACTCCATCCCCAG
>NZ_NKWE01000084.1:0-1216 GCF_006243315.1 Aeromonas sobria
ACCCAGAAGGTGAGTGAACCACGGTTAATCAAAGACTTGTTGTATTGAGGCCAGTTGGTGATGGAGTGAAGCGACGTGCCCATGATGCAGACTTGAAGAGGGTGGTGGTGATCAGATCACCGCGCCCTCAGTTAGTTCCATTCAAGCTGCATCGATTTGGGCAACAACGCCGTCTATATCGACTTCATCCTCATAAAACACCGGATTATCGGCATCACAGCGGGCCAGCGCAGCGTCGATATTCGCCATTTTCTCCTGATAGGCCGGGTCTTTTATCCGCAAGGTCGGCACGGGCCTGCGCCAGACAATCCCCATACGAGGTAACCATCGACGAAGTGTGGAGGCTGCCATATTGAGCCCTGTTAACCGATTGATTTTGATAGCCAATAGTTCAGTACACCAACGGCTGCGCTGATAACCAAAATCTTGCGGAGAAAACTGCATGAGCAGCACCAGTAAGGTGACAATCTTGGCGACAGGTAAGACCGGGGCACGGCCAGCCGGTAAGGCTTCTAACGCACCCACACCTTCATCTCGATACCACCGAAGCCAACGGCCGATGGTCGAGCGAGCCGCGCCGGTAAGGTGATGAACATCAGTGATCGTGCGTCCTTCATGTAACAGCAAGATGGCCATCAAGCGACGAGCATGCCCTTTATCACGGGTGGCATGGATGATTTTGTGAATGCGGCGCCGTTGTGGTCGTGGCAGGGGTGGTAGGATAGGCATCAACTCAGTCCTTTGGGTGTGGCTTGTTTTGTTTGGCGACTAATGAGATCGCACAAACTGGACTGAGTTCCCTTCCTCCGGTGATCTACTATTCGGAACAGCTATTTAGTTCCACCAATATGGTTGATGCTGTGGCACAACTGCCGATGACTCCAGTGCATATCCCTCTGTCCCAACGGCTCGGAATGATCGACCACGATTGATGGCCTTGCCATTATGTGGGTTGCCTGTACCTCTATTGTGATAGCAATCCGTTTGTAATTGGCTCCTCTCCCAACCCCCCTACACTCCTACACTCCTACACCTTTGTCCCATGCTCAATCTCATTACCAGCAAGGCTGATGTGCACATTACATATCAGTTAGCAGCCAACCTCTCCTACCCCTCGAGGCCGTCGCATGCATCCCTGATACCGTTCCGAGCATGTCTCGACCTGATATCTGAGAAACAACTTCCCTGGTCATTGGGTAATCCCCCCATTTTTAGG
>NZ_NKWE01000085.1:0-8913 GCF_006243315.1 Aeromonas sobria
AAGCATGACTGCGCATAATGTCGCTGGCGTTATGTTGAGCGGTTTGCCCCTGCGATAATCCCGAAGGGCAGGGGACGCGACTAGGCCGCTACGTGGGCCAGCTCGCTGGCATCGTCGCAACGACAGAGCGCCCGTAACATAACGGCATTTATGCGCAGCCAGGCACAAAAAAAGGCCCCGCTTTAGGGCAGGGCCGGACTCGAATTAGGCAGCTAGTCTTTTGGATGCTCTAAACCGGCATCATGTCCCCAATCAACTTCAGATCCAGTTGCGTTGGGATCACACTGGGCCAGCAGTTCGTCCAGTGTGTAGCGCGGCTGGCCACGCAGTTTGGCGCGGGCACGCTCTACATCATCAAGCGCCGCTGTCAGCAGCGCCGAATCACCTTCTTCAAGAGCGGCTTGTAGATAGGCAACCATATCGGCCTCGGTAGCCAAGCCGTCAGCCGCATCAAATCGGCTCCATTGTTCAGTTCTCTTCATTCTGTCCTCCTGCGCCCGTAACAAACGGCCCCGCGTCAGGGCAGGGCGGGACTCGAATTGGGCATAGCTAACGCCCCTTCTTTCTCTTCACATATTCCTCGTAATCGTCCTCTGTGATCGCTTGAATCCCTTTCAATATTAGTAGCTTAAGTACCTCTGTATCCTTGAGGCTGGTCTTGGTGGCAATCACTGCCCTGACCGTCTCCATTTCTACCTTTCGCCATGTCGGATCATCTATGTGCTTAGTCGGCATATTGATAACTCTGTTGTGAATGTGCTCAAGGTGATTCTAAACCGCTTTGATTCTAAGAAATGATATTTCTTGACAACTAAGACCTTAGAATCTAAGGTTTAGCTACCAATCTAATTTCTTAGAAATTTAGATTAATCGAAGGATATCATTTCTGACTAAAGGGGGAGGGGTTGTGAGTACATCGATCAATCCGGTAAAACCAGAGCGAAACGCCTATTGGCAACATGAGCCAACGGGTGACATTTCTGCTTGTATCGCTGGTCAGGTTGAGTTCTTCACCGACCTCCGTGAACTCGGCTGTTATCTCTCATTGACCTACCCCGATTTCGATTTCGTGCCTGTCGAAGTCACCGAAGAAACGTGGCGAGGTTTCTATGATCAGGGGGTCTTCTTCGATGACTGGTCATAACCCCAAAACCAAGATCGATTTCCTCTCCTTCACCTTCACGCCTGAACCGCTTAAGCGGATCACCGAGCTGGCAAAACAGGGGGCTTTGCTCAAGGCCATTCCGCGCTTTGATATCAAGTCCTCTGTTTTGGCGGCTGCCATGCCTGCGCCTGCTGTCGATGGCATGATTTTCCGCCGTCCGGTTCCCGTTCTGCCGGCACCTTCAAACCGTTTTGAAAAGGCAGAGCAGCGCCTCCGCGCCGTTGCTTATCCCGAGCCGCTTTATGTGGCCAATTCCGAAGAGGAAACGCCCGCAGTTATCACGCCGTCTATGACTCAAGCCATGGAGACGGTGCTCGCTTCCCAGTACTCAACCCGCGCCGACATTCACCGCGAACTCAAGGCCGTGTGCTCCAGCTTGCTCGACTTTTCCGAGTTTGAAGTGAACCCAGACGGCAAATACTGGGATGCTTACAACGACCTGATCCACAACTACGGGGTACAGTTTCTCGATGCCCTCTGTTGCTCAGAACTGGAGATCTTCTTTGACGAACTCAATCACCAAATTGGCGTCCCGATCCCTGCGCCTCGCTTTGCCGTCCGTCATCGTCGCGGGGGTCTTCACGGCTACAGCTACAGTGGGGACATTCTCATTGATGGCATTGCTTGCGGGCTTGTCGCTTGGGGAGCTGCCAACCATGGCTGCATGGTTTCTTTCACTGGGGCAGGATGTGATGGGCTGGATTTTGGGGCTCTTCATCGTGTCATTTCTGTGGTGCCTGGGCTCCGTATTACTCGAGTTGACCTTGCATTGGATGATTACTCAGGCTCGGTTATATCGTATCTCCGAGCGGTTGAAGCAGCGGAAATAGGCAATTTCCATCCGGCTCGCGGCACCGCTCCAAAATGGATGGCGATTCAGGCAGGGGAGTTTATCCCCGAGATCCACAACTCCATGCGGAAACGCTTTGGCATGATTGCTTCAGCTGGCTGCTCTTTCTATATCGGCTCACGGATTAATGGTAAATGCGCTCGTATTTATGAGAAGGGCAAGCAGATGCAATCGGCAGAGTATCCCAACTGGGTACGTGCCGAAGGCGAGTTGCACAGTAAAGACCGACAAATCCCGCTCGATGTGCTGGTTAATCCAGATCCATATTTTGCCGGAATGTATCCCCAGTTTTCGATATGGCTTTCAGCTGTATCAAAAAATGAAATTGAACCTGTGCGCATTACCACCTTCAAAAACAAGTTTAAAACCTGCCGCGATAACGCGGTGACGAATATGTCAAAAATGGCGGGCCGTTTGGTCAACTATTTGAAAAATGTTGAAGGATTGACGGGTGATTCAATTGTAAACCAACTTATTGGGCGTTTGGGCCCTGATGATGTACCGGTACGGCTTTTGATGCCACTACCACCCGAGTTAGATGAAATTCCGCTTTTCGAGCCCAACTGCATGGGCATTAATAACCCAAATGGAGAGTTTAGCCATGTCTAAAATTACTGGTGTTATGGTTCTGTGTGTCACCCACGGCAAAGGTATTTCCCGTAAAGGAGCGACCCCCAAACCCTATGATTTCGCAAATATCCAATTCTTGGTCGCCGCAACCAACATTGATATGCCAGAGTGTCAAATCAATAATTGGGGCTTTGAAGCTAAAGAAATGCCATTGAAAAATGATCCAGTCGTGCTGGCTAACATTGCTGACTGTCCGAAATTGCAGCCCATCACTCTTTTATTGGAAGCTGATCCGCGCAACCCTGCCCGAAATATCGTAGCAGGCTTTGAAATTGAAGGCGGTACCAAGAATGATGATTTTGGTAACCCTCATAAAAAATAGTATTAATCTAGTGCGAATTTCACAATCATTAACTGACTAGCTTTTGTTACCACTTCGCTTATTGTGTTATTCTCTAATGCTCACTAAGCAAGAGTAGGCATTTTATGCAATTTAAAGTAACGCCAAACGATGGCGACCCAATAGTTCATGGTTTCACAGAGAATAGAACTCATTTTATGGTTGGCTCTCTCATTCCAAATGGGAGCATAATTCACTATGAAGTCAATGATGAATGTGTTTTCCAAAGATCTTGTGCAGCAAAGACAGTTGATGAAATCAAGGAGTACATGCTTTATATCCATAGGGAATATTTAGCACAAAACCAGTAATGGCCTATTGCATTTCAGTTAACGAACAGGGGTTTCTGTATCGGACAGATACTCCTGTCAAAGAATGTTCCTCTATGATTATCCAAACCGTAGAGGAATATAAACAATCCACCGTTGATATAGCACCTTCAGATATCGCCATTATGTTTTCATGGGCGTTTGGCGCAGTTGTTGTTCTCGGTTGGTTTCCTGGCTTCGCTATCGGTGTAGCGAAAAAAGTAATTAATCTCTTGTGAGGTACTTATGTCTATTATCAAAAAAGCTATTCCTGCCATCATCGTTGCAGCTTCCGCACCGGCCTTCGCCGCTGGAGACACATCGGCTCTTGACCAGATGTTTGCTGCTGTCAACTTGGGAACGGTTGTCACCTTCGTTGCAAGTGCCGGTGTCACTATCGTTGGCATCGCACTGGCAACCAAGGGGATCTCCTTGGCTAAACGCTTGGTCAGCAAAGCCTAATGACCGCTTCCTTTGCCTATATCGTCTTCATGTCGTCAATTATCACGATAGGGGGGCTATCAGGAATGGCGTTTGTTATGGGAATGAAGGGGGCATGAGCCCCCTTTTCTAATTGAAAGTTTCTCATGCGAAACTTTAGCCGCTAAAGTGTACTTTTCTCATGCGAAAATTTTAGCGGCTAAAGATAGCTGTAATGTGTTGTAGCGTCTTACAACGTACAACATATTACAATTCCATTTTCTCATGCGAAAAATTTAGCCGCTAAATTTTTTGGAGCCCCATATGTGGCGCAGACTTCTTGTGTACTCATTGTGCTTTCTCACCGCTTGGATACCTGTCAACCAAGCGCGCGCATTTTTGCCAGCATTTGCCCCAGTGGTTATGGCTATGGCCGAACAAGCCGCAATATGGACAGGCAGAACTCTAGCTACTCGCCTAGCCGTCCAATACGCAGCTGGCGCTGCTGCTGTTACTGCTGTTGCAATATCAACTCCGCCGTTGCTTAAGAACTTCGCAAAGGAGGATTTAAAGATCGACCCCTACGGTATGCTTTCTTTCCAGCTCAAGCGTTACGGGATTACTTTAAATGGTGATAGCCTCGATAATGTTAAGCGTTGTGATTTTTCTCAAAGTGGTTATCTTGACTGTGATTTGATGAAGGAGTTTAGTTATTCTCCTTATTCTGATTCAACTCCTGTTTCTAGCTGCATTCTTCCTAGTCGCATGACTGGCCTCCCAGACCCTTCTCAAAACAAATATGACGTTCCATATTGGAAGCAAGGTGACAGAGCTCTTGATATGGCTACCTGTGTAGCTTCTATCACCGAGGAAGCTAAGGCTGTTCTTTTAATCCGTACTAGAGAGTATTTGGACACCAATGCTACTTGTAAGTTTTATCGGGAGGATATAGTTCCTCCTGACAATACAAGAGTTGTTTTTGCTAATCGTTGTGAGGCTAACCCATTATCTAAGGTTTTTTTTGGTGTTTCTGGTACCAATTACCGCTTTGCCTATGACGTGGATATTGTTGTTAATGAGTTTAGAAATGACACTATGCTTAAATCTTCTGTTGTCACTTCTGCTATTTCTTATGACTATCAAACCGACCTTCTCAAGGTTCAATCAACAAACAAAGAAGAGGTTTTGGAGGAGTCTGTAGCTAGCGTTCTCGATGGTGTTAGTGTTGACGGTACTATTCCTGATCACTACTTGCAGGATATGAACAATCCTGGCACCCGCCTTCCCAAATCTCACCTGGTAGATAACTCGGTTGTCATTCCGGTTAAGCCTGATAACCGCCCAGACTTCGATATTATTGGGACACCTCCCGTTGTATTACCATCGGGTAAGCCACTACCTCCCGTCACTGATCCAATATATGGTGATGCCATTAATTCCGTTATCACCGGAAAACCGACTACAGACCCAGATACTGGCGCAATTGCAGGCGGTGTAATTCGCCCTGTTATCACCGGCCCGAAGCCAACCGTTCCAGGTGAAGGTGGTAATACTGGATCAGGCTCTGGGACGGGTACAGGGTCGGGAACTGGTTCTGGGACTGGCTCGGGAACCGGTACGGGCTCCGGTTCTGGCACTGGCACTGGCACTGGCAGCATACCCAGCTCTGTTACCGTCTCCAACCTTGGCGGCTTGGAATCTCGTCTAGATCGCACCAATGAGCTATTAGCTACGACCAGCGCCATTGACCTTCATGGCGTAGAAACGCGGATTGATGAAACTAACCGGCTGCTTTCCGACACCTTAGCAACCAGTGTCCCCGCACAAACCATGCCCGATACCGCTCAGGGGACCTCTTGGTGGAAGTCTCGCTATCCCGTTGGGATGGCCGGTGTATGGAGCGGATTCACGCAAGATCTGCAACATACTGCGCTCTTTGACTGGCTTAATGGCTTCCGTCTACAGCTGTCAGGGGGAGGGGAATACCCTACCTGGACAATCTGCTTTGACATGGGATTCGCTGACTTCGGTTGTCATCAACTGACCGTTCCCCCGAATGTCTGGGTAGCCATTCGTGCTTTCGTCATTTTCTGCTCCGGCCTGCTGGCCAGGCGTTTAGTGTTCGGCGGCTAAGTCCGCGCTGCTTGATTTTCTCATGCGAAAAATGAGGTGTTCTCATGCTTGATTGGTTTGCTCACCGCTGGAATGACTTCCTGAACCTGCTCTATTCACTGCTGCTCTCGCTCTTTGACATGCTCAAGGATTTGGCTTGCTTCCTCTTTGAAGCGATCTTGTCGATTGTTCACCTGGCTATCTCTGGTCTTGGCTCCATGCTCGGAACCATGAACATCATTCAATACTTCTCCATGCTCCCCGCTGATGTGCAGAACATCATGGCGATCGCGGGGGTGAATGACGCCTCAGCCATCATTGTGACGGCGATTGGCGTTCGCCTTGTACTCCAGCTGATCCCCTTCACCCGACTCGGTTCATAAGGAGGCAACATGGCGCTAAACATCATTGTTGGCCGTCCCGGCTCTGGCAAATCGTATGAAGCAGTCGCATTTCACGTGATCCCAGCCATCAAGGAAGGACGTCGGGTGGTCACTAACCTGCCGTTGATGATGGATCATCTGATCGCCGTGTTTGGCGAGGAGGTGAGGGATCTCGTTGAGGTTCGTCAGGATGGCTTTAGTCGGGAGCACGGCGCTATCAAGGCGTTCTCTGACCCTGAGCACTTCACCCAGGAGGAGTGGCGCAACGAGCAGGGGCAAGGCCCGCTATTTGTCATTGATGAATGTCACTTCCAATACCCCCGAGCAGGGCGTAACAAGAAGGCGAGCGATGACCTCATCAACTGCCTGGAATACTTCTCCATGCATCGTCATTATGGCCACGACATCCTGTTCATGACCCAATCCTTGGGGAAGGTACACAAGGACCTGCGTGACATGATCGAGATCCAGTTCTTGGTCAGCAAACACGCTGCAGCGGGCTCTGATAAAACCTACACCCGTAAAGTGCTCGATGGTGCTGGGGCTCGCGCGACCTGCCTCTCTGAATCTGTTCGCCGGTACGACAAGACGTTCTTCCCGTTCTACAAGTCCCACACCCAAACAGAAGGCAGTGTTCAGGAGGCCAAAGCCTCCGACATTGTACCGCTGTGGAAAAGATGGTGGTTGTGGTTGGCGGTGATCCTCATCTTCATCGGTATCCCAATGAGCGTAAAGTCCCTGTTCAATATGCTGGGCAGTGATGACCCAGCGCCGGTATTTGTGCCGGTAGAGCAGGCAGCAGCATTACCAGCGACTTCTGACCCAGAAGTGAAGGCGGCAGCACCCGTCATGCCGACCACCCCCGCTAAAAGCGTGCAGGAAGCCCCATTCTCCAAGTTTGATATCACCATAACCGGCTGGGCGGATACATCCTACAAAGACAATACCGGTAAGTTTCATGCCCAGTTCGAGTACTACCTGGAGGCAAAGGGCGACAATGCCTATTCCTTCTCGATGAAACTGAGCGACTTAATGATGGCCGGTTATCAGGTCTATTCCCTTGGGCCTTGTCTGCTGCGCTTGGTATATGATGAACGGGAGCATTTTCTGTACTGTCAGGGTAACAAGCCCCAGCAAGAAAGCTCGGCAACGATGGCTCTCGCTGCGCTTCCCCTTAGTTAATCCACACCCAGATGCCATGCCTTGAGAAGGGGCCCCCGCCTGCGGGGTAGCGTCTCAAGGCATGGCATATCCTCAGAATTTCGCATGCGAAACTTTTACTCTTTTCCTCTTCGTGTGAAATGGTTACGTAGTTGGTTAAATATTTTTTGTTATCTCTCATTGTGCGTGAGACGCATAGGCTATTAATGGGGTAGGGGACAACCACGCAGGGGCTATAGCCCCTATAAGCCGCCCTCTGCTGTCCATTTGGCCTCCAACAGTCCCGCGGCGAAACACGCCCATCTTGCCCAAAGACTGGATCACCCCCTTTCCTGCCAAACCGATCTTTAATGCCCCAGTCAGAGCGACCAGCCGAAGGCTATGGGGCGTGGGTGGTGACTACCTTTGCTTCGTGTCGTAGACAAGCCGCTCTCAAGGTCTTACGCCGTCTTTGTCTTTATTCATTGGCTTGGGGCTGTCGATGTTCAAGCCCCCCGGGTAGTAATACGGGGGGAATTCCCAGACAACCATGCTCACAACGTCCTCAGGGGAGGGGGGTTATCTCTTACGAAGTAGGTTTTTCCTCATTAGAGGCTTGGTTTGCAAGTAATAGCCCCAATATCCGTATGGAGCATGTCGCTCATTTAGGGGAATTTTTATGGCTGGTTTTAATGTAGGTGATGTAGTGCGCTTAAAGAGTGGTGGGCCATCAATGACTGTTACCACACCAGTTACAAGGGATGACGCAAGTTATTGCTTCTGCATGTGGTTTGATACCGCGCATCAAGCTCAGCCATTGAGCGGTCAATTCAAGATCGATGCTTTGGAAAAGGTTACTCTCTAATCGATTGATGCCGATAAATCCAATTATCGGCATCAGGTTGTGATTGAGTGCAACTACCTGTATTTATTGAGGTTTGTATGTATACGC
Organism: Aeromonas sobria; assembly: GCF_006243315.1. Classification (GTDB taxonomy): domain Bacteria; phylum Pseudomonadota; class Gammaproteobacteria; order Enterobacterales; family Aeromonadaceae; genus Aeromonas; species Aeromonas sobria_A. Next base: position 8,301 of record NZ_NKWE01000085.1, read on the forward strand.
TAAGCGATCTTGAAAAAGCTCGAGCAGACTTGAGTGAGTGGCAGAGGCGCTTTGACAACTATAGTGGCAATAACCCGAACAAATTCAGGACAGATATCAGAAATGCGAGAGATCGAGTTGCAATGATAACTGATTCACTCAAGAAGCAAGGACTGCTGCAATAAATCTATGGGGCCTCGCGGCCCCTTTGATTTTTCAAAACGCTCCATACCCCTTGAGTGGGCAAGAGGCTTCTTCACCTTTCAGGCATCTGCTGATCTCAGTAACATCATTGCATGACGCATATTGCCCGACACCAGCATAAGGCCCAACACAAATTCCAGTGAGGCAACATTTGTGGGCATCAAGTAACACAGGTATCAGCTTGGCTGGCTCCGTTTCGACTTTGCTGTCTGAACACCCAGATACCAACATCACCAACAGCATGACTTTAAACAAGTTCACTGCATGACTCCTTTGAAAACGCACTAGGTATGCCAAGCAGTTGATGTCGCTTATGTGCATGACACTTAACGGTTTTCTGCTGTGGCGCCAGCATCATACGCCTGTGAATCATACAGTCACCGAAAAACACGCTGTAACCTTGACGGGTCTCCCATTAAGCATGACTGCG
>NZ_NKWE01000086.1:0-903 GCF_006243315.1 Aeromonas sobria
AAAAGGGGCGACCTGCGCCCCGAATTCTTTATAATGGCTCTGTCCCAATTATGTGTTGAAAGGCTAAGCTTGAAGTAGGCCATCACCTTGAGGTCTACCATCATGGATACCCCAGCCTTTCAACACCTGTTGTCTCTCTTTCCACAGCTTACCTTGCGCCAACGCCGTGTTGCCCGGCAGGAGCTCACTGCGCCCCACACCATTACCTCACTCAATGCCCAGCTACCTGCATGCAGCGGTTGCCCACATTGTCAGGCCGATGCCAATCAGCTGGCACCCTGGGGATGGAGTCGGGGACTACGTCGCTACCGTTGCAAACTGTGTCTGCGCACCAGCTCCGTGCTAACCAAGACCCCCTTGGCCAGATTACGTAAAGCGCAGTGCTGGGAAGACTATGCGCAAGCCCTCATTGAAGGACTCACTGTCCGCCGGGCCGCTCTGCGTTGCGGGGTTAGCAAAAACACTGCCTTCCTCTGGCGTCACCGCTTCTTGCGTGCGATGGCCGCCCATCAAGCCACACGGGAAGAGGGCATCGTTGAGGTCGATGAAACCTTCTTCCTCGAGTCGTTCAAGGGGCAACGCGGACTGCCGCGTCTGGCACGACATCGTGGTGGCAAGGGGCGAACCCGGGGAACCGGGCCGGATTACATCCCGGTGATGGTGGTGCAGGACCGTGCTGGCCATCATGCAGATTTTCAGTTGGAAAAGATGAATGCCGAAACAGTTATCGCGGTGTTGAAGCCCCTTGTCTCGCCGGATGCCGTGCTGTGTAGCGATGGCGCGGGCGTGTATGCCAGTTTCAGTAAAGTGCAGGGCGTGACTCATCAAGTAGTGCGCAATCGTCAGGGTGAGCGGGTGGTAGGAGCATTCCACATTCAACATGTAAACGGATATCACCATCGA
>NZ_NKWE01000087.1:0-14184 GCF_006243315.1 Aeromonas sobria
GCTTTGTGGGCGCCGACATCGTCGACTTGTATGGTCATCGTTGGGAAATCGAGTTGGGCTATCGGGAGATGAAGCACAGCCTGCAGCAGCACCGGCTGACCCTGCGCAGCAAGAAGGCGGCGGGGATACGGCAAGAGTTGTGGGGTGTGTTGCTGGCGTACAACCTGCTGCGCAGCCAGATGGTAAAGATGGCGGCGAGCCTGAAGGGATACACGGCGAGTCAGCTGAGTTTTCACATGGCGTCGGTCTACCTCATCCATGAGTTGAGCTGCATGCCGTATGTGTCGCCGGGGAATATCCCGGGACGCGTTGCGGAGCTGGAGAAACAGGCGGGGCAGTTTGTGCTGCCGGCCCGAAGGGAGCGAAGTTACCCCCGCAGCGTGAAGCCAAGGCCACAGAAGTATGGTGTTAAAAAAGCCAATAAAAACAATGCCAGTCAGGCTTAACTGACTGGCATTACCCGCGATGGGCGGTTTTTTATCCCTTGAATTTGCCCTGCCTCCCTTCATGTACACGATTAATGCAATCGACTCGCCAGCCTTTGACCCCGGATCACGAATTACCTACAATCGCGCAAACTCATCACATCCCGGAAATTACATCATGAGCCAAGTCACTCACAGCAAATTGCTGATCTTAGGGTCAGGGCCGGCCGGTTACACCGCAGCCGTCTACGCCGCCCGCGCCAACCTCAACCCCCTGCTCATCACCGGCATGCAGCAAGGGGGTCAGCTGACCACCACCACCGAAGTGGAAAACTGGCCCGGCGATCCGGAAGGCCTGACCGGCCCGGCGCTGATGGAGCGCATGAAAGCTCATGCAGAGAAGTTCGACACCCGCATCCTGTTTGATCACATTAACAGTGTCGAACTGACCCAGCGCCCGCTGCGCCTCAAAGGGGACAACGGCGAATACACCTGCGATGCCCTGATCATCGCCACCGGCGCCTCCGCCAAGTATCTGGGCCTGCCCTCCGAAGAGGCCTTCAAGGGCCGTGGCGTCTCCGCCTGCGCTACCTGTGACGGTTTCTTCTACCGCAATCAGGAAGTGGCGGTGATCGGCGGCGGCAACACCGCTGTCGAAGAGGCGCTGTATCTGGCCAACATCGCCAAGAAGGTGCACCTCATTCACCGTCGCGACGAGTTCCGTGCCGAGAAGATCCTGATCAAGCGTCTGCACGACAAGGTCGCGAGCGGCAACATCGTACTGCACACCCACCAGACCCTGGACGAAGTGCTGGGCGATCAGATGGGCGTCACCGGGGTTCGCCTGCGCAGCACCCAGGACAACGCCACCTCCGAACTGCCGCTGATGGGGGTCTTCATCGCCATCGGCCATCAGCCCAACACCCAGATCTTCGACGGTCAGCTGGAGATGAAAAACGGCTATCTGATCGTTCGTGGCGGACTGGATGGTTTTGCCACCCAGACCAGCATTGAAGGGGTGTTCGCTGCCGGTGATGTGGCCGATCACAACTACCGTCAGGCCATCACCTCAGCCGGTACTGGCTGCATGGCAGCACTCGATGCCGAACGCTACCTCGACGCACAATAACGCACTGTCACAACACGTTAATGACTACACAAAAGGTATACTCTGGTATACCTTTTGCTCTAATTGGCGATTAAGTAACACCTAACCATCGCAGGGAATAAGCGTAATGACCAAGATCCTCCTGGTGGAAGATAGCCAGACCATCAGCCGCATGCTGGCTCAGGCAATTCGAAAGAGCCTTAATCTGGAGCTTGATGCTGTCTATACCCTGGCAGAGTGCCTAGCCAAACCCCATCAAGACTATTTTATTGCGCTCGTCGATTTGACCCTGCCAGATGCCCCCAACGGAGAAGCTGCCAGAGAATTGCTGGCCCGCCATGTTCCCGTCATTATTCTCACCGCCAACCTCAACGAAGAGTCACGCAAGTACTGGTTAGAACAGGGGGCTCTGGATTACATCATCAAGGACTCACGATTCAGCGCACAATACACTGTCAGTATGGTGCGCCGCCTCTCCAATAACCGTAACCTCGAAGTCATGGTGGTGGATGATTCCATACTCTCCCGCCATTACATTGCAAACCATTTGCGCCGTCAGTTACTCACTGTATGGGAAGCCGAATCGGGTCAACAGGCCCTTGATCTGCTCAAAGAGCACCCGGCCATTCGCCTGATTGTCACCGACTACCTGATGCCACATATGGATGGTATTGAGTTGGTACGCAGGCTGCGAGACCAGTTTGACAAGCAGTCGCTGGCCATTCTTGGTCTCTCCAGTTCAGAAGATAAAACCCTCTCGGCCCGTTTTATTAAACTGGGGGCTAACGACTTTTTAAGTAAACCTTTTACACCAGAAGAGCTCTACTGCCGTGTTGGGCATAATCTCGAAACCCTGGAGCTGATGGATACCATCCGCGACACCGCCAACCGTGATTACCTGACCAATCTCTACAACCGTCGCTTTCTGTTCGAAAATGGCAATAAATGGTTGCAAGAGCAGCCGAAGCTAACGGCATGTCTGCTCGATATTGATCATTTCAAGCGGGTGAACGATCACTATGGTCACCATGTCGGTGACAACGTCCTGAAGCTGGTCGCCCAGCAACTCGGCGAGTTCTTTAAAGGGGATCTGGTTGCCCGCCTGGGGGGAGAAGAGTTCTGTATTTTGAGCAAGCGCCCCGATTTTTATGGCCTCATTAACCAACTAGAACAATTCAGGCTAGCGATATCAGAATTAGCCATCGCATTCGAAGAGACCTTTTTTTCCATCACCATCAGCTTCGGTGTCACCAATATGGAGTCGGACGAGCTGGGCGTCTTGCTGAGCCATGCCGACCAGCTGCTCTATAAAGCCAAACATGCTGGCCGTAACTGTATCATGCAATACGAGCATCAGTAGCTCTTGTCAACCCGCACTCCATCATCGAAATAGAGAATACGTACCTTATCGCCATTACTGAAGACCATGGCGGGATCATAATCCTGGATGACGTTGATAAGGGCATTTTGCTCGTTGCGGATCAGCAGTTCCACCAGCTTGTTTTCCACTACCGTTCCCCCTGACTGATACTGCTGTGCCGCTGCAGCGCCAGCCAGCGCCCCAACGGCGGTAGCAATCTCACGGCCATGACCGCCGCCAAACTGGTTGCCAAGCAGACCACCGAGCACAGCACCGCCCAATGTCTTCCAGCCAGAGTGCTCGGACTCCAGGATCTGACGCTGGGTAATATTGCGCACCGTCTCGACCTGGCCAAATACCACCTGATTGACGGGACGCGCGGTATTGCGCTGGTAAACTTCCGCCCCGGCGGGCGCAGTGACAAAGCAGAGCAAGCTGGATATTATCAGGATAATGGCCTTCATCTATGAACCTCGTTGCCTTATGTCTCGCTATCTTACCCAACTGGATGATGAGCTTTGCTGGTTTCCCGACCCCTGCCACGCGCTGGAAGAGCCCAACGGTTTGCTGGCGATCGGCGGTGATCTCTCCCCTGCAAGATTGCTGGCAGCTTACCACAAGGGGATCTTCCCGTGGAATGAACCCCACCAGCCTACCTTGTGGTGGTCGCCCGATCCCCGTGGGGTGATCCGCCCCGAGCAATTGCACGTGGGGCGCACTCTGCAGAAGATTATCCGCCGCACCCCATTCGATATTTCCGTCAATCGTGCCTTTAATGAGGTGATCACCGCCTGCGCCGCCCCTCGTCGCACCGCTGATGGCACCTGGATCAGCTCACCGATGATCGAGGCCTATCAACAATTGCACCGGCTGGGCCATGCCCACTCCATCGAAATCTGGCAAGAGGGAGTGCTGCAAGCGGGACTGTATGGCCTCTCTATAGGCCGACTGTTTTGCGGGGAATCCATGTTCAGCCGGATCGATAACGGTGCCAAGCTGGCGATGGTGGCACTCTGCCGCCACTTTTCCCGTCACCACGGGGCCCTCATCGATTGCCAGATGCAGAATGCGTTTCTGGCCACCCTGGGTATCGAGGAGTGGCCAAGATCGCGCTTTCTGGCCGAACTGACGCGCCTGGGTCGCCAACCATTGTTGGGTTCATGCTGGCAAGAGGGAGAGATCAGCTTATGACCGAAGAAGTGATCCTCAAGGTTGGGCTCACCCCCAAGCACCCCTGCAGTTATCTGGATCATGAGCAGGAGCAACTGCTGGTACTGATGGATCACGAGCTGCTCAACGCCACCGGCTATGAGCGCTTGTTGACCGCTGGCTTTCGCCGCAGTGGCAATGACATCTATCGCCCCCACTGTTCCGCATGTCACGCATGCCAATCTCTGCGTATTCACAGCGAACAATTTCGCCCGAGCCGGGGCCAGAAACGGATCCGCCAGCTCAACAGGGATATCGAACTGGTCCTGAGCTACGATGACAAGCCCGAGTATTACCAGCTCTACGAACGCTATATCCGCGAACGCCACCATGATGGCAGCATGTATCCCCCCAACCGCAACCAGTACCGCGGCTTTCTCCATTGTGACTGGATGCCACCACTCTATCTGGAGATGCGCACAGAGGGCCGTCTCATCGGCGTTGCCACCACAGACCTGCTGCCCCACTCCATGAGCGCCATGTACACCTTCTTCGACCCGGACTACGCCGATCGTTCGCTGGGCACCTTTGCGATTCTCTGTCAGATCGATCTGGCCAGACGCACCGGGCGAAGCTGGCTCTATCTCGGCTATCTGGTGGAGGCGTGCCGCAAGATGAATTACAAGCGTAATTACCTCCCGCACGAGCTGTTAATTCAGGGGGAATGGAAAAATATCGACAGCAAGCCCGAGTAAACTTTACACATAGCCTTAAATCCGGCATGATCCAGCGGTTTTTTGTTGTGGCTTATCAAGAGGATTCAATGGCTAAAGAAGACAGTATTGAGATGCAGGGCACTATTCTCGAAACCCTGCCCAATACCATGTTCCGTGTGGAACTGGAGAATGGTCACGTGGTTATCGCTCATATTTCAGGCAAGATGCGCAAAAACTACATTCGTATCCTGACTGGAGACAAAGTAACGGTAGCACTGACACCCTACGATCTCTCCAAGGGACGTATTGTTTTCCGCTCTCGCTAAGCCAGGAATTCAGCAAAAAACCCCAACCTGATCGGTTGGGGTTTTTTGTCGTTTTCTGATCACTGACGCTTAGTGGGAAACAGCTTCAACATTGACCTGAAAATCAAAGCTGAGGCTGTCATTTACCAACTCAACCTTCACAATCCCCCCGTCAACTAATGAACCGAACAGGATCTCGTTGGCCAGGGGTTTTTTGAGGTGCTCCTGGATCACCCGCCCCATCGGTCTGGCGCCCATGGCTCTGTCATATCCCTTCTCTGCCAACCAATGACGGGCTCGCTCAGACACCTCGAGAGATACCCCCTTCGCATCCAGCTGCACCTGCAACTCAACAATGAACTTGTCGACCACTTGGTGGATCACCGCCATATCCAGGTGGTTAAACCAGATAGTGTGATCAAGTCTGTTACGAAACTCCGGACTGAATGTCTTGTTGATCACCGCCATGGCATCGTGGCTCAAATCCTGTTGCTGAAAGCCAATGGACTTGCGTTGGGTCTCCTGCACACCGGCGTTGGTGGTCATCACCAGAATAACGTTACGGAAATCCGCCTTGCGCCCGTTGTTATCGGTCAGGGTACCGTTGTCCATCACCTGCAACAGCAGGTTGAACACATCCGGGTGCGCCTTCTCAATCTCGTCGAGCAACACCACCGAGTGGGGATGCTTGATCACCGCATCGGTCAGCAAACCACCCTGTTCAAAACCGACATAGCCGGGAGGCGCACCAATCAGGCGAGATACGGTATGGCGTTCCATGTACTCGGACATATCAAAGCGCAGCATTTCTACACCCAATGCTTTGCCCAACTGCTGGGTCACCTCCGTTTTACCGACACCGGTGGGGCCAGCAAACAGGAAACAGCCAACCGGACGACGCTCGTTGCCAAGGCCCGATCGTGACAGGCGGATCGCATCAGCCAGCACTTCAATCGCCTTGTCCTGACCAAAGACCACCATTTTGAGGTTCCGCTCCAGGTGTTTCAGCACCTCTTTGTCAGAGGAGGAGACTGATTTCTCTGGAATGCGGGCAATCTTGGCCACAATGGACTCAATCTCCTGCACATTGATCACTTTCTTGCGTTTGCTCGCTGGCAGTAACCGTTGGCCAGCACCGGCCTCATCGATCACATCGATCGCTTTGTCAGGCAGGTGGCGATCGTTGATGTACTTGGCGGATAGCTCAGCGGCCGCACGGATCGCCTTGGCGGTGTAACGCACGCCATGGTGTGCTTCATAGCGGCTTTTAAGCCCCATCAGAATGCGGGTGGTGTCATCCACTGTCGGCTCGACAACATCGATCTTCTGGAAGCGACGCGCTAATGCACGATCTTTTTCAAAGACCTGAGCATATTCCTGATAAGTGGTTGACCCCACACAGCGCAGCAAACCATTGGAGAGCAACGGCTTGATCAGGTTAGCCGCATCCAACTGCCCACCGGATGCCGCTCCGGCACCAATGATGGTATGGATCTCGTCAATGAAGAGAATGGCCCCTTCCTGACGCTCAATCTGCTTGAGCAGTACCTTGAGGCGCTTCTCGAAGTCGCCGCGATACTTGGTACCAGCTAGCAAAGAACCCATATCGAGGGAATAGATGGTGCTACCGGCAATCACCTCGGGCACATCGCCCTTGACGATCCGGTAGGCCAACCCCTCGGCAATGGCAGTCTTGCCCACGCCAGCTTCACCCACCAGCAGTGGGTTGTTCTTGCGGCGACGGCAGAGCACCTGGATAGTCCGACTGAGTTCCTGGTCACGACCAATCAGCGGATCAATGCGTCCCTCCAGCACCAGCTGGTTGAGGTTAGTGGCAAAGCTTTCTATCTGGGCAGCCGAGACATCGTCATCAGACTCGGGATTATTGTTACTGCTGATATCCGGTTTGCTATCCTTGCGCACCCCATGGGAGAGGAAATTGACCACATCAAGACGGCTTATCTCGGATTTTTTCAGAAAATAGGCAGCTTGAGACTCTTGCTCACTGAAGATGGCGACCAACACGTTGGCGCCGCTGACTTCGGTATTGCCAGACGATTGCACATGGAACACTGCGCGTTGCAGCACACGTTGAAAGCCCAGGGTTGGCTGAGTTTCACGATCTTCGTCATCGCGAGGGATAAGCGGAGTAGTTTGGGTGATGAATGCGCGGATCTCCTTGCGCATCAGCTCGATATCGGCACCACAGGAGCTCAGCGCTTCATGAGCTGAACTGTTATCCAGAAGGGCTAACAACAGGTGCTCGACAGTCATGAATTCATGGCGCTCATCACGGGCCAGTTTGAAAGCCTCGTTCAGCGTCTTTTCTAGATCTTTATTCAACATAGGCACCTCCCCTAGTACAGCAGCAATGTGGTGTCACACTCGCCATCAACTCATCGAATTCAGGCCTTTTCCATAGTACATAGCAGTGGATGTTCGTTGTTACGTGAATAGGTGTTGACTTGGACTACCTTGGTTTCAGCTATTTCTGCAGTAAACATGCCACAGACCCCTTTACCACTATAATGCACGCTCAGCATGACCTGAGTCGCCTTGTCCAAATCCATACCAAAGAACTTTTGCAGCACCTCTACCACAAATTCCATTGGCGTATAGTCATCGTTGTTTAACACAACTTTATACATGGATGGTGGCTGCAGTTTGGTTTTCTCTGCCTCTGCTAGTTCTTCATTAGCAAAGAGTTCTTTCTGCTTGCTCATAATCGCGCTTTGGTACCTCTAGATTACTACCGTCTAACACAAGGTTGTCAATAGACTTGTTAACCAGATCACATCAGCTGTTAACAACTCCTTGACTCGCTCAAAACTTAGACTAAATTGATTACTTGCTAATCTGTGCCCGTCTGCTACGGGCTCATGTCCTTAGTTATAATGGGCAGGCGCAGGTTACTCAACGACTTCTGGGTAATCAATAAAAGGATGTAGAAGTATGGCAACCGGCACAGTTAAGTGGTTTAACAACGCAAAAGGATTTGGGTTTATCTGTCCGGAAGGAGGCGGTGAAGATATCTTCGCTCACTACTCCACCATTAAGATGGAGGGCTACAAGACCTTGAAAGCAGGTCAGGCCGTCAATTTTGAGCTGCAACAGGGGCCGAAAGGGAATCACGCCTCTCTTATTGTGCCAAACGAAGCACAAAATATGTAAATAACACCCGTTGGATAAATAAAAAACCGGTTCCTCTTTGAGCAACCGGTTTTTTATTGTCAGATTTCTGGCGCATCCTGCATCCTCACGGGATCACAGGGTTATCGCCAGCCATGATCAGTCGTGATATTCGCTGCAGGCAATCAGGGTGTTTTCCATCAGGCTAGCCACTGTCATGGGGCCCACGCCACCGGGTACCGGTGTGATGAAGGCTGCATGGCTGCGAGCCGTCTCAAACTCCACATCGCCAACCAAAGAACCATCCGCCAGACGGTTGATACCCACATCGATCACCAACGCCCCCGGCTTTACCCACTCACCGGGAATGAAGTTGGGCTTGCCGACCGCGACAACCAGCAGATCGGCACGGCGTACCTGATCTTCCAGATCCCGGGTAAAGCGGTGACAAGTCGTGGTGGTACAACCCGCCAACAACAACTCAAGGGTCATGGGACGCCCAACTATATTGGAAGCGCCCACCACGACCGCATGCAGGCCATGGGTCTTCACGCCGGTCGTCTCAATGAGCGTCATGATCCCTTTCGGGGTGCAAGGGCGCAGCGCTGGAATACGCTGAGCAAGCCGACCCACATTATAAGGGTGGAAACCGTCAACATCCTTGTCAGGATTGATCCGCTCCAGCACTTGAGTGGTGTCGAAGTGACCCGGTAACGGCAACTGAACCAGAATGCCATCTACCTGGCTGTCGGCATTCAGCTTATCGATCAACGCCAGCAGATCTTCCTGACTCGCGGCCGCACTCAGATCATAAGAGCGGGAGAGAAAACCAACCTCTTCACACGCCCGGCGTTTGCTGCCGACATAGACCTGAGAGGCGGGATCAGCCCCCACCAGAATGACTGCCAGCCCGGGAGCCCGTTTCCCTGCCGCCAGCCGCTGTTGCACTTGCGCCGCGACCTGGCTGCGAATCGTTTGCGCAACCTGTTTTCCATCTATGATTTTGGCAGACATCGTTCTCCACTCACCCTCTGTTCAACTGCCGCGCATTGTCGCATTTTTTTAGCCGGGATGTTAGCGGCAGACGCTCGTCAGGCCTGTAGCGGGCAATAAGTAGGCACTTGAATTTACTGGGGGAAAAAGTCATTGACGCTAGCCGGTACGCTTGGCTATGATGCCCGCCCGTTGTCCAGTACATCTCTTGTGGATATGCTGGTCAGGGTTTTTCGGTGATTAGCGCAGTCCGGTAGCGCATCTGGTTTGGGACCAGAGGGTCAAAGGTTCGAATCCTTTATCACCGACCATGTTCATCGACTTGCTGCTGCAGCGGGTCGATACAGAGCGCCCTTAGCTCAGTCGGATAGAGCAACGGCCTTCTAAGCCGTGGGTCGCAGGTTCGAATCCTGCAGGGCGCACCATTTGAAATGTGTTTGGAATCAGTGCTATAGCGGCGAATACCGTGACTTATCACGCGCTCGTCAGTTATCGCCACGATATCCCTGGCAAACACAAATGGTAAAAAGTTCAGTGGTGGCTGTAGCTCAGTTGGTAGAGTCCCGGATTGTGATTCCGGTTGTCGTGGGTTCGAGCCCCATCAGCCACCCCATTATTTCTGTTTCGCGGTTAGCCATCCCTCTTCTAACCTCGTTCAGACCGTCAGCCTGACTGACAGCGTGCAGTGATTGCACAATTTGAAACCGGCCTTGCGCCGGTTTTTTTGTGTCTGCCTTTTTAACTCCTGCCCTAAATAGGCAACCGGGACGTCTCTTGGCAGATCTCGCAGCAAAAAAATGGCGCCTAAGCCGCATGATGGAGCAACAACCCTCATCTGCGCTCAAGCGCCACCCGCATCAGGATGGGACGTTCTCTTCCGGCATCCAGCTCTCGGCGTTTTCCCACACTTCCTGCACCATGGCTTCAGCCAGCTCTTTATCTTCTTTGCTGGCACGGCTAACGGTCAGGGCCATGGCACTGCCGGGGGCAACCCGCACGTGGATGTCGGGAAACTTCTCACCAAGCTGCTTGAGCAGCTCCTGACGCAGCGCCTCCATGGTCAAGGTCGGGATCTGGTGTTTTCTATCGATGATGATTTCAAGACGCATAGGGTACTTCTCCATGATTTATAACTGTATTTTTATCCAGTATTAAAGAGAAGTAAAGGGGCATCATGATCCAATCAGAAAAGATCCAGCTGCTGGCCGCAGATCCGGTCGAATGACTCGCCGATAAAGGGCAGGATAGCGTCGGCGATAGGCCGCAACTGCTTGTCGATGTAGTGCTCGTAATCGATGGCGCTGCGCCGGTACTCCAGCGGTTCCGGGCCGCCCAGCGTCATCAGATAGGCGATGGTACCCCGATGCTGATAGCGCTGGGGCAGGCCGCGGCGCAGGTTCTCCTCATCGGCCAGCCGCGCCGCCCGCACATGGGGTGGCACGTTCTTCTGGTACTCCTCCAGCTTCTGGCGCAGCCGCTTGCGGTAGATGAGCAGATCGTCGTGGCGACCGGCGCGGGTCTCATCCACCATGGTGCGCACATAGCCGCTGGGATCTTCATCGTGAAACACCAACTCATAGAGGCGGGTCTGAAACTGCTTGGCCAGCATGGTCCAGTCGGTGCGCACCGTCTCCAGTCCTTTGAACACCAAATGTGCCCTTTCCCCCTCTCCTACCAGCCCGGCATAACGCTTTTTGCTCCCCTTCTCCAGCCCGCGGATGGTGGGCATCAGAAAGCGGCGGTAGTGGGTCTCGTACTCGATTTCCAGATAACAGGGCAGGCTGAACTCACCCTTGATCAACGCCGTCCAGTTGTCGTTGATCATGGCAGCCAGCTCGCGGCCAATCTGCTCGGCCTGCTGTGGACTGGTCTCTCTGCCCAGATGGACGAAGGTGGAGTCGGTATCGCCATAGATCACCTCGAACCCCTTCGCTTCAATCCACTCGCGGGTCTGCTGCATGATGCTGTGGCCACGCAGGGTAATGGATGAGGCGAGCCTGGGATCGTAGAAGCGGCAGCCCCCCGAGCCCAGCACCCCGTAAAAAGAGTTCATGATGATCTTGATGGCCTGGGAGAGCGCCTTGTTGCTGGCCGCCTTGGCCCTATCCCGCGCCGCCCAGAGGGTGGCGATGAGATCCGGCAAGAAGTGCCGCTCACGGGAGAAGAGGGCGCCGCGAAAGCCGGGAATGGCGTGATTCGGATGCTGCAACCCCTCCACCAGCCCCATGGGGTCGATGCAGAAGGTGCGGATGATGCTGGGATAGAGGCTCTTGAAATCGAGCACCAGCACATGGCGATAGAGACCGGGTTTGGAGTCCATCACATAGCCGCCAGGGCTCGCCAGCCCACCATCGGCGGGCAGATTGGGGGCCACGTAGCCACCGCGGTGCAGCCGCGGCAGATAGAGGTTGGTAAAGGCCGCCACCGAGCCCCCCACCCTGTCCAGCTCAAGGCCGGTGAGAGAGGCCCGCTCGATGGCAAAGGGGATGAGGTGGCAGTAGTCGAAGATCTCCCACACCAGCTTGCAATCTTCCAGGTTGTAGCGGGCCAGCGCCTCCTTGTCGGAGTGGAACAGCTCGGTGATCTTCTCCCCCCGATTGGCCACATCCTCGATATCCTTGCCACGGCCGAGCAGCTCGCTCGCCACCGCATCCAGGCTGTAGCTGGCAAACTGCCAGGTGGCGCTTTTGAGGGTGTCGATGCCATCGAGCACCATGCGCCCGGGAATGATGACGTTGCCGGTCTGGGGATCGCCCCGTGACGAGCGCCAGAAACAGAGCTCGCGCCCTCGCCCGAGCCGCAGCCGCCGCTTGTTAAGTTCGGCGCGGCGCAGCAGCAGACGAAAGTCAAAATTGACCACGTTCCAGCCAATCACCAGATCGGGGTCGTGCAGGCTGAACCAGCTCTCCAGCGCGCCGAGCAAGGCGCTCTCGTCCGCCACCCACTCAACCTTGGTTCCCCAGCTGTCGGCATCCGCTTCCGGGGTGCCAATCATGATGACCCGCGCATCCTGCTCGCTGTAAAGGCCGACCGAGAACAGTACCCCGTCCATGGCGCATTCCACATCCAGCGACACCCAGGAGAGGGTGGGCGTCACCGCCTGCGGCGCGCAGCGTGCCTCGTTTACTTCCCAATAGCCCTGCTTGCCCCCCTTCTTCACCGCCCGGCCATCGAAGCGCACGCCAGCGGTGATGAAGCGCTCCATCAGAAAACGCTCCGGCAGCCGGATATCCGCCTCGAAGTGCTCCAGCCCGCGAATGAGCAGCAGCTCGATAGCACGGTGAAAGGCGCTCAGGGTCGCAAAATAGCAGCCCACCACAGGGCGACCGTCGAAGGTGTGCATCGGCAGGCGGCGAAACCGCCCGCTCACCCCGGCGCCTTTGAACAGCTCGGCAGCCTCCTGCATATGGCTCTGTGGCAGGAAGAACACCGGCTCCTGCCCCGGCACCACTACCCGCACCGGCCCCTGCGCACTCCAGAGCCACATCACGATTTCGGTGGCGGCGGCGTGCCCGTTGCGGCCGCGCACGTCCCGACCGTGGCGGGTCAGGATAAAACCGTCGAGCGGCGGGGTGGCGGGTACGGTGGGCTGGGTCGCAGTCATGAAGAGTAAGGGGCTGTCCGAGAATGGGACTATTGTACGTTCATACAGTACCAGCTCGCAATCGTCACGCAGGCTGCGGGACGCGCGTCAAACTGGTAAGCTCGATGCCGTCGTCATTCCCGTCCACCCTGTTATGACCGGGCTATTCCGCTCCATTAGCTTCTTACTTCACTTTGCCGACGATAGGAGTCTTTGTGGCAATCTATTCCCTGCTTGATCAACTGGCCATTCCCTACCAGCGTATCGACCATCCCCCCGTTTTCACCTGCGAGGAGGCGAGCAAGCTGCTGCCAGACCTGCCCGCCGCCAAGACCAAGAACCTCTTTCTGCGCGCCCCGAAAAGTGAGCGACTGTTTCTGGTGGTAAGTCCGGAAGAGAGCCGAGTCGATCTCAAGGCGCTGGCGGCAAAACTCGGGGTCAAGCGGCTGAGCTTTGGCTCCCCCGAGCGGCTCGATGCGGTGCTCGGTCTCACCCCAGGCTCGGTGACCCTGCTTGCCATGGTGCGCGATAGCGAACAGGCTGTGGAGTTGGTGGTGGATGAGACTATCTGGCAAGCCGAGCAGATGCAGTGCCACCCGCTGGTCAACACCGCCACCCTGATCATCCGCCTCGACGACGTGCGCCGTCTATTAACCCATCTCGGGCGGCAAGCCACTGTGATGGCGCTGCCGGTCGTAGCAGCCGATTAAATGACCGACTCAACCATCAAGGCGCCAGACCAACCAGAGCCGACCCGTTTCGAATGCCGCCCGGCCCGACTGGCGGATGCTCCGGCCTACCATCGCTATGTAGTCGAGTGTGCCGAGGCAGGAATGCCACTCTATCAGGTGGCACAATTTGATCCGGATGGCTTGCTACAGAGCCTGCTGGATCACGCAGCAGGGCGCAACCTGCCCAGCGGATACCTGGCCACCACCACCTATTTTGCCCTTGATGGAGAGGAGATCCTCGCGACCTTGCGCCTGCGTCACGGTGACAATGAGGCAGCCCGGCAATGGCTGGGCCATATCGGTTACGAGACCCGCCCCTCACGCCGTGGCGAAGGTGCCGCCTCCACCTTGCTGCGCGGGATACAACACGCGCTGAGCGCGCCAGTGCTGATCAGCTGTGGCGAAGATAATCTGGCGTCCAAAAAGGTCATTACGGCAGCAGGCGGGGTGTGGCTGGGGCGGCGCTTCCATCCGGGGGATCGCCGCTGGCTGGAGATGTACCGGATAGATCCCCTGCTCTGCCCAACAACCGCAGATCTATTGGCAACTGCAACAAGCGATCAGCTGCAAGTATGACGCTACCACCCGACCGCAGCCACCACAACCGATATAGCAATAAAAAAGGCTATGTCCCAATTACGTGTTGCATGGGGTGCCCCAGCGCCTCATGCAGACACGCTTTGAT
>NZ_NKWE01000088.1:0-3177 GCF_006243315.1 Aeromonas sobria
TTGATATTCACTCCCTTCCCGTAACGCTCCAGCATCCTGCGCCAACCCAGATAATTCCTCAGATAATGAGTTGCCACGCCATGAAAGCGCACCATCCATTCTTTCAATCGATGGTGATATCCGTTTACATGTGGAATGTGGAATGCTCTTACCACCCGCTCACCCTGACGATTGCGCACTACACTTTTCTCTCCTGCAGAGTCAACTCGGCAGAAAAATGCTTAATATATATGTGTGGCATGGGGCTCTCCTTATTACATACCAAATGGGAATTGTTGCATGTCTTCTTGCAGCGTTGCGCGAACCGTACCGAGTGCTTTCGCGTAAGCCGTTAGTGACTTCATGGTGCATTTGGCTCGGCGATCGAATTGTTCATCACTGACAGCCTGATCAGATAAAAGAAGGCTCTCGCAATGACGGAAAATCAAATGATCCGGGATAAAACAGGCATGATTATTTTTACTACCAGTCATCCGCAACTCACTGATTGGATAAACACCATTAACGCTTGCAGACACACTAACAAGTAGTACAGGCTTATGGCCCAACTCTTGATTGGTGCAAAGTAGAAGAAAGTTCTTCAAAACAGGTGTCACCATGCCATGCCATTCTGGCGTAACCAGTACGATGGCATCTGATTGCTGCAACTCTTGAGCGATAGCTCTCCAATCGTTCCACTGTTCACTGCCATTCCAAACGCCTTCATTCCAAAAAGGAAAATCTAGGACACTCAAATCCATGATTTGTGTCTCTTGAAACTCTTCCAACCGGGCCAGACGCTGTAAATAGGTAGCTGCCTTTAAGCTGTATGAGTTGCTTCGGTGGCTTCCTGAAATAATACTAAGTTTCATGGTTCAATCTCTTATCGGTGTAAAGATGTCATTGGCGTTTGAGTTAACGTGCTCGGTTTTTTTTCTGGTTTAGGACGAGCCATATATACAGAGAAAATAATGGCAACCGAACCAAAAATTTGTAGCTGAGTAAACGACTGATCAAGGAAGATATACCCCAGCAAACAGGCGGAGATTGAACTGAGAAAACCAAGAAACGATGTCGTGACCGGATTTAACTTTTCAATGCCACGGAACCAAACAAAGTAACCAAATACCCCACCGATCAGACTTAAATAGGTATAACCAGTAATATGTAGAGTCGTCAGTGTTTGAGGAAAATCCTCATACCAAAGGGCAATCGGTAACATCATCAAACCACCCAGCGTCAACTGCCAACCAGTAAAACCAAGTAAAGACATACCTTTTGGGCGTCCCCAATGCTTAGTCAGTAAAATGCCCAGTGCCATACTGCATGTACCGATTAAACCGATTAAAACTCCCCACCAATTCAGTTCGATCGCGCTGTTCAGAACTAAGAGGCTAATACCAGCGACACCCACCACGGCAGAGGCGACATGAGTTACGCTGAGTTTGTTTTGAAAGAAAATCACTCCCAATCCCATAACAAT
Source organism: Aeromonas sobria (assembly GCF_006243315.1). Classification (GTDB taxonomy): domain Bacteria; phylum Pseudomonadota; class Gammaproteobacteria; order Enterobacterales; family Aeromonadaceae; genus Aeromonas; species Aeromonas sobria_A. The sequence continues at coordinate 1,463 of NZ_NKWE01000088.1, forward strand.
GAGCGGTTGAATCGACATAACCAGAGCTGCGAGTCCACCAGGCAAGTAGTACGCCGTTGCAAACAAGCAATAAAAGAACAACCCAATATTAAGCAGCCCAAGCACTGCGATTTTCCCCCACCAAATGCCACTTGGCCGGATCTTGCAAAACAATAATATAACCAATCCTGCACCAAGTGCCCGAATAACAGAGGCTAATAAAGGCAAGTCTGCAGGCAATAGCTCTGTTGTGACGATATACGTACTTCCCCATACAATGGGAGCCAGTGCAGTCAGAGTCACATTCATCAAGGTTTGATATTTATTCATAGCTTTGTACCGGGTATGTACCGAAATAACGGTCTCCAAAATCTCCAATGCCAGGTCGCATGAACGCTTCATCATTCATGGTCTCTTCGATAGATGCGGTGATCAGTTGAACGGAGGGATGTGTAGTCATTAACCGATCCAGCCCTGCAGGAGACGCCAGAAAATTCACCACAATAATATTTTCGATAGAAACGCCCTGATCCAGCAGTACATCGATCGCTTTAAGCAACGAACCACCCGTTGCAAGCATAGGTTCAAACAAGAACACGGTTTTTTGTTCGATCTCTGAAGGAAAGTGAGAATAGAAATATTCTGGTAGTTTGGTGACTTTATCTCTTTGCATTAGGATCTTGCCGATAGGTTGCTCTGGAAACATCTGCTTAAACTCACGCTCCATACTTTCGCCTGCACGAATAACGGAGACACCACAGAGACATTTTGATAGCACTTTTCCCTGATACACATCACCAATCGGTGTCGTGACATGCCGCTCTGAATAATCGAGCAATTCTGATGCTTTAATCAGCAACTGACGAATAACCTGATCACTAAAATGCGTGAATGTACTTAAGTCAGCGTGTTTGTCGTGGATTTTAGTATGCAGATAGGCCAGATAGGAGGTATGGGGTAAAACATGAACATTTCCTTGAAGACGCATAATACTTTTCCTTTTAGTGCTTGTTACTGACAAGATTGCTGGTAGAATGCATGTGACTTCTATATGAGTATCTTTTGCAAAAGATACATCACAAACAATAACCGCGAAAAATCTTTTTTTCAAGTATCTTTTCAAAAAGATATGTTAAGGAGTGAAAATGCAATACGATCATGTAGATCGGTTGTTGGTACAGTGGCAACATCAACGACCAGATCTAGACTGCTCACCGATGGGTGTCATTGGCCGCTTAAGTCGAATGAGTCGGATCGTTGACAAAAAACTAAACAATACATTTAAAAACAACAAATTAAGCGCAGTAGAGTTCGATATCCTAGCCACATTGAGACGCTTTAACGAGCCAATGACCCCCACCGAACTGTATCAGACACTGATGCTATCCTCCGGCGCAATGAGTACGCGTATTGAGCAGTTAGTGAAACGGGAGTTGATTGAACGTATCGCAAGCCCAGAAGACAGAAGAAGCTGTAGTGTCGTACTAACAAAAGAAGGTAAATCATTGATAGATAAGGTCATTGAGGAGCATGTTTTCAATGAAAAGGCCATCCTTGACCCACTTACTGACGAACAAAGTGAGCAATTGGCCAGCCTACTTAGAACCTGGCTGTTGACCAACGAATCTTAATTTCTCAAGCCTGCAGTTTTGCAGGTTTTTTTTAGGCTATGTCCCAATTACGTGTTGCATTGGGTGCCCCAGCGCCTCATGCAAACACGCTTTGATATTCACTCC
>NZ_NKWE01000089.1:0-903 GCF_006243315.1 Aeromonas sobria
AAAAGGGGCGACCTGCGCCCCGAATTCTTTATAATGGCTCTGTCCCAATTATGTGTTGAAAGGCTAAGCTTGAAGTAGGCCATCACCTTGAGGTCTACCATCATGGATACCCCAGCCTTTCAACACCTGTTGTCTCTCTTTCCACAGCTTACCTTGCGCCAACGCCGTGTTGCCCGGCAGGAGCTCACTGCGCCCCACACCATTACCTCACTCAATGCCCAGCTACCTGCATGCAGCGGTTGCCCACATTGTCAGGCCGATGCCAATCAGCTGGCACCCTGGGGATGGAGTCGGGGACTACGTCGCTACCGTTGCAAACTGTGTCTGCGCACCAGCTCCGTGCTAACCAAGACCCCCTTGGCCAGATTACGTAAAGCGCAGTGCTGGGAAGACTATGCGCAAGCCCTCATTGAAGGACTCACTGTCCGCCAGGCAGCGCTGCGTTGCGGGGTCAGCAAGAACACCGCGTTCCTTTGGCGTCACCGCTTCTTGCGTGCGATGGCCGCCCATCAAGCCACACGGGAAGAGGGCATCGTTGAGGTCGATGAGACCTTCTTCCTCGAATCGTTCAAGGGGCAACGCGGACTGCCGCGTCTGGCACGACATCGTGGTGGCAAGGGGCGAACCCGGGGAACCGGGCCGGATTACATCCCGGTGATGGTGGTGCAGGACCGTGCTGGCCATCATGCAGATTTTCAGTTGGAAAAGATGAATGCCGAAACAGTTATCGCGGTGTTGAAGCCCCTTGTCTCGCCGGATGCCGTGCTGTGTAGCGATGGCGCGGGCGTGTATGCCAGTTTCAGTAAAGTGCAGGGCGTGACTCATCAAGTAGTGCGCAATCGTCAGGGTGAGCGGGTGGTAGGAGCATTCCACATTCAACATGTAAACGGATATCACCATCGA
>NZ_NKWE01000009.1:0-2787 GCF_006243315.1 Aeromonas sobria
ATCCGCTACACCGAGGGGGGTCTCAATCATGGGCCTCAACCCGATCTTGCCCAGCAACCCTTCGCCTTGCGAGCTCTGCGGTTTGAGATCCGCCTCCCCGATCTCGGGAGGCACTGGGATTTGCTGCCCCAGCGCGTTGTAATGAGCCTTGATGCGCTTGTGGGTCGCCTTACTGCCCTCGATGCCCCTCACCAGACCAAGATGCTTGACGGCCTCGGCATAGCTGCTCTGGTCGCTGCTCATCTTGGTGCGGTTGCCTATGAACTCCTTGGCGCTCAACCGCCCATCTTTGGTGATCGGGACGACGAACGCCGACATGTGGGGGGTCTTCTCGTCCAGGTGAATCGACGATACCAGGATGTTTTCCCTCCCGTACTTCTCGGCCAGCCAGTCCATCGAGCTCTGGTAGAAGTCCGTTTTCCGGCCTGAACCCGCATTGATCCACCACTCCGGTGATGCACTCAGGACGTACTCGATAGCGAGTACCGCATCCTTGCGCCGCTTCTCCGGCAGCTTCTCCCGCAACTTGCCCATCGCCTCGTCTGTGGAACGGGCGGCCATGTGCATGTTGTGCCGGAGTCTTTCGGGGTCTGCATTGGGGGTATCGCGCTCCCGAAAGCAGTGTTTGAGGGAGGCAGCAACCGAGCCCATTCCCGATAATTTTTTGCAGCGCATGATGGCAAAGGCGGCCATGTGTCTTCCCCTCTTGGTGGACTGTCGGAGAGGCTGGAGGGGGGCGACAGAATGGCGACCTCCGGAGGGCCTCTTGACAAGCAAGAGTACTCACTAGACTTTACTTCGTAAAGTCGCTCGCTCCGGCAGGGTGCCGGAGGAAGGATCAACCCCCTGATAGCTCCCCCCTGAAGGGGGGCAAAAGATAGGGTGATCGGGGGGCGCTGTGGCGTTTGCCTCCCCCAGAACCGGAGACCCTCAAAAGCCGGTTTTGCAGGGAAGGGGGGGATCTCGCCACGGGTTCATATGGGCGTGTTCCGCCGCCCACCTTCCGGTGGATCTATCCACTGCAGGGGGCGGCTTGTAGGGGCTGCGCCCCTGAAAACCGGACATCAAAAAGCCACTTTTGATTCATCAAAACCTTGATTTTGATGCTGGGGTGGCTAATATCAAAATCGGAATTTGATGAATCAAAAAGGCGGTTTTGATATGGAAGAGCAGAAGGCCAAGTGGGTGTTTGATCAGGGGGGCTTCTCGAAAGCCTTGGTTGTGCCCACCCCGATGGGTGCCGGCTACCACCTCCACCTCGTCCAGTTCGGGAAAGGAGGGGAGACCAGCATATTGGAACGCCAGAGGGGGGGTTGGCGAGTGTTCAAGACTATCGATACAGCGGTCTTTACTGCCAAAGCAATAGGGTTCCGGCGCATCGAGGTCGATTTGACCTCCCTGTGAGACAAGTCCCTCCCCTAATACAAACCCGAAGGGAGATCCTATTGCTCCCTTGGCCCTGTGGGGGGCGTGGGCAAAGGCCCGTGGGTGTGGGCAATCCCTGTGGTCAGGGCCGTGGGCGGGCTGTCTTTTTAGCCCGTCCACCCCTGTCCATAGGGTTGTCCATGCCCCTTGAGGGCCGTTCGCCTGGAAGGCGATTGTCCACCCATCCACAGGGCGATCATCAGGGTGCAACGGAGCAAAAATCCCGCGCGCGATCAGAGATAGAATAGTGCACTCACTAAGTTGTTGTTTTTTAATGTGGTTTATATATCCAGAGTGCAATGGGGCAGCACTCCAGAGTGCAATAGCTAATTGCACTCGGGTTCACGTTGTGTGAAGTGATATTGCACATGGTGTGCAATGTGGTGCACCATGGGTGCAGTTCAACGACACATAGTGTGCAGGAGATTACACCGATGAGTGCAAAGGGTGAGACTGAGCAGTCTCAGGCAGATGAGAACTACAACTTTGTCCAAATATCGAGGGGATACCTCAAGGCTTGGCGAGGGCTGATACGAAAAAACGGCTTAGCTGCCGAAGTGTTGATGTATTTCGTTGAGAAGATGGGCCGCACAACCAACGCTGTCGTTTGCAGCTATGCGACACTGACAGAAGTGACAGGTTACAGCCGCCGAAGCGTTGCAACAGCAATCAAAGTACTCAAGGACGAGAGTTGGATTCAGACAGTCAAGATCGGTAGTGCAACGGCATACTGCGTGAATGAGCGAGTATTTTGGCAGGCAGGCCGAAACCAACGGAAATATGCAATATTCAGTGCTACTGTTGTTGCAGCAGAGACAGAACAGGACAGCGACTTCCACGAACGGGCAAAAGAAAAACTAACTCACATCCCCTTCGTTGATGTCCAAAAAGAACGATTGATCGCCGAGTCAAGCGAGCAACTGCCACCACCGGATCAACAGGATTTGGATCTCAACTGATGCGTAGATTCCGTGAGCTGACCCCCGCAGAAATAGAGGCTCTGCGGGAGGATATGCGCCAGTCCAGCAAATGGACCAAAGCCGAGTTGATCCGGCGTAGGGGGCTTAACGACCAAGGCCACGGCTCGGGTTTGCCCCCTGCTGTGGCCCCAACTTGCGCCGGATCTCGGCCTCCAGCTTGCGAGCCAGATCCTGCTCCGCCTGCCTCCGCTGATTGTCCTGCTGCATCGCCACGGCCTGCTTGAGAACCTCCGCCACCTGATCCTTTGAAAGCCCCTTAAACGGCTCCTGAAGCTCTTGGAGGCATTTCTGGGTGTCAGCTAATGCCATCCTAGCCTTAACCGCTGCCCCGCGCTGAGAATCGCTTTCAGAGGCTTTCTCGGCGACAACCTTGAACGCCTTA
>NZ_NKWE01000090.1:0-36042 GCF_006243315.1 Aeromonas sobria
CCACCCGGGTGCCGTGGGCACGGGCCAGACGGGCCGCTTCGAATACGCTTTCGAGCGGCACTTCCAGCTGCAGCAGCAGGGTATGGGCGTCGGCGATCAGGGTTTCATGGCGCTGTACAACGGCAGGGGAGAGGGCCCCGTTGGCTTCGGCAGAGATGCCGATGCTGTTCTCACCCTCATCGCTGACATAGATGATGGCGATGCCGGTGGGCAGGGTGTCGTCGAGCTCGACGGCGCTCACATCGATGCCATCTTGGGCAAAACCGGTTTTCATCTGGTGGCCGATGGCGTCATCACCGATGCGGGCGATAAAGGAGACGGGGGCACCGAGCCGCGCTGCGGCAACCGCCTGATTGGCTCCCTTGCCACCGGGGACCACCTGATAGCTGTGACCGGTGAGGGTTTCACCCGGACGGGGAAAGTGGGGGACGCGCAGCACATGGTCTGCATTGACACTGCCCAGAACAACGAGACGATTCATTTTGACTACTCCTGATGCATCTTGGCTTGAACACCTGCTGGGGTGAATCCAAGCCGGGAGGCACCGCGATAGAGAGGAAAAAGGGGAGGCGAGCCTCCCCAATGTCAATTACTTGCTGACCACTTGCAGCGGCACCGGGATGGATTTCTCCACCGGTTGACCCTTGAGTACCTTGTCGGCAGTTTCAACGCCAATGGCACCGATCAGTGCCGGTTGCTGGGCCACGGTGGCGGCCAGTTTACCTCTGGCTACCGCAGCTTTGCCATCATCAGTGCCGTCAAAGCCGACGATCATCACCTCTTTACCGGCAGCCTGTACCGCGCGGATAGCACCCAGCGCCATTTCGTCGTTCTGGGCAAACACCGCCTGTACGGTCGGGTGGGCCGCCAGCAGGTTTTCCATCACGTTCAGACCCTTGGTGCGGTCAAAGTCGGCCGGCTGGGAAGCCAATACCTGCAGCTTGTTGGCGGCCACTGCCAGAGCAAAGCCTTCGCCACGGTCGCGGGCGGCGGAAGTACCGGCAATCCCTTCCAGCTGGATCACCTTGGCACCGGTACCCAGCTTCTCGGTGATGAAGTCACCTGCCAGTTTGCCACCGGCCACGTTGTCGGAGGCGATGTGGGCCTTGACCTCACCCTGCGCCGCACCGCGGTCCAGGGTCAGCACCGGGATGTTGGCCTTGTTGGCCAGACGGATGGCGTTGCCGACCGCTTCGGAGTCGGTGGGGTTGATCAGGATGGCACCGACTTTGCGCACGGTGAGATCTTCCATGTTGGAGAGCTCTTTGGCCGGATCATTCTGGGAGTCCAGTACCACCAGCTCGTAACCCAGCTCTTTGGCTTTGGCTTCGGCACCCTCTTTCATGGTGACGAAGAAGGGGTTGTTGAGGGTGGAGACCACCATCGCCAGGGTTTGATCGGCGGCCTGGGCAGTGCCCAGCACGGACATGATGGCGGCAGCGAGCAGGGTATTGAGCTTTTTCATCATTTCATTCCTTGTGTGTGGCTGGTGTTACGTTGTTATCGATTGCTTTTGTTATCGACCATCACGGCGAGCAAAATTACGCTGGCCTTGGCGATCATCTGGTAATAAGAGGATACGTCGAGCAGGTTGAGGGCGTTGTTGAGGAAGCCGATGATCAGTGCTCCGATCAGGGTTCCCATGATGCGGCCCTTACCCCCCATCAGGCTGGTGCCACCCAGCACCACGGCGGCGATGGCATCCAGCTCGTAACCCATACCTGCTGTTGGCTGGGCAGAGGAGAGACGGGAGGTGACGATAAGCCCCGCCAGCGCAGAGAGAGCGCCGCACAGACCATACACCGCCAGCTTCACTCGATCCACATTGATACCTGAGAGGCGGGTCGCAGATTCGTTACCGCCCAAGGCGTAGATGTAACGGCCGAGGCGAGTGTGGTTGAGCATGAACCAGACCAACAGGAAGACGATGGCCATCAACCAGATCGGGACCGGCAGGCCGAGCAGGTAACCGGTACCGAGCCAGGCGAAGTGATCGGCCCCCTCGCTAAAACCGGTGGAGATGGGGCGCCCCTCGGTATAGACCATGGTCACGCCGCGCAGGGCGGTCATGGTGACCAGGGTGGCGATAAATGCCTGCACCTTGCCCTTGGCAATGATGAGGCCGCTGACGCCGCCGAGCAGGGCACCGGCACCCAGGGTGAGAGGCACCACCAGCGCGATGGGCAGCTCCATGGCGACCATAGTCGCCGCCAGCGCGCCGCACAGGGCCAGCACAGAACCGACCGACAGATCGATACCGGCGGTGAGGATAACCAGCGTCATGCCGACCGCCATGATGGCGTTGACCGAGGTCTGGCGCAGGATGTTGAGCAGGTTATCGGCGGTGAAGAAGTTGGGGCTCAGGAAGGAGACCACACCAATCAGCACCAGCAGGGCGACCAGGGATTTGTTCTCGATCCACCAGGCCTTGCTCATGACGCCACGGCGGGAAAGGGTTTGGGTTGTCATTGGGATGCCTCTTGCTCTGCTTGCCACTGTTTACCGACTGCCGCCGCCATCAGCTTCTCCTGATTGGCATCGCGGGTGTTGAACTCTGCGCTGATGCGCCCTTCGTGCATCACCATGATGCGATCACTCATGCCGAGCACTTCCGGCATCTCGGAGGAGACCAGAATGATGCTCATCCCCTCCTTCTTGAACTGGTTGATCAGCTGATAGATCTCCTTTTTCGCCCCCACGTCGACGCCGCGGGTCGGCTCGTCGAGGATCAACACCTTGGGCCGGGTCAGCAGCCCCTTGGCGATGGCCACCTTCTGCTGGTTGCCGCCGGAGAGCAGCTTGATCAGCTGATCCTGACTCGGAGTCTTGATGTTGAACAGGCGCACATAGTCGCTCACCGCCTGTCGCTCGGCCTTGCCGTCAATCTTGCCGTGGCTGATGAACTCGCCGAGGGCGCACAGGCTCATGTTTTCCCGCACCGACAGTTCCAGCACCAGTCCATCTCCTTTTCGATCTTCGGAGATATAGGCGATGCCGGCGGCCAGCCCATCGGCCGGGCTGCGAGGCACCAGCCCGTGGCCGTCAACTTCCACTTCACCGGCGCTGACGGGGCTGGCGCCGTAGATAAGCTTCATCAGCTCGGTACGGCCAGAGCCCATCAGGCCGCTAAAGCCCAAAATTTCCCCCTGACGCAGGGAGAAGTTCACCCCGCGCACGCCGGGGCCGGTCAGATTTTTTACTTGCAGGCTGACGGGGCCGAGCTCGCGCGCGAGGCGTGGGTACTGCTCCTCCAGCCGCCGACCGACCATCATCTCGATGATCTTGTCTTCGTCCAGATCGCTCACCGCCTTCTCGCCGATCCATTTGCCATCGCGCAGCACGGTAACCCGGTCGCAGATCTGGAAGATCTCTTTGAGGCGGTGGGAGATATAGACGATGCCACAGCCCTGCTGGCGCAGCTCGCGGATCACCACAAACAGCTGCTCGGTCTCGGTGTCGGTCAGCGCATCTGTGGGTTCATCCATGATGATGACGCTGGCATCAAACGACAGCGCCTTGGCAATCTCCACCATCTGCTGTTCGCCGATGGAGAGATCCCCGAGTCGGGTATCCGGCCCATGTTTGACGCCGAGTCGGCCCAGCAGGGTGCTTGCCCGCTCGCGCAGCTGTTTGTGGTCGATGCTGCCAAAACGGGTACGGGGTTCGCGACCCAGAAAAATGTTGGCGGCAATCGACAACTCCGGCAGCAGGTTCAGCTCCTGGTGGATAATGCTGATCCCCTGATCCTGGGAGTCGCGGGGGCCCTTGAAGTGGACCGGCTGGCCACGGTAGCTGACGCTGCCCGCATCGGCCTGATAGATGCCGGTCAGCACCTTCATCAGAGTGGATTTGCCAGCGCCATTTTCACCGAGCAGGGCCATCACTTGACCGGGATAGACCCGCAGACCCGCTTCGTCGAGGGCGCGCACGCCGGGGAAGGTCTTGACGATCCCGGTGAGCTCCAGAATGGGAGAAAGGGGCGAGGAGGAGGTTGTGCTCATTTGCAGCTTCCTTGAAGAGGCCTTCTTTGAAGAATGTCAGAACGCCACACCGGCGCAGAGGATCAGGTTAGCGTAGGGAGTTACCTCGCCGCTGCGCACGATCGCTTTGCTCTGACGGGAGCGGGTCTTGAACTCCTCGTGCAGGCAGTATTCGATGGCGATGGGCTTGCCCTGGGCGGCAGCATGGGCCTCAAGCTGATCGACCAGCGCCTGATGGGCGACGGGGCTGATCTGCTTGATCTCGCTCGCCATGATCACCTTCTCCACCACCAAGTCAGTGAGCAGGGCGGTCATTACGGTTTCAAGGCTGGGAGTCCCCGCCATCAGCGCCAGATCGATCCGCTCCGGGCCTGCCGGAATGGGCAAGCCGGCATCGCAGACGGTGATCTCGTCGGTGTGGCCAATTTGTGCCACCAGAGCACTCAGGGGAGCATTGAGCAGTACGCCTCGTTTCATACAACACCTCATCAGGCCTTGGCCCGTCAATCTGTGAATCGCGGGGCAACCGGTTACGCAACCGGTTGCTTTATGCTGCAAAGGTAGGCCATTTCCCGAAAAACGGCCACGGCAAAACAGCGGAAATGTGAAAACGATCGCAAAGGCGGGAGAAGAAGTGCAGGGGAGGAAGCCGGAAGGGTGTCAGCAGAGCCTGACACCCCTCTTTATTGATTTTATAGTTAGTTAGCCAGCGCCTTGGCGACCGCCGGACGGAGTCATATAGACTAATGGCAGATGAAGGCTTGGCTAGAAGCCAGCTATGTAAGGTGAGCTGTAGTAAAGCAGAGTTATGTTTTAACCTTTGCTTACAATGCATGCCAGTCCAAATTGATAGCCAAATTGAGTTAATTTGGCAAAATACTTCACTACCTCTGCTTTGAAATCAGGGCTATCATTGAGCGTGTCGATGATATATTTTACCGCAGGATCATCTGTGATTCTTGTATATGCATCAGGTGCAGTCAGGAATCTTCCTTTGTCTAATTCAATGAGCCCAAGTCGTTCAAGATTAATTAAATAACTTCCAATGAGGTTGAGATGCTCGCACCCAGAGTCGCTGGCGATTGTGCCAACAAATTCGTGCAAGTTAACGCCACTGTTGTCAGATTTTTCTTCTCGGCGAATATCAATGAGTGGTGTAACTTTTTGGGAAAATATAAATGTAAGAACCTTGGCTTCATCTGCCGATAGATTTCGAATAATTTCGACAAATCCAGGATGAGCATTTATGGCTGTCTCTGAATCCATAGAAGATGCAAGGAGGTTTGCGTATAGCTCACTAAGAGATTCTTTATGACCTGTGTAGCGCAGAGACTCAAGTGCAGGACCAGCAACAGCAGGGTCGGGAGTTTGAATATTATCCACCGGGATTTTTTCGAGTTTCTTCGCAACTTTTGTGTGAACAAAACTCTCGATTTGTTCAATTCCCCACACTAGGCCTCGAATAGGAAGTAACGCAGCATTTACAGCCTTACCTACTGTTTGAAGTGCTTTCCCCGTTTCTTTTGCAACAGGTTGAAGTGCATCCTCATAAACTGGCACAGCTTTAACTAATCCGGTAACGGCATTAATTGCACCCTCAATTTTGCTGTCGGGAAGTTCGTTGTCTTGGTTATCGCTCATATATCTCCAGAGAAACATAATAGGGTCGTAGGTTCGATTAGCGAAGCGTAATCGGACGTTCGTGGTTCCGATGATACTGCACAGTCATCCCCAATAAACTCGCCTATTTTGCCATATCTTCACAATGGGGCAACTCTGAATCTGATCGGTATGCCCCATGTCCACCTCTACCACACCACACTAACACTCGCTCTAGATCTTGTTGCCCGTGTTGTTGGCCAGCTTGCGCAGTGGTCTGGCCATCGCTGGAGGAACCCTGCAGGGTAAGAGACTCACCGTCATAGGTCTCAAGGTCAAGCTTGGTCAGGATCCGCTTGCCATCGGATATTTTGCTGATATTGTTCAGCGCAACAATGACTTGTGGGTTGTTCATCATCCGTCAGTCTCACCCCAGCCAGTGGCCATCGGGTTGAAAGAGGGCCACGTTCTATGCCGCGAGCGTATGAAATCGAAGGCTTTTTCGTCGAGTTTCACCCTGCGTGGTCAGGAAAAACGGCTACGAATAGCGGGCCAAACCGTTATAATGCGCCACCTGATTTGATCGTTTTCGATATTGGATAGTCAATTGAGTAATAAAATGCGTATTGGCGGCTCCCTTGAGCAGTCTCTGAACCAGGGTTATCGCCTTGATGTAAAAGCAGTCATCCAGGAGGGTTGGAAACAGACCCGTAGCAATGGACTCGGTCTGCTGCTGGCCACTGTCGGGGTGACGGCAATCTGGATCCTGTTCAGCAATACGTTGCTGCTGCCCTATCTTGGCGGCGACGATGAACAGATGAATGTGGCCATGTTACTAAGCCTCCTGATCACCGTTGTCATGGCCCCCATGACCAGCTCCCTCGATATGTTGGGATTGCAGCAAGCGGTCGGGGTTCGGGCCCGTGCGAATCAGGTGTTCGACTTTTTCCGCCATTTTGTGCGTCTTGGCATGTTGAGCCTGCTGGGCAGCGCCTTGACCAGCCTGTTCGGGCCCTTGTTCGATCTGGTGGGATTGCCAGCGGTGCTGGCCTTTATTCCCTCGGCCCTGATCGGCATGGGGCTGGTGTTCACCGTACCGCTGGTGCTGGAACGTGGCCTGACGCCACCTCAGGCCATTTTGGTCTCTCTCAAGCTCTTTGTGCGCGGTTGGCCCAGCATAGTGCTGTTTCACAGCGTGATGGCTGTGCTGCTGTTGGTAGCGCTGATCCCCATGGGGTTGGGTCTTATCTGGGTAGCACCGCTCTACTTTAACTGCAAGGGGATCCTCTATCGCGATCTCTGTGGAGTGGGAGTAGAGGTCAATGAGGTGACAGAAGGCCCCAACCATTTCAATGCATGATGCAAAAGGATCTTGAATGACCCGTTATGGAGTGACCTCGGCCGTGCGCCATACCCTGCTGGCCAGTCTGTTGTTGCCAGCCGTGGCGATGGCCGCGCCGACGCTGGATCTGCAATACAGCACCTTCTACAGCCAGATGAAGACCTTTGCCAAGGGCGAGTTTGGCCACGCCAGGCTGGGCTTTTATCTGACCGATCCGCAAAATGGTCAGCTTTGTGGCCTGGTCTCTGCTCAGGTGTCCACCCAGGATAAGCAGGTGGCCGCCGAAGTGACGGTAGACAGCGAGCTACGGTTGCCATTTGATAATGACTTGAACCTCGACAAAGGCACCGTGGTGGTCACCCTCAAGGAGCCTCATGCGAGCTGCGATCTTGCGGTGCAGGTAATGGCAGATGTGCCCGTCGGGCCAGCGCTGCCATTGGACGAGCTGGCGGCCCGTCAGCAGCAAATGCAGTTGCTGCTCGAGAAGATGGCGGGGATGGTTGGCAAGCACTTCTTGCCGAAGATGGCAGGGGTGCGGATTGCACTGGTTGAACCAAGTGGCACTGCGTATCTCAACGATGGCACTCGTCAAGAGGCGCTTCCCTGGCAGCATGGGCAGCTGCTACTGAGCAACGAGCAGCTGACAGGCTTCGCCGCCGGGCAGCTGATCGTGCAGGGCGAGGTGTTGCGACTGACCCCCTGGCTGCACAAAGGCTGATGCCGCTGACTCTGTCACGTCAGCGACAGTCACATCAAGACAGCAAAAAAGGAGCGATAATCGCTCCTTTTTTATTGGGTGGCGTGTGCCATGTGATAGCGGCTTAGCGCACTTCAATCACATCCAGCATGTCCATCTCGTCGATGTCCAGCAGCGGGGCTTTTGGCAGCTCGGGCGGATCAAACGCCTTGTCACCACCATCGATGATGCCGGAGTCACGGTTGATGCTCTTGAAGTCAAACAGCTTGTGATCGAGCAGGTGGCTCGGGATCACGTCCTGAATGGCGGTGAACATGGTTTCGATACGGCCGGGGAAGCGGCGATCCCAATCCTGCATCATCTGCTTGATAGCCTGACGCTGCAGATTCTCCTGGGAGCCGCACAGGTTGCACGGGATGATGGGGAAGGATTTCACCTCGGCATAGCGAATGAGATCTTTCTCTTTGCAGTAGGCCAGCGGTCGGATCACCACGTTCTTGCCATCGTCGCTCACCAGCTTGGGCGGCATGGACTTGAGCTTGCCACCGTAGAACATGTTGAGAAACAGGGTCTCGAGGATGTCGTCACGGTGGTGACCGAGGGCAATCTTGGTGCAGCCCAGCTCCAGGGCGGTGCGGTAGAGAATACCGCGGCGCAGCCGTGAGCAGAGTGCGCAGGTGGTTTTGCCTTCCGGAACCTTATCCTTGACGATGGAGTAGGTATCTTCCTCGACAATCTTGTACTCGATGCCGAGTGAGGCGAGGTATTCAGGCAGCACATGCTCGGGGAAACCGGGCTGTTTCTGATCAAGATTGACCGCTATCAGATCAAAATGAATAGGGGCGCTGGCTTTGAGGCTCATCAGTATGTCGAGCATACCGAAGCTGTCCTTGCCGCCGGAGAGGCAGACCATGACCTTGTCACCCTCTTCAATCATGTTGAAGTCGGCAATGGCCTGACCCACGTTGCGCCGCAGGCGCTTTTGCAGTTTGTTAAAACTGTATTTATCTTTGGCGTTCAGCTCTTCTAGCATGCTCGTAAAACCCGGGACACAAATAAGCGCGTTATTATAGCTATGTCCCGGGGGAGGGCAAGATACCTCGCGCAAAGGCGCGTTACGATTGCGTGCGGCGGCTGTCGATCGGGCAGCTGTAATCGGCCGGTTTGAGGATCAAAATGTCGCACGATAGCCGGTCAATCACATGTTCGGCGGTATTGCCGAGCAAGGCGGCAGAGAGACCGGTACGACCAACACACCCCATGATCATCAGGGTCGCCTTGAGATCTTCGGCCATGTCCGGCAGCACCTCTTCAGGCAGCCCCTCTGCTACCCGGGTCCAGAGATGACCGATCCCGAACTTGTCGGCATGGGCCAGCAGCAGGCTTTCGTGGTGTTTGCGGATCGCCTCGTTGTAGGCGTTGGGATCAAACTCCGGTAGCTCGATGGCCACATTGACCGGCGTTCCCGGGTAGGTATTCACTAGATAGAGGTTGGATCCCAGCAGTTCGGCGATATCGCTCCCCTCCTGGGTGATCCGTTCGTTGAGCAGTTTCTGATCGAGGTCGTCGCTTGAGCAGTTGATGGCGGCAATGATATTACCATCCCGCCGCCAGAGCCCATCTTTGACCAGCAGCACAGGGCAGGGACATTTGCGCAGCAGATGCCAGTCAGTCGGGGTAAAAATAAAGGTCTGCAAGAAGCTGTGATGATGGGTCGCTTTGACCACCAGATCGTGGCGCTGCTCCAGCACCTCCTGGATGATGCATTCGAAGGGGCGATTGTGCCAGATCACTTTCACTTCACAGTCGATCCCCTTTGCCCGATAGGGGGTGAGGATCTCATCCAGCCATTCACGTCGTTGTGAAATGACGCCATGACGCATCTCTTGCCGCTCGTCTACCGACAGCATGGCAGTCATTTCATACGAGAAGTCATAGATGGTGAGCAGCAGGGTCAGATGGGCATTTTCGTCCAGCTCGGCGACCTTCACTGCCCGTTCGAGGGCGATTTGACGCTCCTCCTCCGGGTTGATAACCACCAGAATATTTTGATATTTGACCATCTTCTCCTCCTTGGAAAAGTCCAATGACAGCAGAATCTTAGCTTCTATAGCTTAGCGCAGGAGGAGGGGGTCTGGAATGTACCGGATCACATTCAGGGGAAAGGATCCGGCAGATAAAGAGAGGAAAAGAGGGGGAAGGTGGCGAAATCAGCCGCAAGCAGGACGGGTCGCACCGGCCATCACACCGAGCGCAACCTGATCGAGTACTGTGATGTATTTGCCTTTGACGCCGATAAGCCCCGATTTTTGGAAACGACCTAGCAGGCGGCTGATGGTCTCGACGGTCAGACCCAGATAGTTACCGATGTCGCCTCGGGTCATTGCCAGTCGAAACTCTTTGGCAGAGAAGCCGCGCTCGGAAAAGCGTACCGACAGGTTGTGCAAGAAGGCAGCCAGCCGCTCCTCGGCATTTTTCTTGGAGAGCAGCAGGATCATCTCCTGATCACCCATGATTTCATTGCTCATCAGCCGCATGATCTGCTGACGTAACTTGGGCATCTTGCCAGAGAGATCGTCGAGTATTTCAAACGGGATTTCGCACACCATGGCAGTTTCCAGCGCCTGGGCGAAGGAGGGGTGTGCTTGTCGGTGAATGGCATCAAAACCCACCAGATCACCTGCCAGATGAAACGCGGTGATCTGCTCATCCCCTTGCTCGGTGATGGTATAAGACTTGATGGTCCCGGAACGAATGGCATAGAGGGATTTGAACTCATCACCGGCCTTGAACAGCTCTTCACCCTTCTGGATCGGCTTTTTACGCTCGATGATGCTATCCAGCTGATCAAGCTCATTCTCGTTCAGGGTAAAGGGGATGCAGAGCTGACTTATGCTGCAATCCTGGCAATGAATTGCACAGCCACCGCTCTGGATACGTCTGCCTGGTTTCTTTTCCGGGATCATAGGCTCATACGAATAATTGATTTATATCAAACAAGTTTACCATCAACTCATCCGTTTTGGATAGGGTTTCAAAAGGAAGCAATGCCAACCCACAGGGTATGCGCCCCGAACAAAATGAGCAGCAGGGCGCCGCCAAGGCGCAAACTGCGTAATGTCAGCCAGTATCTGAGGCGATCCGCGAGCCCCCCCAGCGCAAACAAGGTGGGCAGGGTACCGAGACCAAAAAAGAGCATGGTCAGCGCCCCGCCTGCGGCAGAGCCTG
Organism: Aeromonas sobria; assembly: GCF_006243315.1. Taxonomy (GTDB): domain Bacteria; phylum Pseudomonadota; class Gammaproteobacteria; order Enterobacterales; family Aeromonadaceae; genus Aeromonas; species Aeromonas sobria_A. The sequence goes on from NZ_NKWE01000090.1 coordinate 10,847, forward strand.
CTGCCGCACTCCAGGTCAGCATGGAGTAGACCAGCCCGCAGGGCAGCCAGCCCCACACCATGCCAAACGGCAGTGCCTGCAACGGGGAGGAAAAGGGAAGGAACTTGCCAGCCAGTGGTTTTATATGGGGCCACAGCCTGGCGCCGAGCCGTTCCAGCAGCAAGATTCCCTGCCACCAGCCCGCCAGATAGAGGCCAAGTGCAATCATCAACAATGCTGCCACTAGGCGTAATCCGGCGATGGCGTGTTTGCCCGCGCCAAGTTCGCTGGTGGTCGCCAGCAGTCCACCGACCAGCGCGCCAGCCATCACATAACTCAGGATCCGGCCGAGGTTATAGTTGAGCAGATAAGCGAGCCGCCCCCAGAAGTGTTGCTTGTTGGTAGGGATGGCCATGGATAGCGCGGCAGAAACGCCGCCGCACATGCCGATACAGTGCGCCGAGCCTGCCAGACCTACCAGCAGGGCGCCGGCCAGATCAAGGTTGTGAGTCATGGTCAGCAGGCTTTGCGGGTTTGCGAGCGGGTTGCTCTTCATCAAACAGGATGTTGGAGCCCTGCCGGTCGAGATCTTCAAACTGTTCGGAGCGAATGGCCCAGAAGAACACCACCCCGGCGATGATTACAAACAAGATGGCGATGGGGATCAGGATAAAAATTATGTTCATGAGAGGTACCCTGGTATTCATCTTTGGCAAGCGTCCCCTATGGTAACCCTGTTCGGGCAGGGGGCCAGCCGCTATCAGTTAGAAATGTGGCCTGCATCGGAGGCAGGCCACATTTGCACCTATTTATCTGACGGTTTGCTTATCGGTTGAGACGCATGGAGTTGGTCACCACTATGAGTGAACTGAGTGACATGCCCGCCGCCGCCAGATAGGGGGGCAGCCAGCCACAGGCCGCCAGCGGCAACACCAGCAGGTTGTAGCCGATGGACCAGCTGAAGTTCTCGATGATGATCTTGCGGGTACGCATAGCCAGCACTCTGGCGCCCAGTAAGCGGCTCAAGTCATCGGCCAGCAGGATGGCGTCGGCGCTGTTTTTTGCCAGATCGGTGCCGCCCGCCATGGCGAACGAGGCGTGGGCTCCGGCCAGCACCGGGGCATCGTTGATGCCATCACCCACCATGATGCTGATATCCCCCTGGGCTTCACGGGCCTTGAGGTAGGCCAGCTTGCCATCGGGTGACACCCCTTTGACCAGCTCGTCGACACCCAGCTCGCGGGCAATATCGTCGGCTTGCAGGGAGCTGTCACCAGTGAGCACGGTGGTTTGCAAACCGGCCGCCTTGAATGCCGCGATCAGCGCCTTGGCATCGGGGCGCAGGGTATCTTCCAGATTGAAACGGGCCAGCAGGTGTTGCTGGTCGGCCAGATAGATAGCCAGACCGCGACCACTCTCTTGCGCCGGATCCAGCCCAAGCCAGCGCGCGCTGCCGATGCGGTAGCGTACGCCGTCCACCAGCGCTGTGATGCCGTGACCGATGACAGGACTGATGTCTGTGGTATGGGGCAACACAGTGACGCTATCGGCGGGCAGGCGGAAGGCACGGGCAATCGGGTGTTCGGATTGCGCTTCCAGCGCTCTGGCGATGGCGAGGCAGTGCGTCTCGTCAACCTCTGCCAAGGTGGTGATGCCAGTCAGGCTGATTTCGCCGGTCGTTAACGTGCCGGTCTTGTCCATCACGATCCGGTTGGCTTTGGTCAGAATATCCAGGACATGGCCCCGGCGCAGCAAAACACCATTACGGGTCAGATTGGCGGTGGCGGAGGTCAGCGCCGTCGGGGTGGCCAGCGACAGGGCACAGGGGCAGGTGGCGACCAGCACGGCGAGGGCGATCCAGAATGCCTGCTCTGGTTGATGAAAGTGCCAGAAGGTCCAGACCGCCGCGGCAATGATCAGCAGTACCAGAATAAAGTGGCGTGACAGCTTATCCGCCATCTGGGCGATGGCCGGTTTGTCGTCAAGGGCATGATCTTGCAGCCGCATGATCTGGGCGATCCGCGACTCTTCGATACGGTGGCTGACCCGGATCTGCAGCGGGGCATCGGTATTGATGGTGCCAGCATAGACCTGATCATCGCGCTGTTTGAGCAGAGGCAGCTGCTCGCCGGTCAGCATGGATTCGTTGAGGCTGGCTTGCCCTTCGACAATGATGCCGTCGGCCGGCAAGGTCGCACCGGCCAGCACCCGTACCCGATCGCCGACTTGCAAGGTCTTGGCAGCCACTTCATGTTCCCCTTCATCATCGATGCGGGTCGCCATGATGGGCACCAGCCTCGCCAGGTTGGAGCTCGATTCCGACGCCTTGCGCCGGGCCCGCAACTCGAGAAAACGGCCCAGCAGCAGGAAGAAGACGAACATGGTGATGGAGTCGTAATAGACCTCACCGGTATTGAACACAGTGGCCCACATGGAGGCGATAAAGGCACCGATCAGCGCCAGTGACACTGACACATCCATCGACAGGTGGCCCTGTTTCAGGCTGCGCCAGGCGTTGATGTAAAAGGGCTGGGCCGAGTAGATCATGATGGGGGTGGAGAGCAACAGGCTGATCCACTTGAAGTAGACCATGAACTCCTCTTCGACGCTGATGAAGAGATCCATGTAGAGGGCCACAGCGCACATCATCACCTGCATTGAGCCGAGGCCTGCCAGTGCCAACCGGAACATGTAGCTGCGCACCTCTTTGGCGTAGAGCGCTTCCTGTTGATGGGTCTGAAACGGGTAGGCGCGATAGCCAATCTGGGCAAAGCCCTTGAGGATGTCGCTTAGAGAGAGCTGAGCCGGATCCCATTTGATGCGAGCGCGATGGGTGGTGGTGTTGACGTTGATATAGCGCAGGCCGCTTAACGTCATCAGGTGGCGCTCGATAAGCCAGGCACAGGCGGCGCAGGTGAGCCCCTCAACCGTCAGCTGGATTTCGCGCATTGTCTGGCTACCAGAGCCGCTGTCGGTGACAAACTCCTGCTGTATTTCGGCCAGATCGTAGTGGCTGAGGGCGGCCAGCTCCTCGGGTACCAGATCTCCCCTGGTGCCGGGGGCGGTGCGGTGATCGTAGTAACTGGCGAGGCCGCACTCCATGATGGTTTCCGCCACCGCCTGACAGCCGGGGCAGCACATGGGACGGACTATCCCCTTTATCTCCAGTGCATAGTGACTATTGGCGGGTACTGGCTCACTGCAATGGAAGCAAGAGGTCATGGTGTATGTCCCTCAACGTGCTTGATCTGGCGATATGCCGGGCTGGCGTGAACCGGCTCGCCACAGATAAAACAGCCGGTCATGGCTTAACGTCCTTTGGGGTCGAGTTCGACAGGGGCCAGGGTGGGCAGTTGGACAGTCTCTTGCAAGCGCCAATCGTGATCGAAGGCATCGACCCGGATATGCCATTTTCCGACCAGCGGTTTGTCGAAATGGAAGCGATAGGTGCCACTGGCATCGGCGGTGATCAGGTGTTCGCTATCCTGTCCGGCCAGGGTCGGATGGAACAGTGACAGATAGATCGCCTGCCCTGCGGGTATCTCGCCGCTAAGGGGTTTCAAGGTCAGCTCATTGCCATCGACCCGCAACGCGAAGCGGATATTGAGTGCTTCGGAGCGATCAAATTTGCTCAAGTCCTGATTGATCTCTTTCCCTTGTTTGTAATAGTCCTCGGCCACCAGATTGACGCCATCTTTACTGGCAATAATGGCGGTGGCGATGCCTGCGATCACCGCTGTGCTTGGCAGGGCGATGATAAACCAGGGCCAGAATTGGCGATACCATGGCTTGATGATGGGGTGGGTCATGATTGCTACTACCGTGAAACGAATGATTAACGTGGAAGATGGTGTTTACGCAACACAAGATAACAAAAAGCCTCGAGTAGTCGAGGCTTTTTGCTGTGTAATCACGTGTTTATCACATGTTACATCTTTATGGGCGAACCTTATTTGGCAGACTGCTGATGAGACAGACTGTAAACGTAGGAGGCCAGCAGATGAACCTTGTCCTCACCCAGAATGTCCTTCCAGGCTGGCATCACGCCGTGACGACCGTGGGTAATGGTCTGCACCACCACTTCGCGGGAGCCACCGTAGAGCCAGATGTTGTTGGTCAGGTCGGGTGCGCCGAAAGCAGTGCCGCCTTTGGCATCAGCCCCGTGGCAGGCAGCGCAGATGGCAAACCGTGCTTCACCCTTTTTGGCTTCGACCAGATCGACTTTACGCCCTGAGAGACTCAGCACATAGGAAGCCACTTCCTGCACGCCATCTTTGCCAAGGATGTCACCCCAGGCAGCCATGATCCCCTGACGACCGCCCATGATGGTGGTCTTGATTTGATCGGGTTGGCCGCCCCATTGCCATTCGCTGTCGGTCAGGTTCGGGAAACCGCGACCACCACGGGCATCGGAGCCGTGACACTGGGAACAGTTCTGCAGGAACAGACGCTGACCCACTTTGAGGGCTTCCGGATCCTTGGCGATCTCGGTGATCTCCTTGTAGGTCTTGCCATCGGCCTGATAGGTGAGTTCACGGAACTTGGCACCATAGAGCTCGTCAGCCTTGGCCACTTCGCGGTCATACTCCACCGCACGACCTTCACTCTTGGCTGATTCATTTGCCGCTTTGGACTCTGCCAGCGAACGTACATCCTGGTTGGAGCTCTGCCAGCCCAGCACGCCTTTCCAGTTGCCCAGTCCCGGGAAGGCGACCAGATAAATCAGACCGGTGACGATGAAAAAGAGGAACATATAGGTCCACCATTTGGGCAGTGGGTTATTCAGTTCTTCAATTCCGTCGAAGCTGTGTCCCATGGACTTGCCTTCTTCGACACCCATTTTGTCCTTGAGGCACCATACCAACAGGATCACACAACCCAGAATGGTTCCCAGGGTTATGACGGTTACAAAAATGCTAAACAGAGTGCTCATTATTGCTTCGCTCCTGCGTTCTTGTTATCAGCACCGGGTTGCTCATCATCGGCAAAAACCAGATTGGCAGCCTCGTCGAAAGAGGTCTTGCGGCGTTTGCTATAGGCCCAGACGATGATGCCAATCATGATGGCCATCAACAGCAGGGTATAGAGACCGCGAAATGTACCGTAGTCCATCATCGCCTCCTTATTTCAGGGCATGACCCAGTGATTGCAGATAAGCCACCAGTGCATCCAGCTCGGTCTTGCCCTTGACGGCATCAGTAGCACCCTGGATGTCGGCATCGCTATAAGGCACGCCGAAGTGATCGCGAAACAGCGCCAGTTTCTTGCCCGTCAACTCGCCGGTCAGCACTGTGGTATCAAGCCAGGGATAACCGGGCATATTGGACTCTGGCACCACATCGCGCGGATTAATCAAGTGAGCGCGATGCCAGTCATCAGAGTAACGTCCGCCTACCCGGGCCAGGTCCGGACCAGTACGCTTGGAGCCCCACAGGAAGGGGTGCTCCCAGACGCTTTCACCGGCCACAGAGTAGTGACCGTAACGTTCGGTTTCAGCGCGGAACGGACGGATCATCTGGCTGTGGCAGTTGGTGCAGCCTTCGCGAATGAAGACATCGCGTCCTTCCATCTGCAGGGCGGTATAGGGCTTGAGGCCCTCTACCGGTTCTGTGGTCTGCTTTTGGAAGAACAGCGGGGTAATTTCAACCAGGCCGCCCAGACTGATGGCGAAAATGATGCCGACCACCAGCAATGGGACGTTCTTTTCAAAGATCTCGTGACGGTTATTGTTGCTCATGCTTGGACCTCTGCATTCAGGCTGGCTGGGCCACAGGTTCCAGGGAACCTTTGGGGGCGGTGATAGTGCGATAAGCGTTGTAGGCCATCAGCAACATGCCGGTGACGAAGAAGCAGCCACCCAGGAAGCGCACAAAGTAGAAGGGGTAGGATGCCTCAAGGGCCTCAACGAAGCTGTAGGTCAAGGTGCCATCCTCGTTGACCGCACGCCACATCAGCCCCTGCATCACACCGGAAATCCACATGGCAACGATGTAGAGCACGGTGCCCACGGTCGCCAGCCAGAAGTGCACGTTGATCAGGCGAACGCTATACATACGCCCCTGCTCAAACAGGTTCGGGATCAAATGGTAAACCGCACCGATAGAGACCATGGCAACCCAACCCAGCGCACCGGAGTGCACGTGACCCACGGTCCAGTCGGTGTAGTGGGAGAGGGCGTTGACGGTTTTGATCGCCATCATCGGGCCTTCGAAGGTCGACATGCCGTAGAACGACAGTGACACGATCAGGAAGCGCAGGATGGGGTCATAACGCAGTTTGTGCCAGGCACCGGAGAGGGTCATGATGCCGTTGATCATGCCACCCCAGGAGGGCACGAACAGGATCAGGGACATCACCATGCCCAGAGACTGAGCCCAGTCAGGCAGCGCAGTGTAGTGCAGGTGATGGGGACCGGCCCAGATATAGAGGGAGATCAGCGCCCAGAAGTGCACGATGGAGAGGCGATAGGAGTAAACCGGACGGCCCGCCTGCTTGGGCACGAAGTAGTACATCATGCCAAGGAAGCCGGCAGTCAGCAGAAAGCCCACCGCGTTATGGCCATACCACCACTGCACCATGGCATCCATTGCGCCGGAGTACATGGAGTAGGACTTGGTCATGCTGAGGGGCACAGACATGCTGTTGACGATATGCAGCACGGCCACAGTGATGATAAAGGCGCCAAAGAACCAGTTCGCCACATAGATGTGGGAGGTGGTACGTGTCATCAGGGTACCGAAGAACACAATGGCATAGGCAACCCAGACCAGGGTAATGGCGATATCAATCGGCCACTCCAGCTCGGCATACTCCTTGCCACCAGTCATGCCTAGCGGCAGGGTAATGGCGGCAGAAATTATGATCGCCTGCCAGCCCCAGAATACGAAGGAGGCGAGACGGCCACCGAACAGCCTGGTTTGACAGGTGCGTTGCACCACATAAAAGGAGGTCGCCATCAGTGCGCTGACGCCGAAAGCAAAAATTACTGCGTTGGTGTGGAGGGGCCGCAAGCGACTGTAAGTCAGCCAGGGAGTCTCGAAGTTGAGGGCAGGCCAGATCAACTGGGCTGCGATCAGTACGCCAACCGACATGCCGACAATTCCCCAGACAATCGTCATGACGGTAAACTGGCGAACAACGGTGTAGTTGTACTCAGGGTGGTTTGTTGTATGGCTCATCGTTATATTCCGCTTCCGATGCTGCTGTTGTTTGGTTTTGTATCCGGACAACCGGACTGGCTTCATTGAACTACCGCCCACGCTTGTTAACACCTGTTAACGAAAGGAAAAGCAAAAGATAGTTAAATGAAAACTTCATGGGAATGATACTGAACTGACAGGTAAAATAACAGTATAAACAGTGATATATTTGGCTTCGCCCAGCCCCGTTTTTAGGGCTATTTACCTTGTCACAGATCACAAAAACACTATTTTTATTACACCTTATCAGGGCTGTTTGAATGAAAGAGAAATTGAGTGCACGTAAAGTATTCCACCTCTCACTGGTGCTGGCGCTACTGTTGGCGCTTGTGGCCTATCGCACCTGGTTTTCGGTTGATAACAGTGCAACGGTTGATCAGATAAAAGATCAGATTTGTGATCTTTCCCACAGCAGTTGCAGCGAATTGATTGGCGGCAAGTCGTTGACCGCGGCGATTAGTGAGTTACCGGTACGTGCAGAGCAGGACTTTGTCGTGCGCCTGACTGGTGGTGATCCGGCCATCAAGCCGGTAAAAGCCTGGCTCGAAGGCAGAGATATGTTTATGGGGACCATTCCGGTGAATTTTGAACAAATAGCCGGGGGATGGCAGGGCACCACCCTGGTGGGGAGTTGCACCTCTCCCATGATGGTGTGGCTACTCAATATTGAATGGAGCAATGGGCAACGTCAGCAATTAGTGTTGTCAGTGGCGCGGGAATAACGCCGCCGTGGCGGATGGTTACCGTGAAAAAATATTTGAAATTTTCCTGTCAGGCGTTACCTTGCCTGCAAGCCACAGGGAGTGAAATCGATTTAATCATGATTGAAAAAACACAGTTTTACCGCACCTTCAACCGGCAAGCCAAGGCGCTGCTGGAAGGAGAAACCGATCTGATTGCCAATCTGGCCAACCTGTCAGCGCTACTTGGACAGGAATTGACCGACATCAACTGGGTCGGTTTTTATCTGTTGCAAGGGGACACCCTGGTGTTGGGACCATTTCAGGGCAAACCGGCCTGCGTGCGCATTCCGGTCGGTCGTGGTGTATGTGGTACGGCCGTCGCAGAGGGTAAGACCCAGCTGGTGGACGATGTGCATCAGTTTGATGGACATATTGCCTGCGACGGGGCCAGTAATGCTGAAATTGTGATTCCGGTGCGCCGCCATGGCGAGATCATCGGGGTGCTTGATATCGACAGTCCGATTTTTAACCGTTTCGACCAGCAAGACCGGATTGGACTCGAAGAAACAGTACAAATTTTGGAAAGCATGCTTTAAGTCATTGCTAGATGGTTCGCAAAAGGCCCCAAGCTCTCTATAATGGGGCCTTTGTTGTGCTCGGGTTATGCCCGTGCGTTTATATGAAAGCCAAGGTTATACATGGAAAACACTGAGAAGCTGAAGAACAGTAAAGAGATCGTTGCCTACCTGGTCGAGAAATTCCCGGCCTGCTTCGTTGCTGAAGGAGAGGCCAAGCCGCTCAAGATTGGCATCTTCCAGGATTTGGCCGAGCGTCTTGCTGACGATGCCAGAGTCTCCAAGACCATGCTGCGTTCTGCACTGCGTCAATACACCTCCAGCTGGCGCTATCTGCACGGCCTCAAAGCTGGCCAGGCTCGTGTAGACCTGGACGGTAACCCGGGCGAAGTGCTGACCGAAGAGCACATCGAGCATGCCAAGCAAGCGCTCAAAGAAAGCAAAGAGCGCGTGTTTGCCAGCCGTCGCACCAACACCAAAGAGAAAGAGAAGGACGAAAAGGCCAAAAAGCCCCGCCGTCCTGCTGCGCGTAAAGCTGAAAAAGCTGACGTAGCTGCCAAGCCGAAGGTTGAAGCCAAAGCGCCGGTAGCAGAAGCGCCGCTGGTTAAAGTGGACGCCGCTACGCTGAAAGTTGGGCAGGATGTACGAGTCGTCATGGGCAGGTTCCCGGTTCCGGCAACTATCAAGGAAGTGACCAAGGATGATGTGCAGGTCCAACTGCAGACTGGCATGATGGTGCGGGTCAAATCAGAGCACTTGGTTCTCTAAGGAGACAAATGTTGAAGCATGGCGTAATTCGTTTTTCCCTCGTTGCCTGTAGCCTGGCGCTTGCCGGGCTTGCACAGGCCATCGAGCCGGTGCTCAAGGAGAGTGATTTGCCTGTGTTGGCTCAAGAGAGCCAACATGCTACGGCCAGCAAGCGAATTGCCAATCTGTTTACCCGCTCGCACTACAAACAGTTCAAGCTGGATGATGCCTTTTCCTCCGTTGTTTTTGACAAATATCTGGAGAATCTGGACTACAGCCGCAATCTGTTTTTGGCCTCTGACATCAGCCGTTTTGACAAATACCGTAATGGTTTTGACACCGACCTCGAAAGAGGCCGTCTGGCACCTGCCTACGAGATGTTCAACCTGAGTCAGCAACGGCGTTATGAGCGGTTCGAATACGCCCTCAAACTGCTTGATACTCCTTTTGATTTTACCCAGACCGACAACTATCAGTTTGATCGGGAAGGGGCGGCTTGGCCCAAGGATGAAGGCGCACTCAATGAGTTGTGGCGCCAACGGGTCAAGTTCGATGCCCTGAGCCTCAAGCTCAGTGGCAAGGAGTGGCCCGAGATCAAGGAGCTGCTTGGCAAGCGTTACAACAACGCCATCAAGCGGATGTCCCAGACCGAGAGCGAGGATGTGTTCCAGCTCTTCATGAACTCCTTCGCTCGCGCCATCGAACCGCATACCAGTTATCTCTCTCCCCGTAATGCCGATCGTTTCAACACCGAGATGAACCTCTCGTTGGAAGGTATTGGCGCCGTATTGCAGGCCGAAGATGACTTTACCGTCATCCGTTCTCTGGTGCCCGGTGGTCCGGCTGCCAAATCAACCCATCTCAAGGCCGATGACAAGATCACCGGTGTTGGTCAGGAAGATGGCAAGATTGTCGATGTGATTGGCTGGCGTCTTGATGACGTGGTCGAGCTCATCAAAGGGCCAAAAGGGAGCAAGGTGAAGCTGGAGATCCAGCGTGGCAAAGGTGCTGCACTCAAAACCGAGCAGGTCGAGCTGATCCGCGACAAGGTGCGCCTTGAAGATCGTGCCGCCAAGTCAAAGGTAGTCACTGCCGAAGGCAAGAAGATCGGTGTCATCGAGATCCCCAGTTTCTACGTCAATCTCCACGACGACGTGATCAAGGAGCTCTCCAGCCTGAACAAGCAGAAGATCGATGGTCTGATCATCGATCTGCGCGGTAATGGCGGTGGTGCCCTGACCGAAGCCTCTGCCTTGAGCGGGCTGTTCTTCGCCAGCGGCCCCGTGGTGCAAATTCGTGATCACATGGGCCGTATCACGGTCAATGGCGATGATGATGGCAACATCTATTACGGTGGCCCCATGTCGGTGATGATCGACCGCTACAGCGCCTCGGCGTCCGAGATCTTTGCTGCTGCCATGCAAGATTATGGCCGCGCCCTGATCCTGGGTGAAAACTCGTTCGGCAAGGGCACGGTGCAACAGCATCGCAGCCTCGCCAAGGTCTATGACTTCTACGAGCAGCCGCTGGGTCATGTGCAGTACACCATCGCCAAGTTCTACCGGATCAACGGTGGCAGCACCCAAAACAAGGGCGTTGCGCCGGATATCAGCTTCCCGACGCCGGTTGCTCCGGAAAAGACGGGTGAAAGCCGCGAGTTCAATGCGTTGCCGTGGGACAAGATTGCCTCCGCCAACTACCAGACGCTCGGTAACTTCACCAGTCAGCTGCCCAAACTGCAGTCGGCTCATGAGGCCCGGATCGCCAAGGATCCCGAGTTTGCTTATGTGATGCAGGACATCGCCGACTACAAGGAGGAGAAAGACAAGAAGTCTGTCTCCCTCAACGAGGCGGAGCGTGTTGCAGAGCAGGCGAAACAGGATGAGAAAGCACTCAAGCGCACCAACGAGCGTCTGGCTCGTCTTGGCAAGCCAGCGGTGAAGAGTCTGGATGAACTGCCCGCTGATTTTGAAGCGCCCGATGAGTATCTCATCGAAGCGGCCAACATCACGGCAGATCTGGTCAAGTCCAGCAAGCGCAGCTGAGCAAGCTAGCATAATGAACAAGGGCGACGCGGGTCGCCCTTTCTTTTTGTCTGGCATATCTGACGGTATGCAAATTGTTTGACCCCGCCAGTTGGTTGTGACAGCCTCTTTCTCGCCTTTAACAAGCGTGGAAGCAGACAATAATGACCGATCACTCCCAGGCCATGACGGCCAAATATCGCCAGGATTATCAGGCGCCGCTCTACTGGATCGACACCCTTGACCTCGATTTCCAACTGCAGGAGCCGCTGACCCAGGTCACCGCCATCACCCGCATTCGCCGCAATGGCGAGCACAATGCACCGCTGGTACTCGATGGTGAGCAGCTGACCCTGAAAAGCGTTGCCATTGATGGCATTCCCTGTGACCACTACGAGCAAGGCGAGAGCAGCCTGACCCTGTTCAACCTGCCTGCCGAATGTGTGCTGACCATAGTCACCTTGCTGGATCCGGCTGCCAACACCGCGCTGGAAGGGCTTTACAAGTCTGGCGATGCTTACTGCACCCAGTGTGAAGCCGAGGGTTTTCGTCGCATCACCTATTATCTTGACCGCCCCGACATTCTGGCGCGCTACAGTACCCGCATTACCGCCGACAAAGCTCAATTCCCTTTCCTGCTCTCCAACGGCAACAAGGTCGACAGCGGTGAGCTCGATGGCGGCCGCCACTTCGTGCAGTGGCAGGATCCTTTCCCCAAACCGAGCTACCTGTTTGCGCTGGTGGCCGGTGATTTCGATGTGGAGCGCAGCCACTACACCACCAAAAGCGGCCGCAAGGTGGCCCTCGAGATCTTCGTCGACAAGGGTAACCTCGATCGCGCCGGTTTCGCCATGGAGAGCCTCATCAACTCCATGCGTTGGGACGAGCAGCGTTTCGGCCTCGAGTATGACCTCGACATCTACATGATCGTGGCGGTGGACTTCTTCAACATGGGCGCCATGGAGAACAAGGGGCTCAACATCTTTAACTCCAAGTTCGTACTGGCCAATCCGGCCACTGCCACCGACAGTGACTACCACGGTATCGAACGGGTGATCGGTCACGAATATTTCCATAACTGGACCGGTAACCGCGTCACTTGCCGCGACTGGTTCCAGCTCAGCCTGAAAGAGGGGCTGACGGTCTTCCGGGATCAGGAGTTCTCCTCCGATCTGGGCTCCCGTGGCGTCAACCGCATCAACAATGTGCGTACCGTGCGTGGCCCGCAGTTTGCTGAAGATGCCGGCCCCATGGCGCACCCGATCCGCCCGGATGTGGTGATCGAGATGAACAACTTCTACACCCTGACCGTCTACGAGAAGGGGTCGGAAGTGATCCGCATGATGCACACCCTGCTGGGGGAAGATGCCTTCCAGGCCGGTATGCGTCTCTACTTCGAGCGTCACGATGGCTCGGCCGCCACCTGCGATGATTTCGTGCAGGCGATGGAGGATGCTTCCGGTGTGGATCTCGGCCGTTTCCGCCGCTGGTACAGCCAGTCCGGCACGCCAGAACTGACCGTCACTGACCAGTACGATGCCGCCAGTGGTATCTATCGCCTCCACGTGAGCCAGCACACCCCGCCGACCCAGGATCAGCCGCAGAAGCTGCCGCTGCACATCCCCTTCGACATTGAGCTCTATGACCAACAAGGCGCCGTCATTGCGCTGCAATATCAGGGCAAGGCCATCGGCAATGTGCTCGATGTGCTGGAAGCGGAGCAGACCTTCGAGTTCGATCAGGTGCCGGTCAAGCCGGTTCCCTCCCTGCTGCGGGACTTCTCCGCGCCGGTCAAGCTGCACTATGACTACAGCGATGAAGCGCTCGCCTTCCTGATGCGCTTTGCCCGCAACGAGTTTGCCCGTTGGGATGCCGCCCAGATGCTGATCAACAAGGCGGTCATCGAAGGGGTGGCGCGGGTGCAGCACGGGCTGGGGGTTGAGCTCTCCCAGACCCTGCTGGCAGCCTTTGTCGCCATTTTGGACGACAGCGAGCTGGACTTGGCCCTCAAGGCGGAGCTGCTGGCGCTGCCCGGTGAGGCAACCCTGGCCGAGCTGTTCGAGGTGGCCGATATCGACGCCATTCATCAGGTGCGCGACGGGATCCACACCTGTCTTGCCGAGGCCTTTGGCTCGCGGCTGGCGGCTACCTATCAGAGCCTGCGTCTGAGCGGTTATCAGGTGGTGCACGCCGACATGGCCAAGCGGGCCCTCAAAGGGGTGGTGCTCGGCTATCTGGCGGCGCTGGACTCTGAGCATGCCGACGCGCTGGTGCGCGAGCAGTATGCAACTGCCGACAACATGACCGACACCCTGGCGGCGTTGCAGGTGGCCAACGGCTATCTGCTGCCATGTCGCGCTGCACTGCTGGCGGATTTCGAGGGCAAGTGGGCCAAGGATGGATTGGTGCTGGACAACTGGCTGCGGCTGATTGGCAGCAAGCCCGCCGCCGATGTGCTCGGCGAAGTGAAACAGGCGATGAGTCACCCCACCTTCAGCATTCGCAACCCGAATCGGCTGCGGGCGCTGATCGGCAGCTTCGCCATGAGCAATCAGGTGCAGTTCCATGCGGTGGATGGCAGCGGTTACCGCTTCCTGACCGATCTGCTGATCGAGCTCAACGAGGTCAATCCGCAGGTGGCATCCCGCCTCATCACCCCGCTTATCCAGTTCAAGCGACTGGATGAGGCGCGCAAGGCCCTGATCCGCGCCGAGCTGACCCGTCTGGCCAACCTTGAGGGGCTGGCACGGGATCTGTTCGAGAAGGTAAGCAAGGCGTTGCAGCAGTAAGTACCGACGGGGCAGGGGCGTTGAACGCGTCTGCCCCTATTATGTGATTTGCCGGGTGATCAGGAGCAAGCGTGAAGCAGTTTACTTTTCGGCTCTCATTGAGCAGCGATGAGGTGATGCTGATGTATCAGGGCCATGCCAAAAGGCTGGTGGTGCGCAGCGAACAGGGGTTGACCCTGGAACTTGGCATAGAAAAAATACGGCCCTTTGTCGCCATCAATGGTGTGCATGGCTACTTTCGGCTGAAAACCCAGGATGATTACCGCTTTCTCAGTCTCGAACGCATAAATTAACAAAAATCGAACAGATTACCGACTGTTTATCTGCTTTGCGTCACTATCTATCCGGTAAACTGGCACAAAGGTAGTGGGAATTTCTGTATTTTTGGTTATTTGCAAAATTTCTCACAGTTTAAGCCGTGATCTGCACCTTGTTTTTAACATCTCGTTAGCACCTCTTCTCGCCTTCCCTTATCCAAGCCATTACACTTCGCAACAACTCTGCACCAGCGGGTAACCAGGGTGGTTGCCTCTGCGTCGGTGGTTAATGTCGTCCGATAAGGAATATAAAAATGGCATTGAAAGACGCCCCTACCTCAGTTTTGCTCGAAAACGTTCTCAGCCTGATCCATCAGAAGTTGCCCAAAAACAGTGCCTCTCTGGTCGAGCGCTTCGTTGCCAAGTTTTACGGCAACATGGCGAGCTCCGATCTGCACGATCGCAATGATAGCGATCTCTACGGCGCGGCCCTGAGCCTGTGGAATGCCCTCAATCAGCGTACCGGCACCGACCCCTATATCCGGGTCTACAATCCCGAGCTGACCCGTCACGGCTGGCAATCGCCCCATACCATCGTCGAGGTGATCCTGCAGGACTCCCCCTTCCTGGTGGACTCCATCCGGATGGCGCTCAAGCGGCTCAATATCACTGCCCACATGATGCTGCACCAACCGCTGCACCTGATCCGTAGCGAGGATGGCAAGATTGGCGCCATTCTCGAGCTCGGCAACACCGACGGGCAGACCTCGGTCGAAACCGCATTCCTTATCGAGATTGACCACCTCACCAGCGAGGAGCAGATGGCCGCGCTGGCAGCCGAGCTCAACTCGGTGGCCGGTGAAGTGGCGCTGGCGGTCGGCGACTGGCAGCCAATGCTGGCCAAGCTCAATGAGATCATCGACGAGCTGCCCAAGCGCAAGAGCCCGGTCAGCAAGGAGGAGGTGGCCTCCTGCGTCGCCTTCTTGAAATGGGTGGCTGCCCACAACTTCACCCTGATGGGCTATCGCCGCTATGACGTCAAGGCGGTGGAGGGGGATCACGAGATCCTGCCGCAGGCCAGCTCCAGCCTGGGTCTGATGAAGAACTCCATCAAGGAGGTGGGCCAGCGCCTTGGCAATATGCCGGCTAGCGCCCGTCACGCCGCCCTGAGCTCCGATCTGCTGATCCTCACCAAATCCAACAGCAAATCCCGGGTGCACCGTCCGGCCTATGTGGATTACATCGGCATCAAGCGCTTCGATGAGCATGGCAAGGTGGTGGGGGAAGATCGCTTCATCGGCCTCTACGCCTCTTCCATCTACAACACCAGCGCGACCCAGATCCCGCTGATCAGCCATCGGCTGGAGCGCATCATGGCCGCCTCCGGTCACGAGAAGGGCTCCCACGCCTACAAGGCGCTGCTCAACGTGCTGGAAACCTATCCCCGTGACGAGTTGATCCAGGCTCGCGAGGAGGAGCTGCTGGCCACCGGTCTTGGGGTGCTGGAGATGCAGGAGCGGGACATGCTGCGGCTGTTCGTGCGCCGGGATGTCTATGGTCGTTTCTTCTCCTGCATGGTCTATGTCACCAAGGAGCGCTACAACACGGCGCTGCGGATCAAGACCCAGCAAATTTTGCAAAAGTATTTTGGCAGCGACATCGATGTGGAGTTCAACGTCTACTTCACCGAGGGCGTGCTGGCGCGGACCCACTACATAGTGCGGGTCAACAACAACAACGTGGATGTGGATGTGAACGAAGTACAGAACAACCTGATTGAAGCGGCCCGCAGCTGGGACGACCGACTCGACTCCGTGCTGCTCTCCCACTATGGTGAGGCCCGTGGCAACGAGCTGCGCCGCCGTTTTAGCACCGCCTTCCCCCGCGCCTACAAGGAAGATGTGCTGCCGGGCTCTGCCGTGGCTGACATCATGGCGCTCGATAACCTGAGCGAAGCCGAGCCGCTGGGCATGCTGTTCTACCGTGCGCAGGAAGAGGAAAACGACCGTCGGGTACGGCTCAAGCTGTTCCACCGCACCGAGCCCATACACCTCTCCGACGTGCTGCCGATGCTGGAGAACATGGGGCTGCGGGTGATCGGTGAAACCCCGTATCAGGTTCGCACCCCGAGTGGCGATCTGTTCTGGATCCTCGACTTCTCCATGCTGCTGCGTGGTGAGCAGCCCTTTGATCTGGCCCAGAGCCAGCAGCGCTTCCAGCAGGCGTTTGCCGCCATCTGGAACAAACAGCTGGAAGATGACGGCTTCAACCGGCTGGTACTGGGGGCGGGTCTCACCGGTCGTCAGGTCTCGGTGCTGCGCGCCTATGCCAAATACATGCGCCAGACTGGCGTCTCCTTCAGCCAGTCCTACATCGAAGAGACCCTGACCCGTTATCCCGAGATCGCCCAGCAGCTGTTTACCCTGTTCGAGCAGCGCCTCGACCCCGCTGGCAAACAGGACGCCCAGGCAGAAGCCAAGCTGCACGAGGAGCTTGCCGCCAAGCTGGATCAGGTAGCCAACCTCGATGACGATCGGATCATTCGCCGCTATGTGGAGATGATCGACGCCACTCTGCGCACCAACTACTACCAGCGCGACAAAGCGGGCAACATCAAGCCCTATATCTCCTTCAAGCTGGCCCCCTCCAGCATCACCGACATGCCGCTGCCGTTGCCAAAATTCGAGATCTTCGTCTACTCGCCGCGAGTGGAGGGGGTGCACCTGCGCTGGGGTAAAGTGGCCCGTGGCGGTCTGCGCTGGTCTGATCGCAAAGAGGACTTTCGCACCGAGGTGCTGGGTCTGGTGAAAGCCCAGCAGGTCAAAAACACCGTGATCGTGCCGGTGGGGGCCAAGGGCGGTTTCTACTGCAAACAGATGCCGGTGGGGGCAACCCGCGCCGTGATTCAGGAGGAGGGCAAGGCCTGTTATCGCCTGTTTATTCGCGGCCTGCTCGATGTGACTGACAACATCATCGGCGGCGAGGTGATCCCGCCAAAATCCGTGGTACGCCACGACGAGGATGACTACTACCTGGTGGTGGCCGCCGACAAGGGCACGGCGACTTTCTCCGACATCGCCAACGAGATCAGCCTCGAATACGGCCACTGGCTCGGCGATGCGTTCGCTTCCGGCGGCTCGGTCGGTTACGACCACAAGAAGATGGGGATCACCGCCCGCGGGGCCTGGGAGTCGGTCAAGCGTCACTTCCGTGAGATCGGCGTCAACTGCCAGACCACCGATTTTACCTGCGTCGGCATCGGTGACATGGCGGGGGATGTGTTCGGCAACGGTATGCTGCTCTCTGAACACACCCAGCTGGTGGGGGCGTTCAACCACATGCACATCTTCATCGACCCGACCCCGAATGCGGCCAAGAGTTTTGTCGAGCGCCAGCGTCTGTTCGATCTGCCGGGCTCCAGCTGGGATGACTACAACCGCGAGCTGATATCACACGGGGGCGGCATCTTCCTGCGCTCGGCCAAGTCCATCAAGCTCAGCCCCGAGATCCAGACCCTGCTTGGCAGCGACAAGGCCAGCATGGCGCCGAACGAGCTGATCAAGGCGCTGCTCTGCCTCAACGTCGATCTGCTGTGGAACGGCGGCATAGGCACCTATGTGAAGAGCGCTCGGGAGAGCGATGCCGAAGTCGGGGATCGCAGCAACGACGCGCTGCGGGTCAATGGCCGTGATCTGCGGGCCCGCATTGTCGGCGAGGGGGGCAACTTAGGCTTTACCCAACTCGGTCGGGTGGAGTTCGCCAGCCAGGGCGGTCGCATCAACACCGATTTTACCGACAACGTGGGCGGGGTGGACTGCTCCGACAACGAGGTGAACATCAAGATCCTGCTCAACCAGCTGGTGGCTGCCGGGGATCTGACCCTCAAGCAGCGTAACCAGATGCTCTATGAGATGACTGACGACGTGGCGCAGATCGTTATCACTAACGCCTACCGCCAGTCCCAGTCCATCTCGGTCACCAGCTTCCGTGGCACCGAGCAGCTCAAAGAGCAACAGCGCTTTATTCAGGGGCTGGAGCGGGAAGGCAAGCTTGACCGTGCGCTGGAGTTCCTGCCCTCTGATGAGGAGCTCTCCGAGCGGATGGCGGCAGGGCAGGGGCTGACCCGCCCCGAACTGGCGGTGCTGGTGGCCTACGGCAAGATGGTACTGAAAGAGCAGCTCAACTGCCCGGAAGTGACCGACGAGCCCTTCCTCGCCAACATGCTGGTCACCAGCTTCCCGGCCAAGGTGCAGCAGCAGTTTGGTGCCCAACTGGCCGATCACCCATTGCGCTCCGAGATCATTGCCACTCGGGTGGCCAACATGCTGGTCAACGACATGGGGCTCAACTTCGCCAGCCGGATGAAGGACGAGACCGGTGCCTCGGTGGCGGAAGTGGCCTGCTGCTTCGCCATGGCCCGCGAAGTGTTTGGCATGAACCAGCTGTGGCGCGATATCGAAGGGTGCGACAACCTGGTTGGGGCAGAGACCCAGCTTGAGCTGATGTTCTACAGCCGCCGCATCGTGCGCCGTGCCACCCGCTGGTTCCTGCGCGCCCGCAATCGCAGCTGGAGCATCAGCGAAAACATCGCCTTCTTCCGCCCGGCGTTCGAGACATTGGGCTCGCACCTCTACGAGTTGATGGATGAGAGCGAAGTGGCCGAGCATCGTCAGGCTGTTGCCAAATGGATGGAGAAACAGGTGCCTGATGCCATTGCCCGTCAGGTCGCCCACATGAGCAGCCTCTTCTCCTGCCTGGATCTGGCGCAGATTGCCGCGGAGCACCAGACCGACATCCTGCTTGCTGCCAATGTCTACTATCGCCTCGGGGCCAAACTGGATCTGCACTGGTTCCTCGACCAGATCAACCATCAGCCGGTCGGCAACCACTGGCAGGCGATGGCGCGGGCCTCCTTCCGCGAAGATCTGGACTGGCAGCAACGCAGTCTCACTTCTGTGGTACTGGAAGGGTGCAAAGATCAGGGAGAATGCGCTACCATACTGGCCGACTGGATTTCGGAGCATGAGCAACTCTTGTCCCGTTGGACCCATATGTTGGCCGACTTCAAGACCACCAGTACCCACGAGTTCGCCAAGTTCTCGGTGGCCTTGCGAGAGTTGAACCTGCTCCAGTTGAATTGCCGGGCACTTTAATTGCCAGATTAAGGCATGATACCGGCATTACACCCAAAGCCCCGGCCAGTTGCCGGGGCTTTCTTTAAGGAGCAAAGATGTTGTACCCCATCGCCAGGCATTTCCTGTTCAAGCTCAATCCGGAGCAGGCTCACGATCTCTCCATGAAATATTTGCCCCGTCTTCTCGGTACGCCACTCGATTGTTTCTTCCGCCAGAATTTACCCAAACGCCCCGTCACTGTCATGGGGCTTTCTTTTGCCAATCCGCTGGGGTTGGCGGCGGGTCTGGATAAAGATGGTGAGTGCATAGACGCGCTGGGCGCCATGGGATTTGGCTTTATCGAGGTAGGTACTGTCACCCCCAAACCCCAGAGCGGCAATGACAAGCCTCGGCTGTTCCGGGTTATTCCAGCAGAGGGGATCATCAACCGGATGGGATTCAACAACAAGGGGGTGGATCATCTGGTGGCCAAGGTAAAAGAGGCCAAATATCAGGGGGTGATCGGCATTAATATCGGCAAGAACAAAGATACCCCCATCGAGCAGGGCAAGGATGATTACCTGATCTGCATGGACAAGGTTTATGATCACGCCGGTTATATTGCCGTCAATATCTCTTCCCCCAACACCCCGGGTTTGCGTTCGCTGCAATATGGCGAGGCGCTGGATGAATTGCTGGCGGCCCTCAAGGTGCGTCAGCAAGAGCTGGCCGCCCAATATAAAAAGTATGTGCCGCTGGCGGTTAAAATCGCCCCGGATTTGAGCCTTGAAGAAATAGATCAGGTTGCCGCTTCGCTGGTACGTAATGGCATTGATGGTGTGATCGCCACCAATACCACCCTCGAGCGCGAGATGATTTATGACATGCCCCACGCCGGTGAAGCTGGCGGCCTGAGTGGTCGTCCGCTGCAACACAAGAGCACCGAGGTGATCCGTCATCTGGCCAAGGCGCTAAATGGTGCACTGCCAATTATCGGGGTGGGCGGTATTGATAGTGCCATGGCTGCCCGTGAAAAATTGGCCGCCGGTGCCAGTCTGGTGCAAATTTATAGCGGTTTTATTTTTAAAGGACCGGGTCTGGTCAAAGAGATCGTGACCAATATATAAGAAATAGGGTGGAGCCCTTTATTTGATGTTGCTGATTTTATCGACATGGAATAAAGTCGATAGACGAAATATCAAGCAAGGGCTCCAACATGTTTATCCAACCGACCGATAGCTGGCAATGGCACTATGATGCCCAGAGTGACCGTCTGATGTTGGACCTGTCTGATAACATGTTATTTGCCACCGAGTATAAAGGGCGGCAATTGGTGCCCAGCTCCTTTGCTACCCAGCCTTTTTGTGTCGATGATGCCGCTCTCTATTATCAGTTGATGGATAAAGCAGCCGAACTTGATTGGACTATTCCCCATCAGGTGCAAATGGTGCTCAATGCCATCGCTGTCAGTCGCTTTTATAAACCCCTGATGCCGCAAAGCTGGTTTTTTAGTGAACAGCATCCGCTGGTGATCCCGCAAAACGGTGATCTGGTCTGGATGAATACGCCACAGGGTAACGGGGAGTTTATGATTATTGAGGCAGGGGAGCAGGCCAGCGTCTGTTTGAACCTCACCGCCGATCTGGTATTGACCACCAGTAAAACCTTGCCCCGTTTCGGGGTGATCAAGGTGATGAATAACCGGATGAAACCGCGTATTACCGTGACCGAGCAATATCGTCAGGTCAGTTAAGTCGGTGTTCTGTTAACCCGCTTGCCGTTATGGTGGGCGATGCTCTTGCCTTAACGCTGTTTTGTTTGCCATTTGCTTTATTCGGTTTGCTAGAGCCCCCTGCATCTTCTGTAGATTCTCCCTCTGTCGGTCATTTCTCGCCGCTTTCCCAACAGATCAGCGTGCCTTCCTCTTTACTTCCTTTTCATCAATACAGCAAAAAAAAGTGGCGGGATATTATTCCCGCCACAACCTCTGTCACTCACAATTTTCAGACTGGAGAGTACTGAAACTAGAGTACTGAAACTGCTACTTGAACCAATGCTATTTGAATAAACGGAACCTGAATCGATGAGGCTGCTTGAACAGACCACAAACTCGTTGGTTTGTGGTCTGCCTGCTTGCTTATACCTTGAAGAAGCGGATCCCCTGATCCAGCTGCTGAATGATGTCGGTGAGCTGGGATGCATCGTGGTTGACGCTCTCGGCCGCTGCCACGTTTTCCACTGACATCTGGGTGATCTCTTCGACGGATTGGGCAATCAGCTGGCTGGCTGCCGCCTGTTCATGGAGCATGGAGCTGATCTCCTGAATAAGGCCAACCACCTTGCGTGAACTCTGATCGACCTGAGCCATGGTGTTGCTGGAGTGATCCGTGGTCTCCCGCACGGTATCCATGCTGTCGGCGCAGGTATTCATCCCTTTCACCGCGCCAGTCGCCCCTTGCTGGATCGACTGCAGCATCTCGTTGATCTCCTGGGTTGCTTGCGTGGTACGGGCGGCCAGGGTGCGAACCTCATCCGCCACCACTGCAAAGCCCCGTCCCATGTCACCGGCGCGGGCGGCTTCAATGGCGGCGTTCAGCGCCAGCAGGTTGGTCTGGTCGGCCACCCCCTGGATCATCACCGAGATCTGGCTGATCCGGGTGATGTCATCAAACAGCCCCTGAACTTGCTTGGCGGAGTCATTGACCGCTGCCGTTACTCGCACCACCTCTTGGGAGGCCCGCTTGACCTGTTCTTCACCGGCGTGGGCAATCTCGCCAGACTCCATGACCACGGTATTGGCCTGATTGGCGAAGGAGGAGAGCTGGGAGACCGAGGTGGTCAACTCTTCCACCGAGGCGGCGGTATTGGCGGTAGCCAGCGACTGTTGCTGGGAGCTGGTGTTGACTTGCTGCGCGGCGGCGACCAGCTGAGAGGAGCTGGCCGTGAGCCCTTCGGCGGCATGCTGCATGGTCGATACGATATCGCGCAGACTGCGGCGAGCGTTGATCATCGAGAGCTGCATCTGGGTCAGTTCATCATTGCCATCCGAGTTATCTTTCGCAGTGAGATAACCGGCAGCCAGTTGTTTGATCTCTTCCATGATGCTGGCCAGCGGCTGGTTGATGCTGTTACTCAGCAGCCAACCCAGCAGCAGGGAGAAGATGACGGAAATGGTGAGAATGGTGTAGGTCGTGGCAGTGAGGTCAGCGACGATCACATCACTGTCGTTATAGGCTTTGGTGCCCAGTTGTTCATTGAATTCCACCAGCTTGCTGAGCTGGTCGTCGAGCACTTTGAAATTGGCAGCGGCTTCGCCTTTCATCAGTTTTATCGCCGCCTCGTTTTCATTGGCATAGCTGGCGGCCATGGCCTTTTTGGCACTCTCCTTGTAGATAGGCCAGGCCCGATCCGCTTGCGCCAGCGTGGTTTTCTCGGTATCGGTCAACTCGGTGGCGCGATATTTATTGAGCAACCCCTGCATTTGTTGCTCGTAGCCATCCATTTCACGGGCAATGTTGTCCATCCCGGCCTGGGTTGGTTCGATAACATAATCAAATAGTGAGCGGTTATGGTAGATCGCCTGCATATTGGCGTTGGCGAGATCCTTGATGGGGGTGAGATTGTTGATATACATCTCATTCAACATGTCGTTTAGAACGCCGGTATTTTGTTTCCCATACAACCCCACTCCAATGAGGATAAGGTTTACCAGTAAAAATGAGATTATCAATCGCACTTTAATGGAAAACTGACGGATTAGATTGTTCATAGATAGCCTCATGCTAATTGTTAGCGTTCCTTGCAGTGATAAAGCGACTGCTTTTGTACTATTTCCCCCTGGTCAGGGGACAAATTCAATATGGTCTGGCTGGTTTGGTTGATCTGGCTTGCCATTCGGCAAACCAGTTTTCAATTTGGTCCAGCGGCAGAGGGCGGCTGATGTAATAGCCTTGTGCCAGTTCACAGCCCAGCAGGGCCAGCTGTTGCCAGTCCTCTTCGCTCTCAACCCCTTCAGCTACTGTTTTAAGTCCCAATTTTTGGCTCATCACGATCGCTGAGGTCAATATAGCCAACTTCTTGGGGCTGGTATGGGCATCGTGGACAAACTCTTTATCAATCTTGATCTCGGTAAAGGGACAGCGAGATAACTGCTTCATGGAGGAGTAGCCAGTCCCATAATCGTCCATGGCGACGCCAAATCCCCGTAATCTCAGTCGTGCCAGCGTGCCTAACGACATGGCAAGGTTTGACATAACCGTGGTTTCGGTTACTTCGATAATAATGGCGTTGCAGGGCAGTTGATGCGCCTGAACAATATTGACCATGTTCTCGACTAATTTATCGGTGGTCAGCAGGGTGACCGGCATATTAATGGAACAGCTGATGGGAGCAGGCAGGGTAGTTAATCTATTCAATGCCTCGCAGGTGGCATGTAAAAAGGCGTAGAAAAAGTCCAGCGCCAGCGGCCCATGTTCCAGATGATGGACAAAACAGAGCGGCGGGAGCACCCCGTGTTCCGGGTGACGCCAGCGAACCAGCGCTTCAAAACCGTAGAGACTGGAGTCCACCATGGCGATCTTGGGCTGCAGAAAGGGGACCAACTGGCCATTATCCAGCGCCTGCTGTACATCCTCCACGGTAAAGCTGAGTTGCATCCAGTTGTTGCTTTTGCGGTGTTTCAAGGGATCGCAATGCTGGAGCATGCCGTACAAATCACTTTTCCTCAGTGGCTTGGCCAACACCCCGATCACTTCCAGCGTGCCGGCATCGGCGATGGAGTGGATCACGTCCAGTACATCCCGATCGACGGCGCTCATGACTGCGATAAACATCTGGTAGTTGGTCTTTTTTTCCAGCTGGTTGATGAGTTCCACCCCGTCCATGCCGGGCATATTGAGGTCGGTGAGTAGCAGATCCACATGATCGATCTGTTGCAGTTTGTTAAGGGCATCCTGGCCATCGTTGGCAACATGGATCTGGCCAAAGCCCAGCTCCTGCAACAGGCAGGTCACTTCGTATTGCTGGGTGCGTGAGTCATCGACCACCAAGGCACAGCGGCCCTGCCATTGCGCTAATAACATAGCTAATCCCCTGTTAATCCGGACGCGCGAGCGTCTGTGTTATCTGCGAAAGTGACATCACTTCATCGACCCCGCCGTGGGCTATCGCCTCTTTGGGCATGCCAAATACCACACAACTGGCTTCATCCTGGGCAATGGTGCGGGCGCCGGTGTCGTGCAGCTCCCGCAAACCACGGGCACCATCGTCACCCATGCCGGTCATGATGACCCCGAGCGCATTGTGACCCGCACTGACCGCCACCGAGCGAAACAGCACATCCACCGACGGGCAGTGGCGGGAGACCGGTGGTCCCTCTTTCACTTCGGCCAGATACTGGGCGCCACTGCGCTGGATCAGCAGATGCTTGCCGCCCGGGGCAATCAGCGCGACCCCGGGTAGCAGGCGATCGCCGGTCACTGCCTCTTTCACTTCCAACTGGGAGATACCATTGAGCCGATCGGCAAAGGAGGCGGTAAATTTGGCGGGCATGTGCTGGACGATGGCGAGCCCCGGGCAACTGGTGGGCAATCGGGTCAGCAGATATTCCAGCGCCTGGGTGCCTCCGGTCGAGGTACCCACCGCAATGATCCGTTCGGTGGTTTTGAATTTGATCCGCTCGGGCGGGGGGGAGAGCATGGCATCGGCGCTGCGTTTGGGGGCGGGCCCGAAGCCTGCGGGCTGGTGGGCCGGGAGCAGGTTACGTAATTTGGCATTAGCCGCGCCCCGGATCTCCTGGATCAGCTCATTGGCCGATTGCTGCAGAAAGCT
>NZ_NKWE01000091.1:0-2272 GCF_006243315.1 Aeromonas sobria
AACGGCTATCACCGTCGGCTGAAAGAGTGGATGGAGCGCTTTCATGGCGTGGCAACTCATTATCTGAGGAATTATCTGGGTTGGCGCAGGATGCTGGAGCGTTACGGGAAGGGAGTGAATATCAAAGCGTGTCTGCATGAGGCGCTGGGGCACCCCATGCAACACGTAATTGGGACATAGCCTTTTTTCATGGTGAAAAGACAAACGTTTTCTCTGGTAGCCCTTGGCTATACTGACCCCATAATTTAATCAGGGCGACTTTTCGGGGCGACGGATTGTGTTAAAATCCCGCCCCTCTTCCCCCCAGAGCACAGAACATTGCCATGAAATTTCCCGGTCAGCGCAAGTCCAAACACTATTTCCCTGTCGACAGACGTGATCCGCTGGTATCACACAATCCGCTGTTGACCGAATTGGGCAAAGCCTATGTGGTCGGGATCGATCAGACCCTGGTAGATATTGAAGCCCATGTGGATGAAGACTTTCTGACCCGTTATGGTTTGAGCAAAGGCCATTCTGTGGTGATCAAGGATGACGTGGCTGAACGGATTTATGATGAGCTCAAAGCCAACAATATGGTGGTGAGCGAGTTTGCCGGTGGCACCATCGGCAACACGGTCCACAACTACTCTGTGCTGGCTGATTCTCACTCCATCCTGCTGGGTGTGATGAGTCAGGATATTCGCATCGGCTGCTACGCCTACCGCTATCTGTGCAACACCTCTTCCCGCGTCAATCTCGACTATTTGCAGCCGGTCGATGGCCCCATCGGTCGTTGCTTTACCTTCATTACCGAGTGCGGTGAGCGCAGCTTTGGTATCAACGCGGGCAAGATGAATCAGCTGGATGTCAATCATATCCCGGCAGAGGTGATCAAAGGTGCTTCGGCCCTGGTGATTACTGCCTATCTGGTACGTGGTGATGATGGTGACCCGATGAAAGAGGCGGCGATGGCCGCCGTTCGCCATGCTCGCGAGGCCGAGGTGCCGGTCATCTTGACCCTGGGTACCCGCTTTGTCATCGACGAAAACCCCCAGTGGTGGCGTGACTTCATTGCCGAGAACGTAACTGTGTTGGCGATGAATGAAGACGAAGGTGAGGCCCTTACCGGGATCAAAGATCCACTCGGTGCTGCCGACAAGGCGCTCGACTGGGCCGACATGGTGCTCTGCACCGCCGGCCCTATTGGCCTCTATATGGCGAGCTACACCGACGAAGATTACAAGCGCGAAACCACACATACCCTGTTGCCTGGCGTTATCCCCGAGTTCAACATGTATGAGTTCAGCCGCCCGATGGCCCGCGCCAAGTGCCGTAAACCGGCTCGTATCTACTCCCACATCTCCCCGTACATGGGTGGCCCGGAGAAGATCAAGAACACCAACGGGGCAGGGGATGGCGCCCTCTCTGCCGTGCTGCACGACATGGTGGCCAACTCCTATCACCGGATGAATGTGCCCAACTCGGCCAAGCATATCTCCGAGTTCCTCACCTATTCCTCTTTGGCTCAGGTGTGCAAGTACGCCAACCGAGTCAGCTATGAAGTGCTGGCCCAGAGCAGCCCTCGTCTTTCTCGCGGCTTGCCGGAGAAAGAGGACAGCCTGGAAGAGGTTTACTGGGAGCGTTGATCCCAGGTTGTTATCACGCGCCTCCCCTGGGAGGCGCTTTTGCAGGCAAATGGCGGTTATCCCGGCTTTTTTCCATCAATAACCCCAATATGCTTGAGTCCATGTCACTTTTACGACACCATTTGGCCATCGTATTGTCGCCCGACAATGCCGCAGAACCCGAAAGAAAGAGAGAGCCCCATGAGCATGCTTAACGACAACCTTGACGCCAATTTCCAACTGTTTATCGAACAAGTCCGCGAGTCGGGTCAGGTGTGGGGTTTGCGCTATGGGGAAGACTGGGTCGTCTGCCGTTCCGCCGAATTTGAAGATGCCGATGTGATGCCGCTCTGGTCTGCCGAAGAAGATGCCCGTCTGCACTGCGTGGACGAGTGGGCTGACTATGAGCCGGAAGTGATCGAGCTGGAAGAGTTCCTCGATATCTGGATCAACGATCTGGATGAAGATGATGTGCTGGTCGGCCCGAACTGGAACGCCGATCTGGAAGGTCAGGAGCTCGAACCGATCGAGCTGGCCAAGGCACTGGTTGAACTGAACGCCTGAAAGCACCTCCATTGATGGCCTGACAAGATCGGCCCATCCTTGGTTAAAGACCGGTATCTGCGAGGATACCGGTCTTTTTTATGGCTATGTCCCAATTACGT
>NZ_NKWE01000092.1:0-2118 GCF_006243315.1 Aeromonas sobria
TAGATAAGCCGGGGCGATTCAGGTCATGGGTAATCAGGCTTCGTTTTTTGATTGCAACAAACGTCAAATTCGGTCAAAATCTATCAATATCAAAAAAACAATGGACTTAACTATGAATGAAATACAGCGACATAGAAGGCTTTTGGAGTATCTAAAAAATCACACATATATAAGCACCAACGACTACGTTGAGATGCTTGATATCTCTCTATCAACAGCCCGTCGTGATATAACAAAACTGGCAGAAGATGGTAAATTGACAAAAATCCGCAATGGAGCCGAAGTCATTTTTCAAGAAGATGAGCCTAAGCAACAGTCCCATGTTGCTTCTCATTTCATTCCCTCAGAAAAAGACATTGATAATTACCAAGCAAAATCCCGTATCGCTCAAGCAGCCGCTGCTATGTGTGAAAAGGGCGATAGCGTAGTGATAAGCGGCAGTAACACGACCTTTTTACTCTATAAGCATCTTGGTGGAAAAGACATTCAAATTGTCACCAACTTTATGCCACTTGCCTATAAGTTGATCCAGTGCAATCATCCTAGTTTGATCATTTTGGGCGGACAGTATTTACCAGAACGCCACATTATGATTTCACCAGATGCAGAAACTGCAGATGATCACTCTAGCCGTTTTGTATTCTTCACTGGGACTGGAGTGTCAAAAGCTGGGGTTTATACCTCAGACTTGTTGGTTTACATGGCCGAGAAAAAACTATTGGAATATGGGGACCGCTTAGTTGCTTTGGTCGATAGCCGCAAGATAGGTAAACATGGAGGAAAACTGCTGGCATGTGCATCTGAATTAGATACTTTAATAACAGATGTCGGAGCAGACGAAGAGACACTATCAGCACTGAGAGATGCTGGCGTATCTATTGTTATCGTCTAACATGAACCTGCGTAGATTGGCTCCTTGAAGGCGTTAATGGGGCGTTGTTTCCTAAATCAGACAATCAGCCACACGAGACCGCTAACTTTGGGCCTGAGCCTGTAAATAATTCTGTGTAACTGCCCATTTCATCACAGGTGACCGTTCAGGCGATCACCGAATTTGATAATAAAGCGATTCAGGGCAAGCGTCCAATTCTGGATTGGCATGGTCCATTTCTTGGAGGCCTGATGTATAGCGAGAAACGGCGTTGTTTCCCAAATCAGCCATCAGGTCACAACGTCCCCAGCCCCTGGTGACCGCTACACTCGGGGCTTTCTGACAGGTAGACCAAGGGTATTCAGTTTGTTTATAGCGCTGACATACGCCATGACTTCTCCCNNCAGTGCGCTAGCCCCTCCTTGTGCATCACCAGCACCGCCTCATTTCTTGGGTGCCCCTGTAGTGGTCAACTAAATCCGGACACTTGGTTAGGCCGATCTTCGGCTTTTGCTGGCGGCATCCCGTCATTGTGTTGATGTGGACGCCGCCAGTTGTAGTAATCCATCAGGTAATAACTGATATCCCGCTTTGCCTCCCGCACGCTCATGTATCCCATTGCCGGCAGCCACTCTGACTTCAGGCTTCTGAACAACCGCTCCATCGGGGCGTTATCCCAGCAGTTTCCACGCCGACTCATACTCTGGGTCATGCGATAGCGCCACAGTCGTTGTCGAAATGCCCGACTGCCATATTGGCTGCCCTGATCAGAGTGAAACAGCACGCCTGATGGGCAACCCCGCTGCTGATAGGCCATCTCCAGTGCTTTGATTGCCAATTCTGCATCAGGTTTGTCAGACAT
Organism: Aeromonas sobria; assembly: GCF_006243315.1. Lineage (GTDB taxonomy): Bacteria > Pseudomonadota > Gammaproteobacteria > Enterobacterales > Aeromonadaceae > Aeromonas > Aeromonas sobria_A. The sequence goes on from NZ_NKWE01000092.1 coordinate 1,734, forward strand.
CGCCCAGCCCACGACCCGTCGGGTATGCAGGTCGAGCACCGCTGCCAGATAATGCCAACGACCACCGACCCAGACGTAGGTGATATCGCCACACCACACCTGATTGGGCTGCGGAGCATCAAATTCGCGGGCCAGCAGATTGGGAATATCCGGTCGTTCAGACCGTGCCACCTTATAACGGTGTGCGCCCGGCTGCTTGGATGCCAGCCCGGCTTCCTTCATCAGGTTACGTACTTTGTATCGACCAATCTGATGCCCCAACTCCCGCATCATCGACATCAAGGCGCGGCTGCCTGCCGAGCTCCTGCTCTCTTTGAACAACCGGCGCAACTCGCTGCGTTGCTGTATGAATCGCCCCGGCTTCTCTAGACACTTTTGAGCCGTT
>NZ_NKWE01000093.1:0-29197 GCF_006243315.1 Aeromonas sobria
ACCTGATGGTGATGGGGCAGATCAAGGGGGCGGGCCATCTGCTGCCGGTTACCCGATTGCTCTCCCTGCTCAGTCTGCTGGCGTTTCTCGGTTTCTATCTCAGTCATAACCTCTGGTGGCTGGTGGGCTTGACCCTGCTGGCGAACTTTATCTATCCGACCCTGATGCCGGTGGGGGAGGCGCTGGCGACCCGTATGGTGGTGCAGGCCCACCTCGATTACGGCAAGGTGCGGCTGTGCGGTTCCTTTGCCTTTATCGTCGCCTCGACGCTGGTGGGGGCGCTAGTGGGGAATTTTGGCAGCGAGTGGATTTTGCACACCATGGTGGCGGGGCTGGTGCTGATGCTGCTGCTCAGCTGGTTGCCGCTCTATCCGACGCCACAAGATAGTCAGGGCGAGCGCGCCAAGGCCTCTTTGCTGGTGACTCTGCGCAGCGCACCGGTGCGCCGCTTCCTGCTGCTGACAGCCCTGCTACAGGGGAGCCACGCAGCCTATTACGGTTTCAGTGCCATTTACTGGAAGGCGCAAGGGTATAGCGGTACCATCATCGGCTATCTGTGGGCGCTAGGGGTGGTGGCGGAGATCTGCATGTTCGCCGCTGACAAGCGCTTCTTGCAACGCTTTGGCGCCCAGAGCCTCTTTATCGCCGGTGCCATCGGTTGTGTGGTGCGCTGGGTATTGCTGGGTGCCTCGACCGAGCTGTGGGTGTTGGTGCTGGGGCAACTGCTGCACGCGGTCACGTTCGGCATGAGCCATCTGGGGGCGGTGCGCTTCATGACTCGCCAGCTACCGGCCGAGCAGTTGATCCCGACCCAGGCGCTCTATGCGGCCCTTGGCCTCGGCATGACGGTGGCGGCCCTGATGGCAGTCTGCGGCGTGCTGTTCGAGCCCCTCGGCGGCGGCATCTTCTTCCTGATGGTACTGGTGGTGTTGCCGGTGTTCTTCCTGCGGCTGCGCCCCTTTGCGCCGTCTGCGCAGGAGAGTGCTCCGGCCTGATACCGGCCTATCTGAATCATCACCTAGCAAAAGGGAGAGCCATGGCTCTCCCTTTTTCGTTGCTGCGGTTTGCGGCGTTACTGCTGCTCGCCAAGATAGTGGTGGCTGAGGCGGCGCCAGGTATCCGAGCCGATGGTGCCTGCAAGCAGCTCATTGGCGGCGGCATCAAAGCGGCCATCCGGCAGCCACCCCAGTTGGGGGAGCAGTCGCGCCAGGGTGGCGTCATTGTGTTGCAGCTCCCGCTCCAGCGCTTCCCAGAAGGCGCTCCCCTTGACGTAAAAGAGCGGGTAGTAGGAACGATCGCCAGCCATCACCTCACGGGCTGCCCGATAGAGGCCGCTCTCGTGATGGGGCAGTTGTTTGCCTCGCTCGGCCAGCTCGTTGACCGCCGTGACCTGATGCAGCCGAAAGCGGCGCAACGCCTTGATGGCGAGGTACTCGGCGAGGCTCTCGTTGACCCAAGTGGGCTGTGGCGCAGCGTGGCGAGCGCTGAGGATGTGCACCGCCTCGTGGGCCGAGGTGCGCAGCAGGCGCAAGGGGGCCTGTGGCGTCGGCTTGCCATTCATAGTGGGGTAGTTGGCGACAAACACCTGATCCCCGGCGGCGCCGCCGAGGGAGCGGGTCGCCACATCCCGCCCCAGCCACACCAGTTGCCACGGGTGAGTGGGTGGGGCCACATCAAGCTGGAAGGCCAGATAGTCGATGATGTCATTCAGTTGCTGCTGCAAGGCAGGCAGATCGAGCTGATTGGCGGTCTCGTCATGGCTGAGCACCAGCCGCGGGTCCGGCTGGGTGACGGGCACTGTTTCCAGACCAAATGGCAGGATCAGTGGCGGCTGGTTGACACTCGGCAGCGGTTGGCAGGAGCCATCCGGCAGACAGATCTCCCCTCGGTGGCTCCCCTGCTGGCGCACCAGATTGCCCCACTCGGTCAATAGCCACTGGTTGGGGGCAAACAGCAGCGACTGCTGGGCCGAGGCATCAGCCCCCAGAGCTGGCGCCGGTGTGAGAGTGATCTGCCAGCCGATCTCTTTGCAGGAAAAAGGCTGGTTGAGGGCAACCGGCTGGTTGTCTGTAAGGCAGACCAGCGCGGGTGAAACCGGCGTTGTATTGCCCGGCAACTGACGGGCGGGGAGCAGGGTAAAAGGGGGATCGCCCTGCATGGTGAGGTGCACTTGCAGCAGATTGGCGCTGGCGCCCTGCTCGATAAGGTAGCGGGGGCCGCTCGTGCCATCGGCAGCGCAGGCCCACCGTGGCAGCAACCACAGTGGCAGCAGCCACAGGGCAAGCAGGGTGATATGACGACTCATAAGGGGGTTAGCGCTCCTGCTCGTAGCCCAGCAGATCGCCGGGCTGGCATTTGAGTTCACGGCAGATGGCCTCCAGAGTGGAGAAGCGCACCGCCTTGGCGTGGCCATTCTTGAGGATCGAGAGGTTGGCCTCGGTGATGTCGATGCGCTGGGCCAGCTCGCGGGCGGTCATCTTGCGTTCGGTCAGCAGGGCATCGAGCCGGATGATAATGGGCATAGGATCCTCACACCGTCAGTTGCTGTTCGTCGGCCAGCAGTTTGGCCTCGCGCATCACCAGTGCCAGCGCCAGTACGATAAGTCCCGCCAGCAGTACCCGAAAATCGGAGGTACTCAGAGAGATGGTACCGAGTACTTCTGGGCCTCTCATGGTGAGCACCGTATCCAGCAGGGGGAGGTGGATCAACTCGACTACGAAGCTTGCACAGAGCAGCAGCCCGATCTGCCGGTAGCGGCGGATCTGCTCGAAGGTGAACAGCAGACCGGCGCGGTAGCTGCGAAACAGCTGACGCAGTTGCCACAGCATCATCATGAAGACCAAATCCGGCAGCAACTGCACCAGGGTGCCGAGCAGCCGGGTCGGGAAGTGAAGCGGATAGTCTGCAGGATTGATGCCGGGACGGTTCAAGATGGTGTTGAGCTTCTCCTGCAGTAAATCGGCGCCACCGAAGGGGGTCCACACCTCCAGCAACGTGATCAAAGGGGTAGCCAGCAGTGCCAACAGCAGCAGCCATTCGATCAGCATGCTCGAGCGTTCGAGTTTGTTGGATATCATCTCATTCCTCGCCGTGATGTTTTTATCTGAAAGGTAAAGTTTATCGTTTATCAATATTCATATCGGCAATGTTTATTGTTTTACGATATACAGTCAAGGCAAAACTTATTGAAAAACGATAATTTTGATCTGTCCGAAGGGGATGACTTTTGGCTGCTGCCTCTCTAGACTGGCGAGGTTGTATACAAAAACTCAACATGGACAAGGAGTTATCGATGCACCAGGGATGGCTGCTGATCGGATTGTCGCTCACCTATCTGGGGCTGCTGTTTCTGATCGCCTTCGTGGCAGACAAGCACAAACGGCACCGTCTCAAGGGGCAACCGCTGCTCTACAGCCTGTCGCTGGCGGTCTACTGTACCTCCTGGACCTTCTTCGGCACTGTGGGACAGGCGAGTGAATCCCCCTGGTCGCCAGTGCCCATCTATCTTGGCCCCATGCTGGTATTCCTGTTTGGCTGGCGGTTGCTGGCCCGGCTCATTCTGGTGGCCAAGCGTGAGCACATCACCTCCATCGCCGACTTTATCGCCGCCCGTTACGGCAAATCCCAGCGGCTCGCCATGGTGATCTCCCTCATCGCCATCATGGGGATCCTCCCCTATCTGGTGTTGCAGCTCAAAGCCATCGTCACCGGGCTGGATCTGCTGATGGTCAATAGCGGTGGCATCAGCCCGACCAGCAACACCAGCGAGCTGGCGCTCGGGGTCACCCTGCTGCTGGCGCTGTTCAGCATACTGTTCGGCACCCGCCATCTCGATGCCACCGAGCACCACAGGGGGATGGTGGTGGCCATCGCCTTCGAGTCGGTGGTCAAATTGCTGGCCTTTATCGCGGTGGGGGGCTTTGCCCTCTGGCTGATTTTGAGCAAACCCGGCGTTGCCCACGAGCAGGTGACCCGCGACTTCTTTGCACAGGTGATGGCGGTGAGCCCCGGCAATCTGCTGGAGCTTGCCATCTATACGGTGCTGGCGATGTGCGCCGTCATCTGCCTGCCGCGCCAGTTTCATGTGACAGTGGTGGAGAACAATCAGGGGCAGGATCTCCACTGGGCGCGCTGGATCTTCCCGCTCTACCTGTTCGTGATGGGACTCTTTATCTGGCCACTGGCGCTGGCGGGCAAGCTGTGGCTGGGGGCTGAGGTGGCTTCCGACACCTATGTGATCAGCCTGCCGATGGCCCTCGGTTTTGATGGCATGGCGATGCTGGCCTTTCTCGGCGGCACCTCGGCGGCCACCGGCATGGTGATCGTCTGCACCATCGCGCTGGCGATCATGGTGAGCAACGATCTGGTGTTGCCGGTGCTGCTGCGCCGCTTCTGGCGGCAGGGGCGTGACGAGCGGCTGGTGCGGCTGCTGTTACAAGTGCGCCGTGGCGCCATCCTGCTGATCTTGCTGGCGGCTTGGGGGCTCTACCTCTGGCTCGGTGATCTCACCAGTCTCTCCCGCATCGGCTATCTGTCGTTTGGCGCGGTGGCCCAGTTTGCGCCAGCCTTGCTGCTTGGCCTCTACTGGCGCCACGGCAATCGCAAAGGGGTCTATCTTGGTCTCTTCCTCGGGGTGAGCCTCTGGTTCGTGACCCTGCTGGTGGAGAGCGGCTTGCTGGCCGGTTCGCCGCTGGCCGAGCTGCTGGCGCCGCCGGACTGGCCCGCCTTTCGCGATCTCAGCCTGGGCGCCTGGTGCATCTTTCTGAGTCTCGTGCTCAACCTGCTCGGTTACGTGGTGGGTTCCTTGCTGTCCCGTCCGGCGGTGAGCGAGCGGTTGCAGGCGGCCAACTTCGTCGGCAAGCCGAGTCGCGATACCGCCGCCCTCTATCAGGCGCGGGTCTCGGTCAAGGAGCTGGAGATGCTGGCGGCCCGCTTTGTCGGTTCGAGCCGGGTCAAGCGTGCCTTTGGCCGTTTTGCCGGTGAGCGGGGCGGCACCCTGGCGCCGCAAATGCAGGCCTCGGCCGAGCTTATCGCCCACACCGAGCGGCTGCTGGCGGGGGTGTTTGGCACCTCGTCGGCGCGGCTGGTGCTTGCCTCTGCCCTGCAGGGGCGCAACATGCAACTCGAGGAGATCGCCACCATAGTCGATGAGGCCTCCGACGTGTTTCGCTTCAACCGCGGCCTGTTGCAGGGGGCGATCGAGCATATCGGGCAGGGGATCTCGGTGGTGGATCGGGAGCTCAGACTGGTGGCCTGGAATCGCCGCTACATCGAGCTGTTTCACTATCCGCCGGGGCTTATTCAGGCGGGGCGCTCCATCGAGCAGATCATCCGCTACAACGCCGAGCAGGGGCTCTGTGGCAATGGCGACATTGAGGATCACGTAGCGCGGCGGGTCGCCTTTATGAAGCGCGGCAGCGCCCATATCTCGGCGCGAGAGCGCCCGGATGGGCGGGTGATCGAGATGCAGGGCAACCCCATGCCCGCCGGTGGTTTCGTCATGACCTTTACCGACATCACCCCGTTTCGCGACGCCGAACGGGTGCTGCGCGAAGCGAACGAACATCTGGAGGCGCGGGTAGCCGAGCGCACTCATGAGCTCTCCGAACTCAACCGCCAGCTGCTGCTGGTGAACCAGCAGGTGGAGCGGGCCAACCACTCCAAGAGCCGTTTTCTGGCGGCGGTCAGCCACGATCTGACCCAGCCCCTCAATGCTGCCAAGCTGTTTACCTCCTCCCTGCTGGAGATGTTGCCGCCATCTGGCGAGCAGGCCCGCATCGCCCGCCATATCGACGATGCGCTGGGGGCGACCGAAGATCTCATCACCGATCTGCTCGATATCTCGCGGCTCGAAGCGGGCAAGTTCAAGGCCAAGAAGATCGACTTCGCCCTGCGCGATCTGTTCGACAACCTCAAGGCGGAGTTTGGCGTGCTGGCGCAGGCGGGGGGGATCCACTTCTCGGTGGTGGAGAGCAAGCATGCGGTGCACAGCGATGTGCGGCTGCTGCGGCGGGTGTTGCAGAACTTCCTCACCAATGCGTTTCGCTATAACCCGGCGGGCCGGGTGCTGCTCGGTTGTCGCCGGATTGGGGATAAAATCCGCATCGAGGTGTGGGATAACGGCCCCGGCATCCCGCAGGACAAGCAGGAGGCAATTTTCGACGAGTTCTCCCGCCTCGATCACTCCCGCACCGCCAAGGAGCAGGGGCTGGGTCTGGGGCTTGCCATCGCCCGTGGCATTTCGCAGGTGCTCGGTCATCAGCTCACCCTGCAGAGCTGGCCGGGCAAGGGCTCGGTCTTTGCGGTGACCCTCACGCTCGCCACCCGCCCGGTCGTGCCCCATCAGTTGGCCGCGCCTGTGGTGCGCGACAGCCAGCTGGAGGGGGTAGCCGTGCTCTGCATCGACAACGAGCGGGACATTCTGACCGCCATGAGCACCCTGCTCGGCCGTTGGGGTTGCGAGGTGCAGTGCGCCGTCGATCTGGTCGAAGCCGAGGCGCTGCTGGCAGAAGGATTTGTGCCGCGATTGGTGCTCTCTGACTATCACCTCGACGATGGCAAGACCGGGCTGGAGGCGCTGGCTGCGCTGCAGCAGGTGTGTGGCGACGAGCTGGGGGGCATCATCATCAGCGCCGATCGGAAGAGCGAGTTGCAGACGCAGATCCGCGAGAGGGGTTACGGCTACATCAGCAAGCCGGTCAAACCACTCAAACTGCGGGCCCTGATGAACAGCCTGTTGCTGCGATAGCAGCGCCCGGGGCAGCAAGCCGTGAACCGGCTCACAAAACCGTGCAAATATGGCGACAGCCATCGTCATGATAGCTCGTCAGACATAGCCCCGGATTGGCGATGATCCCTTCACTATTTCGTGTGATAACGACCGATTGCCACTTTGGTACGCCACTTGTTGTGAAAGTCGACAGTAGCGCGGCAAATCCGCTCACTCTATAGTCGGTATGCGATTTTTTTTATCGCGAATGAAGTAGCTAAAGGGCAAACCGATTGTGAGGTCGGGACGCAAAGCTTCCGGTCCAGGGATGAGCCGTACTGAGATAGCGGGGTCACCACAGGTTGTTGTTGTGCACCTTTGCCAAGAGGCCGCACTGCAGTCTGCGTTACCTGTCAGACGCGTTGTCCTTTTTCGTTGTCCACATAACGAAATAGGGAAATATAAAAAAATGCCAAGTCCAAAACCTACCATGCTGGCCCTCGCGGTCGGTCTATGTTGTGCCTCGTCCGCTTATGCTGCGGCGCCCGGCAAGCCGACCATCGGCTGGGGCCCCACCAAGTTTTCCATCGTTGAAGTCGATCAGGCGGCCACTGCCTACAACAATCTGGTCAAGCGGAAGGATGCCGCCGATGTGGAGGTGAACTGGAACCTCTGGAGTGGCGATCTGGGCCAGAGTGCCAAGGTGTTGCTCAATGGCCAGGAGGCGTGGTCCGGCCCCTCGGCCGCTGCGGGCAGCGCCAAATTCAAGGTGAAGAAAGGGGGGCGTTACCAGATGCAGGTGGCGCTGTGCAACGCCGATGGCTGCACCCTGTCTGATGCCAAGGAGATCGTGGTCGCCGATACCGACGGCAGCCACTTGGTGCCGCTCAAGGCCGCGCTGCAAGAGAACAACAAGCCCTACGCCAACAAGTCCGGCAAGGTGGTGGGGACTTATTACGTGGAGTGGGGGGTCTATGGCCGCAAGTTTACCGTCGACAAGATCCCGGCCCAGAACCTGACCCATATCCTCTATGGTTTCACCCCCATCTGCGGCGGGGATGGCCTCAACGACAGCCTCAAAGAGATCGAAGGGAGCTTCCAGGCGTTGCAGAAGGCGTGTGCTGGCCGCGCCGACTTCAAGGTGGCGATGCACGATCCCTGGGCTGCCATCCAGATGCCGCAAGGCAGCCTTACCGCCCATGACGAGCCTTACAAGGGCAACTTTGGCAACCTGATGGCACTTAAGCAGGCCTATCCGAACCTCAAGATCCTCCCCTCGGTCGGTGGCTGGACTCTCTCCGACCCCTTCTACTTCCTCGGTGATAAAACCAAGCGCGATGTGTTCGTCGGCTCGGTGAAGGAGTTCCTGCTGACCTGGAAGTTCTTCGACGGCGTGGATATCGACTGGGAGTATCCGGGCGGACAGGGTGCCAACCCGAAACTGGGTAGCCCGAGCGATGGCGCTACCTATGTGACCCTGATGAAGGAGCTGCGGGCCATGCTCGACGAGCTGGAGGCCGAGACCGGTCGCCAGTATGAGCTCACCTCGGCCATCGGGGCGGGGGGCGACAAGATCCAGGATGTGGACTACAAGGCGGCTCAGCCCTACATGGACCACATCTTCATGATGACCTACGACTACAACGGTGGCTGGAGCAACACCGAGCTGGGTCACCAGACCAACCTCTATGCGGCGAGCTGGGATCCCAATACCAAGTACACCACCGACAAGGCGGTCAATCAGCTGCTGGCGCAGGGGGTTGACCCCGGCAAGCTGGTGGTCGGTGCCGCCATGTATGGCCGTGGCTGGACCGGGGTGAGCGGTTATCAGGGCAACAACCCCTTCACCGGCAAGGCGACCGGCAAGGTGAAAGGAACCTGGGAAGATGGGGTGGTGGATTACCGCGACATCGTCAACAACCGGATGGGTGCTGGCTGGGAGCAGGGTTACGACGAAGTGGCCGAGGGGCCCTATCTGTTCAAGGCGGCGACCGGCGATCTCATCACCTATGACAACGAGCGATCAGTCAAGGCCAAGGGGCAGTATGTGCTGGCCAACAAGCTGGGTGGCCTCTTCTCCTGGGAGATCGACGCCGACAATGGCGACATCCTCAACGCCATGCACGAAGGGCTGGGCCACGGCAGTGGCATCACGCCGCCTGTCAACAAGCCGCCGTTGGCCAACGCGGGCAGTGACCTCAAGGTGACCGGCCCGACCGAGGTGACGCTGGATGGCTCGGCCTCCCACGATCCGGAGAACAGCGCCCTCAGCTACAGCTGGAAGCAGATCTCCGGGCCGCAGGCAGGCTTGCTCGATGCCACTCAAGCCAAGGCCCGCGTGGTGTTGGATGCGGTGGCAGCCGACATCAATCTGGTGTTCGAGCTGACGGTGACCGATGACCAGCAGCTGAGTGCCAAGGATCAGGTTGTTGTCACCAATAAGGCGCCGCAAGCCAACCTGGCGCCGGTGGTGAGCGTGCCAGCCACGGCCTCGGTGGAGGCGGGCAAGCAGGTGACCATCAAGGCCACTGCCTCCGATCCGAATGGCGATCCCCTGACCTATCAGTGGAGTGTGCCGGCAGGCATCACCGCCACGGGCCAGAACAGCGCCACCCTGGTGGTGACCGGCCCGAGCGTGACCAGCGACACCGGCTATGACCTGAGTCTCACCGTCTCCGACGGCGGGCTGGATGCCAGCGCGGCAACCCGTCTGACGGTCAAACCGGCCAGCAGCGGCGGTGGCTGCACGGCGACTGATCCGGATGCGGCCAATTGGCCAGTCTGGAAAGCGGCAACCACCTATAACAGCGGTGACAAGGTGAGCCACAACCAGCTGGTGTGGCAGGCCAAGTACTGGACTCAGGGCAACGAGCCAAGCCGCACCACGGATCAGTGGCTGCTGGTGAGCAAGGTGCAACTGGGTTGGGATGCCAATGTGGCCTACAACGGTGGCGAGATCACCACCCATAACGGCCGTCAGTGGAAGGCGCAGTACTGGACCAAGGGCAGCGAGCCCGGCAAACACGACGTCTGGCAGGATGTGGGGGCCGCCAGCTGTAAATAAATAAGAGTTGAATGGTCACGGGGCATGCCAGTCATGCCCCGTTTTTTTGTCTGGCACTCAGTGCCAGCGCCTCTTTACCCCACCGCGTTCTGATATTCAGTGGGCCACCACGCCACTTTTTGGTTAGGGGCGGTACTGGCGGCCCCGGGCGTAAAGTCAAACGAACAATTTTGTCGTATCTGAATGGTCAATTGAGTGGGGGGAGGCTGCGGGGCTAGTGACAAAAGCGCGCCGATAAAACCACTATTAACTCATGTTCAGGGTGGCATTTAGTAAATGACACTTTTGTTAGTTATTGTTTTTTATCGGTTTATTTTATGGCTCGATCCATGGCCAAGCCATGGCCTCTGTTGTTGTGAATAAAGTGTATGTTTCAATCATCTGGTTTTAAACAATTAACCCTTAAAAATTAAACACTTGTGACGTTTCTTTTCGAGGGAAAAGGCAATGGTCGGATTTGTTTAATCCCTTGAATACCCATATAGTCAATCAGCGATTATTTATCGCTGAGAATAAAGTTGTGATAAGGGCAAACCGATTGAAAAGTCGGGACGCAAAGCTTCCGGTTTAAGGGACATGTTTACCTAAGATAGCGGGGCCACCACAGTGTTATGCAGACTGCCTTTGCCAAGGGGTGGTCATCTTTGTGTTACCTGTCGTGTTGCGTTGCCCTTTCGTTTTTCAATAACGTAAAGGAAAGCAATATGCTAAGTCCAAAACCTGCGTTGCTGGCCATGATGGTCGGTAGCCTGCTCGCCTCATCGACTGCCTATGCAGCCGCTCCCGGTAAACCCGCCATCGGTTGGGGCCCTACCAAGTTTGCCATTGTCGAAGTCAACCCCTCCGCGAGTGCATACAACCAACTGGTGACCCGCAAAGACGCCGCCGATGTCACCGTTACCTGGAACATCTGGAGTGGCGATATTGGCCAGACCGCCAAAGTGCTGCTGGATGGCAAGGAAGTGTGGTCTGGTCCCTCTTCAGCGGCCGGCACCGCCACCTTCAAGGTGAACAAAGGTGGTCGCTATCAGATGCAGGTCGCGCTGTGCAACGGCGATGGTTGCACCCTGTCTGATGCCAAAGAGATCCTGATTGCCGATACCGATGGTAGTCACCTTGTTCCGCTCAAGCCGACTCTGCAGGAACACAACAAGCCCTATGCCAACAAATCCGGCAAGGTAGTCGGTACCTACTTCGTTGAGTGGGGCGTTTACGGTCGAAATTTCCCGGTAAACAAGATCCCGGCACAGAACCTGACTCATATCCTCTATGGCTTCACCCCGATTTGCGGCGGTGATGGCATCAACGACAGCCTCAAAGAGATCGAGAACGGCAACAGCTTCCGAGCGCTGCAAAAATCCTGCGCCGGTCGCGAAGATTTCAAGGTTGCGATCCACGATCCCTGGGCTGCGATACAAGCGCCACAAGGCACGCTGGGTGCTTGGGACGAGCCCTACAAGGGCAACTTCGGTAACCTGATGGCCCTCAAGCAGGCCTATCCGGACCTGAAGATCCTCCCTTCTGTCGGCGGCTGGACTCTCTCCGACCCCTTCTACTTCATGCATGACAAGGCAAAGCGTGACGTGTTCGTCGCCTCGGTCAAAGAGTTCCTGCAGACCTGGAAGTTCTTTGACGGCGTCGATATCGACTATGAGTTTCCGGGTGGTGACGGCGCCAACCCCAACCTGGGCGACAAGACCAAGGATGGGGCTACCTATGTGCTGATCATGAAAGAGCTGCGCGCCATGCTCGACGAGCTGGAAGCAGAGACCGGTCGCACCTATGAGCTGACCTCTGCCATCGGTGCCGGTTATGACAAGATTGAAGATGTGGATTACAAGGCTGCCCAGCAGTACATGGATTACCTCTTCGTGATGAGCTACGACTACAACGGTGGCTGGAGCAATACCCAGCTGGGTCATCAGGCCAACCTGTATCAAGCGACTAATGGCTCCGCCAACAAGCGTTACAACACCAATGAAGCGGTCAATCTGCTATTGGCACAAGGTGTCGATTCCGAAAAACTGGTGGTCGGTGCGGCGGCTTATGGCCGTGGCTGGAAAGGGGTGAGCGGCTATCAGGGCAACGATCCCTTCACCGGTACCGCGACTGGCAAGATCAAGGGTACCTGGGAAGATGGCGTGGTCGATTATCGCCAGATCGTCAATAACCACATGGGTGCGGGTTGGGAATACAACTACGACGAGACCGCCGAAGCGGCGACCCTGTTTAAGCCCTCCACTGGTGAGCTGATCACTTATGATGACGATCGCTCCGTCAAGGCCAAGGGCCAGTATGTGCTGGCCAACAAGCTGGGTGGCCTCTTCTCCTGGGAGATCGATGCCGATAACGGCGACATCCTCAACGCCATGCATGAAGGCCTCGGTCATGGTGAAGGGATCACCCCGCCAGTCAACAAGCCGCCGGTAGCCAATGCGGGCAGCGATGTGGCGGTGACCGGCCCGGCCACCCTGGTGCTGGATGGTTCCGCCTCTCACGATCCGGAAAAGGGTACCCTGACCTACAGCTGGAAGCAGCTCTCCGGTCCGCAGGCCGTACTGGGTGATACCACGCAAGCCAAGGTGCGGGCCGATGTGAACGCCGTCAGTGCCGATACCCAACTGGTATTCGAGCTGACCGTGACTGATGACCAGCAACTGGCTGCCAAGGATCAGGTGGTGGTGACCAACAAGGCACCGCAACCCAACCTGCCTCCGGTCGTTACGCTGCCTGCCAGCTTCAAAGTAGAAGAGGGCAAGCAGGTGAGCATCACCGCCAAGGCATCCGACCCCAATGGCGACGAGCTGATCTACCAATGGCAAGTGCCTGCCGGGATCACGGCCACCGGCCAGAATAGCGAGACCCTGGTCGTCACTGGCCCAGCGGTGGATGTCGAGACTGGCTATGACCTGACTCTGACCGTCTCCGATGGCGCACTCGACGCCAGCGCGGTAACTCGTCTTACCGTTACGCCGATTAACGATGGCGGTGAAGGTGGCGACAGCTGTACCACCACAGATCCTGAAGCTGCCAACCAGCCTGCATGGCAGGCCAGCAAGGTCTACAACGGTGGTGACAAGGTCAGCCATAACCAGCTGGTATGGCGTGCCAAATACTGGACCCAGGGCAATGAACCGAGCCGCACTGCGGATCAGTGGTCACTGGAGAGCCAGGTTGATCTGGGCTGGAACGCTGCTGTTGTCTACAACGGTGGGGACCTGACCAACCACAACGGTCGTCAATGGAAGGCCAAGTGGTGGACTCAAGGTAATGAGCCGGGCAAGAACGATGTCTGGGTTGATGTCGGTGCAGCAAGCTGCCGTTAAGTTGAGATCATTATGATTGTGGCGGGGTCTGTTCAGACCCCGTTTTTGTCTGCTAATAAAGTTAAGAGAGCAACAATAATGAAAAAAAATCGCATCACCCTTCTGCTTGCCGGCTTGATGCTGAGCGGCCACCTGTGGGCGGCCGAAGCATACGACATCAACAAATCCTACCCGGGCGGTAGCCAGGTCAACTACAACGGCCAGGTGTTCGAGGCCAAGTGGTGGGTCAACCCGGGCCAGACTCCCGGTATGGCGGCTGCCAACGAGTGGGATACCCCGTGGAAGCTGATCGGTGAAGGTGAAGTGACCCCGCCGGACAATGGCGACGGCGACGACAAGCCCACTCCGCCCACACCAACACCTACGCCGCCGGATGGCACCACAGCTCCTGTCTATATGAGCCAGGCCGAGCTGGATGCCAAAGAGCAGACGCTGACCGACTTCCCCGGGATGGAAGCGGTCAAGACATCTATCGCTACCCGCGACAATCTGGTGGTGGAAGCGGTGCAAGCGGGCCGTGCCGACAACCCGGATAACGTCAAGCTGGTGGAGAGCCTGCTCAGCGAGAGCCAGTTCAACTACCTGTTCCCGCTGCGTGCCCCCGAGTACAGCTATCGTGGTCTGCTGCAGGCGGCTGCCAAGTTCCCGGCCCTGTGCAGCAACTACAGCGATGGTCGCGATGCCGAGGCTATCTGTCGCAAGACCCTGGCGACCATGTTTGCCCACTTCGCCCAGGAGACCGGTGGCCACGAGAGCTGGCGTCCGGAAGCCGAATGGCGTCAGGCGCTGGTCTATGTCCGTGAAATGGGCTGGACCGAAGCGATGCGCGGCGGCTACAACGCCGAGTGCAGCCCCAGCGTATGGCAGGGTCAGCAGTGGCCATGCGGCACCTTCGACAATGGTGAGTTCAAGAGCTATTTCGGTCGTGGTGCCAAGCAGCTCTCTTACAACTACAACTACGGCCCCTTCTCCGAGGCGATGTTTGGCACGGTGCGCACCCTGCTTGACCAGCCGGAGCTGGTGGCTGACAGCTGGTTGAACCTCGCCAGCGCGGTGTTCTTCTATACCTATCCGCAGCCGCCCAAGCCTTCCATGTTGCACGTCATTGATGGCACCTGGCAGCCGAACGAGCATGACAAGCAGAACGGACTGGTACCCGGTTTCGGGGTGACTACCCAGATCATCAACGGTGGCGTTGAGTGTGGCGGCAATGCCGAGCATGCCCAGTCCCAGAACCGTATCAACTACTACCGCGAGTTTGCCAACTACCTCGCCGTGCCGGTACCGGCTGACGAAGTGCTGGGTTGCAAAGGGATGAAGTACTTTGACAACGAAGGCGCCGGTGCCCTGCCTATCTATTGGGAGCAGGACTGGAGCTATGTGGCCGAGAATCCGAACGGCGGCAAGAGCTATGCGTGCAAGCTGGTGGGTTACCAGACCCGTTTCAGCGCCTTCAAGGAGGGGGATTACACCCGCTGCGTCCAGCACTTCTATCCCGAGCTGGTGATTGAAGACAATGGCGGTGGTACCAACCTGCCGCCGGTGGCCAGCATCACAGGCCCGGCGCAGGCCGAAGGCGGCAGCAAGGTAACCCTGTCGGCCCAGCACTCCAGCGATCCGGAAGGCAAGCCGTTGGCGTATGCCTGGACCATTCCGGTTGGTGCCTCTGCCCCGGCGCTGGATCAGGTCACGCTGGAGCTGACCCTGCCCAAGCCGGCAGCCGATACCAAGCTGGATATCAAGCTGATGGTGACCGATGAAGGGAACCTGAGCCGCAGCGCTAACCACGCTCTGCTGGTCAAAGGGGAAGAGGGGGGCGTAACCCCACCGGATGGTGACTACCCGGCCTACAAAGCGGGCACTCCCTATAAAGCGGGCGAGCGCGTCAGCAATGGCGACGCCAGCTACGAGTGCAAACCGCATCCCTACACCGGCTGGTGTTCCGGTGCAGCCTGGGCTTATGAGCCAGGTAAGGGAACCGCATGGAGCGATGCCTGGATTAAGTTGTGATCCGGCAATAAGCCAATGCAATAAAAGATGGGGCCTGCGGGCCCCATTCTCGTTTGGTGGAGTTCAGGTTTGGCCGAGGACTCTCTCTGGCCGGGACAGGACAGCACCTGATGGCGCTGCGATAGGATGTGTGTGGTGTAGTTTTATTACTGTTATTTATGAAAAACTTTCACGACTCACTTGCCGTAGCGAAAGTAGTATTCACGGGTGGACGGGGCATAGGCATCTTTCTCTACAATGCCGCTCTTGGTGGTTGCGCCCTTTAGGCGGAACAGGACTGCCAGATTCTCAAACATAGATTACCTCATCGCTCTGTCATTTATGGTTATGGTGTGTGACCTGGGTCACGGTTTGATCCTATGGCTATCTGTGAGCTGGATCAACTTTTTATGTTGTAAATTTACCAAAATCATAGAAAGGGTTTTCAAGTGCAACATTCTTTATGGAAAGGGTTTCTTGTTCATGGAGGGGGGGTATTGGGGTGATGAGGGCGAGTCTGCTTGCGCAACTGCAATATAAGGCAAGAGAACGGAAGCGTTGCATCGGAAAGGGGCCTGCTGCACGGGCCGCACTCTATCGCGGCTTGAGATCGGAGTTTGAGCCGATTTGTGACATAAAACAGAGAGATAGCATGCTCCTTGCTGGTAAAAACAGCGGACTGCTGCAATTTTGACTAAACGAATCAATGGCAGTTATTTTAGGGTTGACAGCAAAGCTCACGATGCCTATCATCCGCCTCCGTTGCCGGAGATAACTTCGTCAGCGCCGAGGTGAGTTGGGGTTATAGCTCAGCTGGGAGAGCGCTTGCATGGCATGCAAGAGGTCCGCGGTTCGATCCCGCGTAGCTCCACCAAATTCTCCTCGAACAATCTGGAATCAAAGGGGTTATAGCTCAGCTGGGAGAGCGCTTGCATGGCATGCAAGAGGTCCGCGGTTCGATCCCGCGTAGCTCCACCAGGTTCCTGATTGAAATGAAGTACCCAGGGCAGTGCGGTGTGTATCACCCAAGCCGACCTTTGTGGGGTTATAGCTCAGCTGGGAGAGCGCTTGCATGGCATGCAAGAGGTCCGCGGTTCGATCCCGCGTAGCTCCACCACTATTTAGGATGAATGGCCGCCAGAACCATTCATTCAGTACCGAATTTGGGGTTATAGCTCAGCTGGGAGAGCGCTTGCATGGCATGCAAGAGGTCCGCGGTTCGATCCCGCGTAGCTCCACCAAATTCAGAATGACTGCCGGTCATTCACACAAATCGGGGTTATAGCTCAGCTGGGAGAGCGCTTGCATGGCATGCAAGAGGTCCGCGGTTCGATCCCGCGTAGCTCCACCAAATTCTTGTGACAAGAAACAAAAAGGCCACCGCATCGCGGTGGCCTTTTTGTTGTACGAAAATTTTATTTCTCCAGCCGAGCAGTGTTGCCGCAGTGCTACCATATTGCATTCACACGTTCAGGAGGGCTGGTATCAATTATGGCAATTATCTCTAAGCACTATGCGCAGTTGGAAAGCGGCTACCGTGAAAAAGCCCTGAAACTCTATCCCTGGATATGTGGACGCTGCTCTCGGGAGTTCGTGTACTCTAACCTTCGCGAACTGACGGTTCATCACATCGATCACGACCATACCAACAATCCTGAAGATGGCAGTAACTGGGAACTGCTTTGTCTGTACTGTCACGATCATGAGCATTCAAAATACACCGAAGCTTATCAATATGGGTCAACGGTCGTTGCTGGCGAAGATGCCAAAAATGCTGCCGGTGGTGCGACCCACAACCCCTTTGCGGATTTAAAAGCGCGGATGAACAAGAAGTCGTAGAGGGATGGCTGACAGAATGGATTCACAGAGATTGTTGATCCCGAGCTCACGAGTGATGCATCCGTACCCGGATGCGTTAGTCGCGCAGATCCGGATCTGTGCGGGGGCTGGCGGGTGACCGCCATTCCTCCCGCGACCGTTGTACACCATCCGCACCGAGGTGAATTGTGCGGTGCTACAGAGAGTGCCGTCACAGCTGGTCGCCAGCAAGCAGATAAGACTGCACTAGGTCACCGCCTTTGATCATCAGGTCCTGGCCGGTCTTGGCCAAGGCCCACAGCTTACGACCGCCTTTGAGCTAGCCTGCGGTCTCCAGCTCGAAACCACCCACTTCCACCAAATCTTGATAGAAGTGCAGCACCTCATGGGGCTGTACCACGTTGTAGCGCTGTGAGACTACCGACAGGGGGGTATGGTATCGGAACGGTATAGGACTTTGCTGTCGGGGTAGGTGTGCAGGATGGGATTGTCAGGCGAGCCCTGATACAGCACATCGCTTTGCTCGATGCTCCAGTCCATCTTGGCAGCTTGCAGCCAGACATCGAGGGATTGCTGCGGGGGTAAAACATTGCCGAGGCCATGCCAGGGTGTTTGGCCAGTGTAGGCCATGGAATCAATCAAATGAGCCATAGAGATCTCCAATGAAAAAGGGACTGCCGGAGCAGTCCCTGAGGTAGGTTCATGGAGATAAAATATGTCTTGAATTTTATTCATGAAGATTCAGTGTGTGGCCTAAATGACGAATTATGGTTTGAGTAAGTGATACCGCTGTCACTTATTACGATGGGATGTCAAACGCCTTCATTTATGGCTCTTACCGTATTTACATCGATGAGAAGACGTTCATGATTATTCCACCAGTAATAATAAGAACCATGGCCAAGATTGCAGGGAAATCCGGTTTTTGCTTATACAGGATCATTGAACAGATAGTAACTCCGACGATTCCAAACCCACACCATAGCGAGTAGGCAACCCCCACAGGAATCGTACTCATTGCGCGTGTTAGTGCGAAATAACACAGGCTGTAGGCACAAACCACTAATACCGACGGAGCTAGTTTTCTAAATCCATCTGTTTTTTTGATCATTGATGTACCGGTAATTTCAGAGCCAATGGAAAGTGCCAACCACAAAAAACCTAAATTAAACATAAACAACTCCATTTATATTAATTGGCGTTTTTTTCATTTAATGAATTTGTTAACTCAACTGAAGAAATCTCGTTTTCTTCGCTACCCATTTTTGAGAACAGATTCATTATAACAATGCCACTAGCAATAACTGCCATGCCGATAATAGCTGCCGTATCTGGATGCTGTCCGTAAAATGCCATGCCCAAGGTAGACACGACCAAAATACCTGTGCCGGACCAAGTAGCATAAGCCAGTCCAACCGGGATATCTTTTACCGCTCGAGATAGCGAGTAGTAACAGGTGCAATACAGCAACACGAGTAGACCGAGTAGCATCATCTTGGTATTACCTTCACTGCTACCAAACATTTTCAATGTCGACGTTGCTGAGGTTTCTGAAAAAATAACCAACAGCATCCATAACCAGCATTTTGTTTTTGAAGACATAAGTTAAAACTCCGGGTTTGTTATTTAAGGTAAGATTTTTCTTTTCTGTTACTTTTCAAAAAGTCGATTGCTGCATCAGTCAGCTGCGCTTCGGGTACACTGGCAAGCAGCGGATTCATCTCTACATCACTGACAGTGAGATAACGCCGGGCGGTGCTCGTGGTGCTTGCGGGCACTGGAGCTGAATCATCACCCGATGCCAGCTTCTCCAGCAGCTCATTTATGTTGCACAAAGTGACGCCAATCTCACTCAGGTGGGTCAGTGCAATATGCATATGGCCTGCGTAAGCTGAATTTGGTTTCGCCCCCAGCAGCTGGTTCAGTTCGCTAGCCGGATCGCAGTGATACCGCAGCGCGAACACCGGTAATCCAGTCAACAAGGCATCATGCAAGCGCTGGGCAACGGGACTGCGGAGCGTGCCGCTCAGCAGGTCCATCGCCAGCGGATAGTCGAGAAATGGCAGCACCAGTGCGCGATACGGTGTTTGCGGCAGGGCCTGTTGCCAAACGCTGGTCGCCACAGCTTCACCCAGTGGTTTCCACTGCATTGCATCCTCAATGTCTTCCTCCAGCGCAAGATGCAGGCGATGCCCGCATCCAGCCAGGCGGCTTCGAATTGCCTCCCGATAACCCTCGGTGGCTGTAACCATCACCAGCAGTGGCGGCTGCAGGCGCTGGATCATATGTTCGACCAGGCGTTCAATCTGTTCGTCGGTCATGGCGGTTCTCCGTTAACCGATCAGCGTGACTTGTGCGCCGTTTTTCAATCCGGCGGCGTTAGCTTCTTCGGTATCGATATGAAATTCCAAGGCGAAATCATCACGTACCCGCACCAGCACTTCATTGAAAGTCAGCTGGCGCTCGCCGTTGTTGCGCACGCTCACTTTCTGGCCGTTGGTCACATTCAGCTGACGGGCATCTTGCGGCGACATGTGGATATGTCGCCAGGCGCAAATCACCTGAGAACGCAATTCAACGTGGCCTGCCGGACCGATGAGCAGCGCACAGCCCGCATTTTCTAATTGGCCGGATTCACGAACCGGAGCCTTGATGCCAAGGGTGAAGCAATCGGCATGAGAGATTTCCAACTGCGAAGCCGGACGCGTTGGGCCGAGCACGCGAACACGGGTCAGCGAGCCTTTGGGGCCGACCACAGTGACACACTCCTCGGCAGCAAACTGACCCGGCTGGCGTAGCGGTTTTAGCGGCGTCAGGGCGTAACCCCGACCAAACAACGCTTCGACATCCTGCTGGGCCAGATGCACATGCCGGTTCGAGATCCCGACCGGTATCGCCGGAGTGGCCTGACTCAGCCGGGTGGCGATTTTTTGATGTAACTGGAGGTCGATCATGCCTTCCTCCCTCTCCTTGCTGCGGCGTTTTTATCTTCCGCCAGATCCAGTGTGGGCTGCGTGGCCTGCGGGGTGACTGGTTCGGCATCTGTACTGTTTTTCGGTGACAGGGTCGGGGCTGCGCTCGTCTCGGCAGTCATGTCCATGTTGGTGTTTGCTTGTGCGCGCGGCGGTTGGCCTTTGAGATTGCTGAGCGCTGCCACCGCGCTTGGCTCTGGACGGGCAATCACCAATGAATGAACCTGCTTGTCGATCGTGGCTGCAACCGCGACCCCACGCTCGATGGCGGTGTGAATGGCGCTGATCTCCCCTTCAAAGCAGACACTCACCAGCCCCGACCCCACCTTGCGATAGCCAATGCAGTTGACACTTGCAGATTTACAGGCAGCGTCTACGGCCTGAATGGCGGCGACTAATCCTCGCGTTTCAATTACGCCTAAACTTTTCATTTTCGGCTCCTGTTAATGACGGACCAAGCGAATATCAAAATCAAATTTCTTAAAGAACGTCTCCAACCGGTCTAATTCATCCGGGGTGTAAGACGGGTCTTGAGTAATGGGGTATGGCATATCCAGCCGTTCATATTTTTTGCGCCCCAACTGGTGGTATGGCAGCATGTCGATCCGCAGGATGTTTCCACGTTTAGCCAATTTCTGTATGTATTCGATAGCGCCGGTGATGGCGTCCCATGAATCGTTATATCCACGAATGAGCGGCATACGGATAATGACGTTGGCGCCGTAATCGACCAGCCATTCGAGATTGCGTCGAATACCTTCATTGCCGATACCAAGCATCGCTTTATGCTGTTCGCTGTTGATTTGTTTGATATCGAACAGGAAGGTATCGGTGACGGGGGCCAGCTGCTGGTAATTGGCCAGAGTGGTGGTGCCCTGAGTTTCCACGGCGGTATTGAGCATCATCTTCTTGCATTCGCGAAATAACGCGACGGCAAAGTCGGTTTGCAGGCTCATTTCTCCGCCGCCTATGGTGACACCACCGCCGGATGAGATGTAGAAATCGTAGTCCTGCATGATGATTTCCATCAGCTCGCTGACAGTGACATCTTTACCCATTATATCCAGTGCGTTCTGCGTGCAGACCTCTTCGCATTTTCGACAACCGATACAATCTTTATTTCGGTCGACAAAATGTTTAATGACCCCATTCTCCTCGGCCCGGTAATGAACCCCGGCCGGGCAAACGTTAACGCAATCACCGCAGTTAATACACTTGTCGTGTGAGAACATCACCTGAAATTGGCTGTTCAGTCCTTCAGGATTGGCGCACCAGGGGCAGCGAAGATTGCAGCCTTTAAAAAAAACCAGCGTGCGAATACCATCGCCGTCATATATCGAATATTTCTGGATGTTGAATATGCGCCCGGTTAATTCATTGTTTGCGTTCATGCTTGCCTCCATCTCCGGATATGGCAGGCCGCAGTCGCATTATTTGCGACCTGCCATCACGGAGTACTTCCGGTTATTTTTTCAATACAGCGACATCGCTATCAACGTATCGATTAGAACTTCTCAATCACGGTACGACTGATGATCTCGTCCTGCACCTCTTTACACAGCTCGACAAAATAGGCGCTGTAACCTGCGACACGCACGATCAGATCGCGGTATTTCTCTGGGTCCTGCTGCGCTTTTTTCAGCACTTCATTGTCGACATAGCTAAATTGCATCTGGCCGTTACCGAGAATCGAGGCAGTACGCAACAACGTGATCAGGCCGTGACGTCCCTCTTGGGTGTCCAGCAACCCCTTGAGGAACTTGAAGTTGTGCACCATGCCGATGTTCATGGTCTCCACATTCATCTTGCTCACAGACTTGATGACAGCCGTAGGACCTTGTTTATCCGCCCCCTGGGTCGGGCTGATGCCGTCAGAAAGCGGCATCCATGCCAAGCGGCCGTTTGGCGTAGCGTTGGTCAACTGACCAATAGGCGTGTTATTGGAAATAGACAAGGTGCCGTGGCTCATAACCGAGTAAAGCATCTTGTACTTACCGCACTCTTTCTCCGTCCACTCGGTGATATCCAGCGCATACTGGTCAACATAGTTGTCATCATTACCGTATTTCGGTGCATTCAAGCAGTCGCGACGCAACGCTTCATGCCCTTCGAAGTTGACCAACAGTGCATCGCGGACCTGCTCAAGAGTGTACTTTTTGTCTTCAAACACCAGCCTGCGGATGGCGGCCATAGAGTCGACATAGGTTGCAAGGCCAGAGAAGATCAAGCCGGGCCCGTAGTTGATCATCGCGCCACCAGCGGAGACATCTTTCCCACTCTCCATGCAACCTTCCACCATCAGAGACATGAGCGGTTTAGGTGCAACATCACGGTGCACCCGCTGACTGATCACAGTCCCGATTGCCGAGAGGCGCACTATGTGGGCAATCTGCTTTTTCACCGCAGTATCGAATTGCTCAAAGGTATGCAAATCTCGCAGGTCACCGGTATCCAGCCCCTGGTAGCTGTCAAACAGCACCATGCGGCCACGGTTGAGCACAAACTCGATGGCAATCGGCCATTGGGTGTATCCGGTTGAGGTCCACTGATAGATACGCCCCGACTTTTGCGGCTCGACACAACCCATCAGGCAGTAATCGCGGGCGTCTTCAAAATCAAAGCCCTTGCGCAGCATCATCTTGATATGGGAATCATCGAAGTGACAGGCTGGGAAACCCATTCCCGCTTTCACGACATCGACAATTTTCTCCATGTATTTCTGCGGCGACTGGTTATGAATACGACAGCCCAGTGACGGCTGGTAAACCTTCACAAAACGTACGGCATCCATGATGAGGTAGGTCAGGTCGTTACAAGCATCACCACCACTGCGTTTTTGGCCACCCACGGTCAGGTTAATGAACGGCTGATAACCGGCGAAGTATTTCGCCCCCAGCTCGCTCGACATCCACATCAGTTCGGCACATTTGATGATGAACGCCTGCATCATTTCCAACGCGCTATCGTGAGTCAGGCGCCCCTCACGAATATCGGCTTCGAACATCGGGTAGCAATACTGGTCAAGGCGACCGAGCGACAGTCCGGTCTGGTTCTCTTCAATCTCGAATAGTGACTCAACAGTCCAGATACTCTGCAGTGCTTCTTGCAGGGTTTTTGGCGGATTGGCCGGTACATTCTCGTTCACGTCGGCGATGGTCAGCAGCTCGGAGCGGCGCTGAGCATTTTGCTCTTTCGCAGCCAGATCACGGGCATGGGCTGCAATGCGCCGAGCGTAGTTGACCACCCCATCACAGGTTTCGATCGCAGCTTTGTAGTAGTAAATACGGTCGATATCGTCCGGGTTCTCCATGCTCAGCTGGTCGAGATGAGCTTGGGCATCAGTTTTGATACCGTTCATCCCTTTGGTAAACAGCAGAACGTCGTAGCCAGGGCAGGTATCACCGCCACCATTAATCTGGTGATAGGAGAGATCGCTGACGAAGGTCTCACCGCTGAATGCCCAGATACCGGCTTCGCGATATTGCGCTTCGCAGACCTCATCGAGCGAGCGACCTTCCCAGAACGGCACTATCTCTTCACGGATGGTCTTTTTATCCGCTTCACTGATTTCAAAAGGATCTTGCGGACGGGTGCTCATGGTATCGAGTTCATCGTGAACCCAGCGCCAGGCGATATCCGGTGAGAATGCGCCCGCTCGTGGCTTGCCACATGGATGACCGACGATTAGCTCGTCGTCCTGGATCAGGATCGGGGCGGTTTCGCAGGCGTGACGGAAGGCTTTGGCCCGCAGTAAAATGGTCGGCATGCCCGGATTGGCTTTTACGACTTCGGTAAAGGCGAGCGCGCGATAGATAGAGACGCTGGGACGCACGGTCAGATAGCGATTACGCAGGCGTTGCAGACGCGGCGTTAAGCCCTCCATTACCGCCGAACCTTCTGCACTGGCGGCGAACGGTACGGTTGATACTTGCTGCACTCCGCTAAACAGGCGCACTGGCAAATTGAGAGCGCTGAGGTTTTGCTGCGCACTCATGAACATGTCGGAGAGCTCGTTAATTCGCACGTTCTCGAGGCTGGCTCCATGGAGCAAAGCATCAAACATTGGGTAACCGTCGATGGCACAGTTGGCGCGCACTTCGCTTAACTCCGCCAGCTTGAACCACAGACTCTCAACAATTTCATAGGCTTGTTGCCCGCTCAGCATGCCACTGGCCATATCGTGCTGGAGGTAGGGCAGCAGAGCTTTGTCCGCCCCTTCCGGGTTTACCGCGTAGCTGCCGTTATCCAACTGAAGTGCCAGCTGGAACAGATAGAACGCTTGGCATGCCTCTTTAAAGTTACGTGCAGGGTGGGCCGGGACGTGATGTAAAATGGCGGCACTTTCACGCAGTTCGGCCTGACGGAACGGGTTGCTCTCTGCGGCAGCCAGCGTTTCGGCACTGTTGGCCAGGTTTTGCGCCAGCGCCATGAGGGCATCGCAGGCGTAGATGGCGGCACGGCAGCCGTTCACTTCATCCATGCCGCTGCGGCTAACGGCACTGCCCAAGGTACGGGTTTTCTCTTCCAGCTGGTGTTTGATGGCCAACACGCCCTTCTCCACCACCAGCTTGTAATCGGGGGAGTCGATATCGCTATTCAGATTCAGGAACTGGAATGTAGAGGGGCGATGCATGGCGTGTTCGTCGTGGAAGATCGCACCATGCTGTTTACGGGTTTGGTTACCAACAATCAGCTCGTCAGCGCTGATTGCAAGCGGTAACTGGCGCATCAGTTCATAGAAACGGCGCGCCGGTTTTACGGCAGCGGGTATACCCGCGATATCGCTGTCCAGCCCGCTCAGAATCGTTGCGTGTTCTGAGCACAGGGTGCTGGTATGCGTCAGTAAACGTTCAGCCAGCACTTTGACGCGCGGCGTTAAGCTGTAGTGTGCCATGAGGTTCTCCAGTTCTTGTTCTTAGCAATCCAGAGCAGCGCTGCCGCTCCATGCGTGGCGATAGAGTTCGGTTAATGCCTGTGCATCCGGTGTGCGTGGGTTGGTCGCTGTACAGTTGTCGCGCAGCGCCTGGTTGACCATCTCTGCCAGACGCAGGTCAAAGTCGACCGCGACGACATCGGTATCAACAATCCCGGTCGGCATGTTCATTTCATCTTTCAGTGCTTGAATGGCTACCAGCAGGCTGGTAACGCCTTCGCGCGGAGTGTGGGCGGGCAGATCCAGCAGGTGAGCCAGACGGGCATATTTATGAGCAGCCTGGGTATCGCATTGCCCCTGATAATCAGCGTTCCATGCCACTACCTGCGCCATGAGGAGTGCGTTGGCGCGGCCGTGTGGTACGCGGAACACACCGCCCAGGGCATGAGCCAGACTGTGGGTGATACCGAGTGATGCGTTGGTAAATGCCATGCCCGCCATGCATGAGGCGTTGTGCATCTTTTCCCGTGCTAGCAAATCGTGACCGTTTCGCCAGCAGGTGGGCAGGTAGCGAAACACCTGCTGCACAGCCTTCTCGGCCAACGCATCGGAAAAGTCGCTGGCCGCACGAGAGACATAAGCCTCAAGCGCATGGCACAACACGTCCATCCCGGTATCTGCTGTGATGGCAGGCGGCACTGATGCCACCAGCGACGGATCGAGGATGGCGATATCCGGCAGCAGCGACGGGTCTACCAACACCAGCTTCTCGGCGTGGGCTTTCACCACGGAGAAACTGGTGACTTCGGACCCGGTACCGCTGGTGGTCGGGATGGCTACGAAGCAGGGACGCTCGCGACTTAGGTCCGGACGGGTTTGCGCCAGGGCGAAAATAACCGCTTTGGCCGCATCAATCACCGAACCGCCGCCCAGCGCGATCACCAGGTCCGGATAGCAGCTGTCCATGAGCTTCATACCGCGTACCACTGTGGCGATATCTGGATCGGCGACTACATCATCCCAAGTCTGGAAGGCAAGGCCTCGTTGGCGCAGGATCTGCGTCACCCGGTCAGCAAGGCCAAACTTCACCATCATCTTGTCAGTGACCAACAGTACGTTGCTGGCGGGCAACTCGGTCAGAACTGCTAGCGCATCCTGACCAAAGCGGAGCCGAGGTTTCAGCAAAAATTCACTCATTGGGCTATTCACTCCTTAAGCGTCCCGAAACACGTTCTCGACAATGGCGACCACTGACATGGCTTTGTAGCGGTCTCTGTTGAGCGCGAGATACTCTTCGGCCAGTACGATGTCGTGCATGCCTGCACCTACGCTATCAATCGCGACCCAGGAACGGTCCTTCATCGGCTTTTGCTCGTCGTCCAGCTGGGTTATCAACAGCAGGTTGCTGCCGCGTAGCTCATCGCATTTCTGTGTGGCAACGATATGTCCGGTTACCTTTGCGAGAATCATCGTTTTTATCGCCTTATCTCAATGCGTTACTTGCCAAGGCGCTCAAGCACCTGACGGATGACTCGCTCTACGTTCTGCTCGCTGATATCACCCTCAACGCCTGCTGCAACGCAGGCAAAGCGGTCATCGGCAGCCGTATTTACCTGTACCGGAGCAGTGAAACGGGCGTCATCAAGAATGCTGCAGCGCTGGCCCGCAGTCGGGGTGGAAACAGGCTGCGGATCAACTTTGTGATCCGGTGCACGTAGTTCCTCAATAGAGCGAACGCCGTAGCCAACTTTGCGGATGTTGAGCAGATTCATTGGCCCGACGTTATCGGAGCTGGAGCCACCACCAATGGCGCCACAACCAAGCGTCAGCGCCGGTGTGATATTGGTGGTTGCACCAATACCACCTAGGGCGGCAGGGGTGTTGATCAGAATGCGGTTAACCGGTTTTTCAAGGCTAAACTGACGGATCACATCTTGGTTGCGTGTATGGATCACCAGGGTGTGGCCCAGGCCTTCGTTGGTCAGCAGCTCGACCACGCGATGACAGGCTGCGCGCCAGTCCTCTTCCACGTACAGGCCGAGTACCGGGCACAGTTTTTCACGGGAATAGGGGTTTTTATGGGAGACGGTGGTCTGCTCGGCAACCAGCACGCGGGTGCTGGAGGGAACGCTAAAGCCTGCCAGCTGGCTGAGATAGATCGCCGTTTTGCCCACAACTTTAGGATTGATGGTGCCGTTCGGCCGCAGCAGCAAGGCGGCCATTTTGGCAGCCTCGCTTTCGTTCATGAAATAGGCACCCTGAGCGTCCAGTTCACGATGAACGTCGTTGTAAATACAGCGTTCGACGATGATCGACTGTTCGGAGGCACAGATCACACCATTATCGAAGGTTTTGCTGGTGATGATGTCTTTCACCGCCTGATGAATGTCGGCACTGCGCTCGATGAAGGCAGGACCGTTTCCCGGGCCACCGCTGATGGTCGGAGTGCCGGAAGCATAGGCCGCACGCACCATACCTTCACCACCGGTTGCCAGGATCAGTGACACATCCTTGCTGTGCATTAGTTCGGACGTAGCTTCCAAGGTTAGCTCGGTGATCCCGTCGACGATCCCCGCCGGGGCACCGGCGGCTTCAGCTGCGCGTTTAACGATTTCAATCGCCTTCCAGCTACACTGGCGAGCACCTGGATGCGGTGAGAAGATGATGGCGTTGCCAGCTTTCAACGCAATCAGTGTTTTGTAGATCACCGTAGAAGTTGGGTTAGTCGACGGCACCAGCGCGCAGATCACGCCGAGTGGCACACCCACATCCATCACTTTTTTCTCCTGATCGTCATGAATGATACCGACGGTCTTCGTATCTTTGATGGCATCGTAAACGCGCAGCGAAGCAAAACGGTTCTTCAGAACCTTATCTTGCCAGTTGCCAAAACCGGTCTCTTCTGCGGCCATCTTTGCCAGAACTTCGGCGTGACGCGCAGCTTCCTCGGCCACGTTCTTCACGATGGCGTCGATTTTCTGCTGCGAAAAGGTGGCCATAATCACCTGCGCCTTTTTGGCATTGCGCACCAGTTCTCTCGCGTTCTGGCGGGAGAGCAAATCGGTATCGAGTTCAATCATGAAACTATCCTTCATCAGACGTATAAAGTGCGAACGGGGTGTGCCCTGTCAGGTCATGCTTTGTGCTGTGCCGCGATTTTTTCGATGTCATTGTGCGGACGAGCGATGACGCGAGAGGTAACCACTTCGCCAATGCGCTTTGCAGCCTCCACACCGGACTCAACTGCCGCATTGACGGCCCCGACGTCACCTTTCACCATCGCAGTAACCAGACCAGAACCAACGTTCTCATAGCCGATCAGTTCGACGTTGGCGGCTTTGCACATGGCATCGGCCGCTTCAATACAGGCCACCAGACCTTTAGTCTCAATGAGACCAAGCGCTTCTTTCATCATGCTATCTCCCGTTACTCGGCGATTTTGTAGTGAGCGACAATCTTGCTGATGTCGTTGTGTGGACGAGCGATGACCAGCGAGGTCACGACTTCACCGATGCGTTGGGCAGACTCCACGCCTGAATCCACCGCGGCTTTCACTGCCCCGACGTCACCTTTCACCATGGCGGTGACCAGACCGGAGCCGACGTTCTCATAGCCAATCAGTTCGACGTTGGCGGCTTTGCACATGGCATCTGCCGCTTCAATGCAGGCCACCAGACCTTTGGTTTCAATCAAACCTAATGCATCACCCATTTGAGCCCCCCCAGCTTTAAGCTTTGTGTTTAATGACGATTTTGTTGATGTCGTTGTGCGGACGGGCGATGACCAGTGAAGTCACTACTTCACCGATGCGTTGTGCCGACTCCACGCCGGAATCCACCGCAGCTTTCACCGCACCGACATCCCCCTTCACCATGACGGTGACCAGGCCTGAGCCGATGTTTTCATAGCTGATCAACTCAACGTTGGCGGATTTGCACATCGCATCCGCGGCTTCAATGCAGGCCACCAGACCTTTGGTTTCGATAAGCCCCAATGCATCACCCATGGTGATCTCCTCAGAACAGGTTGTGTTGTGTGTTTAAGGAAAACCGTCCGTGTCACAGCGTTTAGCCACGGTTGCGGCGTTCAACGGCCACTATAGGTATTGGTGGTTGCAATGGAATTTAAATCCGCAATGGCTTTAAAATTAGTTTTTTATTCTGAATTTATGATTTCTTAAAGTCACATTTATGTATTTATGCTTTTTTTGATGTTGTGTTCTCACCTTATATAAGGCCGAATTCAGGATCATAAAAAAGTCGACTTCAGATGTTATGAGCTTGTTGATTGATAGGCGCGAAGAGGTAATTTGGCCTAGCCCTAACTGTGGAGGCGCTCATGTTTTTCCGCCGAAGCTAAATGTAAAAACTGAGCACTGTGCTGGCAGAAGTGGGAATGAAGTACGTGACGGCGACAATTGAACAATGGTAATCCCCCCGAAAACC
>NZ_NKWE01000094.1:0-13047 GCF_006243315.1 Aeromonas sobria
CGTGCCCATGATGCAGACTTGAAGAGGGTGGTGGTGATCAGATCACCGCGCCCTCAGTTAGTTCCATTCAAGCTGCATCGATTTGGGCAACAACGCCCTGATTTGCCTCAAAATTCCGAAAAATCAGTAAAATTATTTTTGTGACCGGGATCGGTTATCTCGGTCAATAATCCGGCGTTACCCCTTGAAAGTGATGAATTAAACAGCAAGTTAAAACAAATGATTAACACAGTAGTCACTTTTATGTATTCTGCTGTCACTGGTCTGATTTCTTACCTCCTACCAGATCCATAGAATCGAACCAGAATTGACAAGAAGAAGCTGAAATAAAAACGGATTTTGCCGTGATCTGCACCGGACGTGCAGCCTTCATTGGCAAAAAAATCTGCCTACAAGAGAGAACTCCATGACGACAACTATTTTCAAGAAGAGCCTGATTGCCGCCACCATCGCACTGGCCACCGGTCAAGTCCATGCTGCGGCATTCCAGTTGAACGAGCACTCAGCCTCCGGTCTGGGTCGCGCCTATGCAGGCGAAGCAGCCATCGCCGATAACGCCTCCGTGCTGGCCCGTAACCCGGCAGCCATGACCACCTTCGACAAGATGGCGGTCTCCGTCTCCGGCACCTATATCAAGCCGGATGTGGATGTTGAAGGCAAAGTCGCCGGTGTCGTTCCTGCCAGCGCATCTGGCATTGCTCCCGCAGCCTTTGTTCCCGCCTCTTACTTTATTCAACCGTTAAATGACCAGTGGGCTTGGGGTATCGGCCTCTTCTCCAACTACGGTTTGTCTACTGAATACGACAAGAGTTTCGCGGCTGGTGCAGGGGCAGGTGATACCTCCCTCATTACTTTGAATATCAACCCCAACATTGCATATCGAATCAATGAGCAATTCAGTATCGGCGCGGGGATTAATGCCGTTTACGGTTCCGCCGAATTAAATCGTTATGCCGGAGCCTTGGCTCCTGCGCTGTCTCGCCCGACGAGTCAGGGCGGAACAGGCATTCCTCATAGTGCAGATAAAAATATTTCAAGTCTTAAAGGTGATACATGGGGCTTTGGCTGGAACGTTGGCACTCTCTATGAAGTTAATGAAAATCATCGCTTTGCGCTGACCTACCGCTCCCAAGTAGATCTCAGCTTCGATGGTGATTTTAATGGCACTAGATCGGGTTACAAAACCGTTGATGGCAATCTGAAGCTTGATTTGCCTGCTCAAGCCGAGTTTGCCGGTTATCACCGCCTGAACCAGCAGTTTGCCGTTCACTACTCCGTCAACTGGACCGATTGGAGTGCATTTGAAGAACTGAAGGCAACCAGTTCTCAATGCAAAGATGGTATATGTCTGCAAAAGGATGAGAAATTCAAAGACTCTACTCGTTATGCCATCGGAGGTACTTGGTACATCAACCCTGCTTGGGAAGCGCGTTTGGGCTTTGCTTATGACAAGACCCCGATCGAAGCTGAATATCGCAGCTTGAGCATTCCTGACTCTGATCGTATCTGGTATAGCGCCGGTACAACTTACCACTTCAACCCGGATATGAGCTTGGACTTCGGCCTGACCTATATCGATGGCAAGAAAGTTGACGTTGATGAAGGTCTTGTTACTCATGGCCCTGCAAGCCAAACAAACCCGCACTGGGTCGGTACTTCCCATGGCGATGCATTCCTGGCGTCTGTTGGCTTCAACATGAAGTTCTGATGCTTGACCGATTTGAAAGAGCGCCGCCAGGCGCTCTTTTTTTGTCCCCGAAAATTGTTTCAGCGCACGACGATGCCTGGTTGGCGATCAATTGAGCTATCTCTTCTAAATTCCTTCCCTGCAGAAAAACACTATGCCAATTATTGCCTTACTCCATATGGTGAGCACTGGCATAGTGTTCTGCTACACCATAAACTCAACCCAGTACCCATACTGGAGCAAGGCATGTATTCCTACGTAGCAAGGCAGCCAATACTCGATAGAGACCTCAATACTTATGCCTATGAGCTGCTCTTTCGCGATAGTCTGAATAACGTCTTCCCTGGTATCTCCTCCCAGCAGGCAACCTCGCGTCTGGTGGTCGAACAATTCCTGCAACAGAACATCGATCAGCTGCTGGGTGGCCTGCCCTGCTTTATCAACTTCCCTCACTCACTGCTGTTGGAAGGCTTGGCAGAGTGCCTGCCGCCCGAAAAAGTAGTGATCGAAATTCTGGAAGACTCGCCGCCGGATGATGCGTTGCTGGAAAAGGTGAAACAGCTGCACAAACTGGGTTATCAGCTGGCGCTCGATGACTTCACCATGTCGCCGGATTGGGAGCGTTTTCTCCCCTTTATCCATATCATCAAGTTTGATTTGCGTGCCACGTCGTTGCTGATGATCAAGGTGTTTATCCAACGTCATACATCACTTGGATTAACCTATCTGGCAGAAAAAGTGGAGGACAAGGCCGAGTTCGAACGGGTCAAAAGCATGGGGATCCAGCTGTTCCAGGGCTTTTTCTTTAGCCGCCCAGAGATGGTCAAGCAGGCCACCATGGCACCAGCCCAAGTCGTGGTGATGCAGTTGCTCAATGTGGTCAACGAAGCCGATCCGGACTTTAACCGGATTGAACAGTTATTGAGCCAGGATGTGTCCCTCTCGCTCAAGCTGCTACGCTACGTCAACCACCTCAAAGGGCAGAGCAACCCTATCTCCTCGTTTCGCCAGGCAGCCATCTACCTCGGTGACACCCAGCTAAAACGTTTTGTTTCGCTGATCGCCACCACCAGTGCAGGTAAGGGCAAGAGCGCCGAGCTCTACCAGATGTCGCTGATCAGAGCACGTTTCTGCGAGCTGCTCGCCCATGCCCATGCCCCGGCCCAGCAGTCACAACAAGCCTTTATTACCGGCCTTTTCTCTTTGCTGGATGTGTTGATGGAACAACCCATGGACAAGCTACTGGGGACTATCCCCTTAGTCGAAGATATCCGGCTGGCGTTGCTGAAACGCCAAGGCAACCTCGGTTTTTATCTGGCGTTTTGTGAAGATTATGAAAATGCCAACTGGTCGCGGATCACCGCCAAGACAGCGCAGTTAGGGCTCAATGAGGACAAGGTGAGTCACCTCTACCTGACGGCAACCGCCTGGGTTAATGAACAGTGGCAAGCGATGACCGCCCCGGTTAAATGACTTCAACCGCGATGGCGGTCGCCTCCCCGCCACCGATACAGAGGGTAGCCACCCCCCGACGCAAGCCCCCTTGTCTCAACGCAGTGATCAGCGTCACCAGAATACGCGCGCCGCTCGCTCCCAGCGGATGCCCCAGCGCACAAGCCCCGCCATGCACATTGACCTTGTGATGAGGAATGCCACAACCGCTCATGGCCAGCATGGTGACCATGGCAAAGGCCTCGTTGATCTCGAACAGATCCACCTCGTCCACCGACCAGGCCAACCGTTCAAGCAAGCGTGATATTGCGCCGATAGGTGCAGAGGTAAACTCGGCAGGCAACGCTGCATGGCTCTGATAACCGACAATCCGTGCCAGCACCGGTATCTGCCGCGCGCGCGCGGTAGCGCCATCCATCAAGATCAGCGCCGCTGCGCCATCCGAGATTGAGCTCGAATTGGCCGCTGTGATGGTTCCGCCCTTGCCAAACGCCGGTTTCAGGGTAGGTATTTTATCCGGTCGCCCCTTGCCCGGCTGTTCATCTTCGGCCAGCAACAGCTGGCCATCGCGATAACACGGCGCCAGCTCCATGGCAAAAGAGCCCGCTTGCTGCGCCTGACGAGCCCGTTGCAATGATGCCAGAGCAAACGCATCCATGGCGCTGCGGGTCAGCCCGGCATGATCCGCACTGTGCTGGGCATGCACGCCCATCAGCTGGCCATCATAGGCATCCTGCAAGCCATCAAGAAACAGGTGGTCCAGCACCTGCTGATGACCCATCCGAAAGCCGCTGCGAGCATTCTCCAGCAAATAGGGCGCGCGGCTCATGCTCTCCATTCCGCCCGCCACCACCACCCGGTTATCTCCCAGGCGAATGGAGTCTGCCGCCAGCATCACCGCCTTCATGCCTGAACCGCACACCTTGTTGACCGTGGTGGCGGGTACACTAGCAGGCAGCCCAGCCTTCAACAGCGCCTGTCTGGCTGGCGCTTGGCCCATCCCTGCAACCAGCACGTTACCCATGAACCCTTCATCGATCTGCGCAGGATCAAGCCCGCTTTGAGTCAGTGCCGCCGCAATGGCGCAGGCCCCCAGCTCAGGGGCCGTCATCGCGGCCAAGGCCCCCTGAAATGCCCCCATGGGGGTACGCTTTGCCGCCACAATCACAATATCCATCTGCAGATCCTTCCTTGATACATGGCCATAACATAGGCGGTCTGGCGCGATGGAACAAGAGTTGCAGTGCCGTTTACGTTTAGGTAAGGTGCCCATCAGGAACGTTCGCCAAGAAGCCTGTATGAACAAGAGCAAGGATGATAAACGGCGCTACAGCATCAGTGAGCTGGCCCGGGAATTTGATATTACAACGCGCAGCATTCGCTTCTATGAAGATCAGGGTCTACTGGAACCAGGCAGAGAGGGTCAGACCCGGATCTACAGCAAGCAGGATCGGGTACGCCTCAAGCTCACCTTGCGTGGCAAACGGCTTGGTTTCAGTCTGGCGGAGATCCGCGAATTGTTTGATCTCTACGATGCCGACAAGAGCAGCCGCAGCCAGCTGCAGACCATGCTGGGGCTGGTCGCAGAGAAGCGGGAGACGCTGCAACAGCAGATGGAAGATATCAGGATGGTACTGCTGGAGCTGGATGCTGCCGAACAGCGTTGCCAGCAAGCACTCGGTCAATTGAGATAGCCTGGATCAACTAGCACCGCCCGGCACCTCATGCTTCGGGTCACTGCTGGCTGGCGTTATTAACTACCAGATAGCAAAAAGCCACTCCTGAGAGTGGCTTTTTCTTCAACTGAATAGCTCGCGATTAAACGCGAACGAAGTCCAGGTGAACCAGCTTGTAACGTACAGGGTGACGCTGGATAGCTTTCACTTTTACGTTAACTTCTTCGCCATTGATAACCATGGTCAATACAGACTCATAGAATTCCGGCTTCTCTTGAGCCAGAACAATTTTCTTGTGGTCAACAGCGATGGACAGCGCTTCTTTACCAGCACCGTAGATGATGGCAGGAACTTGGTCAGCGTGACGCAGGCGGCGGCTCGCACCTTTCCCCAGGTCAGTACGGACTTCAGCTTGGAATACGAAAGACATAGTGTGTATCTCTTTTAAGATGAATTTATGGTGTTGACTGCGACCGGTCAACACCTCGCAAAACGAGCGCGAATACTACCACGGGCTAAATAGGGATACAAGGTAGATGCCCCTTACCTCCGCGGCCCCTGCTCCAGGCGGGCAAATTGCTGCTGGCGCTGGGCCGGACTCAGGGCATCAAACTGCGCCAGTGTCTCGGCGCGAGGGCAATAAAGTCCATCCCCCGTCCTGACATGGATGCTGTTACCGAGCCGCCCCTGATTTTCGGCTACCAGCGCCAGCAAATAGCTATAGGTATCCGCCCCTTGGGCACTGGATAACTGATTGGCAATGCGCCACAGGGTCTCGCCCGCGGCGACCTGATGGCACACCGTATGCTGCATACCCGCTGCCGGAGCAGAGAGGGTGAGCATGGTATCGCTGGTCACTGATGACTCAGCCACGGGACTGGCCAGCGTCATGTCGGCAGGCGTCAGCCCCAGCGTTGCCAGCAGGGGTTCGCTATTGTCAGCGGGGATGGGAATATCAATGCCGCCAAACGCCCCTTGGGGGATATGAAACTCGGCGATAAAAGGGGTCGCAGACTGCGCAGTATCAACATCAACCGGTGAACGACTCCCATGCCGCATCATGGCAACGGCCTGGCCGGGCGCGACCCCATAGGCCATCTCATCGATACGCTGCAACCTTGCCAGATAGGTTTTGGAAAGCTGCGCCTCCCCCTCGAACAGATCAAAGGGGGGCACTAATCTGGCAGGAAACAGGATCTGCCAGCGACCCTGTTTCTGCTTTTGAGCCAAAGGCGGAAACTGATTGCCGCGCCAGGCAACAAACATCGCAGGCGGGGTACGCGCCAATGGGTAGTATTCCGGGTTTAATTGCACCCATGTGTGTTCCGCAATGGGTTGATAGCCGCTGATCATCACCTGTGCGACACCTAACCAGATCCCCAGCATCCTTGCCTCCTGATCCCCAGAGGAAGGGAGCCGCCACACAGCAGCCCCTTCTCATGCTCTATATCACGCTGTTAAAACAGACAGATAGCAGCTTAGCACTGCGCAATGGCGTTAAGCACCCGTTTATCTGAAACCGGATAGGGGGTCCCCAGATTCTGGGCAAAAAATGACACCCGCAGCTCCTCGATCATCCAGCGGATATTGGCCACCTCGGTCGGTACCAGCTGGGATTTGGGGATCTTGGCCAGCAGCCCCTTGTAATCGCTCTCCACGCTCTGCACCTTGAGCATGTAGACCCGATCCCGGTTGGGATCGATGGCCAGCTTCTCCATCCTGCGCTCAATGGCGCGCAAGTAACGCAACAAGTCCGGCAGCCGCTGCCAGCCGGTCTCGGTCACAAAGCCTTTATGGATCAATTTGTCGAGCTGGAGCTGAATATCTGACATGGCAAACGCGGTATCGAGCTGCATCTTGCCCTTGAGCCGCTTCTTGATCTCATGGGAGAGGGTCAGCACTGCCTCTACCTGCTTGGCCACCTCCACCACGGCATCGTTGAGCTCGGCTCGGACAAACTCTTTGAGCCCCTCAAAACCGGCCTCATCCCATGCCAATCCACCATGCTGGGCGATCAACTTGTCGCAACCGCAGGCAATACAGTCATCGATCAGTTCGGCCACCTTACCAAACGGGTTGAAATAGAGCCCCAGCTTGGCCTTGTTGGGCAGCTTTTCTTGCAGGTACTTGATGGGAGAAGGCACGTTGAGCAGCACCAGCCGGCGCTGACCTGCCCACATCAGTTGTTGCTGGGCCACCGGACTCTCCACCAGCTGAATGGAGACCGAGTCTTTCTCATCCACCAGCGCCGGATAAGCCTTCACTTCGAAACCGCCCCGCTTCTGGCTGTACTCCTGCGGCAACTCGCCAAAGCTCCAGAGGGTCAGGCCGGATTGTTCGATATCGTCATCCGCAACTTGCGACAAGGTCTCCTGCACCTTGCCACGCAGGGATTCTTTCAGCGCGTCCAGATCTTTCCCTTCCGCCACCTGTTTGTGCTTGTCATCCACCACCCGGAAGGTGAGCTTCAGGTGATCGGGCACCGCATTCCAGTCCCACGACTCGCGAGGCACTGTGACACCGGTCATCCGCCGTAATTGGCGCTCCATCTCGTCCAACAGCGGCCCCTGCTCGGGATTAAGGCTGGCCAGCAGCGCATCGGCATAGTTGGGCGCCGGTACGAAGTTTTTGCGCATCGGCTTTGGCATCGACTTGATCAGCGCGACCAACAGCTCATGGCGCAGCCCGGGGATCAGCCACTCAAACCCCTGCACGTCGACCTGATTCAGTAGCGGCAACGGAATATGCAGGGTGACGCCATCGGCCGCCTCCCCCGGTTCAAACTGATAGCTCAACTTGAGCTTGAGCCGCCCTTGCTGCCAGAAGTTGGGATAATCAAGATCACTGATGTGGGCCGCATCGCCCTTCATTAACATCTCTTTCTCGAAGTTGAGCAGCTCGGGATCCTGCTTGTGGGCCTCCTTCCACCATTTGTCGAAGTGGCGGCTTGATATCACCCCCTCCGGCAAACGGGCATCGTAGAAGCGGAACAGATCCTCATCATCCACCAAAATGTCGCGGCGACGGGATTTGTGCTCCAGCGCCTCCACCTCGGCTAGCAACTTGCGGTTTTCGCCAAAGAAGCGGTGACGGGTCTCGAAATCCCCCTCCACCAGCGCGCGGCGAATAAACAACTCACGGCACAGGGCCGGATCCAGGGTGCTGAAGTTGATGGTCCGCTCATTGACCAGGGTCAGACCATAGAGGGTGACCTTCTCCTTGGCCATCACGGCGCCATTTTTCTTCGACCAGTGTGGGTCGCTGTGGTGCAATTTAATCAGATGCGCCGCCAGCGGCTCCACCCATTCCGGTTCGATCTTGGCGTTGACCCGGGCGTAGAGCCGTGACGTTTCCACCAGCTCGGCGGCCATCACCCACTTGGGCGGCTTCTTGAACAGACCCGAAGCCGGGAAGAGGTGAAAACGGCCGTTGCGCGCGCCGAGAAACTCCGGTTTTTCCAGATCCTTGTTACCGATATGGCTTAGCAACCCGGTCAACAGCGCGCAGTGCACCGTCTTGAAGTCTGCCGGTTCATGGTTGGCTTTAAAACCCAACTCTTTCACCGTCTGGCGCAACTGGAAGTGGATATCCTGCCATTCACGAACCCGCAGGGAGGAGAGAAACTCCTTCTGGCACATGCGACGGAACGGGTTGCTGCCCAGCAGATCCTGCTGCTCTTTGAGGTAGTTCCACAGATTCACGAAGGCGAGAAAATCCGAGTCTTTGTCTTCAAACCGTCTGTGTTGCTCGTCGGCGGCCTGCTTTTTCTCCATCGGCCGCTCGCGAGGGTCCTGGATACTGAGACCGGCGGTGATCACCATCACCTCACTCAAACAACCGGTTTGCGCTGCGGTGATCACCATCTTCGCCAGACGGGGATCCAGGGGAATGCGCGACAGCTGACGACCGGTATCGGTCAGTTGCAGTTTGGCTTCCAGCTCCTGCCCTTGTGATTCACGGGCCGGCAGTTCACGTACTGCCCCCAGCTCTTTGAGCAGCGTCAGGCCATCCTTGATATGACGCGACTCGGGTGGCTCAACGAAGGGGAAGGCTTCCATATTGCCAAGCCCCAGCGCCAGCATCTGCAAGATGACCGACGCCAGGTTGGTACGCAGGATCTCGGGATCGGTAAAGGCCGGACGGCTGTTGAAGTCCTCCTCCGAGTAAAGCCGGATACAGATACCGTCCGCCACCCGGCCACAACGCCCTTTACGCTGGTTGGCACTGGCCTGGGAGACCGCCTCGATAGGCAGACGCTGCACCTTGGTACGCCAGGAGTAACGGCTGATCCGGGCAGTACCCGGATCGATGACATAGCGGATGCCCGGCACTGTGAGTGAGGTCTCTGCCACGTTGGTGGCGAGCACGATACGCCGTCCTGCATGCTGCTGGAACACCTTGTTCTGCTCGGCGTTGGAGAGACGGGCGTAGAGCGGCAACACCTCAGTGTCGCGCAGATTGAGCTTGCGCAAGGCATCGGCGGTATCACGGATCTCCCGCTCACCGTTCATGAAGATCAGGATGTCCCCCAGCCCTTCACGGGCCAGCTCTTCTACCGCGTCGAAGATCCCCTGCAGCTCGTCGCGCTCCTCCAACCCTTCACTTTTATCACTGGCAAGGGGGCGATAACGCACATCAACGGGATAGGTCCTGCCGGAGACCTCGATCACCGGCGCCTTGTTGAAATGGCGAGAGAAACGCTGCGGATCGATAGTGGCCGAGGTGATGATCACCTTGAGATCCGGGCGCCGTGGCAGCAGTTGCTTGAGGTAACCCAGAATGAAGTCGATGTTGAGACTGCGCTCGTGCGCTTCATCGATGATGATGGTGTCGTACTGGGTGAGCATCCGGTCATTCTGGATCTCTGCCAGCAAAATACCGTCTGTCATCAGCTTGATGTGGGTCTGCTCGCTCACCTGATCGGTAAAGCGCACCTTGTAACCCACATATTGACCCAGCTCGGACTCCATCTCCTCGGCAATACGCGCAGCCACGGTTCGGGCCGCCAAGCGGCGCGGCTGGGTGTGGCCGATAAAGCCCTTCACCCCGCGCCCGAGGGCCAGACAAATCTTGGGGATCTGGGTGGTTTTGCCCGAACCGGTTTCCCCGGCGATGATCACCACCTGATGTTCACTGATCGCTTTGGCGATCTCCCCCTGCTTCTGACTGACCGGCAGGTTGGCTGGATAGGTGACCTTGGGCACACCGGTCAGACGCGACTGATAGCGCGCCTGTGCGCTGTCCAGATCAGCAGCAATGGTCTCAAGCACAGCAGTCTGCTTAGCCTCCGGCAGTTTCTTGACCCCGTGCAGACGGCTGGAGAGACGACGTGCGTCGAGGTTCATGCAGGCGGAAAGGCGGCGGCGCAGCGCCTCGATAGAGAGAGACAAGGTACGAATTCCTTAAATGAGAGCCCGACAAAGGGCCATATCGATAAGCTGCGGCAGATCCTAAAGAGCGAGTGACACAGGTGCAAGCCCTAACATCATGCAAGCCTAGCGGCCGGGATGTGCCACTGATGATCAGTGCACGAATTGGAACACTATTACGTG
Organism: Aeromonas sobria; assembly: GCF_006243315.1. GTDB lineage: Bacteria > Pseudomonadota > Gammaproteobacteria > Enterobacterales > Aeromonadaceae > Aeromonas > Aeromonas sobria_A. The sequence continues at coordinate 10,368 of NZ_NKWE01000094.1, forward strand.
GTGGCATACATGATCGCGAATTGATGCCCCAATATAGCCAAAGCAGGCCGAAGCCTGCTTTGAGGAAGAGGATATCTGGGGATCAGCCGTGGGAATGGTGGACAAAACAACTGCTAAGCTGGGCGTGAATGGCTTGCATCACGTTGTGGCGGTTGATCACCCCGAGCAGCCGTCCATCCTGCACCACCGGATAGATCTTCGGCTTTTGCCCCATCATCATCTCTGCCAGCGCCAGAATGCTGGTATCGGGTCCGACCGTCAGCACCTCGTTGCGCATCACATCCTTGACCTGCGCTACTTGCTCGCAGTGATAGGCCTCCTTGAGCATCACAGCAATACAATCCTGCTCCGAGATCCAGCCGATCAAATGCCCCTTCTCATCCACCACCGGGCCGCCCAGTTGATGACTGTTCAAAAATTTTTCGACCGCAGACTGCACCATCATGTCGGCAGTGAAGGTAATGGGCCTGCTTTGCATATAATCTTGGGCTTTTAGCGATTCCATATCGACTCCCCTATTGTGGTCAGTAACGCTGGCCTGATGCGCTCATTGCTGCAAGCGCTATGTACAGCTTATTGCAAGCATAGCTGGCTCGCGGTTAGGTGTGCGCCGCCCCCCGCACGTTAGTGGTCATATAAATCAACCGCTTTGGCAACCGGAATAGCCGCCTGCATCATTGCTGGCAGATTATCAGCGAGGACCGCAACCACTGCAGGATCGACGCGCCCCTGACCGGCCAGTTGCAACATAAAGGCAAGCGCCTCACCTGTGGGCAGACCGCGCCGATAAGGCCGATCCTGCACCATCGCCTGAAAAATATCTGCAACCCGTAAAATGCGTGCCTCCAATGCCATAGCAGAGGCGGGCAGATGGAATGGGTAGCCCTCTCCATCAGGCTCTTCGTGGTGATAGGCAGCCCAACAGGCGATCTCTTCAAATCCCTCGATATGGCGCAAGATCTGGTAAGTTTCGAAGCTGTGGGTATTGATAACGGCACGCTCGGCCCCCGTCAGACGGCCGGGTTTATCCAAAATTTCGTCCGGCACCCTGAGCTTGCCCAAATCGTGCAATAACCCCGCGATTTCGAGCATGTCGCAATGAGTCGCACTGACCCCCATATCTTCGGCTAACAAACGTGACACACGAGCAACCCCCAGGGAGTGGGCCATGGTAAAGGGGCTCTTGGCATCAACAATGCCGGAAAAGATCCGCGCCAGCGCTTTCAGTTCTCCATTGGAGGTCAAGCAAGGTTCCCGCTCCCGCAACATTTCCAACATGTAATCATTGATGGCTCTCGCTTCCAGTTGCAGCCAGAACGCTTCCGCACGGGAGGTGTCCAAAAAGGCATCCACCAGCTCGGGGGCAAAAAACTCGCCGCTACATGACTGCAATTTTGCGCGAATGTCACCGGTATGCAGCAACAGTGTGCCATCACCATAATAGGGTGCTGCCAGCGCATCACAGCGATCCACCAGAAAGATAAGGTTCGCCTGAAGAGCGACCTTGCCATCGACTTCACGCAGCTTGCACAGCTGATGCCAGTGGGTGTGATGATAACGGATGGGCAGAGCCAGAGGGGCCAGCGGTCGAAAGTCCTTGAGTAGTTGATATCCCACCTCACAGTGGCGCTGGGACGACTCCCAATCGAACTCGCTAACAAGGTGATGGTGAGTCATAGTCGAGGAGACACCGATGTCGTGCAGCACTCCTAACTCGAACAACAAGCAGCGTTCAACATTATCCATTCCCAAGTTCCGGCTACATTCTGCAGCCATGATCCCGACCCGCTTACCATGAGCCACATCACCGATCCCCACCAAATCGAGTGACGCCGACAGGGCATACACCACTTGGCGAAGATCTACCTGCAACGAAATTGTGCTCGTCCCTGCATGCTCATTGTTCATTATCCACATCCCATGCGGTGCTATTTTCTACGTTATGCTGAATAGAATGAGTCGATTTACACGCTCTTAAATATTAAGTTAGTCAACAAAAGCCGCTTTTACCTCATAGCCCCGATAAAGCAGGTACTGTCACCACAACGCGTTGGAAGGCCAGTCTGCAATCAACTCGGCGACCACCATCAAAATACACCGGCCTGCCATGCCAATACCTTGCTTCGCTATCCTCCCGTTGCCAGGCTTGCCCCCCGCCCTGCTGGCAGTGATTTCCCCACGCTCCAGCGAATGACGTACCACAGGCCCCTTGGCCATATTTAGGCCACACACAACATATAACTGGGGCATCGCCCTTTTAGCACCACAAACACCAGCCAGTTCGATAGCGGCAGATGAAGATCCCAATCCTGCGCAGAGCGGTTGAATATCCTGTGGCAGCTGATTAAGGTGGTGGCCACATCAGAACATCAGTCAAGGAAAGACGGTATGAAGATTGTCATACTCGGTGGCGGCGTGATCGGAGTAACCAGTGCCTGGTATCTGGCCAAGGCGGGGCATCAAGTCACCCTGCTGGAGCGGCAGGGGGGCGTTGCCCTTGAAACCAGCCACGCCAACGCCGGGCAGATATCCCCCGGCTATGCGGCCCCCTGGGCCGCCCCCGGCATCCCCCTCAAGGCCGCCAAGTGGATGCTGCAAAAGCATGCCCCCTTCACGGTACGCCCCACCGCCGACCCCTTCCAGCTGCGCTGGATGCTCAGAATGCTCGCCAACTGCACCC
>NZ_NKWE01000095.1:0-757 GCF_006243315.1 Aeromonas sobria
CCATAGCCCAGCGTTCTTGCGAGGCGGGATACAGGCTGTCGCCCCTTTGCGCGAGATAAGCTGATGGCTGGCTTTGCTGTCATAGGCGCCATCCGCATAAACACGTCCCAGCTTGCGCCGCAGTGGGTTGAGCAAGGTCGGCAACACCTCGGCATCATGGACATTTTCCAACGACACTTCCGCTGCCACGATATCGTGAGTCACCGGGTCTACTGCCAGATGCAACTTGCGCCAGACTCGCCGCTTCTCGGCGCCGTGTTTTCTGACCTTCCACTCGCCTTCACCAAACACCTTCAGCCCGGTTGAGTCGATAACCAAGTCGGTAATGCGTCCCTTTGGGGGCTGTCGATAAGCGACCGTCACTGTGCGTGCTCGCTTGCTGACACAGCTGTAATCGGGGGCACAAAGCGGTACGTTCATCAACTCGAACAGGGAGTCGAGTAGTCCCTGAGTGGCCCGCAGAGTGAGGTTGAAAATCCCCTTGAGCATCAGGAAGGTACAGATGGTCTGGTCAGTGTAAAGCTGGCTGCGGCCCCGCCGCCCATGATGGTCGTGGTGAAACCAGTTGTTCATGGCCTCGGCATCAACCCAGAAGGTGAGTGAACCACGGTTAATCAAAGACTTGTTGTATTGAGGCCAGTTGGTGATGGAGTGAAGCGACGTGCCCATGATGCAGACTTGAAGAGGGTGGTGGTGATCAGATCACCGCGCCCTCAGTTAGTTCCATTCAAGCTGCATCGATTTGGGCAACAACGCC
>NZ_NKWE01000096.1:0-1659 GCF_006243315.1 Aeromonas sobria
GTTTTCTGACCTTCCCCTCGCCTTCACCAAACACCTTCAGCCCGGTTGAGTCGATAACCAAGTCGGTAATGCGTCCCTTTGGGGGCTGTCGATAAGCGACCGTCACTGTGCGTGCTCGCTTGCTGACACAGCTATAGTCCGGTGCGCACAACGGCACATTCATCAACTCGAACAGGGAGTCGAGTAGTCCCTGAGTGGCCCGCAGCGTGAGGTTGAAAATCCCCTTGAGCATCAGGAAGGTACAGATGGTCTGGTCAGTGTAAAGCTGGCTGCGGCCCCGCCGCCCATGATGGTCGTGGTGAAACCAGGTGCTCATGGCCTCGGCATCAACCCAGAAGGTGAGTGAACCACGGTTAATCAAAGACTTGTTGTATTGAGGCCAGTTGGTGATGGGGTGAAGCGACGTGCCCATGATGCAGACTTGAAGAGGATGGTGGTGATCAGATCACCGCGCCTTCAGTTAGTTCCATTCAAGTTGCATCGATTTGGGCAACAACGCCGCGAGAAACGCTACTTTGAGCGCCGACTCATCGGTCGGAAACCGCTTCCTTTGTTTGGTCGCTTTGCGCAGCACGCTGTTTAGCGACTCGATCGCATTGGTGGTGTAAATCACCTTCCGGATCGCGGGGGGATAATCGAACAGCGTGATCAGATTGGCCCAGTTACTCTGCCAGGAACGGGCTATCTGCGGGTACTAGCTATCCCAGTGTTCACCGAAAGCCGCCAGCGCCTGCTGAGCCTCACGTTCCGTCGCAGACTGGTAGAGCTACTTCAAGTCCGCCATCACCGCCTTGTAGTCCTTCCAGGACACGTAGCGCAACGAGTTGCGGACCATGTGGACGATACACAGTTGCACCTTGGTCTGGGGATACTCCACGGCAATTGCATCTGGTAAGCCCTTGATACCATCCACACACGCGATCAGGATGTCTTCCAGGCAGCGATTCTTCAGCTCGGTCAGGACCGATAGTCAGAACTTTGCCCCTTCGGTCTCTGCCAGCCACAGGCCCAACAGCTCCTTGTGCCCCTCCATATTGGTAAGCGTCCAGCGAAGGCCGTATTGACAGGTGCGGCAGGTTATTCAGTAGGTAGAGCAACACGCCAGGGCAGCAGTTCACTGACCCGGTTCACCGGCCAGTCTGCGATCACATTCAGTACATGCCGCAGGTAATGCTCCGGATCCTCCCCATTCAACCGGCAGGTGCCGAGCAAGCTGTACAACAAGGCACCCCGTTCACCGCCATGATCAGAGCCAAAAAACAGGAAGTTCTTTCGCCCCAAGCTCACCAGCCGTAGCGCATTCTCCGCGATGTTGTTGTCCACCTCTACCCAACCGTTTTCGGCGTAGTACGTCAGTGCTGACCACTGATTCAAGGCATAGGCGAAGGCCTTGGCCAACTCGGAGTGACGCGAGAGGGAGGACATCCTATCCCGTAACCAGATCTCCAGCTCTTTCAGTAAAGGCTTTGCCCGCCGTTCTCGTTCTGCTGGGCGTTGTTGCCCAAATCGATGCAACTTGAATGGAACTAACTGAGGGCGCGGTGATCTGATCACCACCATCCTCTTCAAGTCTGCATCATGGGCACGTCGCTTCACCCCATCACCAACTGGCCTCAATACAACAAGTCTTTGATTAACCGTGGTTCACTCACCTTCTGG
>NZ_NKWE01000097.1:0-534 GCF_006243315.1 Aeromonas sobria
AAGTTTGCAACGCTTCTGAGGCGTTTTTAGGGCCGGATTCTGCGGGATATGGTTTAGACCTGTTTTTGCATCCTGCGGCCTGTTTCGATATCTTGCTCTGCCCGTCGAGGTGCACCCGATCAGATAAGCCGCCTCGATGGCGGGAAAGTGGGGCCACCGGCCCCAGTTTNNTGAAATCAATTTGCACTTTTGATGTTTCGAATTGGCGTTTTGATTTGGCCGCAGCTCACCTACCTGTAGCCTGTAGCTGTAACGGCTTACCCCAGTCTTGGGCCATGGTTGCGTTTCGGTGCAGGAGCAGGGTCTAGGCCCCGCTTCTGGCGGGCCAGAAGATCGCGCACCTCCGCGCTCCTGCCAATTTCCGCGCTCAGGGCCTCTCTCTCCACCCCAGACATTGAAAGGTAGTCCTCTATGAGCATCTGAAGCAGCTTGGGGCAGGCACTCCACTCCTTCCCCCCATCAGCCCACCCGAGCACTCCCAGATGGCGCTGTATGACGATAGTGCTGAACTCCAACGAGGGGTCGCCTCAGAAA
>NZ_NKWE01000098.1:0-1527 GCF_006243315.1 Aeromonas sobria
TTTGGGGGCTGTCGATAAGCCACCGTCACCGTACGTGCCCGCTTGCTGACACATAGATGGTTGCCCCGGTTTGCCAAGCCCTCAATCAATGAAAGTGAGTCAGGTTGAGATTGCAGCCATAGATCCGGATTTCACCGAGGCAACAGCCTCTATCCCTGATGGAATTCGCTGACTGGCTCCTCTATCAGCTAAACGCACTTATTAGTGCCCTGTGTCTGTCGGGTTTTGCCAGTCTCGGTCTGACCTGCCTCGCCATCACGTCATGATCGCCCGTGCAATCGGTGGTACTTTCTAACGCTGGTTGTTAACTCGATACTTTGTCACGCTTGCGATGAAACACAGTTCTTTTGCTGACTATTGTGCTCAGGCCGCTACTGCGTAATCAGCATCGTACTCGCGCTCATGGGCAAGTAATGCCCAGATGATGCGTGCATTCTTGTTGGCCAGTGCCACTACCGTTACATTATGGTTACGTCGCTCCATGACCCCCGCAAGCCAGCTTCCTGCGTACCCCGTCTTACGCTCAGCGACCCGGAGCACGGCGCGAGCACTGTGGATCAGCAGTGTGCGTAAATAGATGTCACCGCGTTTGCTTATCCCCAATAGGGTCGGCTTGCCGCCGCTGGAATATTGCTTGGGTACCAAGCCCAGCTAGGCTGCTAGCTGGCGGCCATTTTCGAACTGCTTTGCATCGCCGATAGACGCAACCAGTGCACTGGCCGTGAGAGGACCAATACCTGGCATCTTAGCCAGCTTCTGGCTTGCCGAGTTTTCTTTGTGCCAACACCAGATCTGCTCTTCCAGTTCATTCACCTGCTTGGTGAGCTCTTTGAGGTGCTCCCCTAAACGCTCAATTAATTGACGAAAAGTTCCGGGTAGGTCGTTCTCTGCGTCCTCCAGGATCTCGGGCAATCGTGGGCTAATGTGTGCAATACCTTTAGGGACAATGATGCCATGTTCTGCCAGCAGACCCCTGATTTGATTAGCTTGCGCCGTTCTGGCTTTGACGAACCCTTGCCTTGCGCGATGTAGCGACAACACGGCTAACTGCTCGCCATTTTTTATTGGCACAAACCGCATATTGGGTCGGGTGACGGCTTCGCAGATAGCTTCTGCATCCGCAGCATCGTTCTTGTTGGTCTTCACATAGGGCTTCACGAACTGCGGCGCCATCAGTTTGACGGTATGCCCCATTCCTTGCAGTTTATTGGCCCAGTAATGGGCACTGCCGCATGCCTCCATGCCGATCAGGCTAGGAGGAAGATTGCTAAAGAATGAGAGCATCTGATCCCGCTTCAACTGTCGCTTGAGGGTCGTCTTGCCATGTTGATCAACGCCATGTAATTGGAAGAGATGTTTTGCCAGATCGATGCCGATAGTCGTAGCTTTCATGGTGGTCGCCTCTCTCATCAGTGGGAACTTACATTCGCCACTTTGGCACTCAGATGCCGTTTTGGGGAGGGGCGACCATCCCATTAGCTATAGCACAACGGCACATTTCGAACAGCGAGTCGAGTAGTCCCTGAG
>NZ_NKWE01000099.1:0-1633 GCF_006243315.1 Aeromonas sobria
CCTGATCGTGGCGCTGGTGACCCTGGGGGGTATCAAGTCCATCTCCAGCGTGTCGAGCAAGGTAGTGCCCTTCATGGCCATCTTCTATATCGTCGCCTGTCTGGGGGTGCTGGTGAACAACGCCAGTGCCCTGCCCGATGCTGTCATGCTGGTGATCGAGAGCGCCTTCACCGGCCATGCGGCGACTGGTGGCTTCGTCGGTGCCAGCATCATGCTGGCGATCCAGTCCGGGGTGGCACGGGGGGTCTTCTCCAACGAGTCGGGGCTGGGCTCTGCGCCCATCGCGGCGGCGGCGGCCAAGACTGACTCCTGCGTCGAGCAGGGGCTGGTCTCCATGACCGGCACCTTCATCGACACCATCATCATCTGCACCATGACCGGCCTGACGCTGGTGGTGACCGGGGTATGGGGTGGTGATTTGAGCGGCGCCGCCATGACCAGCGCCGCTTTTGCCCAAGGATTGAATGCTCATATTGGCCAGTATCTGGTGAGCATTGGTCTGCTGTTCTTCGCCTTTACCACCATCCTTGGCTGGAACTACTACGGCGAGCGCTGCACCGAGTACCTGTTCGGGGTGAAGGCGATCAAGCCCTACCGCTTTATCTATCTGGCGCTGGTGGCGAGCGGTGCTTTCCTCCATCTGGATATGATTTGGTTGCTGGCCGATATTGTTAACGGCCTGATGGCAGTGCCCAACCTCATCGGCCTGATTGGCCTGCGTCATGTGGTGATCGCCGAGACCCGCGCCTACTTTAGCCGGGACCGAGACAGCGATACGGAGTCCGAGCCTGAGCCGCAGACTGCCTGAGTTGGTTGTGCTGTTGCGGGATTTGATCCGCAAGATGAGCCTTAATAAATCAAAGCCACGACCTGATGTCGTGGCTTTTTTGTGCGCTGGGCTATTTCCATGGCGGGAATTTTCCCTCTCCCTCCGGGAGAAGGTCAGGGTGAAGGGGATAGCCCCTCGCTCAGCAGGCTATCCAGCCGTGCTCGCACCTTGTCCACCAACGCCTGGTCGCTACCGCGCCAGTCAATGCAGCTTGCCAGGGTGGTGGAGGTGCCGGTCATAAAGCGCAGTTCGCCGCCTGCCAGCTCATAGAAGCGGCTCGCCATCTTGGTACCCTCATCCACATCCCCTGCCACCAGTAGCATGGCTTGCGCCAACACGGCACCCTGGTGATCCTGCCCCGGCGCCAGCCAGCGCTGGGCGGTACCGGTGATCTTGCGCCCCCCGATCACCAGATTGTACTGGCCATCGCAAAAGGAGCCGGGCACGAAGTCATAGCTGCCCGCAAGGCCGTACTCCTCCAGCAGGGTCAGCAAGGGCGCCCCCAACAGCCGGTAGTAGTGGGCCAGATCTGTGGTGGTGCGCGGCAGCAGCAAAGAGAGGTTAAGAATACCCGCCCCATGAGGCACTGCGGTGCCGCCGCTGTCACGCACATGCACCGGCCAGCCTTCGGCGGCCAGCTGTGCGCAGGCGGCTGTGTAATGGGGGAGGCGGGTGTCCTTGCGGGTGACAATCAGGCATCGGGGTGCCTGCCAGAGGTGAGCGCGGGGCTGGCCGTCACGGGCACAGTCGCGCAGCCAGTGTTGCTCCTCAGCCAATATCTGGGCGGGGGTACAGGTGTGTGGG